>NZ_JAFCWZ010000003.1:0-576612 GCF_049897785.1 Pseudomonas sp. TSRC2-2
GGGGGCGGGGTGTGCCTGGCTTGGGGGTGTTCAATCACAATCATTCAGGGTTGACTGACACACCGCCTTCGCGAGCAAGCCCGCTCCCACAGGTATGGATCTTCAGCGCAATGCGTAATCCAGAACGATCCCGACAAATATCGCCAACCCCGCCCAGTGGTTGTGCAAAAACGCCTTGAAGCAGCGCATGCGATCACGATCACGGGTGTACCAGAACTCCCACGCATAACACCCGGCCGCCACCAGCAAACCGAGATGGAACCAGATCCCCAGCTCGAACTTCGACCCGGCCAGCGTCAGGCAGCCCAATGACAGCGCCTGCAGGCCGAGGATGATCACCCGATCCGCCTCGCCAAACAGGATCGCCGTGGATTTCACGCCGATCTTCAGGTCGTCATCGCGATCGGTCATTGCATAGTAGGTGTCGTAACCCACCGTCCACAGCAGATTGGCGATCCACAGCAGCCACGCCGCCGCCGGTAACTCGCCGGTCTCGGCGGTGAACGCCATCGGCATGCCCCAGGAAAACGCCGCACCCAGCACCACTTGCGGGTAATAGGTGTAGCGCTTCATGAACGGATAAGTGAACGCCAGCGCCAGACCGCCCAGCGACAGCCAGATGGTCGGCGCGTTGGTGCACAGCACCAGCAGAAAACTGATACCCATCAGCACGGCAAAGAACACCAACGCTTCTTTTGAACTGATCTTGCCGCTGGCCAGGGGGCGCTGGGCGGTGCGTTTGACGTGGCCGTCGACCTTGCGGTCGGCCCAGTCGTTGATCACGCAACCACCCGCGCGGGTCAACACCACGCCGAGTACGAAGATGACGATGTTGGCGAGTGACGGCGAACCCTTGCCGGCAATCCACAACGCCCACAGCGTTGGCCACAACAGCAGATAAATGCCGATCGGCTTGTCCATGCGCGTCAACTGAACGAAATCCCAGGCGCGCGGGTTCAGACGGTTGAGGGACTTGAGCAGGCTCTGGTACATCAGCAGTTCTCCGGATGGGCGCGGGCGGCGATCCACAGGCTCGGCAGGAAAATTTCCGCGACCAGCACGCTCAGCGCGCCACGGTCGAAACGTGAACGCCGACCCCATAGCTCAGGGGCTTTCACCGCAGGCGGCAGCCATTGTTCAGGGTAGTGGCAGACTTCAATCGCGCGGCGCTGGAACGCCTGATCGCAAAACAGCAATTCGCCCAGCGAGCGGCTGCCCAGTTCATCCATGTGCAAACCATCGCCTTGCAGGGCTGCTCGCGAGGCGACGCTGCGGGCAAACACCCAGGCTTCGCCATGGCCGCGCAAATACACCTCGCGCACCCAGCCTTCGCTGCCCTCGGCCAGATCCAGTGCCGCGCATTCATCAGCGCGCAGGGTGTCCCAGCCTTCGAACAACGGCGTCACGCTGAAGCCATCGTTGGACAACCGAGTCAAACGGCGGGTCAGCGAACCTTCGTCGAACAACCAGTCGAGGGTCAGAGGATCGGGGCGAGGCGTCAGGCGGGCTTGGGTCAGCCAGAGCGGGGCGGGACAGGCATTTGAATGTTGCACAATGAGTCATTATTGGCCGCAAATGAGGCGGCGAGCTTACCATGGCGGGCGACAAGATCGAGCGGCGCCGGCCGCCGTTGCGCCGAACAGGCTTGCATCTGCCCGGCACCCTCAGTACAAAACGCCCTGAGCCGGATGGCAGCGCAGCACCCATCGACCGTCCGCGCCGGCACTAAGCCTGAATCCTGAGGAAGTACCTGAATGAAGAAGTGGCAATGTATCGTCTGTGGCCTGATCTACAACGAAGCCGACGGCTGGCCGGATGACGGCATCGCGCCGGGCACCCGCTGGGAAGACGTACCGGCAGACTGGCTGTGCCCAGACTGCGGTGTCGGCAAGATGGACTTTGAAATGATCGAAATCAACTAAGCAAAACACAGGAGTAAGGCATGAGCGCACCAGTCGTCATCATCGGCACCGGGCTTGCGGGCTATAACCTGGCCCGCGAGTTTCGCAAGCTCGACAGCGAAACCCCGCTGCTGTTGATTACCGCCGATGACGGCCGCTCTTACTCCAAGCCGATGCTCTCCACCGGTTTCGGCAAGAGCAAGGACGCCGATGGCCTGAGCATGGCTGAGCCCGGCGCCATGGCCGAGCAGTTGAAGGCCGAAGTGCGCACCCACACGCGCATCAGCGGCATCGACGCCGGCCACAAGCGCTTGTGGATCGGCGAAGAAGCCGTGCCCTATCGCGACCTGATCCTCGCCTGGGGCGCGGAAACCGTGCGTGTGCCGATCGAGGGTGACGGTGCTGATCGGGTGTTCCCGATCAACGATCTCGAAGATTACGCGCGCTTTCGTGCCGCCGCCGAGGGCAGGCGTCGGGTGTTGGTGCTCGGCGCCGGGCTGATCGGCTGTGAGTTTGCCAATGACCTGATCCTCGGCGGCTACGAAGTGCAACTGGTCGCACCGTGCGAGCAGGTCATGCCAATGCTCTTGCATCCTGCCGCTGCGGCGGCCGTGCAGGCCGGGCTGGAAAGTATCGGAGCGAAGTTTCATCTCGGGCCGGTGCTGACCCGGCTGGAGAAAGCCGCCGATGGCCTGCAAGCGCACTTGTCCGATGGCCAGATCATCCCGTGCGATGTGGTGGTCTCGGCGATCGGTCTGCGTCCACGCATCGATCTGGCGGCAGCTGCCGGCGTGCAGGTCAATCGCGGCGTGACGGTCGATCGTTACCTGAAGACTTCCCACGCCAACATTTACGCCTTGGGCGATTGCGCTGAAGTCGACGGGCTCAATCTGCTCTATGTGATGCCGCTGATGAGTTGCGCCCGTGCACTGGCGCAAACCCTCGCTGCAAATCCGACCGCGGTCAGCTACGGGCCAATGCCGATCACCGTGAAAACCCCGGTGTGCCCGCTGGTAGTTTCGCCGCCGCCACGCGGCAGCGAAGGCGTGTGGAGCGTTGAAGGGCAGGGCGCCGACATCAAAGCGCTGTGCCGCAGTGCCGACGGTCAGTTACTCGGTTACGCACTGACCGGCGGGGCGGTCATGGAAAAACTGGCCCTGAACAAACAGCTGCCGCCGCTGCTGGCGTAAATGCCGGTCGTTCTGTCGTAAACACCGCTCTTTTGCCCCGACAAAGGTCTTGGGGAGACTGGCGCCGCCGTTGGCGGCGTGCCATTCTCACTTCCGTCTGCCGCAGAGTAGAGCCTGCGGCGCTTTGGGCGCTGTTCCAACGAGAACAGCACGGACATAACAACAAAAAACCGTCAAAGGGGCTTCACTAATGCGTAAACCAGAACTCGCCGCTGCAATCGCCGAAAAGGCAGACCTGACCAAAGAACAGGCCAACCGCGTCCTCAACGCCGTCCTCGAAGAAATCACCGGCGCCCTGCACCGCAAGGACAGCGTGACGCTGGTCGGCTTCGGCACCTTCCTGCAGCGCCACCGCGGCGCCCGCACCGGCAAAAACCCGCAGACCGGCGAACCGGTGAAGATCAAGGCCAGCAACACCGTGGCGTTCAAGCCAGGCAAGTCGTTGAAAGACAGCGTCAATCCTTGATGGCGGCGTGCTCCCCTGAATGACGGGGAGAACCGCAAATGAGAAATGGGCACACCGATTGCGGTCGGGTGCCCATTTTTTGTACGTCTGCTATCCGTCCGGATATTTAATGGCTATCCGTAGGTAGCCAAAACCATATGGGCAAAGTCTCTCTTGCTTAATTTCTGCTCGGTATTCTGAAGGTGATATGCACGCCATGCCGATTCAAGCATGGCCCCGTCGAATTCTCCGTCCGTAGCGATATAGGTAGTGGCGTCGTCCCTTACAGCTTGCACATAGTGCTTCGAAAGGCTTTTGATTTCTTCCGACGTCGTATAAAACGGCACGGTTGTTGTGAAGAGCAACATAGCCCCCGTTGATGATAATGGGCCTTTAAACATGCAAATTTTTGCAATGCACATTTCAGCCGGAACAGAGGTGCTGATAAAAAGCAAAATTAAGGCTGGAACCGTGATCCGTTTTTTTAAAAAGCTAGTGCCCATGTCTAATTGAACTCCTTGTCCTAAATTGCGCCGCCAGGCGCACTGCGTGTCTTTTTGAGTCGAGAAAGGATTACGTCAGAGCGCTAAACAATCGAATCAATATCCAGCTGAAACGGCGCGCCAACTGCATGCCCACCGGTCATCGCGGCGATAGCGGCATTGTGGTCTTCAGCGGCTGGCGGGATCATCGCCAGTTGCTCCTGAACCAGGTTTTCAGGGTGGGCGTTCCAGCGCAGCAGAGTTTCCTCAACCCATTCGGGCTGGTCGGCATAGCTGCCGTAAACGTCGGCCTCGCTGACCCTTTGGCTGCGCAGCGCTGTCAAGCGGGCCTTGGTCATGCTGATCTTGTCTATTTCCTGATTGAGCATCAGCGTCTTGTGCACGCGCTCCTGCTCTCGCACGTAAGAACGGTGGTTGTTTTCCAGTTCACGCTTAACGGCCCGCAGCTGTTGCTGAATATTCTCCAGGGCGCTGCTGATCCACTCGAATTCGCGATTGGTCACCAGCGAACGCTTGAGCTGCATTGCTTCCTGCCAACGGCGCAAGCTGGCCCAGCAGCCGGGGATGTAGCTACCGACCATTGAGTGGTGACCTGCGGAGAACAACTGCCGCAAAAACGATTCGCGCTCGGGCAAGCCGTTGGTAGCGCGCAGGGCCTTGGCGCAGCCGTGATCGACGATCGTGCTGCAACCCGGCTCCCAGAGAAGCGAGGATCGGTGGTCCTTGTCGAACTCAACGGGCATGAAATGGCGCAAAGCACCGTGATGCCCATAGTCGTCGCCAAAGAAATTGATGATTCCCCAGATCAGCAGGCCGAGGCCGGCGACCGGGTTGAAGCCCAGCACCACGGCGTTGGTTGCGTACATCGGCACAGGATTGGCAAAAGTGTTCATCCAGGTCGCCGGCACACTCGGCACCGGATCGTTCTGATTGACGATGCGGTGATGCACCAGCGACTGGGCGCTTTCGATGAAGGTAGTGTCACCAGCGCGGGGGGCGCCGTAGGTGTAGAGCACGATTTGCGGGGAGAACTCCAGGTTGCGTCTCAGCATCTCGGACAGGATCAATGCAACTGCACCGCCCAGACTGTGACCCGTGATCAGCAGCTTTTGCCCGCTGTAGAATTTTTCCAGATAAGTCACGATGAATGGGTAAGCCGCCAAAGCGCCACCGTAGAAACCGCGGTGCACTTTGCCTTCGCCTTCGGCAAAGGGAACCTGATAGGCATCGCCGTCACGCCGGCCGTCGGGCCAGATCTCACTGGTACCGCGTACGCTGATCAGGATCAGTTCGTCGTGGTGGCAGATGAAGGCCTGAGTGTCCGTGCTTTCGACCTGTTTGCGATCATCGAAAAAATGCAGTCTGGCGGGGTGTTCTTGTTGGTTCTCTAACGCGGGGTCATTCACTTCGGGGTAAAGGTTCGGGTCGAACGGCACCACTTCCAGGCGTTTCGAATACGGTACGTCTTCGTACAGTGGGTAGTATTTCTGCGTTTGCGAGTCATCGACCTTCCACAACTCGTCGAACTGCGGCAGCGCGTGGCCGAACCAGTTGCCGCTGCTGGGCTGTAGCGGAAAGCTTACCGTGTCGGTCTGCACCGGTTGAGTGTTGGGTTCCTGTCCGAAATCGGTGTAGCTCAGCGTCGCCATCACCGACAGCTGATAAAGGTTGAGCGCGCAGAACGCGTCGCCTGTCGACAGCATTGGCCGTAGCGCTCTCATCGGCCGTACTTCCAGCACATGGTGTTTGTTCGGCAGCAGTGCGACGCCCTTGGGCGGCGGCGGGGAAAACCCCAACTCGACGGTGGCCATCTCCGCCGCACTCAAGATGGTGTGCAGTCCGCCATCCGCGGCGGTTTTATCGACCACCGTGAAGTCTCTGGACTTCGCAGCGGGGCGCATGAGCTTGTGCGCCGCCCTCTTCGGAGGGTCGCGACGAGCAGCCAGCGGCGGCAGGTGGGCGATGTGTTTTACCAGTTCACTGACTTCGACCTGGCAGTACGCATCGGTTTCGGACAGGTCCTTGGCGGGGTTGGCCTGGGTGCGTGTGCCTGTTTTGTGGAAGAAGCGGGTTTTTTCGGCGCGGACCTGGAGTTCGGTGATGGGGAGAGGGTAGTGCGGTCGTTCCTTCAGTCGCGCATATATTTCCTCTTTACCCTGATAAAACTGACTGAGCTTCAGGGTTACGGGACCGCAGTAATGATCAAGAACTTTTCCGGAGCCCGAGGAATCCAGTTTGCCGGTATAAACAATATCTTCGTAATCGACGGCTTCGTAGGTCAAACCGGCGTAGGGTTTGCCATCACCGAACTCGTCCACCAATTGAAAACTTGTGGCTTGTCCGCGTCTTGGGCAGGCGTGGATGTTGCCTTGCATAAAGGCCGCAATGCCGGAATCTGTCGGCTCAATGCTCATGGGGTCTGATCCTTGTTTTCAGTGCAATCGGGGTAAATAGTGCAGATGCGCTCGTCTACCATCCTGAATGTGCTGAAGTCTTTGTAATTGCCGAAACAGAACGCATCCTGATCCTCAAAGGCTTTCCCCATGCAGCGCTTCCATCCGCCGGGCACTTTTACCCACGTGTCACCAAAAGCGGGCTTTTCCCGCTCAGATAATTGGATTTTCAGAGTCACCGTTTTTCCAGAAAGCTGAGTCAGCGTGTACGCCGTGAAAGGACGGCTCCGCCCGACATTGCCCTGTGCATCCATTTTTTTGCAGGTCAGCAGTTTGATCAGATAACGCTTCGGGCCCACCGTGCGAAAAGACCACATGCACTCACCAAAGAACTCAGCTGTCTCGTCATCTCTGAAACTACCCATTTGTCGCTCCAGCAACTCCGGACGCACAGCAATCGAGGCGTAGTCATAGCTGAAGTTGCTTCGCCCTGAACCATAAATACCGATGACCTTGATCTCGATGTAATTCAGCGCCAGAGGACATTTGCTTACGGTTCTGTACAGCGGGATCTCGGAAGTCCCTTCGTACTTCATATTGGTTTTGTTGTATCCCAGCTGAGTATTTCTCCCGCCTGGCACGGTGCATGTTTCGCCCTTGGCCGGAACATAGGTGGCCGTCAGGTCGTACCTGAATCCGGGCGGAAAATCCGGAACAAACGTAAAGGTGTTCGGGGTCTTCACCGTCGTACAACCCACCAGCAATCCCAGGCAACCACTCAGCATCAACCCTCGTTTCAAGTGCCTCATCGACCTACCTCTCCTTGCCAATACAACGCTTCCTGATAGACCCGCTCAAAATGCATCGCCGGATCTTCACCGGGTCTGGGCAGCCAGGATTTGCCTGGCCGATATCCCGGTAACTGCAAACTGCGGGTCAGCAAGAAATGCACTTGCTCCGGTTGTTGCCAGCCCCACAAGTGCGTCAGTTGAATCAGGCCCCACAACCACTCATCGACGTCGAGTTGTTCGGCCAGCGTGGCCATGGCTTCGGTGTGTTCGCCGACCAGGTAACGGCGGGTGTTGTCGAACAGCACGTTGGCGTAGATCAGCTCCGGGGTCGGCGTGTGCAGCCACGGCGGATCCATCGGCAGCGGGTGGTGGCCGGGGTCCGGGTTGTCGATGGCGTTCCATCGCTCTGCGTGCCAATAGCAGACGCTGTTGAATGGTCCGAGAAACGCCGCGCGGTGCTCGGGTTGCAGGTGCGCCAGCGCACGTCCCAGAACCCGGTTGTCATGCACGCGGTACACCGCCTGATTCGGGCGTTCGCCGGTGATCAGGCGCTCGCGCCAGTGCGCGGCCAGCAGATCAAGCTCGCCATGACGGGCACTGGCCAGCCAGCCCCAATTGCGCTCGGGCGTGGCGAGCAAGGCCTGGATGGCGGGATGCTGCGCCGTATCGATCTGCAACAGCAGCGGGCCGGTTGGCGCCAGCGACTCGGCCGGCGTGCCGGTGTACAGCGGGCGAAACCGCGCGGTGCCGAGGTCGCGGGTCAGCGCAGCGTGCTCTGCGCTTTGACCGTCGGTGTCGAGCATCAGATACAGATCGCAGCCGGCGCGGGATTGCGCGTGCAACCATTGTGCGACCGGGCTCATGCGACTTCTCCCAGCTCGCACAGACCCGCCGCGCAGGCTTCGCACAGCGGGCAATAGTCCGCCGCCTGCAGGCGGGCACTGTTGATGATCGACTGCGGTGTGGCGTTAATCGGAGGAGCCAGACCGGCCTCTGCCTGTAGCGGTTGTAGCGGCGCGAGCCCCGGCAGCGGCGCTCCGCCCTCTACCATGGGCACGCTGCTGAAAATCCCGGCGGCATTGATCACGATGTGATGGCCGCCCGCTGACAGCGTCAGGCTCATGCCGGCATCAATCACCACGTTGCTTGCAGTGACATGCGCCTGTTGACCGGCCTGAATCACCAGGGCGCCAACGGTCTGACTGCTGGTGCCGCTGACGGCCAGCACGTCATCGGCATTGATCAGTGTGCTGCGCAGCCCTTGATGAGTGCGCAAATCCCGGCCCTCGATCAGGCTGGTGCTGTCATTGCCGACATGCTCATGGCGGTCGCGCGTGATCAGGCTGCGGCTGTCGTTGAGGATCAGTTGCTCCAGATCACGCTGGGCCCGCAGGTAGATTTTTTCCTGCCCGGCGCGATCCTCGATCGACAGTTCGTTGTAGCCGCCATTGCGCGGAGTGCTCTGGCTGCGCAACACCGTTCGGGTCTGACTCGCCGGCAAGGGATGAGCAACACCATTGACCTTGTTGGCGACGCAGCCGGTAATCAAGGGGTGATCCGGGTTGCCCTCCAGAAAAGTCACGACCACCTCCATTCCAACCCGGGGTATGGCCACTGCGCCAAATCCATCACCCGCCCAACTGGAGGCTACGCGCAGCCAGCAGCTGCTTTTCTCGCTGTTGCGTTCAGTGCGGTCCCAGGGGAACTCAACCCGAACCCGTGCGTGCTCGTCGCAAAAAATTTCCTCCCCCGGTGGCACGGTGACTTTTGCGGTCTGGCAGACCAGCAGAGGTCTCGGCGCGGGCATTGGCGGGCGGTAAAACACATCCGCAGGGATAGCCTTGAACGTGTTGCGATAACCCTGCGTGAAGCCATTGGCAGCATGGGCATCGTCGCTGCTGAAGGCCTCTTCGAGCACGCCTGGTTGCTTGCCTTCATGAGAGAGCTGCAGCAGCCGCCACGACTCGTTGCACTCCGGCCGAGGATGTTGGCGCAGATCGAACAGGTGACCGCTGCGCAGAATCGGCTGATTGCTTTTGCCTTCAATCCATTGGTAATCGCTGCGGTGGCGCTCCAACGTCTGACGCGCCAGCTGTTTGCCGGACCTCTCTGAGGTCATCAACAACGGATAGCGGTAGTCTTCGAGCTCGGGACTGAACTCGGCGGTGAAACGGTTTTCCAGCAGCAGGTTGGGGCGCTTCAGGTCATAGTCGCGGCGGGTGACAGTGCTGGTGCGTGTGTTGAAGCCCAGGGTCAGGTGGTTCACCACCGGGTGTTCGGCGACCATGCAGCTATCAACCTGAAAGGGTGTCGTACCCAAGTTGGGCGCGAACACCGGGCTGTCGCTGAACACCAGCAAATGCCCGTCGACCGAATGCTGGTAATGCCAGGCAATACCCTCTTCGGCGCACAGGCGCTGGATGAACAGGAAATCGCTTTCGCCGTACTGCGTGCAGTATTCACGTGGCTCGCCGGCGGCGACATTGAATGTGAAGTCATCGGCCTGGATGCCATGCCCTCTGAGCACTTGCGCGATGATGTGCGGCACTGTCAGCTGCTGAAAAATCCGTTGGTCCTGGCTCAGTTGCAGATAGTGAAGCGCCGGCACCAGTGTCAGCTCGTATCGGGTCAGGCGCTTTCCGGTCTCGCCCAGCATTACATCTTCGATCCGCCCATGAATGCCTTCATCCCTTAATCCGAACTGCAGAAAGGCGGGCTGGCTGAGCAGGCTTTCCAAATCAAAATCCGCGTGTTCGCTCACCAGCTCGACGCGAAAAGCGTACAGCTGGCTGATCGCTTCTGTACCTGTGAACGCGAGCACCTGAAAGTCGTGACGAATGGCCGGGATGTGCAGTGAGAATGGCGCGCAGTGGCCTTTGCCGAACATGGGCTTGTCCTTAAGCAAAATGAGTCAGAGCGCGATACCGTTCCTCCCTGATCGCCGCGCATGAAAAGTTGCCAAGGCAAGCTAACGGCGCGGCAAACTAATTGATGTAAGAAGTATCCCTGACATTTGTCAGAGTATTCCGGGTTTGAAAGTGTCGGGGGAATGAGCGAAGTGTCTGTAGGACGCCGCTTCGATAACTATCGACTTGACGGTGTTTGACAGTGAGGAAAGTTTCAGAATAATGAAATGCCATCATTATAGTGGCACTTTTTGCGATCATCGTTGTCGTTGGAAACTTCTTGATGGCAATCGGTCATTTTCGGAAGTGTCCTACTTCTATTTTTTTTTGAATTTGTCATGCTGCACGCCGCTCGAGGATACGAGCGTCAGATAAACTCGCCCGGCTGGGTGGGAGGCTCTGGGTCAACGGTTTCGCGGGAGCAGGGGAAATGTGCTGATTAATAAGCGGCATCAGGGAAACCCCTGCGGCATATAGGGCGATCTCCTGCAGACCTCAATGAACAGTTCGTCTTGTTGTTTAATCAGATGCTTGCTAGTGGCCATCATAGTGATTACGATGCGCCCACTTGAAAGAGCACATCTCAATTGGATGAGTCGCTGAACTGCTCTTCGATACTGTCCCGCGTGGCTGAAACTGCATTCGCCCGCACGACTGTAATCCTTAATAAAGGCCATGGATGTCCTACTCAAGCAAACTTTCCGCCCATTACCTCGAACTCGCAAAAGTCTCTGTTTCCAAAGAGAATTTCGCGGGCGAAGACGTTCGTTTTTCGAGCGAGTTCGAGGCGCTGGAAAGTGAGCTGGCCAAGGCTTCGTCGATGCACGAAAGCGGGCAGATCGACTGGCTGAAAGTCCGCGAAAACAGCGAAAATCTGCTGCGTACCCAATCCAAGGATCTGCGTGTCGGCGCCTGGCTGACCTGGTCGCTGTACCAGCGTGAATCCTTCCCGGGCCTGCTCGCCGGCCTCGGTCTGCTGCACCATCTGTCGGAAAACAACTGGGCCGACGTCCACCCGCTCAAACCCCGCACCCGTGCCGCCGCGATTGGCTGGCTGGTGCCGCGTCTCGAGCAGGTCATTACCGAAAACATTGCGATCAAAGAGCAGTTGCCGATGTTCCGGCAGCTCTCCGAGCACCTGGCCGGTCTCGAAGCCGCCTGTACTGAACATCTGGGCGATGATGCGCCGCTGCTGCTGCCGATTTCCCGCCGCCTGAAAACCATGATCCAGCGCGCCGCCGACAACCAGCCGGCTCCCGGTGTGGTGGGCGCGGCGGTGGCGCAGGTCAAGCAGGCGGCGAGCCAGTTGCTCACTCCAGGCGCGCCGATCGACAACGAAAGGGATGCGCACAAGGCCCTGCGTGCCCAGCAGGAAAGCGCCCGGCCGTTGTGCGCCTGGTGGCTGAAACAGAAAGCCACTGACCTGCGCGCGTTGCGCCTCAATCGTACCTTGCTGTGGATGACCATCGACGCGGTGCCCGAGCGCAACGCCGAGCAGATCACCGTGTTGCGCGGCCTGCCGCTGGAAAAACTCAAGCTCTATCAGGACCGTTTCGATCAGGGCAAATACGCCGACCTGCTGGTGGAACTGGAGGCGAGCCTGGCGAAGGCGCCGTTCTGGTTCGATGGCCAGAGGATGGTCTGGGAATGTCTCCAGAACCTCAACGCCGAATTGGCAATGCGCGAAGTGGAAATCCACTTCGCGCTTTTGATTCAGCGCCTGCCGGGCATTATCGAATTGCGCTTCCATGACGGCGCGCCGTTCGCCGATCCGTCCACCCGGGCGTGGATCGCCGCCAACGTCATGCCGCATCTGCAAAGCGCCAGCGCGCCACGCAAGGTCGAAAGCGAGAGCGTCGAAACCCAGCCGGCCTGGGAAAAAGCCCTGGAAGAAGTCCAGCCGATCCTGCGCAAGGAAGGCTTGAAGCCGGCGGTGCAGATTCTCAAGCAGGGTCTGCAATCGGCCCACGGCGGCCGCGAACGCTTCTTCTGGCAGTTCACCCTCGCGCGGCTGTGCTTCCTGGCCAAGAAATACGAACTGGCGAAGAACCAGCTCGAAACCCTCGATCAGACATTACAGGACTCAGGCCTGCACGCCTGGGAGCCCGATCTTGCATTGCAAGTGCTGCACCTGCTGCACAGTTGCTGCGAGTTGTTGCCGCAGAACCACGCCGTACGTGAAAGCAAGGAAGAGATTTATCGCAGGCTGTGCCACCTCGATCTCGAAGTGGTACTCGAATAGGCCCCAGGGCCACAACCGCAAGGAGAAAAGCCATGGCCAAAGAAGGCTCGGTAGCCCCCAAGGAACGCATCAACGTCACCTTCAAACCCGCCACCGGCGGTGCTCAGGAAGAGATTGAACTGCCGCTGAAACTGCTGGCAATCGGTGACTACACCCACCGCAAGGACGATCGCAAAATCGAAGATCGCAAGCCGATCAGCATCGACAAGATGACCTTCGATGAAGTGTTGGCCAAGCAAGAACTGGGGCTGACGCTGAGCGTGCCGAACCGTCTGCAGGAAGATGGCGAGGCCGAAGAGCTGGCTGTGCAATTGCGCGTCAATTCGATGAAGGACTTCAACCCGGCCAGCCTGGTCGAGCAAGTGCCTGAGCTGAAAAAACTGATGGAACTGCGCGATGCGCTGGTGGCCCTCAAAGGCCCGCTGGGTAACGCGCCTGCGTTCCGTAAAGCGATCGAAGGCGTGCTCGCCGACGACGAATCCCGCGGTCGCGTACTCGGTGAGCTGGGCCTGAACGCCGCAGCCCCGGACGCCTGAGACTCTTGCCAAGGAAGCCAACACAATGAGCACTAGCGCAGCACAAGAGAAGAGCGCCGCCAGCGGCGAATACAGCATTCTCGACAGCATCATCGCCGAAACCCGTCTGACCCCGGACGACGAAGCCTACGACATCGCCAAGCGCGGCGTGTCGGCCTTCATCGAAGAACTGCTCAAGCCGCAGAACAACGGTGAGCCGGTCAAGAAGGCCATGGTCGACCGCATGATCGCCGAGATCGATGCCAAGCTCAGCCGTCAGATGGACGAAATTCTGCACCACCCGGATTTCCAGGCGCTGGAATCGTCGTGGCGTGGCCTGCAGTTGCTGGTCGACCGCACCAACTTCCGCGAAAACATCAAGATCGAAATCCTCAACGTCTCCAAAGAAGACCTGCTGGACGATTTCGAAGATTCGCCGGAAGTCATGCAGTCGGGCCTGTACAAGCACATCTACACCGCTGAATACGGCCAGTTCGGTGGTCAGCCTGTGGGCGCGATCATCGCCAACTACTACATGTCGCCAAGCTCGCCAGACGTCAAGCTGATGCAGTACGTGGCCAGCGTTTCGTGCATGTCCCACGCGCCGTTCATTGCTGCCGCCGGCCCGAAATTCTTCGGCCTGGAAAGCTTCACCGGCCTGCCGGATCTGAAAGATCTGAAAGACCACTTCGAAGGCCCGCAATTCGCCAAATGGCAGAGCTTCCGTACTTCGGAAGACTCCCGCTACGTTGGCCTGACCGTGCCGCGTTTCCTGCTGCGCAACCCGTACGATCCGGAAGAAAACCCGGTCAAGTCGTTCGTCTACAAGGAAACCGTTGCCAACAGCCACGAGCACTACCTGTGGGGCAACACCGCGTACGCGTTCGGCACCAAACTGACCGACAGCTTCGCCAAATTCCGCTGGTGCCCGAACATCATCGGCCCGCAGAGCGGTGGCGCGGTTGAAGACCTGCCGTTGCACCACTTCGAAAGCATGGGCGAAATCGAAACCAAGATTCCTACCGAAGTATTGGTTTCCGACCGTCGTGAATACGAATTGGCCGAGGAAGGCTTTATTTCCCTGACCATGCGCAAAGGCTCCGACAACGCGGCGTTCTTCTCCGCAAGCTCGGTGCAGAAGCCGAAGTTCTTCGGCATCAGCGCAGAAGGCAAGGCGGCAGAGCTGAACTACAAGCTCGGCACCCAACTGCCGTACATGATGATCGTCAACCGCCTGGCTCACTACCTGAAAGTGCTGCAGCGCGAGCAACTCGGTTCGTGGAAAGAACGTACCGACCTCGAGCTGGAACTGAACAAGTGGATCCGTCAGTACGTTGCCGACCAGGAAAACCCGAGCGCCGAAGTACGTGGCCGTCGCCCGCTGCGCGCTGCGCAAGTGATCGTCAGCGACGTTGAAGGTGAGCCGGGCTGGTACCGCGTGAGCTTGAACGTGCGTCCGCACTTCAAGTACATGGGTGCCGATTTCACCCTGTCGCTGGTTGGCAAGCTGGACAAAGAGTAAGAGCAACTCATGGACGGATACGGCAGCCTGTTCGAACGCCTCAACGGCGACGCACAACTACGCAATGGCAAGAGCCTCGAGGTTTCTGCCATGGCGTCGGTGGCTGCCCATCTGGCCAAAATGCTCAGCACCCGGGCCGGCAGCGTGCAAACGCTGGCCGACTACGGGTTGCCCGATCTCAATGACATGCGCCTGAGCCTGCACGACTCGCTGAGTCAGGCCCGCCTGGCCATCGAAAGCTTCATCGAAGCCTACGAGCCGCGCCTGAGCAACGTGCGTGTCATTTCCCTGCCGCGTGACCACGATCAGCTTCGCCTGGCCTTCAGTATCGAAGGCCTGCTCGAAGTCGAGGGGTTCAAGCGTCAGGTCAGTTTTTCCGCGCGCCTGGATGGCAGCGGTCAAGTCAAGGTCACCTAAGGAGATCCCGATGTCTGGCAAACCCGCAGCACGCGTATCCGACCCCACCGCTTGCCCGCTTCCCGGCCATGGCACCAACCCGATCGCCGCCGGTTCCGGCGACGTGTTCTTCGACGGCCTCGCGGCCGCCCGCCAAGGCGATGCCTCGGCGTGTGGTGGTGCGATGTCCGGCAGCTTGGCGACCACTGTGTTGATCAATGGAAAACCGGCCGCCACAGTCGGCTCCGTTGGCTCTCACGGGAACAAGGTTACGGCGGGTTCAGGGACGGTGATTATCGGTAATTCGCATTCGCCAGCGCCATTTTCGGGGCTTGCCGCTATAGCGGTTGTCGCGGCGCTGGATTACCGACTGGGTTTGAAGTCCGGTGGCAACTCGGTACTGACGCCGCTGGAAATTCCAGACTTCGACGAGCTGAAATCAGGAACATCGAAAAACCGTGAGGTGGTCGATTTCGTTGTCGAGAACCGCATGGACGCAGCTGACAGTGTGAAGCTGGAAGTGCTGGACGGCGAAAAGCTGGTTTACGCCGAAGCCAACACCGCGCCGTTCCTGCCACCAGGCAAGCATCCATGGCAATGGGACGGCTACGACACGGCCGGCATCCTTGATACCAAAGTCCTGAAAAGCCCGAACCTGAAAGTGCGCCTCACCGCGACCGGGGCGGGGAAACAGCACGTGACTGAAGTGAAGCTTGATTGCTCGGCTGGAGAGGTTAAGTGGGTCGATGCGCGCATCGACCGCAACGCCAAGACCGTTGAGGTCACGTTACGCCCGAGCTTTTCAGACGGCGGCAGTAGTGGTTCCACACCCGGACTGGTACCCACGCCTTTCAGCACGTTACTCGGCTGGGCCAAGGAAGGTATCGAGTTGTACTGGTCGCGTAATGGCTCACGCGGCGGCGGTATCGCTGAGGGCATCACGACCAGCAAAGGCCTGTACAAAGTCACGGTCAAAACCGAAATCAACGTCGAGCCCAAAGCCGGGGATTTCCCTTTGATTGATTCGCTGTCGGCGGACTTCGGTCGTTCCACCAGTCTGGCGATTGCAAGAAAGGTTTATCACAACGCCGGTTATGCCTATGAAAGCTACGTTGTTCAACGACGTCGAACTCCAGAGTTCGCTAGAGACATTGCCAGAGAAGAGTTCAAAGAAACGTCGGCTCATGAGTTTGGTCATTTGATTCTCAATGAGTACGGTGGGGGAATCATCCCCGGTTACTCCTGGACTCACAAAGAAACATCCACATTGATGCAAAACCCTAAGGACAACCACCCGACGCCGAACGCCGGCGAGGTGGATGTCATGCATTACTTCAGCAGTTACACGCAGTCCTCCGCTGATCTGCAAAAGAGAATGGCGGCGTCTGAACAGGACGTCAAAAGCTTGCTTTGGCTGGCAAGGGTCGAGTTCGATGACTAGGTTGACCGGTCTCATCTTGCCGTTCGTTTCCCTTTATGGCTGTGCTGCTCAGCAGGTGTACAACAACCATGTGTATGTCGAAAACCGCTGTGGCCAGCGCTTGGCAATGAGGGTTTCCAACGGCTCGAACATGTATTCGCAGGATCGCCACATGACTGCCGAACCGGATTCCCGTGCCATGGTCGCGAGTTTTGCTTCCTATGGTGAGGATGTGATGGAGCAGATCCCGCATAACTATCTGTTGAAGATCAACGATGCTGCTGGCACCAGGATCATCGGCGCTCTGGAGTTGAAGAGGCGCCTGAGTGGCGTACAGAAGGTCAGTCAAGGGACACAGCGCGAGTGGACAATCAGCGAGGCATCGGTTTGTCCGTGAAACTGCCAAGGACGATTTTGATGATGAGATGGGTAAGCCTCTTCGCGTGCTTCGTTTCGCTGACTGCATGCGCTGCGCAGCAGGTCTATCGCAATGATGTTTACCTGCTGAACACTTGTGGAGTACCACTGGAGTTGACGCTGGCGAACGACTCCAACTATGACGATCAGCCACGCAGTTTCACGTTAAACCCGAACCAGCGTAGTTCCATCGGCAACTACCAGTCATTCGGTGAAGACGTATCGGGTCAGATCAGCGACCAGTACAGCCTGTCGATCAAAAGCCAGAACGGGACTAAGTCCATTGACGCACAGACCTTGCGAAAGGCAGTAGCGAGCATCAAAAAAACCGAAGAAAAAGCTGTCCGTTCGTGGACGGTCGACACGGGGGCTTTCTGCCCATGAAGCACTCGTTCGGGTTGGCTCGATGAAACTCAGAGCCTGGCAATGCCTCATCGCTTTTCTCAGCTCGGTCGGTTTGCTGACGATTGTGGTCGGCTTGACGTTGCTTTTGCGAATGGAAAGCTCAACCGAACCAAAGCTGTTCGCTCATCCCCACGCGTTGTGGATTGGCGCCGAGGATGGTGGGGTATTCGTCGAGATTACCAAGTACGAAGCACCGGATTATTACGTGGAGATTCGCCACGAAAATGGCGGGATGTGGACTGAGGGCTGGGTTCGATATGGCACCACGGACAGCCATCCACTCAGCGCTGCGGCGATTGGTGGCTACGGCGGTGAAGAGCTCTATGTGTATACGGGTGTCGCGATCACGCCGCAAAAACAGGGAGTTGGGCAGCGATGAACAAATATGTGCCAGCGACCCTGGGGCAGGAGACGGACGCATGACCAATTCAGGTCGCTTTGGAATGATTTGGCTGCAGCGCTTGCTACTCGTGGTGGGAGCGTTCGCCTGCATGCTCTATTTTTCTGCGCATGCGCTTTCCAACGCCTTGATGTTGTTGATGGAGCGCGAAAATTTTATCCCCGCGCAGTCGTCCATCTGGACATTCGAACCTTACGAAATCAATCAAGGTTCTTCGTCTTACTGGCTCTACGGTGAGGACGGAGACAACTATTACTTTTTTGCGTACGTCCCCGAAGATTCGTATCGCTTGATCGCAAAAGACAATCGGTGCGCAGGCTTCGACAAGCGTGATGTCCGCACATGGTGCTCGGATTACGCTGTGGAGGTTCGTCGATGACCGACTCAGTAGACGAAATGCTCATGCTCAGTCGCGCACAACTTAGCTTCTTCATGGCTGCATTGTGGCTGCCACTGCTGGCGGTGTTGGCGATTACTTCCTATGACCTGTGGAATGGCGAGTATTTAACATCCGAGTCGTCCGGAATTTATTGGCAGTACCTGTTGTGGTGGGGCGTTCCCGGGCTTCTGGGTTTCTCGCTGTGGATGTCCCGATCGGCGCAGCGCCGGAACGAGCAACAGGCATTGCGGATGGTTTGGTGGGCGCCAGTGAAGTTCATCCCGTTCTATGCCGTGCCCTGGATGCTGTATGGCTTGTTCAGTCTGATCGTCCGTCCGCTGAGTGATGCTTACATGGCGTACGGCTGGATCTCGGTTGTGCCGTTCCTGCTGATTGGCGGCTATGTCTGTGCCGGCGTGACCGTCGCGCTCTAC
This sequence comes from Pseudomonas sp. TSRC2-2, assembly GCF_049897785.1. Lineage (NCBI taxonomy): Bacteria > Pseudomonadati > Pseudomonadota > Gammaproteobacteria > Pseudomonadales > Pseudomonadaceae > Pseudomonas > Pseudomonas sp. TSRC2-2. The sequence continues at coordinate 18,260 of NZ_JAFCWZ010000003.1, forward strand.
AGGATATTTTTTTGATGAGTTCCACTACCAGGCAGGTACCCCGTGTCCTTTAACCACTACTACCAAAGCGAACTCACCGCACTGCGCCAGCTCGGTCGCCGTTTCGCCGAGCGTAGTCCGGCGTTGGCGCCGTATCTGGGGCAGGCCGGGCGGGATCCGGATGTGGAGCGGTTGCTCGAAGGCTTCGCGTTTCTGACCGGGCGCTTGCGCCAGAAGCTCGATGACGAGCTGCCGGAGCTCAGCCATTCGCTGATGCAGCTGCTGTGGCCCAACTACATGCGCCCGCTGCCGGCGTTCAGCATTTTGCAGTTCGACCCGCTCAAGCGTTCCGGGCCGGCGCTGCTGGTTGAGCGCGATACGCCGATCGAGAGCAAGCCGATCGAAGACGTGCGCTGCCGCTTCCGCACTTGCTACCCGACCGAAGTCTTGCCGCTGGATCTGGCGGCGCTGAATTATTCGGTGAAGGGGGATGGCTCGCTGCTCAGCCTGCGCCTGGAGATGAGTGCCGACGGCCATCTCGGCGAGCTGGAGTTGAGCAAATTGCGCCTGCACTTTGCCGGCGAACGCTACATCAGCCAGATGCTGTACCTGAGCCTGCTGCGTAACCTCGACGGCATCGAGCTGATTCCGCTCGACGGCGCCGGCAAGCCGATCGATGGTGTCAGCGGCAAGCCGATGGCATTCAAGATTCCCGGCGACCGTGTCAAACCGGTGGGCTTTGCCGAAGAAGAAGCGTTGATCCCGTATCCGCTGAACACCTTCCGTGGCTATCGCTACCTGCAGGAATACTTCGCCTTCCAGGACAAATTCCTCTTCGTCGACGTCAATGGTCTCGACATTCTCAAGGCGCTGCCGGAAGACACGCTCAAGCAGATGCGCGGCCTCGAATTGCGCTTTGACATCCGCAAGAGCGGCATCATGCGCATGCGCCCGACCCTGGATAACGTCAAGCTGTACTGCACGCCGATTGCCAACCTGTTTGCCCACGATGCACTGCCGATCCGCCTCGATGGCAAACAGGACGAATACTTGCTGCTGCCGGCGGAATACGACCTGGAAAACTGCGGTGTGTTCTCGGTCGAAACCGTGACCGGCTGGAAGCCCGGCGGCCTCGGTTATCAGGAGTACGTGCCGTTCGAATCCTTTGAGCACGACCCGAGTTTCGACGTGCCCAACAGCCGCCCGCATTACAGCATTCGCCAGCGTTCGTCCTTGCTGCATGACGGCCTCGACACTTACCTGAGCTTCGGCATCCGCCATACCGAAGCCCACGAAACCCTGTCGATCGAGCTGATGTGCACCAACCAGAACCTGCCGAAAAAGCTCAAGCTCGGCGACATCTGCATGGCCAGCGAGCAGACGCCGGAATTCCTCAGTTTCCGCAACATCACCCCGGCCACCTCAAGCTTCGCGCCGCCGCTGAACCGTGACTTCCTGTGGAAGCTGATCAGCAACATGTCGCTCAACTATCTGTCGCTGGCCGACGTCAATGCGTTGAAGGTGATTCTGGAAACCTACGACCTGCCGCGTTACTACGACCAGCACGCGGAAAAGGTCAGCAAACGCCTGCTCGGCGGCCTCAAGCACATCAAGCATCACCACGTCGACCGACTGCATCGCGGTCTGCCGGTGCGCGGTTTGCGTACCGAACTGACCATCGACCCGGAAGGCTATATCGGTGAGGGCGATCTGTTCGTCTTCGCTTCGGTTCTCAACGAGTTTTTCGCGCTTTACGCCAGTCTCAATTCATTCCATGAGCTGCGGGTAAAAAGCACACAGGGAGAGGTGTACCAATGGACACCACGTATGGGCCTGCAGCCCCTGCTCTAAGCGGGCTGACCAAGGTAATACGCGAGTACTCGCTGTTTCAGGCCGTGCTGCTGGTGATCGACCGGCTGCGCGTAGCACACCCACATCTGAGCGAAGACGATCTGTACGACCAGGTCGAGTTCCAGGCCAACCCGAGCCTGGGCTTTCCGCGCAGCGACGTCGATCGCGTCGAGTTTTTCGAAGAGCACGGCAAGATGCGCGCGCGCATGCGCTTCAACCTGATTGGCCTGGTCGGCTCAGGTTCGCCGCTGCCGGCGTTTTACGGCGAGCAAGCCTTGGGCGACAGCGAGGACGGCAACCCGACACGCAATTTCCTCGACCTGTTTCACCATCGCCTGCAACGGCTGATGCTGCCGATCTGGCGCAAATACCGATATCGCGCAAGCTTCCAGAGTGGCGCGATTGACCCGTTCTCCTCGCAGCTGTTCGCCCTGATCGGCCTGGGCGGCGACGAGATTCGCAAGGCCAAGGAACTCAACTGGAAACGCCTGCTGCCGTACCTCGGCCTGCTCAGCCTGCGCGCGCACTCGGCGGCGCTGATCGAAGCCGTGCTGCGTTACTACTTCAAGCACGAAGACCTGGTCATCGAGCAGTGCATCGAGCGCCGCGTAGAAATTCTCGAAGAGCAGCGCAATCGATTGGGCCGCGCCAACAGCCTGCTCGGTGAAGACCTCGTGCTCGGCGAACACGTGCGCGACCGCAGCGGCAAATTCCGCATTCACATCACCGAACTCGACTGGCAGCGATTCCATGAATTCCTGCCGATCGGTTTCGGTTACCAGCCGCTCTGCGCGCTGGTGCGGTTCACCCTGCGTGACCCGCTCGATTACGACATTCGCCTGGTCCTGCGCCAGGAAGAAATCCGCGAACTGCGCATCGGTGAGCAGAACGCCTGTCGCCTCGGTTGGACCAGTTGGCTGGGCCGCGAAAAAGCGGACGGCGTGGTAACCCTGGGCAGCAAAATTCATTAAGGACGTGAGCCATGATCAACGTAGACCTGCAACAACTCATCCAGGCGCTGGACGCCGAAACCCGTCGTGATCTGGAACGTTCGGCCGAGCGTTGCGTGGCCCGTGGCGGCAGCAAGATTCTGGTCGAAGACTTGCTGCTGGGCCTGCTCGAGCGCCCGAACGGCTTGCTGTTGCGCGCGTTGCAAGATGCTGACGTTGACGCTGGAGAGCTGAGCGCCGCGCTGCAATCGCGGGTCGAGCACAGCGCTTCGCGCAACCCGGTATTCGCTCCGGAACTGGTGCAATGGCTGCAAGACGCACTGCTGGTGGCCAACCTTGAACTGGGCCAGACCCAGGTTGAAGACGCCGCGCTGATTCTCGCGCTGCTGCGCAACCCGATGCGCTACGCCGGCAGCCGTTATCAGCCGCTGCTCGCCAAACTGAACATTGATCGCTTGAAAGAATTTGCCCTGTCGCAACAGGAGCAGCCGGCGGCCAATGGCAAACCGGCCGCGCAAGGCGAATCGCTGTTGCAGCGCTTCACCCACAACCTGACCCAGCAGGCCCGCGACGGCAAACTCGACCCGGTGCTGTGCCGTGACGGCGCGATCCGGCAGATGGTCGACATCCTTGCCCGTCGCCGCAAGAACAACCCGATCGTCGTCGGTGAAGCCGGTGTCGGTAAAACCGCCATCGTCGAAGGTCTGGCCTCGCGCATCGCTGCCGGTGAAGTACCGCAGGTGCTCAAAGGCGTTGAATTGCTCTCGCTGGACATGGGCCTGTTGCAGGCCGGCGCCAGCGTCAAAGGCGAATTCGAACGTCGCCTGAAAGGCGTGATCGACGAAGTCAAAGCCTCGCCGAAACCGATCATTCTGTTCATCGACGAAGCCCACACGCTGATCGGCGCGGGCGGCAATGCCGGTGGCTCCGACGCAGCCAACCTGCTGAAACCGGCGCTGGCCCGTGGCGAATTGCGCACCATCGCCGCGACCACCTGGGCCGAGTACAAGAAATACTTCGAGAAGGACCCGGCACTGGCCCGTCGTTTCCAACCCGTGCAATTGCACGAACCGACCGTCAGCGAAGCAGTGACCATCCTCCGTGGTCTGGCCCAGGTCTACGAGAAGAGCCACGGCATCTACCTGCGCGATGACGCGGTGGTGTCCGCCGCTGAATTGTCCGCGCGTTACCTGGCCGGTCGGCAATTGCCGGACAAAGCTGTCGATGTGCTCGACACCGCTTGCGCCCGCGTGCGCATCAGCCTCGCCGCCGCCCCGGAAAGCCTTGAGCGCCTGCGTGGCGAACTGGCTGAAGGCGGCCGTCAGCGTCAGGCCCTGCGCCGCGATGCCGAGGCCGGTCTGCTGATCGACCACGAAGCGCTGGAAGCACTGGAAGCGCGTCTGGACGAAGCCGAAAGCGAGATGGTTGCGCTCGAGACCCTGTGGACTGAGCAAAAAGAACTGGCCGAGCGCCTGCTGGAACTGCGTCAGCAATTGGCCAAGGCCCGCGAAGCCGCAGCGGTCGAGCCAACCGTCAACGTTGAAGAAGACGCCGAAGGCACCGTGATTGAAACCGTGGTCGCTGAGGTTGAAGAAGGCCAAAGCGTCGAAGCGCTGGAAGCTCAGCTTCACGAAACCCACACGGCGTTGACTGCTGCGCAAGTCAAAGAGCGTCTGGTCAGCTTCGAAGTGTGCCCGCGTCTGGTTGCCGAAGTGATCAGCGCCTGGACCGGCGTGCCGTTGGCGCAACTGGCCCGCGAACACAACGCCAAGGTCGCCAGTTTCGCCACCGATTTGCGCACGCGCATTCGTGGTCAGGAACAAGCGGTGCACGCGCTGGATCGCTCGATGCGCGCCACTGCGGCCGGCCTGAACAAGCCTGACGCACCGGTCGGCGTGTTCCTGCTGGTCGGCCCGAGCGGCGTCGGCAAGACCGAAACCGCGCTGGCCCTGGCTGACCTGCTGTATGGCGGCGACCGTTTCATCACCACCATCAACATGTCCGAATTCCAGGAGAAGCACACCGTCTCCCGCCTGATCGGCGCGCCTCCGGGCTACGTCGGTTACGGCGAGGGCGGCATGCTCACCGAAGCGGTGCGGCAGAAGCCGTATTCGGTGGTGTTGCTCGACGAAGTCGAGAAGGCTGATCCGGACGTGCTCAACCTGTTCTACCAAATCTTCGACAAAGGCGTGGCCAACGACGGCGAAGGTCGCGAGATCGACTTCCGCAACACGTTGATCCTGATGACCTCCAACCTGGGCAGCGACAAGATCAGCGAGCTCTGCGAAGACGGCGCACGGCCGACCGCCGAAGTGCTCGAAGAAACCATTCGCCCGGTGCTCAGCAAACACTTCAAACCGGCGCTGCTGGCGCGGATGAAAGTCGTGCCGTACTACCCGGTCGGCGGCCCGGTACTGCGCGAACTGATCGAAATCAAGCTCGGCCGTCTGGGCGAGCGCCTGAATCGTCGTCAGCTGGATTTCACTTGGTGCCAGAACCTCGTCGATCACCTGTCCGAGCGCTGCACGCAAAGCGAAAGCGGTGCGCGTCTGATCGACCATTTGCTCGATCAACACGTGTTGCCGCTGGTGGCTGATCGTCTGCTCGATGCCATGGCAACCGGCGAAAGCCTCAAGCGTGTGCATGCCACGCTCGACGGCAACTCCAGCGTGACCTGCGAGTTCGTCTGAGGTGGGCGTGATGTTCACTCAAGTGCCGCAGCCACTGGTCTACGCCGAAGCGTTGCTGGCGCAGTTCGCCAGTCTGTCGCGGGCGGCGAACAGCGCCGCGCTGCTGGGTGAATTCGTCCGTGGTCTGGCCGAGCTGAGTGGCTGCGAGCTGACGCAGCTGTATCTGCTCGACGCCACCCACACCTGCCTGGGCATGAACGCCGAGTATCTCGACGGCGCGCTGCAACCGCGTCAGGCGGCGAGCCTGCCGGCGGATTACAACGGTGAACAACTGCTGCAATTCGCCCTGTGCCAGAACCGCGTGGTGTGCCTCGACGACCTGGCCGGCAGCCTGCACGAAACCAGTTTTCTGCCGGCGGCGGGTATGTCATGGCAATCACTGTTGTGTGTGCCGCTGGTCAACCAGCACAAGTCGGTCGAGGGCTTGCTGCTGTGTGCCAGCCGTCGGCGTACCGACCTGCAGGGTTTCGCCGATTCCCTCGGCCAGCTCGGTTCGTTCGTGCTCGGCCAACTGCATCTGCTGCAACGCCTGCGTCAGCCGCCGGCCGAATCGGCCACGGCCACACGCAGCGTGCCGAGCATCAGCGGCTACGGCCTGATCGGCAAAAGCGCGGCGATGCGCCAGACCTACTCGCTGATCAGCAAGATCCTCCACAGCCCGTATACCGTGCTGTTGCGTGGCGAGACCGGCACCGGCAAGGAAGTGGTGGCGCGGGCAATTCACGATTGTGGTCCGCGTCGCTCCCAGGCGTTCATCGTGCAGAACTGCGCGGCGTTCCCGGAAAACCTGCTGGAAAGCGAACTGTTCGGCTATCGCAAAGGCGCTTTCACCGGCGCCGATCGCGATCGCGCCGGGCTGTTCGACGCGGCCAATGGCGGCACGCTGCTGCTCGATGAAATCGGTGACATGCCGCTGTCGTTGCAAGCGAAGATTCTGCGCGTGCTGCAGGAAGGCGAAATTCGTCCGCTGGGCTCCAACGACACGCACAAGATCGACGTGCGCATCATCGCCGCGACGCACCGTGATCTGGCGGCGCTGGTCAGCGAAGGCAAATTCCGCGAGGACCTGTATTACCGCCTCGCGCAGTTCCCGATCGAGCTGCCGGCCCTGCGTCAACGCGAAGGCGACATCCTCGATCTGGCCCGGCACTTCGCCGAGAAGACCTGCACGTTTCTGCAGCGTGATCCGGTGCGCTGGTCGGACTCGGCACTGGAACATCTGTGCGGTTACACCTTCCCCGGCAACGTTCGCGAACTCAAGGCACTGGTCGAGCGCGCGGTATTGCTGTGCGAGGGTGGCGAGTTGCTCGCCGAACATTTTTCCCTGCGTCTGGAGCCGATGCCCGAAGACAACAGCGGCTTGAATCTGCGTGAACGGCTGGAGCAGGTCGAGCGCACCTTGCTGCTCGATTGCCTGCGCAAGAACGACGGCAACCAGACCCTCGCCGCCCGCGAACTAGGCCTGCCACGGCGCACGCTGCTGTACCGGCTGGGACGCTTGAACATCAATCTGGGCGATTTCGATGGCTAGGCAAAGAGCCCGCGAGATGTCCGCAAATACCCATTTCAGCGCCGCCCGCAAGGGCCGGCGCTTTGTGCTTTGTCTACACCTGGAGACCCTCTGATGTCTGTTCGTCACTGGCACGCTGTCCTGCTGACCCTCGTCGTTCTATGCGGCCTTGGCGGCTGTAGCGGCAATTACAAATTCAACGACAACGACTATCGCCCGTTGGGTGATCCGCAAGCGGTCAATCGCGGCAAGTGACCGCAAGGAGCATCAAACATGGAATTGGTTTTCGAAATGCTGAACACCAAGCAGTTCGTGCCCACCGAGTTGTGCCAGCGAACCTTCAAGCAGGCCGGTGGCGTGATCGGGCGCGGCGAGGACTGCGACTGGATCATCCCTGACCGCAAGCGTCACCTGTCCAATCACCACGCGATTGTCAGCTATCGCGAGGGCTCGTTTTTCCTCACCGATACCAGCAGCAATGGTGTCCAGGACGGCAGCAGCGGCGCACGCCTGCACAAGGGCGAACCGGTGCGCATCGAGCACGGCAGCACCTACATTCTCGGCGACTTCGAGATTCGTGCGCGGCTGGTCCGCGATCCGGCCACGTTCGACGGCGAAGTCGGCCGCCCGCGTGCCGCCGGCAGCATCATTCCGGACGACGCGTTCCTCGACCTCGACCCGCTCAATGCGCTGGAACAGCAGGAGCGCGTCTACTCGGAAATCGACGAGCTGCTGGCACCCACGGCGAAGCCGGAAGACTCCCGTCAGCGTGCCGACTACGCGCGCATCGACATGGAAAGCCTGATGGTCCCGGAGCTGATCGCCGCCCCGGCCGAACCTGAGCCGGCGCCTGCACCGAAAGCCGTTGAGCGTCAGAGCGAAGGTTTCTGGGAGCACTTCGGCGCGGCGCTGGGCATCGACGTGAAAGGCCTCAGCCACGACGAACGTGAAGCGCTGGCGCTGAACGCTGCGCGCCTGCTGCGCCAGAGCGTCGGCGGTTTGCAGCAGAGCCTGCGTACTCGCTCGGAGCTGAAAAACGAATTGCGTCTGGCCCAGACCACCGTGCAAGGCACCAACAAGAACCCGCTGAAATTCGCCGTCGATCCGAGCGAAGCACTGCAGATTCTGTTGCAGCCGAGCAAGCCCGGGCACCTGCCGGCCGAGCAGGCGATATCCCGCGCGTTCCGTGATTTGCAGGCGCATCAAGTGGCACTGCTGACCGCCAGTCGCGCCGCCGTGCGGGGCACGCTGGAGCATTTCTCGCCAGAGCAACTGACCTTGCGTTTCGAGCGCGACAACAAGCCTTTGATCGCGACATCGGGCGGGCGCTGGAGAGCGTTCGGCCGCTATCACCAGGCCCTGCGTCAGGACGATGACTGGAGCGAGCGCCTGCTGGCCCGCGACTTCGCTCAGGCCTACGAAGAACAGATCCGCCTGATCTCAACCCTCCACACCGACCACCAAGGATGATGCGCATGTCTCGCCGCTCGACCGCTTTTTTCAAGACGCTGACTGCGCTCACCGTGCTGGTGCTGCTTGCCGGTTGCTCGTCGCTGTCGCCGTACTCGAAAGTGACCAAGATCAACCTGAAACTGACCGGCAGCGATCAGCTCAATCCGGACCTCAACGGTCGGCCGTCGCCAATCGTCGTGCGCCTGTTCGAACTCAAGCATCCGGTGACTTTCGAGAACGCTGATTTCTTCAGCCTCTACGAGCGCGCCAAGGAATCCCTCAACCCGGATCTGGTGGCCAGCGAAGAACTCGAACTGCGCCCGGGTGAAACCGTGGAGATGAAGCTCAAGGTGGAAGAGGGCAGCCTTTATGTTGGCGTTCTTGCCGCTTACCGCGACTTGCCGGACACCCAGTGGCGCCACACGGTTCAGATCACTGCGCTGGAAGTCACCGACGTCGACCTGACGCTGGACCAGACCGGCATCCGGAACACCCATCAAGTGCTCGCCAAGGCGGATGACTGATCATGAACACCCATAAAGTCATTTGGCAGGAAGGCATGCTGCTGCGCCCGCAGCACTTCCAGCACAACGATCGTTACTACGATCACCAGATGAAAACCCGCACGCAGTTGCTCGGTGGCTACACCTGGGGTTTTCTCAATCTGGAGATCGACCTGCAATTTCTCAACATGGGCAAACTGGTGATCAGTGAAGCCTCGGGGATTCTGCCGGACGGCAGCCTGTTCGAGCTCGGTGGCAACACCGAACCGCTGGCGCTGGACGTGCCGCCGAACACCGGCAACACGCCGATCTATCTGGCGCTGCCACTGGTCACCGGCAACCACATCGAGGCCCGCCGCCCGGAGCAATCCGACGTGCTCGCGCGCTACACCGCGTACGACGCCGAAGTTGCCGATTCCAACGCCGGCGACGATTCCGCCAGCCAGGTCAGCTGCGGTCGTCCGGACTTCAAGCTGTTGCTCGGCGAGCAGCAGAGCGACCAGGCCTACGTGAAGCTGAAAATCTGCGACGTGCTCGATACCACGCCCGACGGCGTGATCAGCCTCGACCCGGATTTCGTCCCGACCTACATTCAGGCCCACGCCTCCAGCTACCTGCTGTCGTGCCTGAAAGAAGTCATCAGCATGCTCAGCCATCGTGGCGACACCATCGCCGAGCGGATTCGCTCCAACGGCAAGGTCGGCGGCGCTGAAGTCGGCGACTTCATGATGCTGCAACTGATCAACCGCACCGAACTGCTGCTGCGCCATTATCTGGGTCTTGAGCAGGTGCATCCGGAAGAGTTGTATCGCACGCTGCTGACCATGCTCGGCGATCTGGCGACCTTCTCCGGCGAGAGCAAACGCCCGCGTCTGGACAGCCGCTATTCCCATGCCGATCAGGGCGCAAGCTTCCGCAAACTGATGGAAGCGATCCGTCAGGTGCTGTCGATGGTGCTCGAACAGCACGCCATCGAGCTGATCCTGCAGGCGCGTCAGTACGGCATCATCGTTTCGCCGTTGCACGACCACAAACTGCTCGGCTCGGCCTCGTTCGTGCTGGCAGCCAGTGCCAACTGCGACTCCGAAGAACTGCGTCAGCGCTTGCCGCAGCACCTCAAGGTCGGCCCGGTGGAGCGCATCCGCCAACTGGTCAACCTGCACTTGCCGGGGATCAAGGTCAAACCGTTGCCGGTGGCCCCACGGCAGATCGCGTTCCACTCGAACAAAACCTATTTCATCCTCGAACTCAGTTCCGAAGACCTGGCACAACTCGAGCGCTCCGGCGGTTTCGCGTTCCACGTGTCCGGCGAATTCGCCGAGCTTGAACTGAAATTCTGGGCCATCAGGAACTGACCGACATGATCAAGGAAACGGATTACAGCCAGGACGATAAAACCGTCCTGCTCGATCGCCAGGGCCACGGGCCGGCGTCGAGTCCATTGACCGACTTCGCCGCGCCGCCGCGCTTCGAGCAACTGGAAGAACGCATGATCTACGCCGCGCGCCTGCGCCCGGCCGAAGCGTTCAACATCAGCCTCAACTCGCTGGTCGCAGCCTCGTCCGACCTGCTCTCGGAAGTGGTGCGCCTCAAGCACAGTGAAACCCGCGAAGACTTGTACGCGCTCAATGAGCGCCTGACCGCCGGGCTGAAGTTGTTCGAAGTGCGCGCCCTGCACAACGGCGCCGAAAGCAGCCAGGTGATGGCCGCGCGTTACGTGCTCTGCACCGTGGTCGACGAAGCCGTCGTGACCACGCCGTGGGGCAACGAAAGCGAGTGGTCGCAGATGAGCCTGCTGAGCAGCTTCCACAACGAAACCTTCGGCGGCGAGAAGTTTTTCCAGCTGCTCGATCGGCTGTCGAAAAACCCGGTCAAGCACCTGCCGATGCTCGAACTGATGTACCTGTGCCTGTCCCTCGGTTTCGAGGGCAAGTATCGCGTACAGGCGCGCGGCATGCTCGAACTCGAAGGCATCCGCGATGCCTTGTACCGGCAGATCCGTCAGTTGCGTGGTGACGTGCCGCGCGAATTGTCGCCGCACTGGGAAGGCCTCAACGATCAGCGCCGCAATCTGGTGCGCATCGTGCCGGCGTGGATGGTGGTGCTCTTTACGCTGGTCTGCCTGGTGGTGATGTATTCGGGCTTCGCCTGGGTTTTGGGCGAGCAGCGCGACACCGTTCTGCAACCTTATCAGCCGCTTGATCCAGCCGCGGTACAACCGCAGGCGCAGCCGTAAAACAGGGACGTGTGATGAAAAAGTTTTTCAAGAAAGTCGGCGCCTTCCTGCGCCAGACCTGGGTCTGGACTCTGCTGCTGGTGCTGTTCGTGGCGCTGCTGGTGTGGTTCGTCGGCCCGTTGTTGGCGGTCGATGATTACAAGTTCTGGGAAAGCGCGACCTCGCGCCTGCTGACCATCAGCGTGCTGTTCCTGATCTGGGGCCTGACCATGGTCTTCGTCAGCTGGCGCGCGGGTATTCGCAAGAAAGCCGAGGAAGAAAGCGAGGACGGCCAGGACCGCATTCGTCGCGAAGAGTTGATCGACGAAGAACAGAAGGAGTTGAAGGCGCGCTTCAAGGACGCGCTGAAAACCCTGAAAACGTCGAGCCTGTATCGCGGTCGCAGCGAGCGCTGGCGCAGTGACTTGCCGTGGTACCTGCTGATCGGTCCGCAGTCCTCGGGCAAGACCAGCCTGCTGGACTTTTCCGGTCTGGAATTTCCGATCAACAAGATCGACCGCAAGCTGACCCGCGACACCCTCGGCACCCGTCACTGCGACTGGTACTTCGCCGACCACGGTGTGCTGATCGACACCGCCGGGCGCTACACCACTCAACCGGACGCGGAAGTCGACGGCAACGCCTGGACCACGCTGCTGGAGCTGCTGCGCAAGCGTCGTCGCGGCCGCCCGTTGAACGGCGTGCTGGTGACCATCCCGGTGGAAACCCTCACCGGCGGCAGCGAGCAGGACATCGAGACACTGGCGCGCCAGGTGCGCAGCCGACTGCAGGACGTGCATCAGAAACTGCACGTCGACGTGCCGGTGTATCTGGTTCTGAGCAAGGCTGACAAGCTGCTCGGCTTCGACGAGTTCTTCGATCAACTGACCCGCGAAGAAAGCGATCAGGTGCTCGGCACCAGTTTCCGCAAGGATCAGGTCGGCACCGATGTCGCGGTTCTGCGCAGCGAGTTCGAAGAGCTGCTGCGCCGCTTGAACAGCCAAGTGATCATGCGCATGCACTCCGAGCGCGATACTCAGCGCCGGGGGCGCATCCTCGACTTCCCGCATCAGTTGGGACAGATCGGCGAGCGTCTGTGCCTGTTCGTCGACATGGCGTTCACCGGCAACCGCTATCAGCGCGCCACGCAACTGCGCGGTTTCTACCTGACCAGCGCGCCGCACCTGACCCAGGAAATGGATTCGACCACCGCCGGCATCGGCGCCAGCCTGGGCCTTAACGCCGGTGTGCTGCCGACCCTGCGCAGCGGCCGTTCGCGGTTCATCCACCACTTGCTCAGCCAGGTGATTTTCCCCGAGGCCGATCTGGCTGGCCTGGACAAGCGCGAGCGCAGCCGCATTCATTGGGGCCAACGTGCGCTGTACGTTGGCGCACTGGCGGCGCTGGCACTGTTCGGCATGCTCTGGGCCGGCGGTTTCTCGGCCAACTACGAGCGTCTGGAAAACCTGCGCACGCTGGCGCAGAACTGGACTCAGCAACGCTCGGCGGTGACGCCGCGCGATGACGCCATGGGCGTGCTGAAAGTCCTCGACACCAGCTACGCCGCGACTCAGGTGTTCCCGAGCAAAAGCGACGTGTCGTACCACGAACGTGGCGGCCTGTATCAGGGCGAAGAGATCAACCCGGTGGTCAAAACCGCTTACGAGCGTGAGCTTGTAGCGCAGTTGCTGCCACGGGTGGCGACCATGCTCGAGGGGCAGATCCGCGCCAACATGAAGGACCGCGATCGCCTGCTCAACAGCCTGCGCGCGTACCTGATGCTGAACATGAAGGATCGTCGCGACGCGGCGTGGCTCAGGGACTGGGTCGCCACTGACTGGTCGCAGCGCTACACCGGCAACACTGCGGTGCAGAACGGTCTGAATACACACCTGGAGCGTTTGCTCAAGCAGCCGTTCATCTACCCGCTGAACGATCAGTTGGTGACGCAGGCGCGTCAGGTTCTGCGCAGCGAATCGCTGGCCAACGTGGTTTACCGCATGCTCCGCGAGCAGGCGCGCAACCTGCCGGACTATCGCTTCAGCCAACATCTCGGCCCGCAAGGCTCGCTGTTCATCGGCACCGAATACGTGATCCCGGGTTTCTACACCCAGCAGGGTTATCAGCAGTATTTCTCGGTACAGGGTGCAGCGCTGGTCACCGATATCCTGCGTGACAACTGGGTGCTGGGCGAAGGCGCGGGCATCAGTGACATGGATTTGCGTCGCCTGATGGTCGAGCTTGAGCAGCTGTACTTTCGCGACTACGCCAACTACTGGAGCGAAGCCGTTGGCCAGGTCGCATTGCCACCGATCAGCGACGCCGGCGAAGGCGCCGAGCAACTGGCGGGCCTGACTTCGGCCAACTCGCCGGTCCTCGCATTGCTCACCGAAGTGCGCGAAAACACTCGCTTCGAAGCCGCTGCTGATCCGGTCGATGAAGCCGGCGAAGCCGCCGATGCGCTGGCCGGGCAGAAGGGCAAACTGGGCAAGGTCGGCAAACTCGCCGCGGCTGCCGCCGACAAGGCTTCGGCGCTGAACGTGGCGAAGAACCTGCCGGACACCGCGAAGAAATCCCTGCAACGCCGCTTCGAACCGCTGCACCGTCTGCTCGATGACAACAACGGCCCGGGCGCTGACCTGACGCCAGCGTTCAGCGCGCTCAACGACCTGCAACTGCAACTGGCCGGTCTGGCCCGTTCCAGCACGCCGGAGCAAGCCGCGTTCGAAATGGCCAAGACGCGCATGAGCGGCCAGCGTGATGCGCTGACCAACCTGCGCAATGCCTCCGGTCGTCTGCCGCGTCCGCTGAGCGTGTGGTTTAACGTACTGGCCGAGGACTCGTGGCGCCTGGTGCTCAACGATGCCTATCAATACCTGAACGGCCGTTATCAGAACGAGCTGTACAGCGTGTACGGCAAAACCATCAGCAAGCGTTATCCGTTCAGCGCCAGCAGCACCAGCGATGTGGCGATCAGCGACTTCCGCGAGTTCTTCCGTGCTCAAGGCACCGTCGACCGCTTCTTCGACAGCTACATGCGTCCATTCGTCAGCGGCGATCCGGGCAACTACCGCATGCGCAGCGTCGATGGTCACAGCCTGCCGGTATCGAAGGTCTACCTCGATCAGATGGCGGCGGCGCAGACGATTCGCCAAAGCTTCTTCTCGATCAACCCGGCCGAGCCGACCGTGCAGTTCAAGCTCGAGCCATACACCCTTGATCCGGCGGTCAGCCGTTCCGAATTCAAGTTCGGCGACAAGACCATGGAATACCGTCACGGCCCGATCCTGCCAATGACCTTCAAGTGGCCGACCGATGCTGAAGACGGTCGCACCAGTCTGGTCATGGACAAGATGGCCGGGCGCCCGATCGGCATCGAGAAGAACTCCGGCCCATGGTCGCTGTTCCGTCTGTTCGATCTGATGCAGACCGAGTACTTGAACGGTCGTGACGTGCTGGTGCTGAAAGCGGATGTGGGCGGCCTGCGCGCCAACTATCTGCTGACCAGCCAGCGCACGCCGAATCCGTTCGACATGGGCGTGCTGCGCACCTTCCGTATGCCGGTGCAGCTCTGATGCTGGTGGCCAGTCCCTGGCGCAGCGCGGCGCGTACCGACCCGGGCAAGGTGCGGGCGCGCAACGAAGATGCCTTCCTCGACTCGCCGCAGCATGGGCTGTGGGTGGTCGCGGACGGCATGGGCGGTCATCAGGGTGGCGACATCGCCAGCCAGTTGATCGTCGCCAGCCTGGCTGAGTTGCCGCAACACGAGGACTTCGACGAACGCCTCAAAGCCATCCGCCAATGCCTGCACTGGCTGAACCGGCGTTTGGGGCAGGAGTTGACGGTCACCGCCGGGCGTCACGACAGCATCATGGGCAGCACCGTCGTCGCGCTGCTGGTGGAAGGCAATCGCGCGGCCTGCATCTGGGCCGGCGACAGCCGTTGCTATATGTGGCGTGGGCAGCGGTTGTATCAGCTGTCCAAGGACCATTCGCTGCAACAGCAACTGATCGACGAGCAGCAGATGAGCGTCGAACAAGCGGCAGCACACCCGGCGGCTCAGGCACTCACCCGAGCCGTCGGTGCCGCTGACACACTGACCCTGGATGTGCTTGAACTCGAGGTCTATCCGGGCGATGTGTTTTTGCTCTGCAGCGATGGTTTGTATCAGGGCCTGAGCAGCGATGCCCTCGGCAACGCCCTCAGCCTCAGCGCGCCGCATGTCGCGCTGGAACGTTTGTTCGACGGCGCCCTGCGTGGCGCCGCGCGGGACAACCTGACTGCCGTGGTGATCCGCCAATGAGTGAACTCGAATCGCCCATCGATGAGCTGCTGATCAGCGAAGAGCAGGCCAACAACCTGACCTATTTCGCCTTCGCCAAGGGCAACAAGGCCGAACCGTTGCTGACGCCGACCAAGGCCAGCATCGGTGCGCTGCCGGATGTACTCGCCGGTCGCTACCACCTCGAGCGTCTGCTCGGGGCCGGTGGCATGGGCGCCGTTTACCGGGCGCGGGATCTGCTGCATGAGCAGTTCGGCGATCCCGACCCTTACATTGCGCTGAAAATCCTCAGCGAAGAATTTGCCGAATCGCCGGACGCCAGTGCCTTGCTCTACAGCGAGTTCGCCCTGACCCGACGCCTGCGCCACGACAACGTTGTGCGTGCACACACCTTTGAAGTCGACACCGACTGCCAGCGGGCCTTCATCACCATGGAATACATGCGTGGCCTGACCCTGGACAAATTGCTCTGCGAGCGGCCCCTCGGCCTGCCGTGGCAAGAACTGCGCGACATTGTCCTGCCGCTGCTCGACACGCTGGCCTACGCCCACCGTCGCGGCGTGCTGCACGGTGACCTGAAACCGAGCAACGTCATGCTCAGCGAAGATGGCCTGCGCCTGTTCGACTTCGGCCTCGGTCAGGCAGAAGAGGGCACCTTGCCCGGCCTGCCGCATCTGAGCCGCGAACGCTTCAACGCCTGGACCCCGGGCTACGCCGCCCCCGAACTGCTTGAGGGCCAACCGTTGTCGGCCAGCGCGGACGTGTACGGCGTGGCCTGCGTGATCTATGAACTGGCGGGCGGCAAACACCCGTTCCGCCGCTTGCCCTCGACCCAGGCCCGCGACGAGCATCTGGAGCGCGAGCTGCGCGCCCCAGCGAATCTACCCCAGCACGGCTGGCACGCGCTGCGAACCGCGCTGAGCTTCAACCCGGCAGAACGCACCATCACTGCCCAACAATTGCGTGACGCCTTGGGCGCCACTTCGTCCTGGCTGCAACGTCTGCGACTTCGGGCGTAACGGATGACATTCGAACAGGGAGCACACGATGTTCAACTCAGCTAACGAAACCCACTTCAGCCTCAAGGTCGAAGACTACGTCGGCGACCTGCAAGTGCTGTCGTTCACCGGCACCGAAGGCATCAGCCAGGCGTATCGCTTCGACCTCGAACTGGTCAGCGAAAACCCGGATCTGGACCTGGAAAAGCTCCTGCACAAACAGGCCTTCCTGGCTTTCGATCCGCAGGGCAGTGGCATTCACGGGCAGATCTACCGCGTCGCCCAGGGCGATGCGGGCAAGCGCCTGACTCGCTACAAAGTGTCGATGGTGCCGCAACTGCAATACCTGCATCACCGCACCAACCAGCGCATCTACCAGCAGATGTCGGCGCCGAAAATTATCGCGCTGATCCTCGAAGAGCACGGCATCAAGAGCAACGCCTACAGCTTCCAGCTCAGCCAGCCGTGCCCGGATCGCGACTACTGCGTGCAGTACGACGAAACCGACCTGCATTTCGTGCAGCGCCTGTGCGAAGAGGAAGGCATTCACTACCACTTCCAGCACAGCGAAAAAGCGCACCTGCTGGTGTTCGGCGACGACCAGACCGTGTTCCAGAACTTGGGGCAGCCAACTGCTTATGTGCAGGGCAGCGGTATGGTCGCCGACGAGCCGGTGATCAAAGCCTTCAAACTGCGCCTGGAAACCCGCACCACGCGCACCACGCGCCGCGACTACGACTTCGAAAAACCGCGCCTGCAAATGGAAGCCGCGTACAAACCTGACGGTGAGAGCACTGAGCCGGATCTCGAAGATTACGACTACCCCGGCCGCTTCATCGACCGCGCGCGCGGCAAGTTCCTCAGCCAGCGCGCCCTCGAACGCCACCGCGCCGACTACCGCCAGGCCAAAGGTCGCGGCGACCAGACCAGACTGGTCAGCGGTCACTTCATGGAAATGTCCGACCACCCGCGCAGCGAGTGGAACGACCTGTGGCTGCTCACCGAAGTCTTCCACGAAGGCAAACAACCGCAAGTCCTCGAAGAAGGCGTGACCAGCGACACCACCGACAACAAAGACGACTTCCACCAGGGCTACCGCAACACCTTCCTCGCCACCCCGTGGGACGTGTTCTACCGCCCGGCGCTCGAACACCCGAAACCGCGCGTACTCGGCAGCCAGACCGCCATGGTCACCGGCCCCAAAGGCGAAGAAATCCACTGCGACCAGTACGGCCGCGTCAAAGTCCAGTTCCACTGGGACCGCGAAGGCCAGGCCGACGACAAAACCAGCTGCTGGCTACGCGTCTCGAGCTCTTGGGCCGGCGACCGCTACGGCGCCATCAGCATCCCGCGCATCGGCATGGAAGTCCTCGTCACCTTCCTCGAAGGCGACCCCGACCAACCACTGGTGACCGGCTGCCTGTACCACAAGGAAAACCCGGTGCCGTATGCGTTGCCGGCGAACAAGACCCGAAGTGTGTTCAAAACCCTCAGCTCACCAGGTGGCGGCGGGTATAACGAACTGCGCATCGAAGACAAGAAAGGTGCGGAGCAGATCTACATCCACGCCCAGCGCGATTGGGATGAAAACGTTGAGCATGACCAGAAGATTCGGGTCGGTAATGAACGTCACGACACGGTGGTGAAGAACACTTACACCGAGCTGAAGGCTGAAGAACACCGCACCACCATCAGCGACCGCAAAGTTGAAACGAAGCTGGATGATCACCTGACGGTTGGGCAGAGCCAGCATGTGAAGCTGGGCACAGCGCAGCTCACCAGTGTGGGGAAAGAGATTCACCTTAAGGCTGGGGACAAGATTGTTATCGAGGCGGGGACGGAGCTGACCATTCTTGGGGGTGGGAGCTTTATCAAGCTCGATGGCGGTGGGGTTACGGTGGTTGGGCCGGTGATCAAGATTAATGCGGGTGGCTCGGCTGGTTCCGGCACTGGCATCGGGATTAAGCCGCCGGTGCTGCCGGGGGCGGCGGATAAGGATAAGGCGGGGAGTTTGATGGATCAGGCGTTGGGGAATGCGGTGCCTGAGAAGGTTAAGCCGAAAGCATTTTTTGTGTTTTCAGAGTAAGGATGAAGCGAATGCTCAACATCAGAACATCTCAGGCAATGCAGCGATTCAAACGGGCGCCGCTGCTTATTGCACTCTTGGTATTAAGCGCTTGCTCCCAAATGACGCTGGAGGAGCAGTTCACCGGTATTGAAACGTGCAACATCCATAACATTTTTCTCGACCCGGTTACCAACAAGCCAAGTGGCCAATATTTTATTGATAAAAAGCTTGAACCTTGTCGGGTTGATGAAGCTGCGTTTTATTGCGTGAACGATAAATTCTATGGTTTGACGGTCAGCCAGATTGCCATTCCGTATAAAGGCCCTTTCAGTGTTCACGCCATCTACTTGAAAGAAAGTCCAGTGGTAGTTGAAGCCGCCTTACGTGAGCGCTTCAAAGACTTAAAAATAAATCAGAGTGAAGGCAATGCTCCGATTTTGATCGCCGATCCAAAGCAACAAGGAAGTTCGATCTTCTACTGTGACGAGTACAGTGAGTAATCAATATGGAATATTTTAATCCAGGCGCGCCATTTCATTATACGAGTGCATGGAACCCTACTCGGGTGCATCCGGTGAGCGGGTTGGTCAGACCACACCGGGGTGAAGACTGGGCGGCACCCGCTGGAACACCCATTCCAGCAGCCGGCGCGGGAAAGGTTGTTTATAAAGGCGTCATGAATGGCTACGGCAATGTGGTCGTTCTAGAGCACGCGAATGGCGCTGAAATCGTGCATACGCTTTATGCACATATGCGCTCAGCATCGCCCTTGGCGATGGGGGCAGCAGTAGCAAAGGGTGGAACGGTCGGCCCGTGTGGTAACACGGGTATCGGAACCGGTGCCCATTTGCATTTTGAGGTTTTGAGGAACGGCACCAAAGGTCACCCCAACCTGGCGCAAGGTCATGCGACGGTGAACCCTCGTGGGTTCGATATCTCGAATCTGACGCATCCGGATAACGCAACGGCGGCCGCTCCTGCGGCAACACCTGCCACAACGCCTGCTGCCGCTGCGTCGACGCAAAAAATGAGTTTCCAATACCCGATCAGGAAGCATGGCGGCAGCCAGTTTGAGGATGCAGAGGAACTGTACAAAGCCTTGGAAGGCGAGACAGCCGGGCACTATTTGCTCGGAAGCAACCATTTCTGGCACGGTGGAATCCACATCACTAACGCCAGTGCACCACAGTGCATCAGGGACGAGCCTGTGCGCTGTATGGCCGATGGGGTAGTCGTCGCCTATCGCTTGAACAAGAACTATCTGACGTCGGATTTCGAACCGGCCAAAGGCTTGCAGTACTCCACTTCATTTTGTCTTGTTCGACACGAGTATGAATCACCCGCGAATGAAAAGTCCGAGGGAGTAAAAACCAATAAGCTGGTTTTCTTTAGCCTTTACATGCACGTGTTGCCCTATGAACTTTACACGGCAGAAGAAGAGAAAGCCCCTAGAGTAGTTGCCGTTGTTAACGGTGGCTGGCCTGCTCGAACACATCATAAAGACGATCCACAAAGTACGGTTGTGGAAAACATACCGTCGGGTGTCGAGTTTGAAATACTAAAAGAGCAGCCGACGGCTGACGGTAAATACAATTTTGCTCAGGGCAAAATCCTCAAGGGAAAAATTGGTGAACTCAAGAAAGATGATGTCGTCTGGTTCGCTACCGAAGAAAACGGTCAGCCCATTAAGAACAGCAAAAACAAGGAACGCTTGAAAACAGTGCTCCCACCCGAGCGCAAGGTTCCCGGCTACTGGAAAGGCATGGTGGAGGCTACGATTACCGCTCCGCGTGGTCTGAAGGTTCGAGGAGCTCCATCCGGCGATAAAGCAGGAGAACAAGTAGCTCCCGATCAAGTGCTGTGTACCGGAAATACAATCCGCTTTGACAGTGACAAGATCAAATGGCTGTTAGTGGATGGTAAAAAGTACCCCATGGCAGAATGCACTTTCGTTCCGTCGGCAGGCACAGGCCTAAAAGGCAAGGGTGTTTTACCTGCGACGTTCTGGTGCAGTGTGGACGATGTCGGGTCAGGTGCTGTTATCAAGAGAAAAAGCACAATTCCTACTGTTTTTGACAGTGTTGTGGTGTGTAATTCAGCAATCAAGGCGGGTGAGCCGATCGGTTATCTAGGTCTCTACGAAACACCTGCGGACGATAAAGGAAATATCAGCAAGAAACATCAGGTTCACATCGAGATTTTCAGCTCGGATGAGAAACTTGAAGAGTATTTGAAAAATCCTGCAGCATTGGTTGAAGGCAAAAAATATCTGAAGTTGAAAAAGGGTCAGGTATTAGCTGCCAAAGGTGGTACCGATCAGGCACCGGTATTCACTCCTCAGGAGCCCGGGTTACCAGCAGATACATTAGTGCCCGTTGATCGTCCAACCATTATTAAAGACAGTGCAGGCAAGGAATGGGTTCGGGCCACATTTCAGAGTGACGGCAAGCCGCAAACCGGGTTTATCGAAAAAGAAAAACAGGAAATAATCTGTCAGCATGATTGGGAGAAGCTTGGCTTCAAAGTCATCAAAGAGAGCAATGCCATAGCCGACGGGTTTCTGGATCCAGATGACATGCCCGCTTTCTTTAAGGAGTTGTATGCCAGGATTGATGCAAAAGGTACACAGGATAACGAAGTCACGTCTGCAGAACTGCAAAGTGCTTTGCGAGATCCTGAGATACGCAGCGAGTGGTCGAAACTGATTGCTTACCATCCAACGGAATGGCAAGCAAAGTCCACTGAGCCCAAGTGGGAACGGCTGAAAAAATTGATGAAGGACTCGCCTGAATTGCTCAAGCATGAGCAAGAGCGAATAGATAAGCTCGTGTTCTGGGATGAGATGGCAGGTGCCATGCAAATCCCGTTGCCAAGTCAGATTTATCATTTTCATCCGATAGAGTTCATCGGTAATTTCAAGGCCAAAGGTCCTGTTGCTCATGCTGGATTATTTACAGTCGCAGATGGCAAGGCCGCAATCAAAGTAATTTACGAGAAATACGGTAAAGAGATGGCGGTCATTATTGAGCGTATGTATCGCGATGAGACCGGCCACTTTGAATCCGGTCAATACGCGCATTGCGGAACCGGTGGTATGGAAGCTTTTGGTCAACCTCCATACTATGGTTGGGACAGTTCTATTTTTGAGGCCAATCCTGAATACACCCCCACCGGTACGTGGTCGGCGTTTGAAAACAAAGGGATGAGCGGTCAAGGCGGAAACGCACAAATCACCGACAAGAAGAAAGTTTTTGTCGTATTGCCTTCGGTGATAGCGGGTATGGAGTATAAGGCGGCCTATATCAAGCGGCACAATGGTCAGTGGGCACGCTGGCACTCTACCGATACGAATGTGCAAGCAGTATACAAAAAACACATTGAGGCGATTCGCGCTCGTTTTGTAGAAGCGTTGGAGAAAGGTGAATAAATGAAAGTCATGAAATATAAACGTATCAGCTTGAACCTGTTTTTTGGTTTTGTTTTTTCGGCTTTTGCCAGTTTGGTGTTTGCAGGTAACGATGAAACTGTTGATGCGCGCTCAGACAGTGCGGGTTGCTATGGGTATCTGACAGAGCTGGTTAGAAGCAGTAACTTTCCATTTCGTTATACAAAGAAAGAAAACATCAACTTGCTGATTGATGATGACAATGGAGAGAGAGTGCTCGCGCAGTTGCACTATGATACGTCGGGAGAAGGTATCGTCGGCTGGATCAAGTATTATCCGCAAGACAAAACCTTGTTTAATGCCTCGGCTGATCTTGATGAGCCGGTTGAATTGGTGTACGACAAAAAGTATTCAGAGCTTTATGAGAAGTGCGTTGCCAAGCTTAATAACTGACCGAAAAATAGCTTAACGGGAGACGGATTTATTTGAATCCGTCCCCTTCTTATCTTTACGTCTTCACTTCCTGCCTCGCCGCAATTAACTCCTCCAGATGATCCAGCGCACGCTCCACCGTAAGCTGCGCGCCATCGGCAATTCGGCTAAGGGCTAACGCTACGGAGCGGTTTGAGCCTTCGACATCGTCGGCTAATTTGGCAGCGATGGCGCTGATGGACAGCATGTCTTCGGAGGCGTTGGCCAGGAGGGCTTCCGAGTCGATGTCATTGGCGGCGGTGAAGAGTCTGCCTTTGCGGCGCTTGGACTGTTTGTCGTGGGGGGGCGTGAAGTAGTGGGCGAAGGCGCGGTCGGCGGCTCCTTTGCCGAGCGTCGCAGTGTCGAGGGATTCTTCGGCAGGGGCACCAGCACTTTCTGGCGGGTTGGGCGTTACTTTGAACATGGGCGTATCTCCGTCTGTAGGTAAGGAGCCACCACCGTTCGCTTGCACGCAAATAAGGTGGCAACTGTGCGCAGGTGTGCAAGACCGGGCAGACGGACCCGGCAGATCGCTCTCGAAAGAAGGTTCTCCCACGCACAGCCGCCATAGAGTCGATACCGCGAGCAGGGATATGCCTGATCAGCGACCAATCACGTTGCGCGTCGTCTTTTACCCGGACTTGCACGTCCGTGTCACCGTTTTTTGCGGTGACAAATCAAGGTTAACGGCGAACGGAGAGGTCGGATAGTTCATGGATGGCTCGGTGTCTTGCGGGAAATGTCCGACAAACATGACATCCGTTTAGCAGAAGATCGGAGGATCGTAAGTTCTGTTTAAACGTTTGCGTCAGAAAGTGGAAGGGTCTTACAGCAGGACACCTGTATTTGATTCTGAGGTTGAGTGGGTCAAATTCAGATCGTGTGAATTGCAGACTTTTATAGTTTTTCAAGGAAACCAAGGAATGAAGATTTTCAGATTCGGCGTCGTTTTTTTACTGTCCTTGCTATCGTCCCTCGCCCATGCGGAAGGCACGATGATCGCAACGGTGCTTCAGGCGGATTTTTCCAAAGATCCGGAAATACGACTGCTCGTGAGGGTTGTAGACGTAGGATGGGGGCCGGATGCGCCGTCCATGGCCCTTCGTAAAGATTGTCTGGCGAGGGTGAAATCGTCCGACCGTCCCGGCCCGGATCCTTGCTTTTCGATTGAAATAACCGAGAGCAAAAAGCAACGCGCCATTGTTCGACAAACGCTGCTGAATGATCCTCAGCGCTCAAGTGACCCGATCTATCTGGAAATTGTTTACCAATCGGAAGTCAGCGAGAGCGATCCGACCAATCACTATGGGCGGTCTGCCCGGCTGAAAATTGAAGAGAACGGTTTCTACAATTGGAACAACGAAACCAAGCAGGCATTGGCGGACGTTGTGTGGCCAACTTTGCCGAGTGGGACGCTTGATCTGGTCGTGACGGATACGGATGCACTGCTCAACCTGGTTTACCGGGAGCGCATGGAGCGGTTGGACGAAAAAGCACAGAAAGAGCTGAGAGAAACCCAAAGAGCCTGGATGAAGTTTCGCGATGCGGAGTGTCTGCCTGAGGCGAAATTGTATAAATCGGTGTTTGGGGAATGGTCGAACTCCTGCTTGATCCGCGCGACGATAGAGCGAGCGCGTCAATTGGCAATGGCTCCGGACAAGAACAAACAGTGAAGTAAAGCGTTTGAAGGTCACGGGCACTTATGAGTTGATGACTCAAGGCTCGCAGATCGTCTCGATGTCTTACACAAAGCAGTCCAGCGGCAAGGTGTACAGCTTCGGAATCAATACCAGCATCGACTCCTCTCTCGAGTCCGGATGCAAATGGGAGTAGGTCAGTACATGCAATTCAAAACTCTAGCGGTATCACTGCTCGGCCTGATGTGGACGATCCCGGCGTTAGCCGAAACCACCACGTTCAGTCAACCAAAGGCGTCGACGCGACGCTGATTCTCGAAGGCGCCAAGCTGAACATCGCGGTTAAAAGCGAAACGCACAGCGAGTCGCGGACAATCGCTTTTGAAGCCGAGAACGAACTCCACATGCAGTTCGACGATTTCAATTTCGACGGCGACAAGGATTTCGCGATCTGGCAGCTCGATGACGGCATGGGCACTTATGACTACTACCGAGTGTTCATTTATCAAGCCAAAACCGGCACCTTCGAAGAGTTGCAGCCGGACTGCGGCGATGGCTTCGTTAACCTGCGCGTCGACAAAAAGCGTAAAGCGTTGCTCAGCACCTACTGGGAAATGAACATACCCAAGCAATGCATCACCCGATTCACCAAACGCAAAACCTGAATGACTCAAGGATGAACACAGTGAACCATTTTGTTTTAACCCTTCTGGCCGTACTGCTGCCGGCTTCAGCCGCCTACGCGCAGGACGACTGCAGCCATGTCTCCTCAAACCTCGAAATGGTGCCCTGCTCGGAGGCGGCGAAGCAGGCTGCCGATACGCAATTGAACGTCAGCTACAAGCAGTTGATGACGCGGCTTGAATCGGACTATCGAACAGATCCGGCGTTGGGCGCGGAGTACGCCGCGAAGGTCAAAGAGTCGCAACGTGCGTGGTTGAAGTTGCGCGATGCGAACTGCCCTTTGGAGGCATTCGAAATCGAGACGGGGATGCCAGCGCATGTGTTTGCCGTTAACTCGTGTATCGCCAGAATGAGTCGCGAGCGCTCGGCATATCTGGACAAGATCGTCCCTGCTCTTGCATCCGACAAGAGCACTTCGACGGCACCCACCAGAGACGCTTGCCCCTCGGAGGAGTTCGCGCCTTTCCTGACAGCATTTTCCGCCAACAGCGAATCACAGCGCCGCCTGACTGCGATGACGGTCAAGTCGCTCGTGTTGAAGCCGGTAGCGGGAAAGGAACGTAGCACCTTTGAGCCTTCCACCTCGGGTGTCAGTGGAGCTACTTTTACCTACCCGCTGATGGCCGCAATCACACCCGGCAAAACGCCGGGAGTCGAGATCGAAGAGGTCGACGACAGTCACGTCAACGTGGTGGATAAGCGAGCGGGCAACAGCAATATCAAGATCTTCAACTTCTCTCGTCAGGCGTGCTGGGTGCTTGAGGGGATTGAGGATTGGTCGATCAGTGAGAAGGATCTTGTCGCAACACGTAATCCAGGAATGAGCCGCGCCGAGAACTTCTGTGATCAGCGTGCTGAAGCTTTAGGTGGGCTGGGGTTTCTTGAGCAATACCGGTTGACTGCCGAGCTGATTGAAGCGTCCCTGGAGAATTTTGTGTGCGCTGCTGAGTCGGGTGATGCACAGGCGAGCCTGTCGGCGGCAAGCCTAAGTCTTTCGCAAATGGCGTCTCAGTTGGAAACCCCTAAGGTTGAGGCTTTATTCAAAGCGGCTTCGAAAATACCAAAGGGTGCGATGGGCTATGCGACGTTTCTTTGTTCAGGAAACTCCACCGACTATAACGGCCCCTGCCTTCACCCCAAGCAGGCAGAAGAGCAGATTATTCGGGCGATTACCATGGGCTCCACGGACGCTATGACTTACCTGGCCTCTACCTTTGAGGGTGGGGAGTTGGGAACGAAGGATATATCGCGGGCGTTAGCCTGTTATCAAATGGCGGCTGACAAAGGTGATCAGTTGGGCCTCTTCAACGTGGGGCGATTGGGATCGTCAGCCACGGCGCCGATCAAAGCCAGCCACTGCATTTGAATGTCGAGGGCGTGGTTGAGGCGGTTTTGCACAAGTTTTGTCTGAATCCCTAACGCTAAAACGTTTAACGCTTGAGCATCCGACGACCGCGATTTTCCTTTAAACTCCCCACCCCCAAGGAATGCGCTCAGGACACGGAATGCCAGCCCCCTCGAACTCCCTTCGCCCAGCATTCGTGCTCTGGCTATACGCCGCCGCAATCGTGCACATTCTCGCCGGTCTCACCCTGACCTGGGCCGGTCATTCCGGATTACTCGACGGCTACCTGCACAATCTCGAACTCGCATTCTGGGGCACCGACGCAGTACCCACCGCCGGCCACGAACAACAAGTCTGGTGGCTCGCGCTGTTCGGCGCGACGCTGCAAAGTTATTCGCTGTACATGCTCGCGCTGGTGCACATCGGCAATCGCTTGAAAGCCCCGGCGGTGTGGGGCTGGTTGATCGCCGGCATCCTGTTGTGGGCGCCGCAGGACATGTGGCTGTCAGCGCAACAACAGGTCTGGTCGCACCTGTGGCTCGACGGTTTTGCGTTGCTGGTGTTGTTGCCGCCGCTGGTCTGGCTTTATCGCCATGACCGCCGAAAGTCTCCTGCAGTAAAGACACCGAGCCAATCCAACCCGTTTGCTGATGGCGCCCACAAGCGAGTGCTAATCACCGGCGGCACCGGGTTCATCGGCGAAGCCTTGGTCAATCGATTACTCGACGCGGGCCATTCGGTCAGCGTCCTAACGCGCGATCCATCGAACGCGGCCAATCTATTCAATGGCCGCATCCGCTGTGTGCATTCGCTCAGCGAACTCAGCCACAACGAAGCCTTCGACGTAGTGATCAATCTCGCCGGCGCCCCCGTCGCCGGGCCGCGCTGGAGCCCCAAGCGTCAGGCGCAACTGCTCGCCAGCCGAGTCGGCACAACCGAAGCACTGATGACCTGGCTGAAGAACACCAAGCAAAAACCAACGCTGTGGATTCAAGCCTCGGCCATCGGTTTCTACGGTGTGCGCGATGCCAGCGAAAGCCTCGACGAACGCGCCAGCAAGGGCGACGGCTTCATGGCCGAACTCTGTGCGCGTTGGGAAGCCGCCGCGCAACCGGCCACTGAGTTTGGCGTGCGTCAGGTGGTGCTGCGTCTTGGCGTGGTGTTCGGTCCCGGCGGTGCGTTGACGCCGCTGCTGCTGCCGTTCCGCCTGGGTTTCGGCGGGCGCATGGGTGACGGCCAGCAGATCATGAGCTGGGTGCATCGCGACGATGTGCTTCAGGTGATCGCACGGGCGTTCAACGACGACAGTCTGCGCGGCACCTACAACATGGTAGCGCCCGAAACGGTCACTCAGGCCGCGTTCGCCGAGCAGGCCGGCAAGGTCCTCAAGCGCCCGGTGTGGTTGCACATTCCTGCCGCGCCAGTGCGTGCAATGGCGGGGGAAATGGCGCAGCTGTTCTTCGACGGTCAGCGTGTGGTGCCGCAGCGTTTGACCGAGGCTGGCTACACGTTCCGTTATCCAACACTCGACGCCGCTCTGCGCGATCTGACCTGAGGATCGCTCATGAGCAAGCCGTTGATGTACCTGCTGGCCGGCAACGGTAGCGCTGCCGATTGGTGGGACGACGCGCTGCCACACTTCCAGCGCTACGACCTGGTGCCGCTGGAGTTGCCGGGCTTCGGCGCGAATCCGCAGATGCCTTGCGAGGATCTGGCGGACTACGCGCAGACCTTGTTGGCGATGACTGAGCAGGGCAGCGCGATCATGGCGGTCGGGGTCAATGCCTTGCTGGTGCTGCACGCGTTGCAACGTCGGCCCGGGCACTTTTCGCGCAGCGTTTTGCTGGCGCCGGTCGGTGCGTTTTTGTGGCAGCGTCGCTTGCCGGCGTTGATGTCGCCGCTGCCGATACGCAAGACCATTCACTGGCTGCTGTCGAACAAACCCACGCTGTTCGCGCGCAAGTTCTCCAACCAGACCTGGACGCCCGCGCAGTACCAGCGCATGGGCGCAGGCTATGCGCGCTGCCGTGCGTTTGTGCCGCACTGGGATCTGATTCGCGCCGACACCGCGTTGCCGCTGCTGGAGTGGATCACCGATCCGGTCGAGTTGGTTTGGGGCGATCAGGACGCTGTACTCGGGATCGAGCAAGCGGCAGCGTGGTCGGCGATTCTCGCCCGCGCCGATCTGAGCATCAGCCTGAAACCCGGTTGGGGCCATTACCCGTGGATCGACGCGCCCGCCGAATTCGCCGAGTGGCTGGAGTCGGGCGAGCGCGGGTTTGTCGCCCACACCAAGGGCGGGCGTTTGCGTCTGGCTGAACTGGCGCGGCAAGCGGTGCCGGCAGCGCTGACGCTCAACGATTGCAGCGATCCGCGTCTGCCGGTATTTCTTGCCGCCCAACCTGATGTGATCTGGGCGGTGCGCTCCTCCAGTTATGGCGAGGATCAGGCCGATTCGGCGAATGCCGGTTTGAGCACCACCTATCTGCGCGAGCCGTCCGCCAATGTGCCGAAACGCATTGCTGAATTGACGGCCGAAGGCGTCGAGGAAGTGGTGGTGCAGCGCTTCATCTCCCCGGTAGTGTCCGGGATCGCTTTCGTGCGCCATCTCTCGGTAGAACTGGAATGGGTGGAAGGCCATCTCGAATCGCTCGCCGACGGTCACGTCAGCCCCTCACGGGCAACGCTTTCGCGGCTCGGCGATGCGTGGCGCAGCGGCACGTTCACACCGTCCCACGGTTTGACCGAAGACCTGCTCTGGCATTTTCTGCAAGACGTGCTGCGCGTGTTCCACTACGTACCCGGCGACGTCGAATGGGCCTGGGACGGCGCGCAACTGTGGCTGCTGCAATACCGGCCAATCAGCGATTACGGCTGGCGCCGCCACCTGACCGCCGCCAACATCGCCGAGATCCTGCCGCCGCAACCGAGCGTGTTGGTGGAATACGCCCAACGCCGCGCGGCAGCGAGTATCCCGGCGATCATGGCGCGTTGGGATGCGCGAGTGTTGCAGGACAACGAGCCGTTCACCGCTGTGTTCGGTGGCGCGTCCTATATCAACAATGATCTGTTTCTCGCCCGGCTGGCCGACTGGGGCATCAGCGCCGATAACTACGCTGGTGAAGTCGGTGGTGCGACGCCGCATTTGCCGTGGCAGCCACTGAAGATGTTGCGTTCGTTGCCGCTGTTTTTGCGCATGCAACGCAAGGCTCGCGGCCATTTGCTGAGCCTTGAAAATGGCTTGCAGCGCTTTGATCGGGAGCTGGCCGAACTCGTCGCCCAAGCTGCCGATGGTCAGCAATTGGCAGACTGGTTCACTCGGTTTTACGTGTTCGTGGTGCAAGGCAATCTGTGCATCGCCACGGCACTGGCCAGCAGCGGTGGCGATTGGCTGGGCCGCCCGCCGACAGCTTACGACAACCTTGAAAACAGTCCGCATCGATTGCCGTGGGAAACCGATCCGGCCACCCTTCGGCCCGCGTCGAGCGATCTGCCGCTACAGCCATTCCCGCAATGGTCAGGGCTGATCCGCCTCGCGCATTCGACCGGCCTGCCGGGCCTGCGCGGTTACTACCTGCAAGTGCGCGAGTGGTATCGCGACAACCTCATGCGCATCTTCTTTCGTCTGCACCACGCCATGCCGCTGGCGGATCGCGAGCACTGGTTTGCACCGCACCCGGATGTGCGCACCCGCGATGGCAGCTTTTGGCAGGACGGTCGTGAAGGTGCGGAGCAGGCCACCGGGTTCATGATTTATCCGGGGCAGGTGCAAGGCATCCTCGGCGAGGACATCTTGCTCGAAGACACCCTCGATCCGGGGCGACATGCGCATTACCAAACCGCGCGGGCAGTGATTGCGCGGATGGGTGGGCGCTTGTCGCATGGCTCGACGTTGTTGCGCGAATTGCGCAAGCCGTCGGCGGTGATGCCGCAGGTGGATCCGGCGTGGGTGGGGTGTGAGGTGTTGTATCGGGATGGTGATTTGGAATTGATTAATTCGAAGGATACGAAGTGAAACGATTGCTGGTGTTATGTGTGAGCTGGTTGCCGATAGCGGTTATGGCGGCAGATGTTTGCAATCAGGAAACTGACTCAAAATATTTCTTATCGCAATGGTCGCAAAGCGGTGAATATCCGGAAGACATACTTTCCAGTCTTGATGGAAAAGAATTTTCTATCGATCCGGGCCACGTGGTTTTTCGCGGCGATCTAAGTGGCGATGGCATCGAAGACTTCATCTTCAATTCCCGCGTCGGCATTGGCTCATCAATGGATAGCACATTTGCCTTCCTGATCCAGTGCCGTGGTTATTTGAGGTATTCGGGCGGCGATTACTTCGCCGGGGTCAAAGTTCTGGACGGCCCACCCAAGGGGGGAGGTGAGTTCAAGGACATCGAGATCTATTCCTACATCCGCGATAAGCGCGGGCAGATCCGCTACAAAGGTGAAAAGGCCATGACCCGGCCACATCTGTGGCAATTCAACCCGCAGGCACAGCGTTATGAAGGGCAGGCTGAGTAAGTCGACGGTCGCCACTGCATTTACGGAGTTATTACGTGAAAGGATTTTCAGTTCTTCTCGGCAGCTTGATATCAGTTGCCGCGTCCATGGCCTTCGCTGCCGATCCAGCCTTCAAGGATTACACCGTCACGCCAGTTTTCACCGGCCCTAACCATAAGCTGGTGCCGCAAGAGAACAGCAACCCAATGATGGATCAGGCACGGGTGCAAGCCCTGAAAGGCAAGGTCAACTTCGCCGGCCATTACATCCTGCACAGGCTCGGCTGTGGCGGCAGCGCGATTTGCGGCGAAGTGCTGGACGCTCAGACCGGTGAAGTGGTTGGCGGTCTGCCGAATGCTTACGACGGCAGCACTTTCGGCATGGTTTACCAGCCCGACAGCCGTTTGATCATCGTTTCCGGCATTACGCTCGACGGCGAAGAAGATGCGCAGGGGAATGCGTTGGAAAGTGGTAACCGGGACCGTTACTACGAATTTGTGAAAAACGAATTCCGGCTGCTGAGCATGACCGACGTGGAATCGTCGCCGATGGATGAGGAGTGAGTGGATGAACCGGTTTTTCATTCGGCCTGTGCTGATTGCGCTGTTGTTTTTACCTCATTCGCTGCCCGCGACTGCCAGTGAAGGGAGTTGCTACGGCTACCTTACGGAGCTTGTCAGGAGCAGCGATTTTCCGTTTCGTTATGTCGACAAGGACAAGGTCAATTTGCTGATTGACGAGGATGACGGTGAAGTAGTGCGCGCTCAGCTGTTTTTCGACACCGACGGCAGCGGCACGATTGGCTGGATCAAATACACCACGGCTACCCACGAATTGCTCAACACCTCGGCCGAGTTGGATGAGCCGGTGGCGTTGTCATTCGACACCAAGTTTGCGGACGGCTATGCAAAGTGCCTGACAAAACAAAAGGCCGGCTAACGGCGGAAAGGATTTCTCAATGAATCAGCTTTTGTTCGCCGGGAGCGTGGCATGGTTGTTCTCTTCCCCAGCCTTCGCCGCGCCGACGGATGCTTACACCCAACGCGATGTCATGCAGTGTGGCGGTGTTGAAGTGGTGTTGGTTTCGTCCTGCCGATCCGTGACAGTGCAGGACACGGAAACCCACGTCATTCCGGTCTGCTCCGACCAGACCATCAACATCGGCGGCAAAGTGCTGCGGCGTGACATCGGCAAGGTTCTACAGCGTACGTCCGACGGTGCGAAAACGAAGATGCTGAACAACGTGGTCGTGGCGATGGATTGCGTGACAGGCAGCAAGGGCAGCCTTGTTTCGATCGGTGGATACGGCGGATGCGGTGCCTGCCCGGAGTGGCATGGGTATTACCTGCCAATCAGGGAATGAAAAATTGAACATGCTTGTGCGTTTTATCGCGTTGTCCTTTGGATGCCTGTTTGCCTCTTTTGCAATGGCCGAAGACGACTGCAAAGAAATCACCGTGAGCGCCCAGGTCGATCGGTGTGTGGAGGCGGCCCGCAAGGAAGCCGACACGCAACTCAATGCCAGCTACAAGAAACTGCTGGGACGGTTTGAGGCTCAACAGCGGCGCGACCCTGAGCAGGGTAAGGCGCTGGTCGCCATGGCCAGAGAATCCCAGCGCGCCTGGATCAAGCTACGCGACACCACGTGCCCGCTTGAAGCCACGGAAATCGAGCCTGGGGTGGCAGCGCATGTCACGACGATCAACAACTGCATGGCCAGACTGAGTCTGGAACGTGCTGCTTACCTGGACACAATCGTCACTGATGAGCCGGGTAATGTGGTCGATCTCAACAAGGTGTACATTTCCGGCTCCCAGCGCTTCGGCGATGTCGTGGCACGTTATGTCAGCACCTTTGGCAGCCCATGTCTGACGGTCCAGATACTGGCGCCCAACGGCGGTTGGAGAGTGCTGTCCTCCAAGCGGTTTTGCAGTTTCGAGGGCAAGGCTTTTTGGACGGACTATGCCGATGCCGGGTTTGAGGACTCATGCGTTTGCCGAGGATGGGTTGCACGTGACGCTCAGTTTGACGGAGCTTCGTGGGCTCGGAGAGAAGCGCCTTGCCTGTGTGATACCGATTCAGAGCGAGCAAATCAAAGAGCTGAAGTGTGGCGCGCTTGAGCCCGGTGCCTAATCAGGGCTCAATTGGGACGTATTTGGGCCTCATTTGATTGAATCAAGGATTGAAGAAAGTGAAACGCGTATTGCAGGGCGTTCTCTGCGCTCTAACTTGTTGTGTCGCTGTGCCGGATTCTCCCGCGCTTGCTGCGCCCCAAGTCCTCAAGGAAATTCCGGCTAGCTTGCTGGGTGATGCATCACGGCAAAAGGTGTTTGTGCTGGCGGGTGATGCGGACGAAGTTTCTAACCGATTGTTGATCGCGTCGGAACAAGCGCGTGACGAGGACATCTTGCTCGATACGTCGAAGGCGCTGCCTCTGATCAAGAGTCATTACTCGTCTGCGCTTCAGGGTGTCTTCAGCGTCCATGTGCTCAAAGGTCGCCCTGGCGTCATGACAGTCATTGATCCGCAGGCTGAGGAAGCTGTGGTCAAGCAGCCGTTCGTTGAGGCTAGGGATTACATCGCGCTGGTAACCAGCGAGGAAGATAACGCTGTTTACAACTTCAACCTGTTGTTCGCCTTCAACAGAGGTTCAAAGCAGTTTGAGCTGAAAGCTCTGCTGGAAGTGGCGAACAACGACTCCTGTGATCGGTCGCTTGTCAGCGTAGTGGAGTTACCGGTGCAGACATTGGGCCCAATCACTCTCGCTTCTTTCGATGGGCGTGAAGCGCTGCAGAAGCTGCAGGTTGCTCGTACTGGCAGTATTGAGGGCGTTAGAAAGAAATTGATGACCGTCAATTCGGCTGATTTGCTGGATATGGCGCTGGCAGCCTACCGAAAGGGTGATGACTCTTCCTTCAAGGATACGATGAGCTACGCGTTGATGGGCGGTGGCTCGCATGACACTTGTCCCCCGGATAGCTATATCGTCGCAAAGTACTACTACCCGCAGCGTCCCGGCTGGTCCAACGACCTTGGGTTTTTACTGGGCGAGGCGGGTTACTACGCTGAGTCGATTGAGTTGCTCAATGCAGTGATTGCCAACCACCCAAACAGGACGGTTGCTTATCTGAATCTCGCTGACAGTTATTGGGCCGTGAACGATAAAGAGCGGGCGATGGCGGCATACAAGCAATACTCATCGCGAATATCTGAAGCGGGGAAGGCTTCGAAGATCCCGGCGAGGGTGGGTGAGCGCAGTGCTGGAGTCTCCAAGAAATGATTCGGTTCCCTATTCCCGTAAAGTTCGCAGAAATGCACTTTCAATTGCCCATAAGTCGCTAAGGAATGATCGGTTTGAAATCGTCGTTTGCGTTTATTTCTGCGCTTCTGCTAATACCGCTGACTGCCCTAGGTGAGGTTACCACCGAGGTTTCCTGCTTCCGTTCGTTGGAAGGCAAGAACATCAATTTCGAGTTTCGATCCTATTACGACACCGTCTCACGGTGGAGCGGAGCAGGGGTCAAGTACACGAAGTCCCGAAAGGTCATTCCCCTTGTCTATCGGAGCGTCGAAGAGGAAGTCATGGCAGAGGGGCGGCCCTCTCAGTTCACTACAACCTGGGTGGAGGTGTCCGAAGACTCGCTGACAGGCGAATATGAAATGGTCAGCCAAGGTGCTCGAATTTACGGGATGACTTACACGAACTACAAATCCGGAAAGAAGTATTCATTTGAACAAGGCATCACCATGGATGCATCTCCAGAGACAGGCTGTCGGTGGTAAGACAGGGATCATCGAGAAAGGGGACTCAACGCCCCCTCTTTTTCATCCGCGAATCTCGCTAAGATTTGGCAGCCAGGTTCCGCACTTCAATATGGTCAAGCGTCCCTTCCACCATCAATCGCACCCCGTCCGCCATTCTGCTCAGGGCCAGTGCAACTGAGCGGCGGGAGCCATCTATGTCGTCCGCAAGATCCGCAGCGATGATGCTGATGGATAGCAGGTCTTCCGAGGCGTTGGCCAGGAGGGCTTCGGCGTCGATGTCCGGGTTCAGGCTGAACAAGCCTTCGCGGCGTGGGACCGGTGGATGGCCGGGGTTGCCCAAATGGTGATCGAGGGCGCGTTCGGCGGCTTCATGTAGTTTTCTTGAGTCGAAGGATTCGTAGGGGGAGGTGTCCTCGGTGTTGGTCGTTGAATTGGTCATCGGTGTAAATCCCTTGGAGTAAGAAGAAATTGCTCCCGAATTCGGACTTGCACATCCGGTCACCGAATACCCGATGACGCAGGAAGCCTATCGGTGATCTTCAAGCTCGCCTAGTTCATGGACAGCCCCGCACTTTGCAGGAAATTTCCCATAGATTCGCGGGCCGGAAGATCAAAAGATCGCAGGCTTCGCCAGCTCCTACAGGGATGTGTTTCAGCAGGAGTAGGACGTTGCCTGCGGAATCGTGACTTGGCAGTCATCGTGCGGGAAATGGTCTGCATCCTCTTCCAATAGAGTCAGATACTGGCGTTATCATCCGAATCCCTTACACTGCCCCGGCCGTTCATTTTCCTTTTGAGGCTGTGCGCATGAAATTTCGTTTTCTCTTGTGGATGATGGGTTTGTTGATGGGTAAGGCCAGCCGGACAAATCCTGCGTTCCAGCAGCAGTTGGGTGACAAGGATCTGGTGTTTCAGCTGCAGACGCTGGACGGGAAAGTGGCGCGGCATTTCGTGGTCAAGGATCAGCGCATCACCAGCAAGTCTGGCGTGGTGGCGGAGCCGGCGTTTGCGATTGCGTTTAAGGATGCCGGTTATGGCTTTGCGACGATGCAGGCAAAGAACAAGCAATTGGCGTTTATGCAGGGCATTCAGGACAAGTCAATCCAGCTCAAGGGTAATCCGGCGCTGGTAATGTGGTTTCAGGGGTTGATGAAGTATTTGGTGCCGAGGAAGGCTAAGCCTAAGGCTTGAGCCTTTGGTGACGCGGAGCGTCACGGGATGCATTCCCACGCGGAGCGTGGGAACGATCAGATGTGGTCAGTTGGACCGTGGTGGATTCATCGCGAGCAGGCTCACTCCTACAGGGATTACCTAATCTTGTAGGAGTGAGCCTGCTCGCGATTGCGTTTATGCCTGGCTGAACTGCGAGGCCAGTTCGCGCAACAGGACTTCGGCTTCCAGGACTTTGCTGACGACGTCATTGGCTTTGTCGCGTGTCAGGCCGACACGCTCAAGCAGGGCGTCGGGAATGTCTTCATCCGGGCCGGAGCCAATCCCGCGACCGCGCAACAGGCGCACGGCCAGGCAGACGAGGTTCGGGTATTCGGCGTAGGCGCCGTCGTAGCTTGGGTCGTGCTGGAAGCGCAGGGCGGTGGCCAGTTCGTCCGGCATGTCCCAGTAGCGCATCAGCCACGAGCCGATCTGTTCGCGGCTGATGCCCAACAAGTGTTGCTCGATGTAGCTGTGGCACAGGTGCGGGTTGACCTCCAGGTGGCGGCAGATCAGCGAGAAGTGCGGCGGGAACACGTGGGCCAGCAGCAGATAACCGAAGTTGTGCAGCAGACCGGCCAGATAGGTCAGGCCGGCTTCCGGGCGCTGGGCGCGTGGCATGGCGCGGGTCAGGCCTTCGATGACGGCGGCGGTGTAGATCGATTGCTGCCAGTACGGCGTGGTGTGTTGCGGGTGGTCTTTCGGCAGGCTCAGGGTCTTGCCGAGGGCCAGGCCCAGCGCAAGGTTGATCACCAGATCGAAGCCGAGTACGCGGACGATCGCGTCTTCCACCGAACGAATCTTGCCCGGCGAGGCGTAGTACGGCGACGCCGCCCAGCTTACTACTTGCGCAGCCAGCGCCGGGTCGGTTTCAACCACGCCGGTGATGTCGTCGATGGTGGCGTTGGGGTCGACGCGCAGTTTGATGATTTTTTGCGCGGTCTCGGCCAGCGGCGGAATCTCGATGGTCGCTTCCAGACGCTGCTGGATGCGCCGCGCGGTGAACGCTTGCACGGCCTGGGTGATTTCCTCGCGGTCATCGTCCGGGCGGTCGAGGTTGGGGCGGATGCTGCTCAGGGCTTCGCCGAAGTTGGCTGCGCTGGCTTTGGTCAGCATGGTCTTGAAGTCTTCGCTGCTGATTTCCAGCAGCAGGCCCGGCTCGCCGGAGTTGATCAGCAGCTTCGGCTCGCGCAGCAGGCTTTCTTCGTAGAGGCACGGCGAACTGGTCAGCGCCGGCAGCCCCGGCAGCAGGCTCAGGTTGTGTTTGCCGAGCATCTTTTCCAGGCGCTCGGTGGAGACGGCGGTCAGGCGCCGGCCGGTGAGTTCGGCAAGGCGATTGAGATCCAGCAACTGGCTCTGTGGAAACAGCACCATCAACGCGCCAACGGCATCGTCGAGCAACACGGCCTGGACCTTGCGCGAAGCATTGAGGCCGTGATGATCGAGCACTTCTTCGTAGGCGATACCCAGCTTGCCGAGCAACAGCCGAATCACAGACGGTGCGTGCGGGAGTTCGGGAGCGAGAGCTGCGTCAGTCATGGTCTGTATCCGTTTTTGAAACAATGGCAGGAGTATAACCAGCTTGTTCGCAAGGTTCTGTCAGAAACTGCGACCGTGCTCACACTTGGCCGTATTGCTGCCCATGCCGCAGCCAGCGGTCGAGCAACGGGCTGACGTGGGTCGGCCAGCGTTCCAGCAGGGCTTGCGCAGCGTCGCGCACAGCGGGCAACAGATCGGCGTCGCGCATCAGATCGGCAACCTTGAATTGCAGCAGGCCGGTCTGGCGGGTGCCGAGCATTTCGCCGGGGCCGCGCAGTTCGAGGTCTTTCTCGGCGATGACGAAACCGTCGTTGGTCTCGCGCATGATGCCCAAACGCTGACGGCCGATTTGCGACAGCGGCGGATGGTAAAGCAGCACGCAATGACTGGCCGCGCTGCCACGACCGACGCGGCCGCGCAATTGGTGCAGTTGCGCGAGGCCGAGGCGTTCGGGGTTTTCGATGATCATCAGGCTGGCGTTGGGCACGTCGACGCCGACTTCGATCACCGTGGTGGCGACCAGCAGTTGCAGGTTGCCGGCCTTGAATTCGGCCATGACCGCAGCTTTCTCGACCGGCTTCATCCGCCCGTGAATCAGCCCGACTTTCAATTCGCCGAGGGCGGCGGTGAGGTCTTCGAAAGTGGTTTCGGCGGCCTGGCAGGTCAGCTCTTCGGATTCTTCAATCAGCGTGCACACCCAATACGCTTGTCGACCCTCGGCACAAGCGCCGCGCACGCGTTCGATGACTTCAACGCGACGGGTGTCGGTGACCAGCACGGTGTTGACCGGGGTCCGGCCGGGCGGCAATTCGTCGAGGATCGAGGTGTCGAGGTCGGCGTAGGCGCTCATCGCCAGCGTCCGAGGAATCGGTGTGGCGGTCATGATCAGTTGATGTGGGCACATGCGCCCGCCAACGCCTTTCTGTCGCAGAGCCAGACGCTGCTGCACGCCGAAGCGGTGCTGTTCATCGATGATCACCAGCGCGAGGTTCTTGAACTGCACTTCGTCCTGGAACAGGGCGTGAGTGCCGACCACCATCGGCGTGCCGCTGGCGATCTGCTCCAGCGCGGCGACGCGGTTTTTGCCCTTGAGCTTGCCGGCCAGCCATGCGACGTCGATCCCCAGCGGTTCGAGCCAGCGCTTGAAGGTGATGAAGTGCTGTTCGGCGAGGATCTCGGTCGGCGCCATCAGTGCGACCTGATAACCAGCCTCTAGCGCTTGTAGGGCGGCGAGGGCGGCGACCACGGTTTTACCCGCGCCGACGTCGCCCTGAATCAGCCGCAGCATCGGTTCGTGCTGGCTGAGGTCGTAGGCGATTTCGTTGCCGACACGCTGTTGCGCGCCGGTCGGGTTGAAGCCGAGATTTTTCAGGTATTTCGGCGGCAGCGTGGTGGCTTTCGGCATGGCTGGCGCGCGCAAGGATCGCATGCTTTCGCGCAGACGCTGTTGCGACAGTTGATGGGTGAGCAACTCTTCGAACGCCAGACGATGCTGCGCCCAGTGATGGCCGAGGGCGAGTTCGTCGACATCGGCATCGGCGGGTGGGTTGTGCAGATAGCGGATCGCATCGGCCAGCGGCGCCAGTTGATAGTCGCGGGCCAACTCGGTCGGCAGCCAGTCGGGCAGCGTGCTCGGCTTGAGCAGCGTCAGGGTTTGCATGCACAACTGGCGCAAGCGCTGCTGGGTCAGGCCTTCGGTGAGCGGGTAGACCGGTGTCAGGGTTTCGTCTACGGGCGGCGGTTCGTCGCCGGTGATCGCGCGGTATTCTGGGTGATAGATTTCCAGACCCGACGCGCCGGGCCGCGCTTCGCCGTAGCAGCGCACCCGCGTGCCGCGTTTGAGACCCTCTTTCTGCGCGTTGCTGAAGTGATAGAAGCGCAGACTCAGACCGCCGGTACCGTCCTGCAAGCGCACGACCAGACTGCGCCGACGGCCCATGACCACGTCGGCACCGCTGACGGTGCCTTCGACCACGGCGTCCTGCCCCGGCCGCAATGCGCCGATCGGCACCACGCGGGTGCGATCCTGATAGCGCAGCGGCAGGTGGAACAGCACGTCCTGCAAATTCTCGAGGCCGACCTTGGCCAGCTTCTCGGCCATGGCCTCGCCGACACCCTTGAGTGCCGTCACCGACACTTGCGACAGCTCCGTCATGACGCTCGCTTAACCGGCCGAAACCGGCGCGGCAGGCTTGGCCACCGAGCACAGGCGAATGGAGTCGGCGAGGATCTCGATGGCTTTCGGCCGTGGGAAGCTCGCACGCCAGGCGATCGCCACGGTGCGGAATGGCACCGGTGCGGTCAGTGGGCGTACTTCGATCACGCCCGGGGCATAGTGATGGCTGTCTACCGCGGACAGCGGCAGGATCGAGATGCCCAGGCCGGACGCGACCATGTGCCGAATGGTTTCCAGCGAGCTGGATTCCACCGTGGTGTGCTTGGCGCCGTCGTTGCCCTTGGTCAGAGTCGGGCAGGCTTCGAGCACCTGATCGCGGAAGCAGTGGCCTTCACCGAGCAGCAGCAGGCTCTTGTCATTGAGCAGGCCAGCGTCGATGGTTTCCTTTTTGGTCCACGGGTGCTGGGCCGGCATCAGGACGTAGAACGGCTCGTCGTACAGCGGCAGGGTCAGCACGTCGGCTTCGTTGAACGGCAGGGCGATGATGATCGCGTCGAGTTCGCCGTTGCGCAGTTTGTCGCGCAGCACGTGGGTGAAGTTTTCTTCGATGTACAACGGCATCTGCGGGGCGACCCGGTGCAGTTGTGGAATCAGGTGCGGGAACAGGTACGGGCCAACGGTGTAGATGGCGCCGACTTTCAGCGGCGCGGTCAGCTGATTCTTGCCGGCCTGAGCCAGTTCGCGAATGCCTTGGGCCTGTTCCAGGACTTTCTGCGCCTGAGCGACGATGCCTTCGCCGACCGGGGTCAGGCGCACGGCGCTTTTGCTGCGCTCGAAAATCAGCACACCGAGTTCGTCTTCAAGTTTTTTCACGCCCACCGACAGCGTCGGCTGACTGACGTGGCAACGCTCGGCGGCGTGGCCGAAATGCTGCTCTTGGGCGAGGGTAACGATGTAGCGTAATTCTGTGAGGGTCATAGCAAGCGTCCATGAAGTTGCGCGCCAAGCATACCGGCTGCAATCGATAGACGCACGTTATCAGACTGAGGGCTGAGTGCGACACCGGGCGATGTGGGTTTGCCGCAGGCAGATACGCAAAAGGCACCTTTCGGTGCCTTTATCTCGATCTGACGCTCAACACATAACCCCTGTGGGAGCGGGCTTGCTCGCGAAGAGGCCGTGTCAGTCAGCATCACATTGACTGACACACTGCATTCGCGAGCAAGCCCACACACATTGAATCAGCGGCGTCTCTCGAGGGAATAAACAAACGGCGCAACAATTTCGATCGAGCCGTTGTTCAGCATGTCAGCCGGCGGCTTGGGCAGCGGTTGGGCACGGCGGATCATGTCCAGGGTGGCCCGGTCCAGATCAGCGTTGCCGGAGCGGCCCACCAGTTCGAACGACAACACATTGCCTTCGCCATCAACCACGAAACGCAGACGATTCAAGCCTTCCTTGCCCCGTGCCTGTGCGCTTTGCGGGTATTTCTTGTACTTCTGCAAATGCGCGAGCAGGGAGCCTTGCCAGCTGGCCTTGGCCGCCAGTTGCGCTGGCGATGGGCCCGGTGCCGGCTGGGCGGATTTCTCCGTCGGTGCCTGGGTCGGTTGGGTGTCGGCCGGCTTTTCCTCGGAAGGTTTTTCCTTCGGCGGATCAGGCAGCTTCTTCTCGACCGGCTTCGGCGGTTTCGGCTTTGGCTTCGGCTTGGGTTTCGGTACGGCGATTTCCGCTTTTGGTGCTTCAGCCAGTTTCGGAATCGGCAACTCTTCCACCGGAGCCGGTGGCTGCGGCGGTGTGACGACTTTCGGCGGTGCCGGCGGTGGCGGGGCAGGTAACGGGGCCAGCTCGACCATCATTGCCTGCGGCGGCAATTCGATGGGCGGGCGGGCAGTCCAGTTCAGCGCCAGCGCGATGGCCAGCGCATGCACGCCCAGCACCACGGCCAGGCTACCGCTGTAACGCGTCAGCTTATGGCGCGTCGTGATCATTTCTTGGCTGCCGTCTCGAGACCTACCAGGCCGACCTTCAGGTAACCGGCGGCGCGCAGGCTGTCCATCACGCTCATCAGGTCACCGTAGTCCACGCCTTTGTCAGCCTGGAAAAAGATGGTGGTGTCTTTCTTGCCCTGAGTCTTGGCGTCGAGGGTGGCGCCGAGTGCTTCGGCTTTCACTTCGTCGTCACCGAGAAACAGGCGCTGGTCAGCTTTCACGCTGAGGAACACCGGTTTCTCAGGCCGCGGCGCCGGTTTGGCGGTCGAAGCGGGCAGGTCCACCTTGATGTCCACGGTGGCCAACGGCGCGGCAACCATGAAGATGATCAACAGCACCAGCATCACGTCGATGAACGGCGTGACGTTGATTTCGTGGTTCTCGGCCAGATCGTCGTCTGCGCCTTCTTTCAAATGCAGGCCCATGGCCGATTACCCCACTTTAACCATGTGCGGCTGCGAGCTGCGCTCAGGCTGGTGGTCAAGGTCGCGGCTGACCAGCAGCAGCACTTCTGCCGATGCGTCGGAAACCTGCGCCTTGTAACCGGCGATGGAACGAGCGAACACGTTGTAGATCACCACCGCAGGAATCGCGGCAACCAGGCCCAGTGCGGTGGCCAGCAGCGCTTCAGCGATACCCGGCGCGACGACGGCAAGGTTGGTGGTCTGGGTTTTGGCGATGCCGATGAACGAATTCATGATGCCCCACACGGTACCGAACAGGCCGACGAACGGCGCGGTTGAACCGATGGTGGCGAGGACGCCGGTGCCGCTGCTCATGTTGCGACCGCAGGCAGCTACCAGACGCTCGAGGCGGAAGCTGACGCGTTCCTTGATGCCTTCCTTCTCGCGGCTGTTGACCGACAGGCGCATCTCTTCGAGCGCATCATGCACCAGCACGTTGGCGAGGGTGCCTTCCTTGCCGGCCGTGGCGCTGGCTTCTTTGAGGGTGGTGGCTTTTTTCAGTGCGGCAATTTCGCCTCGCAGACGACGCTTGGCGCCCATCAGCTCGAAGCCTTTGGCGATCCAGATGGTCCAGGTGATGATCGACGCGATGGCCAGACCGATCATCACGATTTTCACGACGATGTCGGCGTTCTGATACATGCCCCATGGCGACAGGTCATGGGCCATGCCCAGGGTGTTGTCGGCTTCGAGGACTTCAGGCGCTTCGGCCGCATCGACAGCCTGCACCGGATCGGTGGCGGCGGGTGCAGCCGGAGCGGCAACGGGTGCGCTCTGTTCGGTGGCGGTTGGGGTTGCTGGCGCTTGAGCGTCGGCGAAGGCGGCGGTCGGTGCCAGCATCAGGCTGAGCAACAGAGCCGCGACAGCGCTCCAGGCGCGAGGTCGAATGGTTGGCGAAGCGGGAGTTTGATTACGTGTCATGCTGGCCGGACCTGAGATAGAAAAACGTTGTTGCTCTTCCAGGCCTCGTGAGGCCGAGAACAAAAGTGGCCTGCATTATTGCAAGTAATTCTTGTTAACAAAAGTAATAGAGTAACTTTTTTTCCTTCATTGCTAGCCGTTCGTCCTTTGCCGGAGCTAGTCTGTGCCTTTCCGATAGGAGTTTTTTGATGTCCGCGCCTTCTGTTTTGATTGCCGGCTGTGGTGATGTCGGCAGTCGTCTGGCCACGCAATTACTGGTCGCTGGCTGGCAAGTCCATGGCCTGCGCCGGGACGTTTCCAAGCTGCCGGAGGGTGTCATCGGCGTCGCCGGCGACTTGTTCAACGAAGAATGTCCCGCTACCTGGCCGGTGGGGGCTGTGGATTATCTGGTGTATTGCGCTGCGGCCACCGACCACGATGAAGAGGGCTATCGCAAAGCCTACGTACAAGGCTTGCAGAATGTCCTGAGCTGGCTGGATGACTACGGGCAAGCGCCTGAGCGAGTGATTTTCGTATCCAGCAGCAGCGTGTATGGCCAGCAGGACGGGGCATGGGTCGATGAGACTTGCGAGACTGTCGCGACCGGTTATTCAGGTCGCTTGATGCTCGAAGCCGAGCAGGTTGCGCTCAACAGCGGCATCCCGGCGAGCGTGCTGCGCCTGACCGGCATTTATGGCCCCGGCCGCGAGTGGCTGCTGACTCAGGTACGTCGCGGCTACCGCGTCGCCGTCGAGCCGCCGCTGTATGGCAATCGTATTCACGCTGACGACGCGGCGGGTCTGCTGGCGTTTCTGCTGGAGAAAGACCGCGAGGGCGCGAAGTTGGAACAGTTCTACATTGGTGTAGACGATGCGCCTGCGCCGTTGGCCGAAGTGGTGGGCTGGCTGCGCGAATATCTGGGTGTGACTGAATGGGCGGAAGACGCCAGCGTGCGCCGTACCGGCAGCAAGCGTTGCAGCAATGCGCGGGCGAAAGCGTTGGGCTGGGTGCCGACTTATCCGACCTACCGCGAAGGCTACGCGGCGATTCTTGAGGGTCGCTGCTGACCTCCAAACTTCACAAAACAGCTGTGGGAGCGAGCTTGCTCGCGAAGAGGGCTTAACATTCAACATCTACGTTGGCTGTTTTACCGCGTTCGCGAGCAAACTCGCTCCCACATTGGATTTGCTGCAATCCCTGAGGCGGGGTCACTGCTTCTCCAGCAACCACTTGCGCTCACCCGCGGCGAACTGCGGTTGCTCATCCGCCAGCGCAGCGTTAACTGCCTGCAGAATCTCCAGCTCTTTGCCCTTGCGCACGAAGATCCAGTTATTGCCCTGACCATTGAGCTGCAGCCACATGCTGTCGTTGCCGTTGCTCATCGACGCGCAATCGCCAGCCAGGCACAAAGCATAACGATCAACGCCCGGCAGGCCTGTCACCTGGCCATCGGCTTGAAACTGCACGGTGCCGCCTTCGCCCTGACCGCTGGCGATGGTCCAGTTGCCGCCCAGATACGCCGAATACAGCGCGCGCTCGAAGCTCGCACCGATCGGCGCGCCTTCGGGCACCGGGATCTGTGCGCGATCGAAGATTTGTTCGGGTTCGTTATCGCTGGCGGCTTGCTGCAGGCGTCCGCCGTCGCGTTTCAGTTCGCTGGCGGAGCTGCCATAAAAGTCGACTTTCCAGGCGCCGGACTGTTCGCCGAGCAGCCGCCCTTCGACGTTCTCAAAACCGTTGGTGTAGCGGGCCTGACTGGCCTTGGTGTTGACGTCCCATTCCAGATTCGGGCCATAGGCCTGAAGCGCTTCGCGCAGGGGGCCGCCCTTGGCGGCGGCATCGATCGCCACCTGGTTGATCCAGGTGCCGCTGATGTCACGGTCGGCAGGGTCGCTGGCGCAGCCGCCGAGAAACAGGGCGAGCAGCGAGAGAGCTAGCGCTTTGCGCATGGTGGAATCCTTTCAAAACCTTTTCTTGCGGCAGTCGGCGCGGCGTGAAGGCCGCGCCGTGCGCTTCACTCGATGACCAGAATGGCATCCATTTCAACCTGCGAACCCTTTGGCAGGGCCGCCACGCCGATTGCGGCGCGGGCCGGGTATGGCTGATCGAAGTACTTGCCCATGATCTCGTTGACCTTGGCGAAGTGGCTCAGGTCGGTAAGGAAGATGTTCAGTTTGACGATGTCCTTGAACGAACCGCCGGCGGCTTCGGCGACGGCTTTGAGGTTCTCGAAGACCTGGACGGTCTGGGCTTCGAAGCCTTCGACCAGTTCCATGGTTTTCGGGTCCAGCGGGATCTGGCCCGACATGTACACGGTATTGCCCGCCTTGATCGCCTGGGAGTAAGTACCGATGGCGGCCGGGGCCTTGTCGCTGGTGATGACGGTTTTGGTCATGTAGGACTCCTTGTAATGGGCAGGTTATGCACGCATGCGGGTGATACGGATCACCCCGGTCAAGGCGCGCAGCTTCTTGATCACACGGGCCAGGTG
This sequence comes from Pseudomonas sp. TSRC2-2, assembly GCF_049897785.1. Taxonomy (NCBI): domain Bacteria; kingdom Pseudomonadati; phylum Pseudomonadota; class Gammaproteobacteria; order Pseudomonadales; family Pseudomonadaceae; genus Pseudomonas; species Pseudomonas sp. TSRC2-2. Next base: position 63,252 of record NZ_JAFCWZ010000003.1, read on the forward strand.
CACGCGGTCGTGGACGCTGACCACCAGTTGCACGACGCTGATGCGACCATCGCGTTCGTCCATGCTGATTTTCTCGATGTTGCCGTCGGCCGCGTTGACGCTGCTGGCCAGCAGGGCGATCAGGCCGCGCTGGTGTTCCAGTTCGACGCGCAGCTCGACGTTGAATTCGCCGGTGACATCCTTGGCCCACGAGAGCTGGATGCACTTTTCCGGGTTGTGCCGGATTTCGCTGATGTTGCGGCAGTTGTCCAGGTGCACGACCATGCCTTTGCCCGCCGACAGGTGGCCGACAATCGGGTCGCCGGGTATCGGCGTGCAGCACTTGGCGTAGCTGAGCACCAGACCTTCGGTGCCGCGAATCGCCAGCGGGCCTTCCGGGCTTGGCAGTTGCTCGCCTTCGCCGAGCAGGCGACGGGCGACCACATAGGCCATGCGGTTGCCCAGGCCGATGTCTTCGAGCAAGTCTTCGATCAATTCGAGGCGGTACTCGGTGAGCATCGCCTTGACGCGTTCGGCCGGGATTTTCTCCAGCGAACTGTCGAAACCGTTGAGAACCTTGTTCAGCAAACGTTCGCCGAGACTGATGGACTCGGAGCGGCGCTGCAGTTTCAGCGCGTGACGAATGTGCGTGCGCGCCTTGCCGGTAACAACGAAGTTGAGCCATGCCGGGTTTGGCCGGGCGCCGGGTGCGCTGACGATCTCGACCGTGGAGCCGCTCTGCAGCGGTTCGGACAGCGGTGCGAGACGACGATTGATGCGGCAGGCGATGCAACTGTTGCCAACGTCGGTGTGGACTGCGTAGGCGAAGTCGACTGCAGTGGAGCCTTTCGGCAGCTCCATGATCCGGCCTTTGGGCGTGAACACATAGACCTCGTCCGGGAACAGGTCGATCTTCACGCTTTCGATGAATTCCAGCGAGTTGCCGGCGCGTTGCTGCATTTCCAGCACGCCTTTGACCCACTGGCGGGCGCGGGCATGTGTGCCTTTCGGCTGCTCATCGCCGCTGGACTTGTACAGCCAATGCGCGGCGATGCCGTTGTTGGCCATCTCTTCCATTTCGCGGGTGCGGATCTGGATCTCGATCGGTACACCGTGCATGCCGAACAGCGTGGTGTGCAGCGACTGATAGCCGTTGGCCTTGGGGATGGCGATGTAATCCTTGAAGCGCCCGGGCAACGGTTTGTACAAATTATGCACAGCACCCAGTACGCGGTAGCAGGTATCGACCTTGTCTACGATGATCCGGAACGCGTAGACGTCCATGATCTCGTTGAACGCCCGACGCTTGCCGCGCATCTTTTTGTAGATGCCGTAGAGGTGTTTCTGCCGACCGCTGACTTCACCCTGGATGCCGTCGATGGCGAGGCAATGGCCGAGGGATTCTTCGATCTTGTTGACGATTTCCTTGCGATTGCCCCGGGCGCGCTTGACCGCCTGATAGATCCGCGCGGAACGCATCGGGTGCATCGCCTTGAAACCGAGGTCTTCGAATTCTATGCGGATCGCATGCATGCCCAGCCGGTTGGCGATGGGGGCGTAGATCTCGAGGGTTTCCTTGGCGATGCGCCGGCGTTTTTCACCGGACAGCACTTCCAGTGTGCGCATGTTGTGCAGGCGGTCGGCGAGCTTGACCAGGATCACGCGAATGTCGCGTGCCATGGCCATGGCCATTTTCTGGAAGTTTTCGGCTTGGGCTTCGGCTTTGGTTTCGAAGTTCATCTGGGTCAGTTTGCTGACCCCGTCGACCAGTTCGGCCACGGTTTCGCCGAACTGCGCTTGCAGCGCTTCTTTGGCGATACCGGTGTCTTCGATCACGTCATGCAGCATCGCGGCCATCAGGCTCTGATGGTCCATGTGCATGTCGGCAAGAATATTTGCCACGGCAAGAGGATGCGTGACGTACGCCTCGCCGCTGCGACGGCGCTGACCGTCATGGGCTTGTTCGGCGTAGAAATACGCTCGGCGGACCAGGTTGACCTGGTCGTTGCCGAGGTAGGTCGATAAGCGATCGGCGAGGGCGTCTATGCTCGGCATGATGAATCCTGCCGCAAGCTGTGACCCCGCGCCGTGCTACGTCGACCAGGCATAGGCTTAGACGGCCTCGTTCGACTCGTCCTCGAACGCTGCGAACAGCGGCTCATCCTGGACGATTTCCTGCTCGGCGATGTACTCGTAGCTCATCACGCCTTCAGCAATTTCACGTAGCGCGACAACGGTCGGCTTGTCGTTTTCCCACTGCACCAATGGCTCTTTGCCGCCGGTGGCCAGTTGACGGGCACGCTTGGTAGAGAGCATGACCAGCTCAAAGCGGTTTTCCACGTGTTCTAGGCAGTCTTCAACGGTTACGCGGGCCATGGTATTCCTCGGAGCGAATGCAATATGCGCGCTGCCCGGTTGGGCGAGCGGACTGAGCAGTTTAAAAAATCACCAGCGATTAGGGAAGCGCTGATTTTTTGATCAAACCCTTCAACGCGCTGCAAGCACCAATGTAAAGCGCTTGCAGGCATTTTGGGAAGTGCTGTTTCAGCCGAGCAATTCAGCCAGTAATTTGCCGAAGCGTACTTGCTGACGTTTCTGTTGCAGCTGATTGGCGCGGAAAATCGCTTTCAGATCGTCCAGCGCATGGGCGAAATCGTCGTTGATGATCACGTAGTCGTAATCGACATAGTGGCTCATCTCGCTGACCGCTTCGCGCATGCGGCCGTCAATGATCTCATCGCTGTCCTGGCCACGGTTGGTCAGGCGCTGGTGCAACGCTTGCAGCGACGGCGGCAGGATGAAGATCGAGCGCGCTTGCGGCATCAGCTTGCGCACTTGCTCGGCGCCTTGCCAGTCGATTTCCAGAATCAGGTCATGACCTTCGTCCAGCGTCTGTTGCAGACGGCTTTGCGAGGTGCCGTAGAAGTTGCCGAAGACTTCGGCGCGTTCAAGGAAGTCACCGTGCTCGCCCATTTTCACGAACTCTTCGCGGGTCACGAAGTGGTAGTTCACGCCGTCCACTTCGCCGGGACGCATGGCGCGGGTGGTGTGGGAGACCGAGACGCGGATTTCCGGATCGGCGTCGGTCAACGCCTTGACCAGACTGCTCTTGCCCGCGCCCGATGGCGCGGAAATGATGTACAGGGTGCCGGTGTGTTGGGTCATGTCGGGGGTAGCCTTACTCAATGTTCTGCACTTGTTCGCGCATCTGCTCAATCAACACTTTGAGGTTGACGGCGGCCTGGGTGCTGCGCGGGTCGAAGGCCTTGGAGCCCAGTGTGTTGGCTTCGCGGTTGAGTTCCTGCATCAGGAAGTCGAGGCGGCGTCCGGCCGCGCCGCCGGACTTGAGCACCCGGCGGACTTCGATGATGTGAGTGCTCAGTCGATCCAGTTCTTCGGCCACGTCGCTTTTTTGCGCGAGGATGACCATTTCCTGTTCCAGTCGCTGCGGGTCGAGCTCGGCCTTCATGTCGGCGAAGCGGTCGAGGACTTTCTGGCGCTGGGTGGCGAGCATCTGCGGCACCAGTTCACGCAGGGTCACCACGTCTTCTTCGATGGCCGTCAGGCGGTCGTTGATCAAGCGGGCCAGCTCCGCGCCTTCACGCTCGCGGCCAGCCTTCAGATCCTTCAAGCCCTGATTGAACAGCGCCAGCGCTTCGGCGTTCAGCGCTTGCGGGTCGGTCGCATCGGCCACCAGCACGCCGGGCCAGGCCAGCACCTCCAAGGGATTCAGCGCGGCGGGATTCTTGATCAGGCCGGCAACGGTTTCCGCAGCGGCGACCAACTGCGCGGCGCGCTCGCGGTCGACCTGCAGCGGCTTGCCGGTGCTTTCCTCGGTGAAGCGCAGCGTACATTCCAGTTTGCCTCGCGACAGGCCCTGACGCAGCGCCTCACGCACGGCGCCCTCAAGGTCACGAAACGATTCAGGCAAACGCAGGTGCGGTTCCAGATAGCGGCTGTTGACCGAGCGCAGTTCCCAGCTCAGGGTGCCCTGAACGCCGGCTTTTTCGACGCGGGCGAAGGCGGTCATGCTGTGCACCATGGCGGTGACCTCGCAATGCAGATCGGCGCGAAACGGTGTTTCGCAGGCGCGATTTCAATGAATTTAAGCCGACTGGCAGCAAAGGCGCAGGATTGTAGCGCAGTGCGGTGAATGCGCCCAAACACACGGTGTGACAAAGCGCTGCAGCCCGTCGGTTATGCGCGCTTGAGGGGCTTCGGTCGTCGGCCGGCGGTTTTAACCAGTGCCCACTCGCGGTGCGGGGCTCTATAATGCTCGGCAGTTTTCCGTCCTCAGTACAGGTATCCCTATGAAACGTCCAAGTGGTCGCGCTGCCGATCAGCTCCGCTCGATCCGCATCACCCGCAACTACACCAAACACGCCGAGGGATCCGTACTGGTCGAATTCGGTGATACCAAGGTCATCTGCACCGTCAGCGTCGAAAACGGCGTGCCGCGCTTCCTCAAAGGCCAGGGCCAGGGCTGGCTGACTGCCGAGTACGGCATGCTGCCGCGCGCTACCGGCGAGCGTAACCAGCGTGAAGCCAGTCGTGGCAAGCAGGGCGGCCGAACTCTGGAAATCCAGCGTCTGATCGGCCGCTCCCTGCGTGCGGCGCTGGACATGTCCAAGCTCGGCGACGTGACGCTGTACGTCGATTGCGACGTGATCCAGGCCGATGGCGGCACTCGTACCGCGTCCATCACTGGCGCCATGGTTGCACTGGTCGACGCCTTGAAAGTAATCAAGAAACGCGGCGGCTTGAAGGGCGGCGACCCGCTCAAGCAAATGATCGGCGCGGTCTCGGTGGGCATGTACCAGGGCGAGCCAGTACTGGATCTGGACTATCTTGAAGATTCCGCGGCTGAAACCGACCTGAACGTAGTGATGACCAGCACCGGTGGCTTCATCGAAGTACAGGGCACCGCTGAAGGCGCGCCGTTCCAGCCGGAAGACTTGAACGCCATGCTGGAACTGGCGAAGAAAGGCATGAACGAAATCTTCGAGCTGCAGAAGGCTGCACTGGCCGACTGAGGTTTTTGACCACAAGGAGGATGTGATGAGTGACGAGCAAGAGTTGCTGCCCAAACCGAGCCAGGAGGTTCGCCAGTGGGCGATGTTCTGTCACTTGTCCGCGTTGCTGGGGATCTGGATTCCGTTCGGCAATCTCGTCGGGCCGCTGATCCTGTGGCAGATGAAGCGTGTGAAGGACCCTTTCATCGATGCGCAGGGCAAAGAGGCGCTGAATTTTCAGATCACTGTCGCCATTGCTTCGATGATCTGCTTCCTCCTCATGCTGTTGATCATTGGTTTCTTTCTGTTTGGCTTGCTGGCGATTGCGGCACTGGTCCTGACGATCATCGCAGGGGTCAAGGCCAACGAAGGTTTCCCATACAGATATCCGTTCACCTGGCGACTGATCAAGTAGTGGTCCGCTGAATGGCAGTATCAGAAATGCCCCGAGATGTCGGGGTATTTTTTATTTATGCAATTAAATAATGGGTTTTTGTTGTAGGACTAGTCTGTTGTCGATGTGCGGTTTGGCATCTATTAACTGAATTTCTTCAGTTACATCTTTGGTCACAACTTATCGGGCAAGTGTTTGTCCCCGTCCTTGTTAGTGTCGCGAGCGGGTTGTTAAAGTTGCTCGGTGTAATGTTTCCGCTGAAACATTTCGATATGTTCAAGCCATCGAAGGCACTTGAATTCCCTAGTAATCAGTGTTGAGACGATCAGCCATTTCACCCGTCGGGCCCAGGGTAAAAGCTCGCCTTGTGAATACATAGCAAGAATAATCCACATGATTCAGCTTGATTTTTACGGCACGCTCGTAGCCGCTTCCTTAGTGCTATTGCTCGGACGCGGACTGGTTACGCGTGTTGGCTTTCTGCGAAGTTACAACATTCCTGAACCGGTAGCGGGCGGCCTGGTGGTTGCCGTGCTTTTGTTGATATTGCGCACTTTCGATATTGAAGTTCGCTTCGATACATCATTGCAAACACCGTTGATGTTGGCGTTCTTTGCCACGATTGGCTTGAGTGCCGACCTTGCTAGTCTGAAAAAGGGCGGCCGCATTGTCGGCATTTTCCTGTTGGCGGTCATTGGCTTGCTGGTGGTGCAGAACGCCATGGGAATCGGCTTGGCAACCCTGCTCGGGCTCGACCCTTTAATGGGCTTGCTGACGGGCTCGATCACGCTGGCCGGTGGCCATGGAACTGGTGCTGCATGGGGCGCGGTGTTCAGCGAGAAATATGGTCTGGCCTCGGCTTCGGAGCTGGCGCTGGCCTCCGCGACGTTCGGTCTGGTCCTGGGTGGGCTGATCGGCGGGCCCGTCGCCCGGTTGCTGATCAAGCGTGTGCAAGTGCCGGGCTGCAGTGCGCAACAAGCGCCGCGACTGCCAAAAGGTTTTGAACAGCCAAACAAAGAGCGTTCGATCACACCTTTTTCGTTCGTTGAAACACTGGCGTTGATTGCGGTCAGCCTGCTCGCAGGCAATCTTTTGAATGGCTTGCTGCAGGGCACTGCTTTCGAGCTGCCGACGTTTGTCTGCGTTCTGTTTGTGGGCGTGATGTTGCGTAACGGGTTGTCAGCGCTCGGTTTGTATCAGGTATTCGAGCGTGAGGTCTCGGTGCTGGGCAACGTAAGCCTCTCGTTGTTTTTGGCGATCGCGTTGATGTCACTGAAGCTTTGGGATCTGGCGGCGCTGGCGTTGCCGATCTTCATTATTCTGGCCGTGCAGGCATTGGTCATGGCGCTGTTCGCGATTTTCGTGACGTTCCGGGTAATGGGCAGCAACTATGATGCCGCTGTGCTCGCTGCTGGCCATTGCGGCTTCGGTCTTGGTGCCACGCCGACGGCCATTGCCAATATGCAAGCAGTGACGCAACGCTACGGGCCGTCACAGATTGCCTTTCTGGTGGTGCCGATGGTGGGAGCGTTCTTCATCGATATCGTGAACGTCATCGTGATCAAGCTGTACCTGACGTTGCCATTCTTCGCGGCGGTCTAGATAGGGCGCCCATGAAAAATGCCCGCGTCTCACGATGCGGGCATTTTCTTTGGCTGCGCTTACGACGCTTAAATAGTCAGCGTCCAGTCGTAGTCGACGATCAATGGCGCGTGCTGCGAGAATCGGGGCTGACGCGGCAGGCGTGCGCTGCGCACCGAACGACGCAGGCCCGGCGTCAGGATCTGGTAATCAAAACGCCAGCCCAGATTGAGCATTTCGGCCTGTTCGTTATCCGGCCACCAGCTGTACTGGTCACCTTCACGACTGACTTCACGCAACGCATCGACATAGCCCATGTTGCCGACAATCTCGTCCATCCAGGCGCGTTCCGGCGCCAGGAAACCTGGAGATTGCTGGCTGTCGCGCCAGTTCTTGATGTCGAGTTTCTGCTGCGCAACGTACAGCGAGCCACAATAAATGTACTCGCGACGTTTGCGTCGCTGTTTGTCCAGGTACTTGCCGAAGTCGTCCATGAGCTTGAACTTCTGGTTCAAGTCCTCATCGCCGTTCATCCCCGAAGGAAACAGCAAGGTGGCAATACTGACTTTGTCGAAATCTGCTTGCAGGTAGCGCCCGTAGCGGTCGGCCGTCTCGAAACCGAGACCGCTGATGACAGCCTTCGGTTGCAACCGCGAATACAAAGCCACGCCGCCTTGGGCAGGGACTTCAGCATCGCAGGCATAAAGGAAGTAGCCATCCAGTTGGAAGGCTGGGTCATCCAGTTCAAAGGCGGAGGCACGGGTGTCCTGCAGGCAGATGACGTCGGCATTCTGGGCTTGCAGCCAACTGAGCAAACCGCGCTCGACTGCCGCCTGAATACCATTGACGTTCACACTGATGATCCGCATAAATGGCCCCAAAAATCGCGTGCGTGTATGATACACGGCGTCAAGCTAATTAGCTAAATCCGTGGTATTTGGGGTTTTTTTCATGCAAGCGTATCAGCGCGATTTCATTCGTTTTGCCATCGATCGCGGCGTTTTGCGCTTCGGTGAGTTCACCCTGAAGTCCGGGCGCACCAGTCCTTACTTCTTCAACGCCGGCCTGTTCAACTCGGGTTCGGCCCTGGCGCAACTGGGGCGTTTCTACGCTGCCGCCATTGCCGAAAGCGGCATCCCCTTCGACGTTCTGTTTGGCCCGGCTTACAAAGGCATTCCGCTGGCGGCGACTACCGCCGTTGCGCTGGCCGAACATCACGGCCGCGACCTGCCATGGTGCTTCAATCGCAAGGAAGCCAAGGCCCACGGCGAGGGTGGCAGCCTGGTCGGCGCACCGCTGACTGGTGAAGTCTTGATCATCGACGATGTAATCACCGCCGGCACCGCCATTCGCGAAGTAATGCAGATCATCGCTTCCCAGGACGGCGCGAAGGCTGCCGGTGTGCTGATCGCGCTGAACCGTCAGGAGCGAGGCAACGGCGAGTTGTCGGCGATCCAGGAAGTCGAGCGCGACTTCGGCATTCCGGTGATCAGCATCGTTTCGCTGAATCAGGTGCTGGAATTCCTCGCCGACGATCCGCAGCTCAAGCAGCACTTGCCAGCCGTCGAAGCCTATCGCGCCCAGTTTGGCGTCTGAGACGAACCTGCAGGAGCTGCCGAAGGCTGCGATCTTTTGATCTTGATCTGACAAAACAAAATCAAAAGATCGCAGCCTTCGGCAGCTCCTACAGGGGGGGGGCTAACGCAATTTGCGCCATTTGCCGAGCAGCCTCAGCGCGAGTCCAACATTGACCAGCGCGAATACCAGCAGCGCAGCTACCACCATCACATACAGCGTGTGATCCACATCGAAATCCCACAGATCCAGCGTGCTGCTGCCGATGATGCGAACCGCTGCCGGCAAGTTGACGTAGAACAATGCCACGAAAGCGCACGTCAATGGCAATGCTCGCCAGTAGAAAGCAGCCATCACCTTGTCTCGACTGCGTTTTCGGCCCTGCGAACCCGTTTGATATTGATCCTCAGCCAGCGCTTCGTTGAGCGCCGGCCATGCCAGGTTGAACATGCACGTGGTCAGGGTCAGCAGCAAGCCGCTGACCGCGACAATGTCACTGAACGGCATTCAAGCCCAGCGTTGCGCAGAGCAATGCGTGGGAATCTTCGCTGATCTCGAACTGTCCGGCGCTGCCCTTTCGCTTGGTGATGGGTTTGAACGTCGGCTCGTTTTGGGTGATGAGCATGTTCAGCTCATCGCGAATCACGTCCGAGCTGATCACCACCAGAAACACGTTTTGCGCATGTTCGGCAGACTCGATCACCGCGCGCATGCTGTGCTGCAGGATGTCGTCGAGCTGGTTGCGAAAGCGTGAAACAGTATTCTTCAGCAGGGTTTTGCTTTGGCTCTGGGTCAGTTGAAAGATCGTCGAGATCTGCGATTCGGTCGGCAGCGTTTGCCCGAAGTAGCTCTGAATCAGATACAGCAGACGATCCTGTTTGGCTTCGTCGGCCCGGCTGGGCATGCCGCCCTCGACCAGCATTTTCAGGTATTCAGTCAGGCTCGCCTTGGCGATCCGCTCCAGTGCGTGGGCGATTTCGGCGTCGCCGATGCGCAAGGTTTTTTTCACCGGCTCCTTCTGTTCCTGCTCGAAAGCGTCGGCGTCGATCGTGAACGAGATCCGCATGGCTCAGGCGCTCCGGGTTATTTGTCGCTGGTTGCTGGATAGGGATCCTGCGGTGCGTCTCCCTGCCCGCGCAGGACTTTCCAGCCCTTGAGAGGATGAGACGCTTGCGTGAAGTCAGGGCAGGGCGGCATCGAAGTTTGCGAGGGGCCTGAATACTCTCGGCCACAGTCCACGCAGGCGTAAGTGCCAGCCGAAATGTCACTGCCGTAAGGAACGCTGTCTTTTTGCATGGGAAGATCTCCACTGAATGAAGGGAAGATCCTAGGGCGATTTGTTCTGGGGGGATGTCGGACGTTTCGCTATGTCGAGTCAGGCGTTTCCTTCGCGGCCAAAAAGATCGCAGCCTGCGGCAACTCCTACAGAAAGCGGGTTCTCGTCTGTACGAAATCCCTGTAGGAGCTGCCGAAGGCTGCGATCTTTTGCTTTCAGCGATTAGCGATCATGGACGCTTGCGATTGCTGATCAGCGTACCCACGCCGGTGTCAGTGAAGATTTCCAGCAGGATCGCATTCGGCACGCGACCATCGATGATCAGCGAACTGCCAACACCGCCCTGAACCGCTTCCAGTGCGCAGCGGATCTTCGGCAGCATGCCGCCATAGATCGTGCCGTCGGCGATCAGGTCGTCGACCTGCTGCGTGCTCAGGCCGGTCAATACGGTGCCCGACTTGTCCATCAGGCCGGCAATATTGGTCAGCAACATCAGCTTTTCAGCTTTCAGCGCTTCGGCAACCTTGCCCGCCACGAGGTCGGCGTTGATGTTGTACGACTCGCCGTTCTCACCGACGCCGATTGGCGCGATGACAGGGATGAAGTTGCCTCTGACCAGCAAATTGAGCAACTCGGTGTTGATCCCGACCACTTCGCCGACATGACCGATGTCGATGATTTCCGGCTGGGTCATCTCCGGGGTCTGACGGGAGACGGTGAGCTTTTTCGCGCGAATCAGCCCGGCGTCTTTACCGGTCAGGCCGATGGCGCTGCCACCATGGCGATTGATCAGGTTGACGATGCTCTTGTTGACCTGACCGCCCAAGACCATTTCCACAACGTCCATGGTCGCGGCGTCGGTGACGCGCATGCCGTCGACGAAATGGCTTTCAATCGACAGGCGCTTGAGCAGATCACCGATCTGCGGGCCGCCACCGTGCACGACCACCGGGTTTATGCCTACGGCTTTCATCAGCACGATGTCGCGGGCGAAGCCGGTTTTCAGCTCCTCGCTTTCCATCGCGTTGCCGCCGTATTTGATCACCAGGGTCTTGCCGACATAGCGTCGGATGTAAGGCAGCGCTTCGGACAGGACCTTGGCAGTGTTGGCGGCGGCTTCGCGTTCGAGGGTCATTCAGGGCTCCGGGTGGATCAGAACGGTAGTTGGAGATCAGGTGCAACGCGTTTAAGTTGGGCGTGGAATACATCCTTGATGCGCTGCAATTCAGCCTCGTCATCGGCCTCGAAACGCAGCACCAGCACCGGTGTGGTGTTGGACGCGCGCACCAGGCCCCAGCCTTTGGCGTAATCGACCCGCACGCCGTCGATGGTGGTCAGGTCGGCGCCTTCGCCCCACTGAGCATCGTGCAGTGCATCAATGATGCTGAATTTGCTCTCTTCGGTCACATGGATATTGATCTCCGGCGTGGAAATATCGTTCGGGAAGGTCGCAAACAGCTCTTCCGCAGTGGATTTTTCCTTGCTGAGGATCTCCAGCAGACGTGCGGCGCTGTAGATGCCGTCGTCGAAACCGAACCAGCGCTCCTTGAAGAAGATGTGCCCGCTCATTTCGCCGGCCAACAGCGCGCCGGATTGCTTCATTTTCTTCTTGATCAACGAGTGACCGGTCTTCCACATTAGCGGCCGACCGCCGTATTCCTTGATCAGCGGCACCAGGCGACGGGTGCATTTGACGTCGAAGATGATCTCCGCGTCCGGATTTCGAGCCACTACGTCGCGAGCAAAAAGCATCAGCAGGCGATCCGGGTAGACGATGCTGCCGGTGTTGGTCACCACACCGACGCGGTCGCCGTCGCCGTCGAAGGCCAGGCCGATGTCGGCGTTGGTTTCCTTGACCTTGGCGATCAGGTCGACGAGGTTTTCCGGTTTGCCCGGATCCGGGTGATGGTTCGGGAAGTTGCCGTCGACTTCGCAGAACAGCGGGATGACTTCGCAGTTCAGCGCTTCGATCAGTTGCGGAGCGATCACACCGGCCGCGCCGTTGCCGCAGTCGACCACGACTTTCAGACGACGGGCGAGTTTGATGTCCTGGACGATTTCGGTGTTGTAACGGTCGAGGATTTCGACCTGAGTGACGCTGCCCTGGCCAGTGCTCAGGTCATTGTTCTTGATGCGCTCGTGCAGCACCTGGATCTGTTCGTTGGCGAGGGTGTCGCCGGCGATCACGATCTTGAAACCGTTGTAATTCGAAGGGTTGTGGCTACCGGTGAGCATCACCCCGGACTTGCCGGCCAGCACGTTGGCGGCGTAGTACAGCGCTGGCGTTGGTACCAGGCCCACATCGCTGACGTGGCAACCACTTTCGGCGATGCCGCGAATGAGTTCCGCGACCAGTTCCGGGCCAGACAGGCGACCGTCGCGACCGACCGACACATTCGGTTCGCCTTGGGCCAGGCTCTGCGAGCCGATGGCGCGGCCAATCCAGTAAGCGGTTTCACCGTTGAGAAAATCCGGCACGGTGCCGCGAATGTCGTAGGCGCGGAAAATGCTGTCAGGCAGCTTAGGGGCGATTTTGGCGGGGGTGCTCATCTGTGGACATGCTCCATCTCGGAAAGGGCGGGACACGCCGGCGAAATGTTCGACGGCAGGCTCAAACTGAAGGGTATGACGGCGTTTTGCACAGAGAGTTCGTGCTATGAAAGGGCCATGACGCCTCCGCTGGCCGGGCTCGCGACTGGCAAAACCTTGATTTTCCGCGCTTAACCGTTCAAGCGAATCTGTACAAATTTCCGTGAAGGAGCTGCCGCAGGCTGGGATCTTTTGATCTTGATCTTGAAAAAACAAAGTCAAAAGATCGCAGCCTGCGGCAGCTCCTACAGGGGATATTCAGTTACTTGGTGCCAGTGTGGCCAAAGCCGCCGGTGCCACGCTCGGTCTCGACGAACTCTTCAACCATTTCAAAGTGAGCCTGCACCACCGGTACCAGCACCAATTGCGCCAGGCGTTCGCCGACGGTCATGGTGAAGTCGCTCTGGCCGCGGTTCCAGCAGGACACCATCAGCGGGCCTTGGTAGTCGGAGTCGATCAGGCCGACCAGATTGCCCAGGACGATGCCGTGTTTATGGCCCATGCCGGAGCGCGGCAGGATCAGTGCAGCGAGATTCGGGTCGCCGATGTAGACCGACAGGCCGGTGGGAATCAGCACGGTTTCCCCCGGCTTGATCACGGTGTCCTGATCGAGCATGGCGCGCAGGTCGAGGCCGGCGGAGCCCGGCGTGGCGTATTGCGGCAGCGGGAAGTCGGTGCCGATGCGTGGATCGAGGATCTTGGCTTGCAAAGCGTGCATGTAAATTAAACCTGGTTCAGACGTTCGGCGATAAAAGTGACCAGTTGGCGAGCAATCTTGCTCTTGCTGGTCTGGGCGAAAACCGTGGCGTGCAGCTCACGGTCGATGACGCTGCAGGCGTTCTCTTCACTGTTGAAGCCGATGCTCGGGTTGGCGACGTCGTTGGCGACGATCAAATCGAGATTCTTGTCCTTCAGCTTGCGTGCAGCGTAGTCGAGCAGGTGTTCGGTTTCGGCGGCGAAGCCGACACTGAACGGACGGTCGGGACGGGTCGCGATGGTGGCGAGGATGTCCGGGTTGCGCACCATTTGCAGGACGAAGCCGTCCCCGCTCGTAGGATCTTTCTTGAGTTTATGTGGCGCGACGACTTCCGGCCGGTAGTCCGCCACCGCAGCCGACGAGATGAACACGTCGCATGGCATGGCCGATTCGCAGGCGGCGAGCATGTCGCGGGCGCTGACCACGTCGATCCGCGTTACACGATCTGGCGTCGGCAAGTGCACCGGGCCGCTGATCAAAGTGACGCGGGCGCCGGCTTCCACGGCCGCTTCGGCGAGGGCAAAGCCCATCTTGCCGGAGCTGTGGTTGGTGATGTAGCGCACTGGGTCGATGTTTTCCTGGGTGGGGCCGGCGGTGATCACCACATGCTTGCCGGTCAGGGCCAGGCGCTGGAAGCAATCGGCGGCGAGCAGCGCCAGATCGGTGGCCTCCATCATGCGGCCCATGCCGACGTCGCCGCAGGCCTGGCTGCCGGACGCCGGGCCGAAGGTCTTCAGGCCACGACTTTCCAGCAGTTGCAGGTTGGCCTGAGTGGCCGGGTCGCGCCACATTGCCTGATTCATCGCCGGCGCGACGGCCACGACGGCATCGGTGGCCAGCACCAGTGTGGTCAGCAAATCGTTGGCGATGCCTTGCGCCAGGCGCGCAATCAGGTCGGCGGTGGCCGGGGCGATCAGCACCAGATCGGCCCACTTCGCCAGCTCGATATGGCCCATCGCGGCTTCGGCGGCCGGGTCGAGCAAGTCGAGGTGCACCGGGTGGCCCGACAGGGCCTGCATGGTCAGCGGGGTAATGAACTCGGCGCCGCCATGGGTCATGACCACGCGCACTTCAGCGCCCTGGTCGATCAGGCGGCGAACCAGATCGGCGCTCTTGTAGGCCGCAATGCCGCCGCCGACGCCCAGAACGATGCGTTTCCGATACAGCCGCTGCATAGGTCTGCCTTTCATTTCGTTGATGACTGCGGCGCGATGCCCCTCCCCAGGGTTGAATCGACCGCCAAAAAGATGGGCTACGATATCACAGCGACCGCTACGGAACAGCGGCGCCCACAGACAGGGAGTGTGTATGAGTATTCGCGATTGGCCGGCGGCGGAACGGCCGCGGGAGAGGTTGTTGGAGCATGGAGCGGGGAGCCTCTCGGACTCTGAGTTACTGGCGATTTTTCTGCGCACCGGATTGCCCGGGAAAAGCGCTGTGGACCTCGCCAGACATCTGCTGACTCAATTCGGCAGCCTGCGTTTACTGCTCGAGGCCGATCAGGACGCATTCAGCAAACAAATGGGCCTCGGCCCTGCCAAATTCGCCCAACTGCAAGCCGCTCAGGAAATGAGCAAGCGCCATCTGGCCGAACGCTCACGGCAGAAACCGGCACTGGAAAACCCTCAAGTCGTTCGCGACTACCTCAAGGCGATGCTGCGGCATGAGCCGCACGAGGTGTTCGGCTGTCTGTTTCTCGATTCGAAACATCAGGTGCTGAATTTCGAGGCGCTGTTTCGCGGCTCGATCGACAACACCAGCGTGCATCCCCGAGAAGTGGTGAAACGCGCGCTGGCCAATAACGCAGCGGCGGTGATCCTTTGCCATAACCATCCGTCCGGCAACACCGATCCGAGTCAGGCGGATCGGCTGCTGACCAAGCGCCTGCGGCAGGCCCTGGAGTTGATTGACGTGCGGGTGCTTGATCACTTCATCGTCGGCGATGGCGAACCGCTGTCGATGGCGGAGTGTGGCTGGATGTAAAGGGACAGCGGCAAGTATCGAGCTACAAGCGGCAAGCCAGAGCCGTGCGCGGTCGGCTCTAGCTTGAGGCTTGCCGCCTAGGGCTTGAGGCTGATTCTGGAATAGTCTTGCCGACCGAACGGGCTCACCGAATAGCCTTTGATGTCGTTGCGCGTCAGCGCATACGCCGTCGGGTGCGCCAGCGGCAGCCATAATGCCTGCTGCTGAATCTGCGCCTGTGCCTGTTCATACAGCTTGGTACGTACGCCTTGTTCGCTGGTGGTCTTGCCGGCGCTGATCAGCTTGTCCAGATCGGCATTGCAGTACCGCGCGAAGTTGGTGCCGGATTTGACCGCCGCGCAGGAAAATTGCGGGGTGAGGAAATTGTCCGGGTCGCCATTGTCGCCGGCCCAGCCCATGAACAGCAGGTCATGCTCACCGGCCTTGGCGCGACGAATCAGTTCGCCCCATTCGATCACGCGGATCTCGGCCTGAATGCCGATCTCGGCCAGATCCGACTGCAGCATTTGCGCGCCGAGGCTCGGGTTCGGGTTGAGCAGGCTACCCGATGGACGCGTCCAGATCGTGGTCTGAAAGCCGTCCTTCAATCCGGCCTTGGCCAGCAGCGCCTTGGCTTTGGCCACGTCGTGCGGATAGCCCGGCAGGTTCTTCGCGTAGCTCCAGGTGTTCGGCGGGTACGGGCCGTTGGCAGCCTCGGCGGTGTCTTCGAACACGGCTTTGATGTAGTTGGTCTTGTCGAAGGCAAGGTTGATCGCCTGGCGCACTTCCGGCTTGTCCAGTGGTGGATGCTGACTGTTGATGCCCACGAATGCGGTCATGAACGCGTCAGTCTTTTCGACTTTCAGTGTCGGTTCTTTCAGCGCGGCCTGTACGTCGAGTGGTTTCGGCGACAGGGCGATCTGGCATTCATTGCGCCGCAGTTTTTGCAGGCGCACGTTGGCGTCTGGCGTGATAGCGAAGATCAGCGGGTCGACGGCAGGCTTGCCATGGAAATAGTCGGGATTGGCCTTGTAGCGGATCGCCGCGTCCTTTTGGAAACGATTGAACACGAACGGCCCAGTGCCGATCGGCTGGCTGTTGAGCTTTTCGGTAGCGCCAGCCTTCATCAGTTTGTCGGCGTATTCGGCGGAGTAGATTGAGGCGAAACCCATGCTCAGGGTCGCGAGGAAGGTCGAGTCCGGATGATCAAGTGTGAAACGCACAGTAAGCGGGTCGAGGGCGTCGATCTTCTTGATCAGGCTCGGCAGCTGCATCGATTGCGCATGCGGGAAGCCGCTCTGGGCGACTTTGTGCCACGGATTGGCCGGGTCGAGCATGCGGTCGAAGCTGAATTTGACGTCTTCAGCACTCAGCTCGCGGCTCGGCTTGAAATAATCGGTGGTATGAAACTTCACCTGCGGGTGCAGTTTGAACACGTACGTCAGACCATCAGTGCTGACTTCCCAGCTATCGGCCAGGCTCGGGATGACCTTGCCGCTGGCGGTGTCGAAATCCACCAGACGGTTCATCAGCACATCGGCCGAGGCATTAGTGGTCGTCAGCGAGTTGTACTGCACCACGTCGAACCCTTCAGGGCTGGCCTCGGTACACACGCTCAGCGCGGCGGCCTGGGCGAGGGGGCTCAGCAGGAGCGGGACGAGCAACAGGGGTAGGGCAGCGAGGCGCATGGTCGGTTTCCTTTACAGATCGAAGGCCCATCTGCAAGTGCAGTCTGGAAAAGTCCTACCCTAGAGCTCTGAATTGCAAATGACTATCCCATTTTTGCATTTTCAGGCGCAGTCTTGTTCGGTTTCGAGCACCGCTGGCGAGATGAAAAGTCTGAAAGGCCTGTAGGGTCGGATTTCTGCGACGAGTGGTCAAAACCGGCCGCAGCCTTTGCCCAAGGCGTCTGCGACGGAAAAAATCGCCCTTTTGCCGATTGATTGCACACCGATTGTTGTTGCACCCCAGTCTTTCTGGTATAAAGCAGCGCTCTTTTCTAGGGGCCCGGTTCCTTCACTGTAGGTGTAGCCGGTAAGACCTCTAAAGAAACGCGGCGCCTGGCGCCAAATGACTGAGAGATTAAGCGGCCAACCCATGCCGGGTTGGGCATGTGGTTTTAGAGGGCTGAGGCATGTCGAGAGTATGTCAAGTTACCGGTAAGGGTCCGGTGACTGGGAATAACATTTCCCACGCAAACAACAAAACCCGTCGTCGTTTCCTGCCGAACCTGCAGCATCACCGCTTCTGGGTTGAAGAAGAGAAACGTTTTGTGCGTCTGCGCGTATCTGCCAAAGGCATGCGTATCATCGACAAGCGTGGCATCACTGTCGTGCTCGCCGAACTTCGCCGCGATGGCAAGATTTAAGGGAGCTAATCATGCGTGAATTGATTCGTTTGATCTCGAGCGCCGGTACTGGTCACTTCTACACTACCGACAAGAACAAGCGTACTACTCCGGACAAAATCGAGATCAAGAAATATGATCCGGTTGTTCGCAAGCACGTGATGTACAAGGAAGGCAAAATCAAGTAATTGATTTTTCCTGACTTACGAAAAAGGCCCGTATCTTACGATACGGGCCTTTTTTGTTGTCCGTGTCTGGACAGTGCTCACAGGTCAGCCGCAATCCAGATGAGTGATTTTCAGATCCAGATCGGTCTGGATGCGCAAGCGATTGTTCTGGTGCTGGCGATCAAGCGAGTTGACCACCACGCTGGTGGCGCGCGCCTGCTTGCGAACCTCTTCTTTGACGGCAAACGTCAGAAACTGGCCTATAAATTCCTGCGCCCAGCGTGTGTTGCAACGCTGAGGTGCCGGTTCGCCCTGGGCTGATGCCTGCGCGGCGAGCAGCAGCACGCCGGTCAGGATGCCGGTTTTCAGATACTTGATCATTGGAGTCGCTTCCTTGTGATTGATGCTGTCGAGTCTCTTTGTTCGAGACCGGTTGCAGCATCCGGCACAATCCACGACGACGTGCAGTAGTTATTTATATCGTTAAGGATCCGGGTCGACAAAAGGCGTTGCGCCTGTCTGGTAGCTATCGTCACCGCCTGTGTCAAATCAGGCCTTTTGTTCAAAAATCACATAAATCTTGCGGCAAGCCTCCAGCACTTCCCAGGTCCCGCGAAACCCAGCCGGAATCACGAAGCGATCGCCCACCCGTAAGGTCTTGGCATTGCCATCGCTGTCACGCAATACCGAAACCCCCTGCAGAATCTCGCAGTATTCATGCTCGGTGTAATTCACCGTCCACTGACCTACTGCGCCTTCCCACACGCCAACGCCCATCTGTCCGCAAGGGCTGTCGTATTGATGAAACACCGCCTGCTCAGGGTCACCTTTGAGCACTTTCGCAGGGTCCGGGCGATAGCGCTCGGCTTCGCTGCTGGCGAGGCTGATGTCGACGACGTTCTGGATGTTCATTGTTGTTTTCTCCGCTAATGACGGCGCGTTGGCTGGAATGGCCCAAAGTCTATGTTTATTAAAATGAACACCGCAAGGCCGTATGGCCAGCTTATGTCAAATATATTGAAACAAACCCGGTCGCTGGTTTAGGGTGGCGGGTGCCTCGGGCCGAAAGTGCAGGCTGGCCGGGCAGAATTCTTGAACAGCGCCGCAGTGCTTGCGGTGCTCGTATTCAATAAGAGGAGGACACCCGAATGACCACCCTGACTCGTGCCGACTGGGAACAACGCGCCCGCGATCTGAAAATCGAAGGCCGCGCCTTCCTGAACGGCGAATACACCGACGCCGTCTCCGGTGAAACTTTCGAATGCATCAGCCCGGTCGATGGCCGTCTGCTCGGCAAGATTGCCAGCTGTGATGCCGCCGATGCTGACCGTGCCGTCGAAAACGCCCGTGCTACGTTCAATTCCGGTGTCTGGTCGCGCCTGGCGCCGACCAAGCGCAAAGCCACCATGATCCGCTTCGCCAGCCTGCTCAAGCAGCATGCCGAAGAGCTGGCGCTGCTGGAAACCCTCGACATGGGCAAGCCGATCAGCGATTCGCTGTACATCGACGTGCCGGGCGCGGCGCAGGCTTTGAGCTGGAGCGGTGAAGCGATCGACAAGATCTACGACGAAGTCGCCGCGACCCCCCATGACCAGTTGGGTCTGGTGACTCGTGAGCCCGTTGGGGTGGTCGGCGCTATCGTGCCGTGGAACTTCCCGTTGATGATGGCCTGCTGGAAACTCGGCCCGGCGCTGTCGACCGGTAACTCGGTGATCCTCAAACCGTCGGAAAAATCGCCGCTGACGGCCATCCGCATTGCTGCGCTGGCCGTTGAAGCCGGGATTCCGAAAGGCGTTCTCAACGTGCTGCCGGGCTACGGCCACACTGTCGGCAAGGCGCTGGGTCTGCACAATGATGTCGATACGCTGGTGTTTACCGGTTCGACCAAGATTGCCAAGCAGTTGATGGTCTACGCCGGCGAATCGAATATGAAGCGCGTCTGGCTGGAAGCTGGCGGCAAGAGCCCGAACATCGTTTTCGCCGATGCGCCAGACCTGCAGGCCGCCGCCGAATCCGCCGCCAGCGCCATTGCCTTCAACCAGGGCGAAGTCTGCACCGCCGGTTCGCGTCTGCTGGTCGAGCGTTCGATCAAGGACAAATTCCTGCCGATGGTGATCGAGGCGCTGAAGACCTGGAAGCCAGGCAACCCGCTGGACCCGGCGACCAACGTTGGCGCACTGGTCGATACCCAGCAGATGAACACCGTGCTGTCGTATATCGAATCCGGCCACAGCGACGGGGCCAAACTGGTCGCGGGCGGCAAGCGCATCCTCCAGGAAACCGGCGGCACTTACGTTGAGCCAACCATTTTCGATGGCGTGAGCAATGCGATGAAGATCGCTCAGGAAGAAATTTTCGGCCCGGTGTTGTCGGTGATCGCTTTCGATACTGCCGAAGAAGCCATTCAGATCGCCAACGACACGCCATACGGTTTGGCCGCAGCGGTGTGGACCCAGGACATCTCCAAGGCGCATCTGACCGCCAAGGCCCTGCGCGCCGGCAGCGTGTGGGTCAACCAGTACGATGGCGGCGACATGACCGCCCCGTTCGGTGGCTTCAAACAGTCGGGCAACGGTCGCGACAAATCGCTGCATGCGTTCGACAAGTACACCGAACTGAAGGCGACGTGGATCAAGCTGTAAGCTGATCAGGGAGTCTGGTTGGCTCAGGCTCCCGAACCATACAGAGATCCCCTGTGGGAGCGGGCTTGCTCGCGAAGGCGGTGTATCAGTCAGCAGACCTGCTGGATGTGAAACCGTATTCGCGAGCAAGCCCGCTCCCACACTGGTTTTGTGGTGCACATAAAACAATCCACAGGAGCGTGGAACATGCGGTGGGCGACGTATTTCGCCGTGTTGGCATCAGTCTTGAGTGTTGGTCTGGCTCTGGGAGTCAGCATGCCGCTGGTGTCTTTGCGTCTGGAAGGCTGGGGCTACGGCCCATTTGCTATCGGCGTGATGGCAGCCATGCCAGCAATCGGCGTGCTGCTGGGGGCGAAGATTTCCAGCCACCTCGCCGCGTATTTAGGTACGGCGAACCTGATGCGGCTGTGCCTGTGGGCCGGGGCCTTGTCGATCGGTTTGCTGGCGCTGCTGCCGAGCTATCCGATCTGGCTGCTGCTGCGGCTGCTGATCGGGGTGATCCTGACCATCGTGTTCATTCTCGGCGAGAGCTGGATCAACCAACTGGTGGTCGAGCAGTGGCGTGGGCGTCTGGTGGCGCTGTATGGCAGCAGCTATGCGTTGAGTCAACTGTCTGGCCCGTTGCTGCTCGGGGCGCTTGGCACCGAGCATGATTACGGTTTTTGGGTCGGGGTCGGTCTGCTGACGCTATCGCCTTTCCTGCTGTTGGGCCGTAGCGGCGCGCCGAGCAGTGAGGCCAACAGCGTGACCTTTGGCGATCTGTGGGGCTTTGCCCGCGAGTTGCCGGCGATTGCCTGGGCGGTGTCGTTGTTCGCCGCGTTCGAGGCGATGATCCTGACGCTGCTGCCGGTGTATTGCCTGCAACAGGGGTTCACCGCCGAAATCGCTCTGGCCATGGTCAGCACCGTGGTGGTCGGCGATGCGCTGCTGCAATTGCCGATTGGCGCGTTGGCTGATTATCTGTCGCGGCGCACGCTGTTCGCCGGGTGCGCGGTGATGTTGATGCTGTCGAGCCTGGCCATTCCGCTGTTGCTCGACACGCTGCTGATCTGGCCGTTGTGGATGCTGTTCGGCGCCAGTGCCGGCGGCTTGTTTACCTTGTCACTGATTCTGATTGGCGAGCGTTATCGAGATGATGCGCTGGTGCGTGCCAATGCGCATATCGCCCAGTTGTGGGGGGTCGGCTGTCTGGTCGGGCCACTGGCGGCGGGGGCGGGCAGTCAGTGGATCAACGGGCATGCATTGCCGCTGTTGATGGCGGCCGGGGCTTTTGGCTTGGTGCTTTTGTTGTTGCGCCAGGGTGCCTTTGGCACAACGCAGACTGCTTGAGAGCAAAAGATCGCAGCCTTCGGCAGCTCCTGCAGTAGGAATGCATATCCCCTGCAGGAGCTGCCGAAGGCTGCGATCTTTTTGCTTTTTACAGCATCCGCTCCAGGCCTACGCTGGTGCTGAACCACGAGTTGAAGCGCCGCCACCAGCTCCCCGGTTCCTTGGTCAGCGTGTGCATCTGGCCGTTGTCTTCGGTGACCCAGACGACCTGGCCGTCCTCCAGTTTCGCCTGATAACTCAGGGTCGGCGCCATGCCTTGCAGCGCCAGTGCGCGCACGTGCTCGGCCAGTTCCGGGCTGTCGACCAGCACGCCGACCTCGGTGTTCCACAGCACCGAGCGCGGGTCAAAATTGAACGAGCCGATAAACGATTTGCGCCGGTCGAAGATCATCGCCTTGCTGTGCAGGCTGGAATCCGAACCGCGAAACGACTTGCTATAGAACACCCGCGGGCCGCTGCCATAGTTATCCCCAGGCTGGCGGCGCAGTTCATAGAGTTTCACCCCGTGTTCAAGCAGCGCCTTGCGATAGGGCGCGTAACCGCCGTGCACCGCCGGCACGTCGGTGGCCTCCAGCGAATTGGTCAGCAGGTTCACGGAGACCCCGGCATCGGCGCGCCCGGTCAGGTAGACCAGCCCCGGCTGACCGGGCACGAAGTACGCGGAAATCATGATCAGCTCTTTGCTGACACCGGTCAGTTCCGGCGCCAGTTGCGTGGTCAGCAGCAGGTGGGGATCAGGCTCGCCTTTGGACAGCACCTTGCTCGGCGCATCCCACAAGGCCTGATTCCACGCCCAGATCAGCTCTTTGCGCCAGATGTCCATGCGCGGATCGGTGGTGAATTTCATCAGCTGCTGATACAGCGCGTGGTTCTGCTTGCGGGTTTCTTCCAGCGACTCTTCCAGGCGCGTGCGGGTGTTTTGCAGGTCGGCGGCGGTCGGTTGGCTGGAGAGAAATTCCTCGATCGGCTTGCTCAGCGCGCTGTTCCAGTACTGGTCGAAACTGTGTCCTAGCTGCTCGGCGACCGGGCCGATGCTGAGCATGTCGATGTCGGTGAAATTCAGATTGGGTTCGGCGTCGAAATATTCATCGCCCAGATTGCGCCCGCCGACGATGGCAGCGCTGTTGTCCGCCAACCACAGCTTGTTGTGCATGCGCCGGTGCTGCACGGACAGATTGAACAGTCGCCCGGCCGCGCGTGTTACGCCGGTGCTGCGCCCCAGGTGCAATGGATTGAACAGGCGGATCTGAATCTGCGGATGCGCTGCCAGGGTCGCGATGATCTGGTCGAGGCCGTCGCTGGTGGTGTCATCGAGCAGGATGCGCACGCGCACGCCACGGTCGGCCGCCTTGAGCACTTCCTCCACCAGCATCCGTGTGCTGATGCCGTCATGGACGATGTAGTACTGCAAGTCGAGGCTGACCTGAGCATGGCGAATCAGCTCGGCCCGGGCGGTAAAGGCCTCGCCGCTATCGGAGAGCAGGCGAAACCCCGATTGCCCTTGGTAGGGCGCGGCCTGAGCCTGAATTGAACGGCCGAAGCTGGATTGCGACGCCGGCAGGGCCTGGCTCGGTTCGCGCGGTACATCAAGGCTGGCGCAGCCGCTGAGGAACGAGGCGAGTATCAGTAAAGCGAGTAGGGGCTGTCTGAAGCTCACGTAGGATCGTTCCGGTTGGCGGTTGAGGTCGGCATTTTTGACGCCGGGCGCGCAAAAAAGGTCAGTCGGCCTCAGCGAGTAATTTGATTGCCGCAGCGCCGACCTTGCGCACCGCTTCTTCGATCTGCGCTGTTGGCTTGGCAGCGTAGTTCATCCGCAAACAATTGCGGTATTTGCCCGAGGCGGAAAAGATGCTGCCGACGGCAATCTGTACGCCTTGATCGTGCAGCGCACGATTCAGTTTCAGGGTGTCGAAACCCTCCGGCAGTTCCACCCAGAGCATGAAGCTGCCCTGCGGGCGACTGGCGCGAGTGCCGGCCGGGAAATAGCGCGTCACCCAGTCGATCATCGCGTCACGATTGCGTTGGTACTGCATGCGCATGCGCCGCAGGTGCGGCTCGAAATGGCCGGCCTTGATGAACTCGGCAATCGCGATCTGCGGCTGCGGCGCGGTCGATCCGGTGCTGATGTATTTCATGTGCAGCACCCGCTCCAGATATCGGCCGGGCGCCACCCAGCCGATGCGCAGCCCCGGCGCCAGGGTCTTGGAGAACGAGCTGCAGAGCAACACGCGGCCGTCTTCGTCGAAGGATTTGATCGTGCGCGGTCGCGGGTAGGTGTAGGCCAGTTCGCCATACACGTCGTCCTCGATGATGGCCACGTCGAAACGCTGGGCCAGGGTCAGCAAGGCGCGTTTGCGCGATTCGGGCATGACGTAACCGAGGGGGTTGTTGCAGTTGGGAGTGAGCTGAATGGCCTTGATCGGCCACTGTTCCAAGGCCAGTTCCAAGGCGTCGAGGCTGATGCCGGTGAGCGGGTCGGTGGGGATTTCCAGGGCTTTCATGCCCAGGCCTTTGAGGGTCTGCATGGCGCCGTGGAAGCTGGGCGAATCCACCGCGACGATGTCGCCCGGCTCGCAGATCGCGTGGATGCTGGTCGACAGCGCTTCGTGGCAGCCAGTGGTGATCACCAGATCGCTGGGGCTCAACTGACAGCCGGAGTCGAGCATCAGTCGTGCGATCTGTTCGCGCAGTTCGAGGTTGCCATGAATATTGTCGTAATACAGGCCGGGCATGTCCTGCCGGCGGCTGATTCGCGCCAGTCCCCGCAACAGCGGTTTCATCGTTGGCGAGCCAACATCAGGCATGCCGCGCCCCAGTTGCACGACGTCCTTGCGTGGCACGGCGCGAATCAATTCCAGCACCTGGTCCCACTGCGAAATTTCCACTGGCCGCTGCGCCGGGCGGCCGATCGCAGGCAATTCCGGCAGCTCGCGACCGACCGGCACGAAATAGCCGGACTTGGGTTTTGGCGTGGCCAGACCGCTGTCTTCAAGCACGCGATAGGCCTGCTGCACGGTGCTCAGGCTCACGCCGTGTTCGACGCTCAAGGCACGCACCGACGGCAAGCGGTCGCCGGGACGATAAAAGCCTTGCTCGATGCGAGTGCCGAGCAATTCGGCGAGGTTTACATACAGAGTCATGGCGGCCTCGGTGCGTCTTGATGGAAACCAGTACAGATGCGGAAAAAATCATTCATTCAGTGAACCATTCCACGAATCTGTATGGATTTAATACAGCTTCGTTGCGTCTGTAACGGTTTTGCCCGCCCCCGCATCATGGAATCTCTGGCTACCCAAGTAAACAGGAGCAACAAAAATGAACGGCTTGAGCGATGTGCGGCTGACGTTACACAGTCAGGAACTGGCGGCAGGGCAGAAGGACAGCGCGCGCAATCTGCTGCGCAACGCACCGTCCGGCCTGAGTCGCTGGGGTCTGTTCTGGCATCGTCTGCACACGCGCAAGGCGTTGTTGGGATTGACGGCGGAGCAGCTCAAGGATGTCGGGCTGACGCGGGAGCAGGCGCGGGAGGAGGGGTTGAAACCATTTTGGCGGATCTGAATACCACAGATCGTTCCCACGCGGAGCGTGGGAACGATCCTGATTCGTCAGACCAACTCTTTCAGCCGATGCCACAACATCCCCAACGCCAACAACGGCGAGCGCAAATGCTTGCCGCCGGGGAAGGTGATGTGCGGCACCTTGGCGAACAGATCAAAGCCACCGCCCTGTTGCCCGCTGATCGCCTCGGCCAGCAGCTTGCCCGCCAAGTGGGTGGCATTCACGCCGTGCCCGGAATAGGCCTGGGCGTAATACACATTCGGCTGATCGGCGAGCCGGCCAATCTGCGGCAAGCGGTTGGCGCCAATGCCAATCATCCCGCCCCACTGATAATCGATCTTCACCCCAGCGAGTTGCGGAAACACCTCAAGCATCTTCGGCTGCATATACGCGGCGATGTCTTTCGGATCGCGCCCCGAATAATGGCAGGCGCCGCCGAACAACAAGCGTCGATCCGCTGACAGTCGGTAATAATCCAGGGCGACACGCTGGTCGCAGACCGCCATGTTCTGCGGCAGCAGGTCGTGGGCCTGAGCTTCGCTCAACGGCTCGGTGGCGATGACGTAGCTGCCAGCGGGCAAAACCTTGCCGCTCAATTGCGGATTCAGATCGTTGAGATAGGCATTGCAGCCCAGCACCAGGGTCTTCGCCCGCACCGAGCCATGTGCTGTGTACACCTTTACTTCGGGGCCGTAATCGATACGCGTCACTGCCGAACGCTCGAACAACTGCACGCCCAACTGCTGCGCTGCTGCCGCTTCGCCCAGTGCCAGATTCAGCGGGTGCAGATGCCCGGAACCCATGTCGATCAAGCCGCCGACATAGCGCTTGGAACCGACCACCGTGTGCATTTCACTGGCCTGCAACAGGCGGGTTTCGTAGCGGTAACCGAGGCCGCGCAACTCTTCGGCGTCTTCGGCAAAACCGTCGAGATCGGAAGGCTTGTTGGCGAGGTCGCAGTAGCCCCACGTCAAGTCGCAGGCAATGCTGAAACGTTCAACGCGCTGACGCACAATCTCCACGGCTTCAAGGCCCATGAGCTTCATCTCGCGCACGCCATCGGCGCCTATGACATTGGCGAACTGATCGAGGCCGTGACCGACACCGCGAATCAGTTGTCCGCCATTGCGACCGCTGGCGCCCCAGCCGATCCTGTGCGCTTCCAGCAACACCACGCTGAAACCGCGCTCGGCGAGTACCAGCGCGGTATTCAGCCCGGAAAAGCCACCGCCGACCACGCAGACATCCGCCACCACCTCGCCTTGCAGCACGGGATGGTCAGGCTGCGGCAGGCTGCTGGCGGCGTAGTAAGAGGCAACGTGGGGTTGGCTCGCGATGATCTGGGCGCGGGCGGTCATGGGCATCATCCAACGGCTGAGTGTCGAAAAAATTTGACGGAGCATAAGCCGCACGCCCGAACGTGAGCAACATCGGTCGGCCTGCGGTGTCTGGATGCGGGCTTTTGCGGCACAATCATCAGCCCGCCACTGTGGTTACTGTTTCGATGAGCTGCAACAGCCAGAAAATCCGCGCTCTGCGTCAGCAGATCCCCACGTTCGAATGCGTGCCGGGCTGCCACGACTGCTGCGGGCCGGTGACAACTTCGCCAGAGGAGATGGCTCGGCTGCCGCGCAAGACCCGCGCCGAGCAGGATGCCGCGCTGGAAGAACTCAACTGTGTGCACCTGGGGCCCAATGGCTGCACGGTGTATGAAGAGCGGCCATTGATCTGTCGACTCTTCGGTACCACCAAGACCTTGCCGTGCCCGAACGAGCGGCGCCCGATGGAGTTGATACATCCGAAGGTGGAAAAGCAGATCTTCGAGTACATGGCGGCGAACCGGCAGGTGTTGGTGTAAAAGATCGCAGCCTTCGGCAGCTCCTACAGAAACGCGTTGCAATGCAGGGCTGCCGAGGGCGGCGATCTTTTGATCTTCAAAATTTCAATCCGGAATCGGCAGGCACAGGCTCTCTTTCACCTCTTCCATCACGATATAACTCTTCGACTCGCGCACATGCGGCAGCTTCAACAGAATGTCGCCGAGCAATTTGCGATACGAGGCCATCTCGGAAATCCTCGCCTTCACCAGATAGTCGAAATCTCCTGAGACCAAATGACATTCCAGCACATGTGGCAGCTTCAGCACCGCGCGTCTGAATTCTTCGAATGTGTCGCCGGATTTGTAGTCGAGACTGATCTCGACGAACACCAGCAGGCTACCCTTCAAATGCTGCGGATTGAGCCGGGCGTTGTAGCCCATGATGATCCCTTCGCGCTCCAGACGCCGCACGCGCTCGGTGCATGGGGTGGTGGAGAGGCCGACCTTTTCCCCCAGCTCGGTAAACGAAATACGCCCGTCGGCCTGCAGGATTCGCAGGATGTTGCGGTCAATCTTGTCCAGCTCACGTTTGGTCTGGGTGTTGGTACGCATAGGGGATGCGCCTCCGTGAAAAGGGTTTTTGCCGAGAATTGTCGCCAAATATAGGCGCTTATATAGTGAAAAGCACTGGCATTTCTTTTTTACACTGCGCCCATCATTGCTCTAACAAACAGTTCGGCGGAAAGCCGCGATGAGGGATTGAAAATGCGCGTCATGGTCTTGGGTAGCGGCGTCATCGGTACCGCCAGTGCTTACTATCTGGCGCGTGCCGGGTTTGAAGTGGTGGTGGTCGACCGGCAGCCCGCTGCGGCCATGGAGACCAGTTTCGCCAACGCCGGCCAGGTCTCGCCGGGCTATGCCTCGCCGTGGGCCGCGCCGGGCGTGCCGCTCAAGGCGATCAAGTGGCTGCTGCAACGCCACGCGCCATTGGCGATCAAGGCTACCGCCGACATCGATCAGTACCTGTGGATGGCGCAAATGCTGCGCAATTGCACCGCCAGCCGTTACGCGGTTAACAAGGAACGCATGGTGCGTCTGTCCGAGTACAGTCGCGACTGCCTCGACGAATTGCGCGCCGAAACCGGCATTGCCTACGAAGGTCGCAGCCTCGGCACCACGCAGTTGTTCCGCACCCAGGCGCAACTGGATAACGCCGCCAAGGACATCGCTGTGCTGAAAGAGTCCGGCGTGCCGTTTGAGGTTCTTGATCGCGCCGGCATCGCACGCGTCGAACCGGCGCTGGCAGGCGTGACCGACATTCTCGCCGGCGCGCTGCGTCTGCCCAATGACCAGACCGGCGACTGCCAGATCTTCACCACCCGTCTCGCCGAAATGGCGCGCAAGCTCGGCGTGGAATTCCGTTTCGGCCAGGACATCCAGAAACTCGACTACGCTGGTGATCGCATCAACGGCGTTTGGATCGACGGCAAGCTGGAGACCGCTGACCGTTACGTGCTGGCGCTCGGCAGCTACTCGCCACAACTGCTCAAACCGCTGGGTATCAAGGCTCCTGTGTATCCACTCAAGGGCTATTCGCTGACCGTGCCGATCACCAATCCGGATATGGCGCCGACGTCGACCATTCTCGACGAGACCTACAAGGTCGCGATCACCCGTTTCGATAACCGCATCCGCGTCGGCGGCATGGCCGAGATTGCCGGTTTTGACCTGTCGCTGAACCCGCGTCGGCGCGAAACCCTGGAGATGATCGTCAACGACCTTTATCCTCAGGGCGGCAATCTGGCCGAAGCGAGTTTCTGGACCGGCCTGCGTCCGACCACGCCGGACGGTACGCCGATCGTTGGCGCAACACCGTTCAAGAATCTGTTTCTCAATACCGGCCACGGTACGCTCGGCTGGACCATGGCCTGCGGTTCCGGCCGTTTGCTAGCCGACCTGATGGCGAAGAAAAAGCCCCAGATCAGCGCCGAAGGCCTCGATATTTCCCGTTACGGCAACCAGACCCAGGAGTCCGCAAAACATGTCAATCCAGCGCCAGCTCACCAATGAGCGCATGAGCCAGATCGTCAGCCACAATGGCACTGTGTATCTGGCCGGGCAGGTCGGCGACGACTTCGACGCCGGAATTGAACAGCAGACCCGCGACGTACTGGCCAACATCGAACGTCTGCTCGATCTGGCCGGCTCGGACAAGCAGCACCTGTTGTCGGCGACGATCTACCTGAACGACATCCAAGCGCACTTCGCCGGGATGAACGCGGTGTGGGACCAGTGGCTGCCAAAAGGCGCCGCGCCGGCCCGCGCCACCGTCGAAGCGAAAATGGCCAAGCCGAGCATTCTGGTGGAGATCTCCATCGTCGCCGCGCTGCCATAACGTTTTAAAGATCCCTCTCCCGGTGCTGTTGGTGGTCCATACCGTCAGCCAGCGCCGGTTTTTCTTCCCATGACCGCCCAGAAGTCTGCCGCCATGCGTCCTGCCCGTGCCCTGATCGACCTTCAAGCCCTGCGTCACAACTACCGAATAGCCCGCGAAGTCACCGGCGCCAAGGCGCTCGCGGTGATCAAGGCGGACGCTTATGGCCATGGCGCGGTACGTTGCGCCCAGGCGCTGGAAGCCGAGGCGGACGGCTTTGCCGTGGCCTGCATCGAAGAAGCACTGGAGCTGCGCGCTGCCGGGATTCGTGCGCCGGTACTGTTGTTGGAGGGCTTCTTCGAAGCCGACGAGCTGGCGTTGATCGTCGAGCATGATTTCTGGTGCGTGGTGCATTCGCTGTGGCAGCTAGAAGCGATCGAACAGGCAGTCCTGAGCAAACCGATCACGGTGTGGCTCAAGCTCGATTCCGGCATGCACCGCGTCGGCTTGCATCCGAAGGATTACTCATCGGCCTATCAGCGTCTGCTGGCCAGCGGCAAAGTGGCGAAAATCGTGTTGATGAGCCACTTCGCCCGCGCTGATGAACTGCACGCGCAGAGCAGCGCCGAGCAGGTCGCGGTGTTCGAAACGGCACGTCAGGGCCTGGCGGCGGAAGTCAGCCTGCGCAACTCGCCAGCCGTGCTCGGGTGGCCAGACATCAAAAGTGACTGGGTACGTCCGGGCATCATGCTCTACGGCGCGACGCCGTTCGAAGAAGCCAACGCCGTGGCCGAACGTCTGCAACCAGTCATGACCCTCGAATCGAAAGTCATCAGCGTGCGTGAATTGCCGGCCGGCGAACCGATCGGCTATGGCGCCAGATTTATCACCGACAAGCCGATGCGCATCGGCGTGGTCGCCATGGGTTACGCCGACGGCTACCCGCGCCAAGCCCCGACCGGCACACCCGTATTGGTGGCCGGCAAACCCAGCCGCCTGCTGGGGCGTGTGTCGATGGACATGCTCTGCATCGACCTGACCGACGTGCCGGAAGCGGGCCTCGGTTCTACTGTCGAGCTGTGGGGCAAAAATATCCTCGCCAGCGACGTAGCAAAGTGGGCCGAGACTATTCCGTATCAGATCTTCTGCAACCTTCGCCGGGTGCCAAGGCTCTATTGCGAGGGTTGACGCCGCTGCGGGGGGCAAGTGTTGTAAATACTGAACGCTGTCGCCATGATAACGCTCAATATTCTTACAACATCAGGAGGCTCCCACCTTGGACGTCGGTGAACGACTGCAATCGATCCGCAAGCTCAAAGGGCTTTCCCAGCGCGAACTCGCCAAACGCGCGGGCGTCACCAACAGCACCATTTCGATGATCGAAAAGAACAGCGTCAGTCCTTCGATCAGTTCGCTGAGAAAGGTGCTCGGCGGCATTCCCATGTCCATGGTCGAGTTCTTTTCCGAAGAGATCCTGCAAGACCAGCCGACCCAGATCGTCTACAAGGCCAACGAACTGATCGACATTTCCGACGGCGCCGTGACCATGAAGCTGGTCGGCCGCGCGCACCCCAGCCGCGCCATCGCCTTCCTCAACGAAATCTATCCGCCGGGCGCCGATACCGGCGAAGAAATGCTCACCCATGAAGGCGAGGAAACCGGGATTCTGGTGGAGGGGCGGCTCGAGCTAGTGGTAGGGCTGGAAACTTTTATTCTCGAAGCTGGCGACAGCTACTATTTTGAAAGTACCAAGCCGCATCGTTTCCGTAATCCGTTTGACGTTCCGGCGCGACTAATCAGCGCAGCCACGCCGGCGAATTTCTAAGCAAGAGGCGCCAGGCCATTGCGGCGAAGGCACCCGGACCGTTTTACCGATGGGCAACAAGACCCCTTTAACCATGGGGTTGTTTCAGTACAGCGACCTACCCGCTATACTTGCGCCCGCCTGCGAACCGTGGCCGCAGGCGTGAATAGCCACCATTGAGGGTGAACGCGTGAACCTAATTATGAAAATGCTGGCCGCACCAGCAACCGTACTGGCCCTCTGGGCTGTCAGCGCTCAAGCTGCGACGAATGACGATATTGCCAAACGCCTCGAGCCCGTCGGCCAGGTGTGTGTTCAAGGGCAGGAATGCAAAGGCATGGAAGTGGCTGCAACCGCTGGCGGCGGTGGCGGGGCGAAGGCACCTAAAGATGTGATCGCCAAGCACTGCAACGCTTGCCACGGCACAGGCCTGCTGGGCGCGCCGAAAATCGGCGACAAGGCCGCCTGGAAAGAGCGCGCCGATCATCAGGGTGGCCTGGACGGCATCCTTGCCAAGGCCATCACCGGCATCAACGCCATGCCGCCAAAAGGCACCTGCGCCGATTGCTCCGATGAAGAGCTCAAAGGTGCGATCAAAGAGATGTCCGGTCTGTAATCAGCGGCGCCTTCGAAAAAACCGTCTCAGGGCGGTTTTTTTGTGCCCGCAATCTCACGGCATGTTTTTCGTGAGATAGGCACCGGCCGAAATGAGCACCGCTTTGTACACAGCGTAAGCATCGGTATCTTCCGGCACTATTTGCTCGCAACGCCCTCCCGATATCTGCCTCAGATCACATCCCGGGATCGACATGATGAGGGGAGAGTGAGTGGCGGTGATGAATTGCCCAAGGCTTTGAAGCGGTGTTGAACAGCGTCTCCATCGCTTCACCGTGCGACAGGCGACACCCCTCTGAAGATTCTATCGACGGATACCTTCACGCCAATCATGGTTATGCCGAGCCTTATCGAACTCGTACTGGCTATAGTGAAAATTCCGATATAGCCAAGACAGGCAATGAGGCGCTCGCCAAACAGTTCCGGTGTTGCAGTGGCGCTGAATAAAATGACCGATACCGTCCCCGCCGAGATGGCCAGTTCCGGCCAGAAGGACTGTATGGTGCTCTCTTTCTGGTACTTGTAACGCGCTCGTACGGTGTCCTTCAGATAATCGCAACTTTTGGAAAGTTGAATTTTCGCCTCGTGGCTGGATAGTTTGAAAATATCAATGAGCGACCCCTTATATAATTCTTCGTTGGACATTTCTGCTTCATATAGACGTTGGATCAAGGGCTTGGCAAACCTCAACTGCACACACGTTAATAAAACAATAAAAGCGATGGGCAGGAGAAAGTAGACGTTTTGCCTAAGCAGAATATAAGCTGCGGAAAACGCCAAAATGCAGGAGCCGAAAAGGTGGATTGCGTCATGAATGACGGAGGCAATTTTTTCGGCATCTTCCTTTATCATTGTTACGCGAGAGCATAATGGAGGCGGCCGTTCATCATGCACAATGAAGTTGATAAGGATAAAGCGAGATCTCACTTCCATCAGCGTTGCCAAGGAGCTGCCCAGAGTTTGCATTGACAGCTTGGCTAAAAGAACTGCGATAAGAACAATATAAAACTCAGCGCTAATAGCGCCGGCGATGAGAGCAGTCAGGCTTTTGGCGACGACTGATGGTATTAGCAATTGACATACGGCGGCTAAAGTTAGGCAAATTACCGAAAGGACAAAAACGATCAGGTTTTTTCGCACGCATATAAACATAGTCAATGGCCCTCACGCTGTAGCCCGTAACTGCGAATCCGACTACGTCTGTAAGATGCCTCTCTGCTCGAGTAATAGATGGATATCAGTGACATCACCGGACTGAGCACGCGCTCAAGGTAGATGGTTGAGGCAAGAATAGCGCCTATATTCGAATCGCCGGTACTGAGCAGATGTGCCGCAACCAATAATAAAACCACAATCGCTATCAGGTAACATGAGCTTGAAATTGATTCGAAAGTCGATGCTTTGAGGTTTGAACGAAAAGCGAGGCGTTCGATGTTTTTTATACTGAGCTTGACCCTGTCGGTATAGGGTGTTGAATTGTATAAATGCTCGCAGATGGTGCCAACCGTTACGGTATTCTCTTGAACATAATCAGCAAAAAGTGAACTGCTGTTTCTTCGAGTTAGAACATATGTTGCAGTGGCATAAAGGAGGCCGCTAAGCGGCGCGAGTGCCAGAAGTGGATGGTAGTGGGCAGTCACCCAGAGCGCAGCGATGATGATGCAGCAGTTCAGTGATACATCAAAATAAATTGAATGATATAGATACATCGAGCCATCAACGTCGCCATCGATCAGTTCGATCTGCTCGCCTGGTTTTTGCGTGTGCTCGACATGTCTGTCTAGCAAGTGAGTCAGTATCATTTTTTTCAAGGTATACCTTGTGCTCGCAATGGTCCTCTGCAAGTAGATATTGGCTGTCAGTTTTAGGGGTGGAGTGGCGATAATGAACAGCGAGGCGCTGGCGAGCGTATATAAATACAAGTTGTCGCCGGCAAGATAAGAATTAACTGCGTTGCCGATAAGATAAGGTGATGCGCTCGTAAGGATCGAAATGCCCAGGCCGAAGCAGCAAAGTACCAGATTTTTTTCATTGGGGTCTCTGCTTCGGATATTAACGGTTAATTTTTCTGAAGAGCATTTGATCATGTGTTCAATGCTAGCGATGTTTGAAATAAGTTCAATTCAGACGCGTCCGGTAATTTCGCGTGATTGAATTACAGGTGATGTAGGAAAACTAGTTGTACGTGTGTAAGGTGGGTCGCTTGCCGACCTAGCGCGCTGATTCGCCTTCTGTCGAACCTTTTTCGCGCCAATCGCCTTCCCTCGGAAGTAATTCCCCGGCAATCTCGGTCTACCCCTATCAACGGAACGGGCGGGAGGCTTCAGATGGTGCAGTTGTGTTCGATCGAACAGGCAGTGGACGACGTACTGGCACGCTTGCCTGCGCACATCCACATGGGCCTGCCGCTGGGGCTGGGCAAGCCAAATCACTTCGTCAACGCGCTGTACCGGCGCATCACGGACCTGCCCGAGCGGCAACTGACGATCTATACCGCGCTGTGCCTCGGTCGGCCGAATCTGGGCGATGGCTTGCAGAAGCGCTTCATCGAGCCCTTCGTCGAGCGGGTGTTCGGTGATTATCCGGAGTTCGATTTCCTCGCCGATCTGCAGCGCGACAGCCTGCCCGCCAACATCCGCATCCAGCAGTTCTTCATGCAGCCCGGCAGCCTGCTCAACAGCGCGCCGGCGCAGCAGGATTACGTCAGCAGCAATTACAGCCATGCCGCCCGCGACATCAACGCCGCCGGGCTGAATCTGGTGGCGCAACTGCTGGCCAGCAACAGTGAACATCCCGATCGGCTGAGCCTGAGCTGCAACCCGGACATCACCCTCGACCTGTTGCCGATGATCGCAAGGCGCCGCGAGGCGGGGGAGACCATTGTGCTGGTCGGCCAGGTGCATACGGATCTGCCGTACATGCCCGGCGATGCGGAAGTCGACATCGACACCTTTGATCTGCTGATCGACGAGAAGGACAGCAGCACGCTGTTTTCCACGCCGAACATGCCGGTGGGCTTCCAGGATCATTTCATTGGTTTGCACGCCAGTACGCTGGTGCGCGATGGCGGCACGCTGCAGATTGGTATCGGTTCGATGGGTGATGCGTTGACCGCTGCGTTACTTGCTCGTCAGGCCGATAACGCCGGTTATCAGGCGTTGCTCGATGACATCAACCTCAGCCAATGGGCGCGATTGATCCAGCGCGAGGGCGGCACCGCGCCATTTGCCAAAGGCCTTTATGGTTGCAGCGAGATGTTCGTTAACGGTTTGCTGGTGCTGGCGGATGCCGGGATTATTCGGCGCAAGGTCTATCCGGATGTGCCGACGCAGGAACAGGCCAACGCCGGCTCCCTCGACGAAGCTGCCCAGCCTGACGGCATCTCGGTGCACGGTGGCTTCTTTCTCGGCCCGCGCAGTTTCTATGAACGCCTGCGCGAGTTGCCGCAAAGCAAATTGCTTGAATTCAACATGACCCGCATCAGCTACATCAATGAGCTGTACGGCCAGGAAGAACTCAAGCGCTTGCAGCGCATCGATGCGCGCTTCATCAACACCGTGTTCACCATGACCCTGCTCGGCGCCGGCGTGGCTGATCAACTCGAGGACGGCCGCGTGCTCAGCGGTGTCGGTGGGCAGTACAACTTTGTTGCCCAAGGCCATGCGCTCGAAGGCGCGCGATCAATGCTGATCCTGCGCAGCTGGCGCGAGTCCGGCGGCGAGGTCAGTTCCAATATCGTCTGGGATTACGGCCACTGCACGATCCCGCGGCACCTGCGCGACATCGTCGTCACTGAGTACGGCATCGCCGACCTGCGCGGTAAATCCGATGCGGCTGTGATCGAAGCGCTGCTCAATGTCAGCGACTCGCGTTTTCAGCCGGGGCTGATCGAACAGGCGCAGAAGGTTGGCAAGCTGCCAAAGGATTTTCGCATCGATCCACGGTTTGCCGACAACACGCCGCAACGCTTGCAGGCGATTGCCGCGCGGCACCCGAATCTGTTTCCGGAGTATCCGCTGGGCTGTGATTTCACCGCGATCGAGCGCGATCTGCTGCGCGCGCTGAACTGGCTGAAGAGCAAGTTCAAGCTGACCGAAATTCTGGAATTGGGCAAGGCAGCGCTGGATGCGCCGGAGGCGTCAGCGTTCCCGGAACATCTTGAGCGGATGCAACTGACGAATCCGGAAGGCCTGAAAGATGAGCTGTACCAACGCCTGCTGCTCACAGGCTTGAAAGCCACCGCGCAGTAATTGCCCCCACATAACCGATTGTGGGAGCGGGCTTGCTCGCGAAGGCGCCGGGTCAATCAAAGATTATTTTGACTGACGCGACGCCTTCGCGAGCAAGCCCGCTCCCACAGGGATATTGCAGTGCGGCTGGCTTACTCGATGAAGGTAACGACGCCATCCTTCAGCGATTGCACGCGAGCCAGCGATTCAACGCGGTAGCCCTGCGAGTCCAGTTCGGCGCGGCCGCCCTGGAAGGACTTCTCGATGACGATGCCCAGACCGGCAACGGTGGCGCCGGCCTGTTTGATGATCGAGATCAGCGCTTGCGAGGCCTTACCGTTGGCCAGGAAGTCGTCGATGATCAGCACGCGGTCGCTGCTGGTCAGGTGGCGCGGGGAGATGGCCACGGTGCTTTCGGTCTTTTTGGTGAACGAATACACGGTCGCCGACAGCAGGTTTTCAGTCAGGGTCAGCGACTGTTGCTTGCGGGCGAAGATCACCGGCACGCCGAGGTTCAGACCGGTCATGATCGCCGGGGCAATCCCTGAGGCTTCGATGGTGACGATCTTGGTGATCCCCGAATCCTTGAACAATGCGGCGAATTCGTCACCGATCAGCTTCATCAGGGCCGGGTCGATCTGGTGGTTCAGGAAAGCGTCGACTTTCAGGACCTGATCGGAAAGCACGATGCCTTCTTCGCGGATTTTTTTGTGCAGTGCTTCCACAACAGCTTCCTCTGTTGGCGCAATGGGCGCCGAAGGTAGATTAAAAAGTAGTCGATTCTAGCGCTTTAACATCGCGCGTATATCGGCCAATGCGCTGTTACCACGCACGGCTTTGACTTCGGTCGGGGTGTCGTCGTTGCCTTCCCAGGCGAGATCGTCCGGTGGCAGCTCATCCAGAAAGCGGCTCGGCGCGCAGTCGATGATTTCACCGTACTGCTTGCGCTTGGCGGCGAAGGTAAACGCCAGTGTCTGACGGGCGCGGGTGATGCCCACGTAGGCCAGGCGGCGTTCTTCTTCGATGGTGTCGGCTTCGATGCTGGAACGGTGCGGGAGGATTTCCTCTTCCATGCCCATGATGAATACGTAGGGGAATTCCAGACCTTTGGAGGCGTGCAGCGTCATCATTTGCACGCCTTCGGCACCGTCCTCTTCTTCCTGCTGGCGCTCGAGCATGTCACGCAGCACCAGTTTGCCGATGGCGTCCTCGACGGTCATTTCGCCTTCTTCGTCCTTTTCGAGGGTATTTTTCAACGCTTCGATCAGGAACCAGACGTTGCCCATCCGGTAGTCCGCAGCCTTGTCGCTGGAGCTGTTGGTGCGCAGCCAGTTCTCGTAGTCGATGTCCATGACCATGCTGCGCAGCGCCGAGATCGGATCTTCGCCGGCGCACTGCTCGCGCACCTTGTCCATGAAGCGCTTGAAGCGCGCCAGGCGATCGGTGAAGCGGCTGTCGAGATGTTCGCCGAGGCCGATCTCGTCGGTGGCGGCGTACATCGAAATCTTGCGTTCGGTGGCGTAGTTGCCAAGTTTTTCCAATGTGGTCGAGCCGATCTCGCGGCGTGGCACGTTGATCACCCGCAGAAAGGCGTTGTCGTCATCCGGGTTAACGATCAGGCGAAAGTA
The DNA here is from genome assembly GCF_049897785.1 of Pseudomonas sp. TSRC2-2. Classification (NCBI taxonomy): domain Bacteria; kingdom Pseudomonadati; phylum Pseudomonadota; class Gammaproteobacteria; order Pseudomonadales; family Pseudomonadaceae; genus Pseudomonas; species Pseudomonas sp. TSRC2-2. Next base: position 100,889 of record NZ_JAFCWZ010000003.1, read on the forward strand.
GGCCATCAGGTCCTTCACTTCCTGGCGACCGAAGAAGCTGTTGCCGCCGCTGAGGCGATACGGCACCTGATGGTGCTGCAGCTTCAATTCGATCAGCTTCGCCTGATAGTTGCCGCGATAGAGAATCGCGAAATCGCTGTACGGGCGGTCGGTGCGCAAGTGCAGGCTGAGGATTTCCATGGCCACGCGCTCGGCTTCGGCGTCCTCGTTGCGGCAGCGGATCACGCGGATCTCGTCGCCGTGGCCCATTTCACTCCACAGCTGCTTTTCGAATTCGTGCGGGTTATTGGAGATCAGCACGTTCGCGCAGCGCAGGATTCGGCTGGTGGAGCGATAATTCTGCTCGAGCATCACAACTTTCAAGGACGGATAGTCGTCCTTGAGCAGCATCAGGTTTTCCGGCCGCGCGCCACGCCAGGCGTAGATCGACTGGTCATCGTCGCCGACCACGGTGAACTGGTTGCGCTTGCCGATGAGCATCTTCACCAGCAGGTACTGGCTGGCGTTGGTGTCCTGGTATTCGTCGACGAGCAGGTAGCGCACCTTGTTCTGCCACTTTTCGAGAATGTCGGCATGTTCTTCGAAGAGTTTCACCGGCAGCAGGATCAGGTCATCGAAGTCCACCGCGTTGAACGCCTTGAGCGTGCGCTGATAGTGGGTGTAGACAATGGCGGCGGTCTGCTCTTTCGGGTTACGCGCGTTTTCCAGGGCCTGGGGCGGCAGGATCAGGTCGTTTTTCCAGGCGCCGATCATGTTCTTGATCTCGTCGACGCCGTCGTCGCCTGCGTATTCCTTCTGCATGATGTCGGTCATCAGCGCTTTGACGTCGGTCTCGTCGAAAATCGAGAAACCGGGTTTGTAGCCCAGCCGCGCATGCTCCTTGCGGATGATGTTCAGGCCCAGGTTGTGGAAGGTGCAGACCGTCAGGCCGCGCCCTTCGCCGGCACGCAGCAGGGTGCCGACCCGCTCTTTCATCTCGCGCGCGGCCTTGTTGGTAAAGGTCATGGCGACGATGTACTGGGCGCGGATGCCGCAGTTCTGGATCAGGTGCGCGATCTTGCGCGTGATCACGCTGGTCTTGCCGGAGCCAGCACCGGCGAGCACCAATAGAGGGCCGCCGACGTAGTTCACGGCTTCTTGCTGCCGGGGATTGAGTCGGGACATACGAAAATTCGGGAGTCGTTGACGAAATGGGCCGGCATTTTAACAGGCTCAGCGATTTGTGCTGCTCTGTCCGACTTGTGACGCAGCACGCGATTCGGATTTGCCGGTTTTGTTACTTTCACGCAGGATGCGCGGGGATTTTGCGGCTAATGTTCTCGTTCGTGACACAAAATAACGTTTCGATGCCGTTGTCATCAGACAACACATTGGTCATTGTTCAGCACAACGGCATAATGCCCCGCCTACATCATTGCAGAGTCTAGGGAGTCAGCTTGTCTACGCCTGTCGAACCCTTGCGTTTGCTGCTACTGGCCGAAGAGCCAGCGTGGACGGCGTTGTTGCGTGAGTGTCTGGCTCCGATGGGGAGCGCGGCGGTGCTCATCAGCGCACCGAACTGGGATTCGGTCAGCCGCCTGTTCGAGGACAACCGCCACGCGGTACTGCTGACCCTGCCGGCATTGCAACCGGCGCCCGGACGTTGCAGTTTGCCGACCGTTCTGCTGCTGGAGCACGAACCGGCCACCGCGCCGGTCGGTGTCAGCGACTGGCTGGTATTCGGCGCCCTCGACGCCGGCATGCTCCAGCGTTGTCTACGCCATGTGCGCGAGCGCGGCGTGCTGGAAAACACCCTGCAGCGCCTGGCCGAACAGGATCCGCTGACCGGTATCGCCAACCGTCAGGGTTTCCAGACCTTGCTCACCGCACGTCTTGCCGAAGGCGACGGGCGCGGCCTTGCCCTTGGGCATCTGGATCTTGATAACTTTCGCCATGCCAACGACGCTCTTGGTCACCAGGCCGGCGATCGCCTGATCCTGCAAGTCGTCGCGCGGCTGAAAAGTCAGCTGGAGGCCGGCGATCAACTGGCGCGTCTGGGCAGTGATGAATTTGCTTTGCTGATCGACACCCGCCGCGCGCCGCAACGCGCCGAGTGGATGGCTGAACGCATTACCGAGGCGTTGGCCGAACCGTATTGGGTCGATGGCGAAAGCCTGCTGATCGGCTCCAGCCTCGGCATCGCCCATGCCCGCGCCAATGGCGGTGCCGATCCATTGATGTGGCACGCGCACATCGCCATGCAGCAGGCCAAGAGCACGCAGGGCTGCACCTTTCATATCTTCAACGAACGCATCAACCGCAACGCGCGAAGTATGGCCGACCTCGAAAGCGAACTGCGCCGGGCCTTGCGCCGCGATGAGCTGGAACTGCATTACCAGCCACGCCTGAATCTTGAGGATGGCCAGATTGTCGGCCTTGAAGCGCTGGTGCGCTGGCGACACGGCGAGCGCGGTTTGCTGCCACCGAGCGAATTCGTGCCGTTGGCCGAGCAGAGTGGTCTGATCGTGCCGCTGGGTTACTGGGTGATTGCCCGGGCCCTGCGCGATATGCAGGCCTTGCGCGAACAGGGTCTGGCACCGCTGCACATGGCGATCAACCTGTCGTTCCGGCAGTTTCAGGACAGCCAGTTGCTGCCGACACTCAGCCGCCTGATTGGCGAACGCGGCGTCGAGGCGCAGTGGCTGGAGTTCGAACTGACCGAAACCGCAGTGATGCGGCGCAGCGATCTGGTCAAACAGACCATGGACGCCCTCGGCCGTCTCGGCGTGCGCTTCTCACTGGACGATTTCGGCACCGGGTTCTCCTCGTTTGTGCACCTCAATAGCCTGCCGATCACCTTGCTGAAGATCGACAAGAGTTTTGTCGGCGGCATGGAGCAGCGCGAAGAGAACCGGAAACTGGTGCACGCGATGATCAACCTCGCACACAACCTGCACCTTGAAGTGGTTGCCGAAGGGGTCGAGACGGCGGAGCAGCTGGAATTGCTGCGCGGGTTCGGTTGCGATCAGGTGCAGGGTTACCTGATCAGCCGACCGCTGCCGCTGGAGGATCTGGTGGAATATCTGACCTTTGGAGCCAGTCAGCAGGCTTCGGTGGAAGCCATTTAAAGATCGCAGCCTTCGGCAGCTCCTACCTTGGAATGTGTTCCCTTGCAGGAGCCGCCGAGGCTGCGATCTTTTTGATCTTAATCTGCTTCGATGGCCTCGAACCTCTCTGCAATCGGCTCGCGCCGAATCATCCGCTGCATCTTCCATTCGAACGCCAGGGTCAGGCTCACCGCCGCGCACGCCAGACCCAGCGCCAGCCCCCACCAGACGCCCGTCGGCCCCCAGTTGAGGTGGAACGCCATCCACCAGGCCGCCGGTGCGCCAATCAGCCAATAGCAAGCGAGGCCCACGAGAAACGTCGTCTTGGCATCCTTGAGCCCACGAATGCAGCCCATGGCAATTGTCTGCGTGCCGTCGAACAATTCGAACCACGCCGCAACCGCCAGCAGGCTGACCGCCAGACGGATGACCTCGGCAAACGCCGGGTCGTTGTGGTCGAGAAACAGGCCGACCAACTGATTCGGCCACAGCCAGAACACCAGGGCAAAGCCGAGCATCACCACTGCGCCAAAGGCGATGCCGACACGCCCGGACATGCGCGCATCAACCAGTTGCCCGGCGCCGTAATGTTGGCCGACGCGCATGGTAATGGCATAGGACATGCCGGCCGGGACCATGAACGCCACCGACACGATCTGCAGTGCGATCTGATGCGCGCCCATTTGCGTACTGCCCATGGTGCCCATGCACAGCGCGGCAAAAGCAAACAGCCCGACTTCCACCGCATAGGTGCCGCCAATCGGCAGGCCCAGGCGCCAGAGTTCTTTCAGGTATTGCCGGTTAGGCCGCGACAGACCAGCGCGCAATGGATAAGCGTCATAGGCCGGGTGCCGTCGAATGTGCCAGGCCAGCGTTAACGCCATGCAATTGGCGACGATCGCCGTGACCAGACCGATGCCGGTCAGACCCAGTTGCGGCAGGCCGAACATGCCGGTAATCAATGCGTAGTTGAGCAGGAAGTTGGCCACGGTGCCGGCGAGGCTGATGACCATCACCGGCGTCGCCCGGCCGATTGCGCTGGTAAAGCCGCGCAGGGCCATGAAGCTCAGATAACCGGGCAGCGCGAAGGGCAGAGCGATGAGGAATTGCCCGGCGGCGTCGACGTTGGTTTCGGTCTGGCCGAACAGCAGCAACACCGGTTTGAGGTTCCACAACAACAGCCCGGCGCCGAGCGCCATCAGCCAGGCCAGCCACAACCCGGCCTGCGTCAGGCGCGCGGCGCCGATGATGTCGCCGGCACCCTGACGGATGGCCACCAGCGTGCCAACCGCTGCAATCACGCCAATGCAGAAGATCGACACGAACGAGTAGCTCGCCGCACCGAGGCCGCCGCCGGCCAGCGCTTCTGGACTCAAGCGCGCCATCATCAGAGTGTCGGTCAGCACCATCAGCATGTGCGCCAACTGCGAAGCAATCAGCGGCCCCGCCAGCCGCAAAATGGCCCAGAGTTCGGTACGCACAGGATGCTGCATGGTCATCACCACCCAAATATCAGAGGGAACAGAAGAGCATGGATTCTCGGCGCTTGGCAGACTTTGCACAAAGGGATAAAAAGGATGGGTTGCATGAGTAATACTCATCCTGAAACCTCTTGGCCACATTGGTCATATCCCCGTTCCTGGAGCTTTGCGTATGTCCCGACGCCTTCCGCCGTTGTATGCCCTGCGCGCATTCGAAGCGGCAGCGCGACACAGCTCGTTCACTCGCGCAGCAGAAGAGCTATCGATCACCCAGAGCGCGGTCAGTCGGCACATGCGCACCCTCGAAGAACACTTCGCCTGCCGGCTGTTCCATCGCAGCGGACGCAACCTGCAACTGACCGAATCGGCGCGGCTGCTGTTGCCCGGGATTCGCGAAGGCTTTGCCGCCCTTGAACGCGCCTGCAATACCTTGCGTGCCGAGGACGACATCCTGCGCATGAAGGCGCCTTCAACGCTGACCATGCGTTGGCTGCTGGCGCGGTTGAGTCGCTTCCGCCACTTGCAGCCGGGCAATGAGGTGCAGTTGACCAGTGCGTGGATGGACATCGATTCGGTGGACTTCAACAACGAACCTTTCGATTGTGCGGTGTTGCTCAGCGATGGGCATTTCCCGCCGGATTGGGAAGCGAGCCTGCTGTTTCCCGAGGAGCTGATTCCGGTCGGCGCGCCGAACCTGCTCAATGACAAACCCTGGGACGTGGCGCGCCTGGCGAGCGCCGAACTGCTGCATCCGACACCGGATCGCCGAGACTGGCGCAGCTGGCTGGAGCGCATGGGCCTGTCTAATCAGGTATCGCTGAAGGGTGGGCAGGTATTCGACACCCTGGAGCTGGGCATGATCGCGGCGGCGCGTGGCTATGGCGTTTCCATGGGTGATTTGTTGATGGTTGCCGAAGATGTCGCGCAAGGTCGCTTGAGTCTGCCATGGCCGACTGCCGTGGCCAGTGGCCTGAATTATTATCTGGTGTGGCCAAAACCGCGTCCGGGAGGTGAACGTTTGCGCCGTCTCAGTGACTTCCTGCAAGGCGAAGTCCGCGCCATGCAATTGCCGGCGGTAGAGCGCTTGAGCTGAAACGTTCGAGCCGGCACAATGCCACTACTGCGCCATACCCTCGCAAAGTGCTCAAGTATTCGGTTTCAGCGCCGACTACGAGCTTGTGGAACCGTCGTGCCGGTTTCGCGCTACCCCAATTATTAGAATATTTTCCGGGCAATTACCGCGATCAGGGAGGATTCGGTGGCTCGGCCAGGAGCTGTTCATGTCTCAACCTCGTGCTCGGATCGCCTCGCAGTTGGGCCTCGCCCTCGCTGTCATACTGGCGATAGTCATCAGCGGCAGTACGGTGTTCGCTTTGCGTTCGCTGGATTCCGCCAACCTCGCCACCCGTGAAGAGCACCTGGCCAGTGAGGCCCGGCTGCTGGCCGACCAGCTCAGTACCTTCCACGGTACGCTGCGCGAAAGCACCCTGCGCCTGAGCGGGCTGTTTGAAAAGCGCTTCGGCAGTGGCCTGAGTGTGCACCCGGACCAACCAGTGACCGTGGCCGGCGTGCAGACCCCGGGCCTGCACCTTGGCAACGAGGTGCTGAACAACAACTTCAAGGAAGTTGACGAGTTCAAGCAGATGACCGCCGGCGTGGCCACGGTATTCGTGCGCAGCGGCGACGATTTCATTCGTGTCAGCACCAACGTCAGCAAACAGGACGGCACCCGTGCCATCGGCACTGTGCTTGATCATGCCAACCCGGCGTACGCCAAGTTGATGGCGGGGCAGAGTTATGTCGGCCGCTCGCTGCTGTTCGAGCGCTACTACATGTCCCAATACACGCCGGTGCGCGACGCGGGCGGCAAGATCATCGCCGTGCTGTACGTCGGTTTCGACTACACCGATGCGCAGAACGCGCAGTTCGCCAATCTCAAGCGCTTCCGCATCGGCCAGACCGGCTCGCTGGCCTTGCTCGACGAGCAGAACAAATGGCTGGTGCCGATTGCCGGCGTCGAAGCACTGGATCAAGCCGTGCCAGCCATCAACAGCCTGGTGAAAACCCCGGGTAAAGGTGAGTTCTGGAGCGACAATGGCGAAGACTTCTACAGCATCGCCGTGCCGTTCGAGGGAGGCCCGTGGTCGGTGGTAGCGAGCATGCCGAAAGCCGAGATCCGCGCGGTGACCTGGAGCGTCGGTACGCAACTGGCGATCGGCAGCCTGCTGGCAATGATGCTCGCGGTCGGTTCTGTGGTCTGGCTGCTGCGCAGCAAACTGGCGCCACTGAGTGATCTGGTACGTCAGGCCGAAGCCTTGGGCGCCGGCGATCTGAGCGTGCGTCTGAACGTCTCGAGCCACGATGAAATCGGTCAGCTGTCCCGCGCGTTCAACCAGATGAGCCAAGCGCTGTCGACCATGGTCGAGCACATCCGCCGTGCCTCCGAAGAGGTCAACAGCCGTGCGCAGGCGCTGTCCGGTTTGTCCGGCGGTGCTTATGAAGGCATGGAGCAGCAGTCGGGCGAAATCACCAGCATGGCCGGCGCTGTAGAAGAGTTCAGCGCGACGTCGCTGAACATCGCCGACAACATGGGCGCGACCCAGCGCCTGGCGCAGGAAAACGCTCAGCAAACGCAGATTGGCCGTAGCTCGATGGAAGAAGCGTCGTCCTCGCTGGAGCAGATCGCTGGTGCGCTGAACAGCACCGCCAGCGTGATCAACACGCTGGGGCAGCGCTCGCAGGAAATCGGCGGCATTGTCGGCGTGATCACCTCGATCGCCGAGCAAACCAACCTGTTGGCGCTCAACGCTGCCATCGAAGCCGCTCGTGCCGGTGAGCAGGGCCGTGGTTTCGCCGTGGTCGCGGACGAAGTGCGCAGCCTCGCCTCGCGTACCCGTCAGGCGACCGATGAAATTTCGAGCATGATCCACAGCATCCAGCAGGAAACCGGCAACGCGATCAGCACCATGGAACAGGGCAACGTGCTGATGCAGGAAGGTCTGTCGCGCAACGCCAATGTCGCCTCGGCGCTGGCGCGGATCGACGAGCAGAGCCGTTCGGCAGGCCAGCAGTTCGCGGCGATCACTACTGCGACTCAGGAGCAGAGCAGCACGGCGACGTTGCTCAGCAGTAATCTGCAGAGCATTGCCTTGGCCAACAGCGAACAGCGTGAGGTTGTTTCGAATCTGGCTGTCACCGCAAAAGAGCTGGAGAAGCTGGCGGCGGATCTGCGTTCCGAGGTTGATCGCTTCCGTTGATGTGCGTTTGAAATAGCTATCGCGAGCGCGCTCGCTCCCCCGACCTTCGGTGCAACTCGCAAATATTGTGAGGGCCCGGAGTCCGTGGGGGAGCGAGCCTGCTCGCGAATGCCTATCTGCGAAGGTCGTTTTGCACTTGCTGAAACGTTTCCGCAGCGCTATAAAAATGGCACAACTCCAATAAAGGCTGCTGCCATGACCTCGCTCAAACTCCTTGTCGCCCTCGGCGCATTCTCCGCTGCTTCCCACGCGATGGCCTGGGACTATGTCCTGCTCGACGCCAATACCCCGGCAAAAAGCTGGACGATCACCAGTGAGCAACTCGGCGTAAAAGCCACCAAACCGTTTTCCGTGACCCTGCGTACCCTGCATGGCGGACGTCAGGAGGGCGTCAGCATTGTCGACATCGATAACGGCACGATGAAGATTTCCGTGGTGCCGACCCGTGGCATGAATGTGCTGCAGGCGTCGGTGGGTGAAGTGCGCATCGGTTGGGATTCGCCGGTCAAGGAGGTGGTCAACCCGGCGTTCATCGAACTCAACGGCCGCGGTGGCCTGGGCTGGCTCGAAGGCTTCAATGAACTCGTCACCCGTTGCGGTTACGAGTGGGTTGGCCATCCCGGCATGGACAACGGTGAGCTGCTGACCCTGCACGGCCGCGCTGCCAACATTCCGGCCAGTACCGTCACTTTGCACATCGACGAGAAGCCGCCGTATGCCATCACGCTGCGTGGCGAGCTCAAAGAGCAGGCCTTCAAGAAGGTCGACTTCTCGGTAGTCACCGAACTGGTCACCGAACCGGGCAGCGCAAGCTTCGCCCTCAACGACACCCTGACCAACAATGGCGACTATCCGAAGGAATATCAGGCGCTGTATCACAGTAACTTCAGCACGCCGTTTCTTGAGCAAGGGGCAAAGTTCGCTGCGCCGGTGAAGCAAGTGTCGCCGTTCAACGACAAGGCCAAAGGTGATCTGCCCGAGTGGCAGACCTATCGCGCGCCAACCAAGGACTACGACGAAACGGTCTACAACGTTGTGCCTTATGCCGATGCCAAGGGCGATACCTTGACCGTGTTGCACAACAAGGCTGGCAGTCTCGGCGTATCCGTTGGCTTCAACACCCGGCAGTTGCCTGTGTTCTCGCTGTGGAAAAACACCGACACCCAAGGGCAGGGCTACGTCACCGGTCTGGAGCCGGGGACCAGTTTTTCCTACAACCGTCGCTATCAGCGGCCGTTGAACCTGGTGCCGACCATTGCGCCGAAAGAACATAAACAGTTCCAGATCAGCTACAGCCTGCTGGCCGACAAAGGTGCGGTCGATAAGGCCTTGCAGCGGGTGACGGCGATTCAGGCTGGACGCGACACCGAAGTGCGTCAGGCACCGCTGGTTGATCTGACAGAGCATTAAGGCGTCGCCGGCCGGTATTGCAGCGCCTCGGCCAGGTGCTCGCGGGTAATCGCATCGGCCTGCTCAAGATCCGCCAGTGTACGTGCGACCTTGAGCAGGCGATGCGCCGAGCGCAGCGACAGGATCAGTCGCTCGCAGGCCGCCTCCAGCCATTTCTCATCGGCTGTGGATAACGTGCAGTGACGCTTCAATCCGGGCAAATCCAGAAATGCATTGGCACAGCCCTGGCGTTTGTGCTGGCGCTCCCGCGCTTCGGCCACCAACGCCGCAGCGCTGGCGCTGTCCTCGCCGGGCCTGGCTGCCGGATTCAACGCGGTCGCCTCACGCGCTACGGTCAGGTGCAAATCGATCCGGTCCAGCAGCGGCCCCGATAACTTGTTGCGATAGCGCTGGACCATGTCCGGTGTGCACGAGCATTTGCCGCTGGGCTCGCCAAGATATCCACAGGGGCACGGATTCATCGCCGCCACCAGCTGAAACCGGGCAGGGAATCGCACACGGTCCTTGGCTCGAGCGATCACGATATGCCCGGACTCCAATGGCTCGCGCAGCACCTCGAGAACCTTGCGATCAAACTCCGGCAATTCATCAAGAAACAGCACGCCGTGATGGGCGAGGGTGATTTCGCCGGGTTGCGGTTTTGAACTGCCCCCGACCAGCGCTGGCCCGGAAGCCGAGTGGTGCGGTTGGCGGAAGGGGCGTTGCGGCCAGTGAGTCAACGGCACACCGCTGGCGACCGATTGAATCGCTGCCACCTCCAGCGCTTCACATTCGGAAAGCGGCGGCAGCAACCCCGGCAAACGACTGGCCAGCAAGGTCTTGCCGGTTCCCGGTGGCCCGCTGAACAACAAGTTATGCGCCCCGGCTGCGGCAATCAGCAGGGCGCGTTTGGCGGCGGTCTGCCCCTGTACCTCGTTGAGGTCCGGATAAGGCTTGGCGGCATGCATCAAGCCGTTTGATTTGTAAGGCTCGACGGGCGTGTGTCCGTTGAAATGCGCCACCGCTTCCAGCAAATGATCGACCGCGAACACCTTCAGTCCCGATGCCAGGCACGCTTCTTCGGCATTCGCCCGCGGTACCACCAATGCCCGCCCGGCCTTGCGCGCCGCCAACGCCGCCGGTAATACGCCACGCACCGGCCTTACCGCGCCGGACAACGCCAGTTCGCCCAGACATTCCACCTCGTCCAGGGTCAGACACGGCACCTGCACACTCGCCGACAGAATCCCCAAGGCAATCGCCAGATCGAAGCGCCCGCCATCCTTGGGCAGATCCGCCGGCGCCAGATTCAAGGTGATCCGCCGTGCCGGAAACTGCAGCCCCGAATTGATGATCGCGCTGCGCACCCGATCCTTGCTTTCCTTCACCGCCGCTTCGGGCAGGCCGACCATGGTCAGCGACGGCAGGCCGTTGGCCAGATGAACTTCGACGGTGACAGCGGGAGCTTCCACCCCTATCTGGGCGCGGCTGTGGACGATGGAGAGGGACATGGTCGTTCCTTGAGCTGAATCGGGGGCCGCTTCCTGCGGGTCTGTTCAAGAGTAGACGTCCACCGTAGGGGAGCTTGAGAGGTTTAAGCAGCAAACTTTCTCTGGATGTTGCGCAAGAGGCGTAAGCCACAGGCGAAAAAAAACCGCCTTCAGGCGGTCTTTTTTTGGGGTATTCAGGTTCCACCGTCGGCGAGCCAGCCATCGGGCCTCATTTTATTGCCGTACATGGCGGCCACATCAAAGCGGATGCGGGTTGAGCTTCTTGCTTCTCCCCTGTCATGAACACCTCGCCCGGTTTCGATGTCACTCGGCGGGTGGATTCAGCTTCGCTTCCATCTCCGCCACCTTCGCTTCAAGACTCTCAAGACGTGCACGCGTACGTGCCAACACCACCATCTGACTATCAAATTCTTCGCGGCTGACCAGATCAAGTTTACTGAAGGCACTTTGCAGCAGCATTTTGAACTGGCTTTCGATTTCGGCTTTCGGCAACGGGGTGTCGCCGCTGAACAGGCGGGAGGCGGTGCCGCTCAGGGCGTCAAGGAAGTCTTTGGGCGCGAGCATGGGAAATGTCCTGGAAACAATGGCCGGCAGTGTATCACGCAGTGTCTACAGTCATTTCTCGCTGCAGGGATGCACGCTTTTCGCGCAGAGGGACGGACGGTGGCGCACCGTTGTTGTGCGTATCGACAAAAGCTTTTCTACGCGAGCGCACACAACAAGGGCCAAGAGATTGAAATGCCGGGATTTTGCCGAGCTGGCAAGGTTTCTGCTTAGTCACCCTCGACCCATGCACTGATGCAGTCGCTGTGACGAATGCAGTGCGGCAGACGAAGCGGGGAGTTTCGTCTGATGCGGTTAGCTGGCGTCAACGATGCGTTACAAAGCCAGGCACTGCGCTTAGACTTGAGACGGGTTTGTTTTCCTGGGGCAAGTCCACCAATTCGGGAGAGAGTTTCATGAAGCTAGTCACTGCCATCATCAAGCCGTTCAAGTTGGACGACGTGCGCGAGTCGCTGTCCGAAATCGGCGTGCAGGGCATTACCGTCACTGAAGTCAAAGGCTTCGGCCGGCAGAAGGGTCACACCGAGCTGTATCGCGGCGCGGAATATGTGGTCGATTTTCTGCCCAAGGTGAAAATCGACGTGGCCATCGACGACAAGGATCTGGATCGGGTTATCGAGGCGATAACCAAGGCGGCCAACACCGGCAAGATCGGTGACGGCAAGATCTTCGTGGTCAATCTGGAACAGGCGATCCGCATCCGTACCGGCGAAACCGATACCGACGCGATCTAAGCGCCGCCACAAACCCAACGCCCCAGGAGAAAACAATATGACTCTGCGTAAATTCGCAGGGCTAGGCGCCCTGTTGTCCATCGTAATGCCCGGCATCGCCATGGCGGCAGACGAAGTGGCAGCGCCAGTCCTCAATTCCGGCGACACCGCCTGGATGCTTACCTCGACAGCGCTCGTGCTGTTCATGACCATCCCCGGCCTGGCGCTGTTCTATGGCGGTATGGTTCGCTCGAAAAACATTCTTTCCGTGCTGATGCAGTGCTTCGCCATTACCGGTCTGATCAGCATCCTGTGGGTCATTTATGGCTACAGCATTGCCTTCGATACCACCGGCATGGAGCAGGGCGTCGTCAACTTCAATTCGTTCTTCGGCGGCATGGGCAAGGCGTTCCTCGCCGGTGTCACGCCTTCGAGCATTACCGGCCCGGCGGCGCTGTTCCCTGAGGCGGTGTTCATTACCTTCCAGATGACCTTCGCAATCATCACCCCGGCGCTGATCGTCGGCGCGTTCGCCGAGCGCATGAAGTTCTCCGCGATGCTGATCTTCATGGGGGTCTGGTTTACCTTGGTCTATGCACCGATCGCGCACATGGTCTGGTCCGGTAACGGCGGCCTGATGTGGGATTGGGGCGTGCTCGACTTCGCTGGCGGCACCGTGGTGCACATCAACGCCGGTATTGCCGGTCTGGTCGCGTGCCTGGTACTGGGCAAGCGCAAAGGTTTCCCGACCACACCGATGGCCCCGCACAACCTTGGTTACACGTTGATGGGCGCGGCGATGCTGTGGGTCGGCTGGTTCGGCTTCAACGCCGGTTCCGCTGCAGCCGCCAACGGCACGGCCGGTATGGCCATGCTCGTCACCCAGATCGCCACTGCCGCTGCGGCACTGGGCTGGATGTTTGCCGAGTGGGTCACCCACGGCAAGCCAAGCGCGCTGGGCATTGCCTCGGGTGTGGTTGCCGGTCTTGTGGCGATCACTCCGGCCGCTGGCACCGTTGGCCCGATGGGCGCACTGGTGATCGGTCTGGCCGCAGGCGTGGTGTGCTTCTTCTGCGCGACTACCCTGAAACGCAAACTCGGTTATGACGATTCTCTGGATGCCTTCGGCGTGCACGGTATCGGCGGTATCCTCGGCGCGATCCTCACCGGTGTGTTTGCCGCACCGGCACTGGGCGGCTTCGGCACCGTGACTGATATCGGTGCGCAGGTCTGGATTCAGATCAAAGGCGTCGGTTTCACGGTCATCTACACCGCGATCGTCACCTTCATCATTCTCAAGGTGCTGGACGCCGTCATGGGTCTGCGCGTAACCGAGGAAGAAGAATCGGTCGGCCTCGATCTGGCACAACACAACGAGCGCGGCTACAACCTGTAAGTACGCGCGATAAAAACTGCCCGGTTCGCCGGGCATTTTTTTGTCCGGGATTTGTCATTCAAGTAGCGGCTGAAAGGATTTTTCTTACGGCTTTTGTCGTCTTTACGACAAGGCTTTTTCTGCTGGCAATCGCTGACATCGTTGCTGGAATATTAGGGCCTTTGTTTTTTTTCAGAGCACGCTAGAATGCGCCCCGAACGAGCGGAGAACTGTATGTGGCAACAGACTCTGATAACCCTGCGGGCGAGGCCCCGGGGCTTTCATCTGGTAACTGACGAGTTGCGCGCAGGCTTGCCTGAACTCAAGACCTGTCGGGTCGGTCTGTTGCATTTGTGGCTGCAGCACACGTCGGCGTCGTTGACCATCAACGAGAACGCCGATCCGGCAGTTCGTCGCGACTTCGAACGATTTTTCAATCGCCTGATCCCACAAGGAACAGACGGCTACGAGCACAACGACGAAGGCCTGGACGACCTCCCGGCGCACTTCAAGGCCAGCGTGCTGGGTTGCCAGATCAGTCTGCCGGTTTCGGCGGGGCGGCTGGCACTGGGTACCTGGCAAGGGATTTATCTGGGCGAGCACCGTGATCATGGCGGTGCCCGTAAAGTCCTCGCCACCTTGCACGGTGAACAGGCATGAGCCGCTGCCCGGCAGCGGCGCAAGATTTTTCAACGGCGGCTTCGACAGTCGCCAAAGCTGGTCTATAACTAATCTGCTTTTGGCAAGTCATGAGGTAGAACATGAGCGACGATGATCTGGAAAACGACGACCTCGAAGTAGGCGACGAAGACGAGGCCGAGGAAGGCCTGGAAGCGGCAGCGGAAGACGTTGCCGAAGACGATGGCGGTGACGACACGCCGGCGCCGGCTGCCAAAGGCAAAGCCAAGGCGGCGGTATCGGTCGACGAGTTGCCGAGCATTGAAGCCAAGAACAAGGAGCGTGACGCCCTGGCCAGGGCCATGGAAGAATTCCTTGCGCGCGGCGGCAAGGTTCAGGAAGTGGAGGCCAACGTGGTCGCCGATCCGCCGAAGAAGCCGGACAACAAGTACGGCAGCCGCCCTATCTGAGGCGCGTCGCTCGCTTGCTGAAAAAGCCCGCCGTCGCTGCGGGCTTTTTCATGCCCCATGAAACAGCAAAAGATCGCAGCCTTCGGCAGCTCCTACAGGGAAACGCCTACCAAGGCAGGCGCTGCCGAAGGTTGCGATCTTTTCAACGGTTCCAGCGTGCGAGCACGGCTGGCAGTTCCGTGAGGCTGCGAATCTCCGCATCCGGCAGGCGCTCTGCTTCCCAGACTTTGCCCGTTGGGTTGAACCACACCGCGCGCAATCCCGCCTGCTGCGCCCCGGCAATGTCATCGCCGGGATGATCGCCGACATGCACCGCCGCTTCGGCGCTGACGCCGCCACGCTGCAAGGCTTCGTGAAACAGCCGCGCATCCGGTTTGGCGATGCCGATATCTTCAGCGCACAAGGCAAACTTGAAGAAATCCGCCAGCCCCAACCGGCGTACATCGGCATTGCCGTTGGTGACCACGCCGAGGGCGTAGTGATTGGCGAGCAGCTCCAGCAACGGCTCGACTTCGGGGAACACCTCGATCTGATGCCGCGCATGCAAAAACACTTCAAAAGCCTTGTCAGCCAGCTCCGACGCCTCGCCGTGGGCATACCCGGCTTCTTCCAGCGCATGGAACAGCACACGTCGACGCAGCGCGCTGATGCGGTGCTTGAGGCCCGGTTCGCCCGCCAGCACCCGCTCGCGAATCGACCATAAATGTTCCACTGGCACCGCGCCTAGATTCGACGCATGTTCGCTCAACCATTCGCGCAACACGGTTTCGGCGCTGGCGATCACCGGGGCGGTGTCCCACAGGGTGTCGTCGAGGTCGAAGGTGATCAACTGAATGCTCATGAATCATCGCCTTTCATGCGTTTGGCCCGGGGATGGGCGCTGTCGTAGACCGCCGCCAGATGCTGGAAGTCGAGGTGTGTGTAGATCTGCGTGGTTTTGATATCGGAGTGGCCGAGCAATTCCTGCACCGCGCGCAGGTCCTGTGAAGACTCCAGCAAATGGCTGGCGAACGAGTGCCGCAGCATGTGCGGATGCAGGTTCTGCCCCAGTTCGCGCTCGCCTGCGAGTTTGACCCGCACCTGAATCGCACGCGGGCCAAGGCGCCGGCCTTGCTGGCTGACAAAAACCGCGCCATCGGCAGGATTGGTCATCGCGCGCAGCGGTAGCCACTGTTCAAGGGCTTCGCGGGCCTTGGTGCCAACCGGCAGCAGGCGGGTCTTGCTGCCCTTGCCGAGCACCTGAACCATGCCGTCGGCCAGATCGAGTTGATCGAGATTGAGCCCGGTCAGCTCGGACAGGCGCAGGCCAGATGAATAGAACAGCTCGAGAATCGCCTGATCGCGTCGGGCGAGAAAGTCGTCCTCGACCGCACCTTCCAACAATTGCAGGGCGCGGTCGGTGTCGAGGGTTTTCGGCAGGCGTCGTTCGCCTTTCGGCGGAGCCAGACCGGTGGCCGGATCGTGGTCGCACAAGCCTTCGCGATTCAAATAATGATAGAGCCCACGCACCGCCGATAGCAGGCGGGCGAGGCTGCGCGAGGACTGGCCTTGTGCATGCAATCGGGCGACCAGGCTGCGCAGGCGCTGGATATCCAGCGCGGCCCAACTGCCGATGTTCTGCTTGATGCACCAGCCGAGGACTTTATCGAGGTCGCGACGATAAGCCGACAGGGTGTGCGGCGACACCTGTCGCTCACTGCGCAGATGTTCGCAGTAAGCGTCCAGTTGTCGTTCCATGGTCAGCGTACCGAGCGCAGCGAACTGTTGACCCGTGGCAGCACACGGCCCATGACCTCGGCGATATAGCTGAGAAACAGGGTGCCGACCGAACTCTTGTAGTGCTGCGGGTCGCGGCTGGCGATCGCCAGAATGCCGTGAATGCCCTGATGGCTGACGGCAACCACGGCGGTCGAGCCGATCTGCTGGCGCTGTTCTTCACCGAAAAGGAAATCCAGCTCATGTTCACGCAGGCTGCCGCTGACGCTTTTGCCTTCGGTAAGCAGGCCGCCGATCGCGGTTTGCGCATCGGCGTGGGTCACCCAGCGGCCGACCGGTGCAGGGTTGTCGCCGAGCAGAATCAGGCTGACAAACGGCACCTGGAAATCCTGACGCAGGCTGTCCTCAACGCTGATGACCACATCTTCCAAAGTCGACGCATCCATCAGCGCGAGGATCAGGCGCCGGGTCTTTTCGAACAGGCGATCGTTGTCGCGGGCCACATCCATCAGATGCGAAAGGCGATGGCGCATCTCGATGTTGCGGTCGCGCAGGATCGTCATCTGCCGCTCGACCAGTGAAACGGTGTCGCCGCGTCGGTGCGGAATGCGCAGCGACGCCAGCAGCTCTTCGTGCTCGACGAAGAAGTCCGGATGAGCCTCCAGGTAGGCGGCAACCGCGGCTGCCTCGAGGCTCTCGGACGCTGACTCGTCGGCTGGTCGGGCGGTTACCTGTGGCTTGTCGGTCATGATTTCTGCTCGCTCAAAGACGCACTTGTCCTTCGTATACACGCACTGCCGGACCGGTCATCAACACCGGTTCGCCCGGGCCGGCCCACTCGATGGACAGACGCCCGCCGGGCAGGTCGATCAACAGCGGCGAATCCATCCACCCCTGACTGATGGCCGCTACCGCCGCCGCACAGGCGCCGGTGCCGCAGGCCTGGGTTTCCCCGGCGCCGCGCTCCCACACGCGCAGTTGCGCGCGGTGGCGGTCGATGACCTGAAGGAAGCCGACATTGACCCGCGCCGGGAAGCGCGGATGGTGTTCGATCTTCGGCCCCAGTTCATGCACCGGCGCACTGTTGATGTCATCCACGCGAATGACCGCGTGGGGATTGCCCATCGACACGGCGGCCAGTTCGACCGTGCTGCCGTCAACCTCCAGCTGATAACTGCTGGCCTGGGCTGGCGCCTGGAATGGAATGTCCGCTGGCACCAGGCGTGGCGCGCCCATGTTCACGCCGATCTGGCCGTCGTTACGCACGTCCAGCTCGATGATGCCGCCCTTGGTCTCGACGCGGATCTGCCGTTTTGCAGTCAGACGCTTGTCGAGTACAAAGCGGGCGAAGCAGCGCGCACCGTTGCCGCATTGCTCCACTTCCGAACCGTCGGAATTGAAGATGCGGTAGCGGAAATCCACGTCCGGGTTGCTCGGCGCTTCGACGATCAGCAACTGGTCGAAACCGATGCCGGTGTGGCGATCGCCCCATTGCTTGGCGTGTTTGGGCTGAATGTGCGCGTGCTGGCTGACCAGGTCGAGGACCATGAAGTCGTTGCCCAGGCCGTGCATTTTGGTAAAACGCAGCAGCATGGGTTACTCCGGCAGCAGGCTTTCGCCGGCAAACAGCTCGGCCACGGTTTCGCGGCGACGCACTTCAAACACCTGATCACCATCCACCAGCACTTCAGCGGCACGGCCGCGGGTGTTGTAGTTGGAGCTCATGACGAAACCGTAGGCACCGGCCGAATGCACCGCCAGCAAGTCGCCTTCTTCCAGCGCCAGCTCGCGGTCCTTGGCGAGGAAATCGCCGGTTTCGCAGATCGGGCCGACGATGTCGTATTGGCGCGCAGCGCTGTCGCGCGGTTTCACCGCCGTGACGTCCATCCACGCCTGATACAGCGCCGGACGGATCAGGTCGTTCATCGCCGCGTCGACGATGGCGAAATCCTTGTGCTCGGTGTGCTTGAGGTACTCGACCCGCGTCAGCAACACGCCGCCATTGGCAACGATGAAGCGGCCCGGCTCGAACACCAGCGCCAGATCACGCCCGTTCAGGCGCTCGCGCACGGCTTTGATGTAGTCGGCAGCCAGCGGCGGCTCCTCATCGCGATAACGCACGCCCAGGCCACCACCAAGATCGATGTGGCGCAGGTGAATGCCGCAATCGCCGAGACGGTCGACCAGATCGAGCAGGCGATCCAAGGCGTCGATGAATGGCGGCAGCGTGGTCAGTTGCGAACCGATGTGGCAGTCGACACCGACCACTTCCAGGTTCGGCAGATGCGCGGCGCGCACGTACACGTCTTCGGCGTCGGCAATGGCGATGCCGAACTTGTTCTCTTTGAGACCGGTGGAAATGTAGGGGTGGGTGCCGGCATCGACATCCGGATTCACGCGCAGCGAAACCGGGGCGCGAACACCCAGCTCGGCGGCGACTACTTGCAGGCGCTCGAGCTCGTCGGTGGATTCGACGTTGAAGCAGTGCACGCCGACTTCGAGGGCGCGACGCATGTCGTCACGGGTCTTGCCGACGCCGGAGAACACGATCTTGTCGGCGCTGCCACCAGCGGCCAGTACACGTTCCAGCTCGCCACGGGAAACGATGTCGAAACCGGCGCCGAGACGGGCCAGGACATTCAGTACGCCGAGGTTGGAGTTGGCCTTGACCGCAAAGCAGACCAGATGCGGCATGCCGGCCAGCGCATCGGCGTAGGCCAGATACTGCGCTTCGATGTGCGCCCGCGAGTAAACGTAAGTGGGCGTGCCGAAGCGGTCGGCGATGGCGGACAGCGCCACACCTTCCGCGAACAGCTCCCCGCCACGGTAGTTAAAAGCGTCCATGGCGATCCCTTAGTAAACGTCGTGCTTGTGAGCCTTGGATGGCTGCTTCTGCGAAGACTGGGCTTGTTCGGCCGGGTCCTGGTCGTCATCGGGCAGGTACAGCGGGCCTTTTTGACCACAGGCCGAGACCAGGCAGGCAACCGCGACGAGCGCAGCAAGGGAAGAGATCAGGCGCTTCATGGCGAAATCCTTGAAAATGCGTTAATTGCGCCGGAGTATACCGGCCACCCGGCAGCTTGCCTATGCGAGGGGGTTCCCGTCCGGCGGGGCTCCTGTGATGTGCATCATCCCTGTGGGAGGCGTTGAGTGGGCCGACAGGTGCCTGGTCGTTAATCTTTGCAATCGGCCGGCAGCGTCCGTATCTTTCGGCGCTTGAGCCTGATCAGACATTTTTGAGGTTGCCGCAATGAGTTTGTCCGAAGCCCGTTTCCACGATCTCGTCGATGCTACCCAGCAGGCGTTGGAAGAGTTGCTGGAGGATCATGCCGACGATATCGAGATCACGGCTGGCATGATGACCATCAAATTCGACAATGGTAGTCAGCTGATCATCAGCCGCCAGGAGCCGCTGCGTCAGCTGTGGCTGGCGGCGCGTTCCGGCGGTTACCACTTCGACTACGACGAAGAGTCGGGCAAGTGGAGCTGCGAGAAGTCCGAAGAGCTGCTCGGCGAAGTGCTGTCGCGCTGTGTTCACGAACAGGCCGGCCTCGAGCTGGATTTCGAAGAGATCTGATGGTGACCGAGGCAGCCGCGCGTCCACCCAAGCCGCTTTACAGCAACGTCAGCCCGGCGGTGCCTTCGCCCTGCACGGGCGTATGTCGACTGGACGAACAGAAAGTCTGTCTCGGCTGCGCGCGCCATGTTGAAGACATTCGCGAATGGCGTTCGGCCGACGATCAGCGGCGGCGGGTGATCGTCGCCCAGGCGTCACAGCGCAAGCTGTCCAATGGTGCGTGACTTGTATATTTTTTGAGCTGTGATAGTGTCCGCGAACGCCTCAAACCACCGAGGCACGGTGAGAACCCCGTCTTTTTTGGCGGGGTTTTGCTTTTTTTGTGCAGAAGAAAGGAGTCTGCCTGGATCATGACCGCACCTTCCATCACCCTTACCCGTCTGGACGTCCAACGTCTGGAGCGCCTGATCGACAGCCTGAGCGAGAAAGACCAGGCTGCGCCGGGCGTGATTGCGCTGCAAACCGAGCTGGACCGCGCCGATACCGTGGTCGGCCACGATGAAGTGCCCGCCGATGTCGTGACCATGAATTCCCGCGTGCATTGCCGCGAAGAAGGCAGTGGCAAGGATTACCACCTGACGCTGGTCTACCCCAAGGACGCCAACGCCGACGAAGGCAAAATCTCCATTCTCGCCCCGGTCGGCAGCGCGCTGTTGGGCCTGAAGGTCGGCCAGCACATCGACTGGCCGGCGCCGGGCGGCAAGTCGCTGAAGCTGACCTTGCTGGAAGTGGAATCGCAACCGGTCAACGGCGGCGCCTTTCCCGAGTAAATCCTCGCCTCAAACCTGTTCGAGCGCTTCATTCAACGAGCGCTCCAGGTCCGCCTTGTAGCGCAGATACAGATTGCTTGAACTGTGCCCGTCACCGAGCAGACCCGAGAGGTCGAGGTCGGTGATGTAGCAGCGATAGCGCTCGGTCTCGCGGCGCTGCTCGACGATCTCCCGGGCGACCACGCTGAACAGTTGGTCGCCATGCTCCAGCTCGCTGAATTCCCGCTGATTGCAATACAACGTGACCTGCACTTCGCCGGGCGCGGCTTTGCCGATGATCGCCTGCACGTCGTAGAACGGTTTGTTCACTGGCGTCTGCGGTGCCGGACGGATCTCGACCCTGCGCGAGCGACCCGGGCCGGACGGCAACAGCTGGTAATACAAAGTCTCGGGGCTGCCTGCAGGGCCACCGTCCATCGGCAACTGCGCTTCACGGCGGTACTGGATCGATTGCACAAAACGCTGCAACGGCACCAGCAGACTCTGCTCGTCGTGGTAGGGCAGGTGCTGCTGCCACAGCGCATTGAATTCATCCAGCACATACAGTTCGGCCTGCTGTTCGTTGATGCGGTAGAACACCTGAATGCACTCCGGCTGCCCCATCGGCAGGATCAGCGCCAGGTCGTGATCCTCGAGTGCCATCGGGTCGAGGTGCAGCGGGCTGTAGCGCGGTTGTTCTTCGCCCAGGTAATCGAGCAGTGCCGGCAGGGTAGCGAGCGCGACATGATTGACCTGACCTGGCACCAGCTCCAGCACGTGATAGTGCTGCTGCACCTGAATCAGGTAGCGATGATTCAATTCACTGAGCAGCAGGGTCTGCGCGGTGTCGACGATTTCTTCGACGCGGCGGGCAATGAACTGCGCGCGGTTATGGCAGAAACAGCGCACTTTCAGCGACGGCTGCACCAGACCGCGCGGCAGGTTGTTGAGGTAATCGCGCAGGCAATCGAGCAGCGCGTGCGGGCCGTCGAAACGATTGACCAGCACTTCGTTCCAGCTGTTGAGCGTAACCTGATCGAGGGTCAGCACGAGATTTTCGCGAACGCCTGCGTAGCTCAGCGAGTCGGTGCGCTCGGTGGTCATCAGGATGTTCAGGTCACGGTGATGCTTGAGCGGGTCGACACCGACGTTGATCAGCATCAGCACTTCGCTGGGCACGGCGGCGCGCAGCAACGGCTCTTCCGCCACGCTGGGCAGGGGCAGGGCGATGCACTGCTGCAGGCTGCCGAGCAGGTTGAACAACTCAAATTCACTCAGATCGCTGGTGCCCGGATGCAGGGCCAGCCGGGTGCTGCTGTCGATCACGCCGTTGCGGTGGCACCAGGTCAGCAGTTCGAGCAGTTCGCGGCTGCGCTTGATCGGCGCAAAATTTTCCCACTCCAATGCCGTGAGGTTGCCGTTGTACAGCCCCCATTGGGTCTGCCCCGGTTCCTTTTTGTTGGGTGACTGCACCAGGGTCAGGGTGTCTTCGGCCAGATCCGGGGCGATGCCGGGGTTGATGAACTCGACCTTGTCGGCCTTGCGCTCGAAAGCCGCATACAGGCGCCGGCCGAGGACATTGAGATCGCGCTTGTTGATCAGGCTGACGGTCTGTTCGCTGCGGGCGAACTGGGTCAGGAAGCGATAGCTGTAGTTGAGCTCGTTGACCAGCGCGCGTCGCTCGGCGCTGACCTGGCGCACTTTCCACTGACTGCGACTGTCGAGCAGCACCAGTTGCCGCTGATCCCAGTGCCATTCACCGGCCAGACGTTCGAGCAGTGCGCGCTGCCAGCCCTGGCTGCGGCTGTTACCGGTGAGCTTGCGATTGACCTTCAGATACAGCGCCCGGCGCACCAGCTCCAGGCGTTCCGGCTCGTTGCGGGCGATGAGGTATTCCTCGATTCGGCGGTACACGACCATGTACGGGTCGAGTTCATCGAGGTCGAGCTGATTGGCAAACACGGCTTTCTTGAAGCGCAGACTCAGGCACTGCACCTGCGGGTGTTCGCTGGCGTACACCTCGGTCAGTAGCAATTTGAGCACTGACTTGTAGGGTGATTCGATGCCTTTGAACAGCTGCCACAATCCGGCACCGATGAATTCTCCCGGCGGAATCGTCGCCATCGGCCCGAGATCCAGGGTTTCGTCGGCGCGAATAAAGCGTTTGGACAGTAGGGTATGGGTGTAGGCGTCGTAGGCTGTTTCTTCATAGACCGGCACCAGCCACCAGATCGGTGTGCGCCCGGCAAGCCAGATCGCCGTGCGGTAAAACTCATCGAGCAACAGATAGTGCTGGGTGCTGCCGCAGTTTTCCGAACTGAGCTGGGAGTCTCGTTCGCCTCTGACGAAACGCGCTGGGTCGATCAGGAAGAAATGCGCTTCGGCGCCCTGGCTCGCAGCCCAGTTTTCCAGCAACTGGCACTTCTTGCTCAGCTCACTGAGCTCGCTTTCGCCCATATCCGGCGCATGGCAAACCCACACGTCCATGTCGCTCTGATCGGCCTGGGCCAGTGTGCCGAGGCTGCCCATCAGGAACAGGCCGTGGATCGGCCGCGGCGGGTTGCTGCCGTGGCGCGGTTTGTAAGAGAACGAACGGGTCAGGCGTTGTGCTTCAGCGAGCGCATTGGCGTCGGGCTCATAATTGGACAAGCCGGCCGGCGTACTGCCCGAGACATAACCGGGCAGCAAGGGATGATTGACGTGAAAGAACAGCGGCAACAGCGTCAGCACGCTTTGCTGGCGCGTCGACAAGCCTTCGAGCGCACGGCCGAGGCGACCTTCATTGAGTTTGAGAAAACGTGCGCGCAGTTGGCTGAGTACCTTGCGGTCGATGCCTTCGTCCAGGTCAGGGCGGATTTCGTGGGTGCGCGTCATGTCAGCTCAAACCGGCTTGCAGGCTCGGACGTAGAGGGTCTCGGAATGGCCGCAGTTTAGCCTCTGCGTAGCAGGACGTTTAAGCTGAATTTGTTTTTTCGCCGCAGATTTTTATCGACAGTGACCAGGCGGGCCCGCGGAAATCCCGTAGCAGGGGTTCCCGTGGGCAAAGTCATGAAGAATCAGGCGGTTTCCTGCTCTTTGAGAATCGTCAGTACGGTCTGCACGTTTTGCGCGGCATCGCGACCAAGGCTGGTCAGATAACCGCCATCGGGCTGGTCGGTGAGGTCTTTTTCAAACAGGCGCTGGGCAGCAGCGATGTGTTTCGGGGCAGCGGTCTGATGAATTTTCAGACCTTCCTGGGAACTGTCCAGGGGAAAGAGTGCGAGGACTTCCAGTTCGGCAACCAACTCAGGGGTAAGCGACATAAGGACTCCAGACTTTCTAGGAATTGGACGACAGCGCCCCTAAGGTGAACCCGCTGGTGCGGCATGTCCAGTGCTCAGATCAGGGGATTTTGTCTTGAGGCGAATTCCAGTGTAGTCCTCAAAAAAAAGATCGCAGCCTTCGGCAGCTCCTGCACGGAATCTATGCAGAAGCTGCCGAAGGCTGCGATCTTTTGATCTTAATGCTTTTCCGGTGGCAGCTCTGGCAAAGCGCGCAGCGCCGCTTCGTACCACTCGGTGTCGAAGGGACGATCTTCATCGAGCATCGCGTCAATCTCGAAAGCCAGCACATGGGCCATCAGATTAAGGATCTCCTCGCGCTCCATTCCGACCAGCGTGAGCTTGTTCAAAGTCGCCTTGGCCGCTGGCGGGTTGTCGCTTTCGATCTGGTTCTCGATGGCTTCGATCAGCGTCGCTTCGGTGAATGCTTCTTCGTCGTCATCGTTGACGATATCTGTCGGCTCGCTCATGGCAGGCTCCTCAGGGAAAGGCGCCAGTTTACCCGCATTCAGCGGCGTGATGCTGCTGGCGGGAAACGTCGCGGCGATCTATAAACAGGCACTGCCCACCCCGCACGGCCTGGAGGCTTTGTGATGTTCAAGCTCTACGGATTCGCTGTCAGCAATTACTACAACATGGTCAAACTGGCGCTGCTGGAAAAAGGCCTGCCCTTCGAAGAAGTGACGTTCTACCCGGCACAAACCCCGGATTCACTGGCCATCAGCCCGCGCGGCAAGGTTCCGGTGCTGGGTGTTGATGCCGGTTACATCAACGAAACTGCGATCATCCTCGAATATCTCGAGCAGTCTGAAAAGGGCGCGCCTCTCCTGCCGAGCGATCCGTTTGAGCGCGCGCAGGTATTGGCAATTGCCAAAGAGATCGAGTTGTATATCGAGTTGCCGGGCCGTGCCTGTTATGGCGAGGCGTTTTTCGGTGGTACGTTGCCCGAGGCGATCAAGGAAAAGACCCGGACCGAATTGCTGCTGGGCTTTGCAGCGCTGAGCCGGCACGGCAAATTCGCCCCCTATGTGGCGGGTGACCGCCTGAGCATTGCCGATTTGTATTTCCTCTACAGCGTGCCGCTGGCCTGTGCGGTCGGGCAGAAGCTGTTCGGCATCGATTTGCTGGCCGAGATGCCGCAGGCGAAAGCTTTGCTGGAACGGCTTGAGCAGAATCCGCATGTGCAGAAGATTGCGGCGGACAAGGACGCGGCGATGCCGGCGTTTTTGGCGATGATTGCGGCCAAGAAGTAAGAATTACGCTGTTCTGTAGACCGCATTCGCGAGCAAGCCCGTTCCCACAGGAGATTTTTGTCAGTCACACCGTTTGTGTTCGACAGAAATCCGAATGTGGGAGCGGGCTTGCTCGCGAAGCTTTTTTGGCTTTTAGCGGCTGGCCAGCAGGGCCTGACCACGAGCCACAGCAGCCTTGACCTGCGCCGGTGCCGTTCCGCCGATATGGTCGCGGGCATTCACCGAGCCCTCAAGGGTCAGCACGGCAAACACGTCCTGCTCGATCTGATCGCTGAACTGACGCAGCTCTTCCAGGCTCATCTCGGCCAGATCCTTACCCGTGTCGACGCCGTATTTCACCGCGTGGCCAACGATTTCATGGCAGTCGCGGAACGGCAGACCACGGCGCACCAGATAGTCAGCCAGGTCAGTCGCGGTGGAGAAACCGCGCAGCGCCGCTTCACGCATGATTGCGTGTTTCGGCTTGATCGCCGGGATCATGTCGGCAAACGCGCGCAGCGAATCGCGCAGGGTGTCGGCGGCGTCGAACAGCGGTTCCTTGTCTTCCTGGTTGTCCTTGTTGTAGGCCAGCGGTTGGCCTTTCATCAGGGTCAACAGGCCCATCAGTGCGCCGAACACGCGACCGGTCTTGCCGCGTACCAGCTCGGGCACGTCGGGGTTTTTCTTTTGCGGCATGATCGAACTGCCGGTGCAGAAGCGGTCCGGCAGATCGATGAACTGGAACTGCGCGCTGGTCCACAGCACCAGCTCTTCGGAGAAGCGCGACAGGTGCATCATCGCGATGCTCGCGGCCGAGCAGAATTCAATGGCGAAGTCACGATCGGAGACGTTATCCAGCGAGTTGCCGCCGACGGCGTCGAAGCCGAGCAGCTGCGCGGTGTATTCGCGATCGATCGGGTAAGTGGTGCCAGCCAGCGCGGCGCTGCCCAGCGGCATGCGGTTGGTGCGCTTGCGGCAGTCGACCAGACGCTCGTAGTCGCGGCTGAGCATTTCGAACCAGGCCAGCATGTGGTGACCGAACGTCACTGGCTGCGCGGTCTGCAAGTGGGTGAAGCCCGGCATGATGCTCGCAGCTTCGCGCTCGGCTTGCTCCAGCAGGCCTTTTTGCAGGCGGGTGATCTCGGCCAGGATCAGATCGATTTCATCGCGCAGCCACAGGCGGATATCGGTGGCCACCTGGTCGTTGCGGCTGCGTCCGGTGTGGAGCTTTTTACCGGTCACGCCGATGCGGTCGGTCAGGCGTGCTTCGATGTTCATGTGCACGTCTTCGAGGTCGACGCGCCAGTCGAACTGGCCGGCCTCGATTTCGCCCTGAATGGTGTTCAGGCCGTCGATGATGCTGTCGCGCTCGGCATCGGTCAGCACGCCGACTTTGGCCAGCATGGTGGCGTGGGCGATCGAGCCCATGATGTCGTGGCGATACAGGCGCTGGTCGAAAGTGACGGAGGCGGTGAAGCGGGCGACGAAGGCGTCGACGGGTTCACTGAAGCGGCCGCCCCAGGACTGATTGGTCTTGTCAGTGCTCATGAATTCGCTCGTATCGGCTTGAAGAAAGAAGGCGTGAAACGCTGGCGCGGATAATAACAGGGTTGCCAATCCTGTCGCTGACACCGATCGATACGTTTTTACCCCGATGTGTCAGGCGTCTCCCGCCGTGTCTGCAAGGAATTTACAAAAAGGATATTTTTTGATTGAGCAATATCGTTCCGACGAACGTCTACAGTGGACATAAGGGTCGGTGCGTTGGCGGATCATGCAAAGGTCTGGCCACCGACTATAAGAAAAGGGGGCGGGTGAGTTGTCTTTCAATCGACCACCGTGAGAAACGCAGGAAACAGCGGGCTCTGAGCGGTACGACCCGGACGCTGGCAAATATTGCTGGCCGACGTACGGCACTTTTTGGCGCTCGGGCTAGTCTTAGCGTGGATCGCGGTGACGGATGTCACTACACCTGTCTACGCTATCCTTGTGCGAGACTCACGCAGGAATCCAGCGCAATATGAATGTCCTGATCGTTGATGACGAACCCCTGGCTCGCGAGCGCCTAAGCCGTATGGTGAGCGAGCTCGAGGGTTATACAGTCCTGGAGCCCAATGCCACGAATGGCGAGGAGGCGTTAGCGCTGATCGACAGCCACAAGCCGGATATCGTTTTGCTCGATATCCGCATGCCGGGCCTCGATGGCCTGCAGGTTGCTGCCCGACTGTGCGAACGAGAGACGCCGCCGGCCGTGGTGTTTTGCACCAGTCCCGATGAATTTGCCGTGGAAGCCCTGCAGGCCAGCGCCGTGGGCTATGTGGTGAAACCTGTGCGAACCGAACACCTGAACGAAGCCCTGAAGCGGGCTGAGCGTCCCAATCGGGCGCAACTATCGGCCCTGACCCGTCCCGCTGCCGAAAGTGGCAACGGCCCACGCAGCCACATCAGCGCCCGTACTCGCAAAGGCATTGAGCTGATTCCGCTGGATCAGGTGGTCTACTTCATCGCCGACCACAAATACGTGACCCTGCGTCACGAAGCCGGCGAGGTGCTGCTCGACGAACCGCTCAAAGCACTGGAAGACGAGTTCGGTGAGCGCTTCGTGCGTATCCACCGCAACGCGCTGGTCGCTCGCGATCGCATCGAGCGATTGCAGCGCACACCGCTGGGACATTTCCAGTTGTTTCTCAAAGGCCTCAATGGTGATGCGCTGATTGTCAGCCGTCGGCATGTCGCCGGTGTGCGCAAAATGATGCAGGGGCTTTGACCCGGTCTTCACCGGGCCATTCGAGTTCATTTACCCGGCATGGCAGGCCAGGGAGGCCACGCCGTTTTCTGATTCAGGTCAAAGTGCATTTGCCTGAGCTGTTATTATCCGCCGTATCTATTCAGTACGGATTGTTCCATGTCCCCTCGCGAAATCCGCATCGCCACCCGTAAAAGTGCGCTGGCCCTCTGGCAGGCCGAATACGTCAAAGCCCGTCTCGAGGCGGCCCACCCGGGTCTGCTGGTGACGCTGGTGCCCATGGTCAGTCGCGGCGACAAGCTGCTCGACTCGCCCCTGTCGAAGATCGGCGGCAAGGGCCTGTTCGTCAAGGAACTGGAAACCGCGTTGCTGGAAAACGAAGCCGATATCGCCGTGCACTCGATGAAAGACGTGCCGATGGACTTCCCGCAAGGCCTAGGCCTGTTCTGCATCTGCGAGCGCGAAGACCCACGCGACGCTTTCGTCTCCAACACCTACGCAAGTCTTGAAGCGCTGCCTGCCGGTGCCATCGTCGGCACCTCGAGCCTGCGTCGGCAGACGCAACTGCTGGCGCGTCGTCCGGACCTGCAGATCCGTTTCTTGCGCGGCAATGTCAACACTCGTCTGGCCAAACTCGATGCCGGTGAGTACGACGCGATTATCCTTGCCGCGGCCGGTTTGATCCGCCTCGGTTTTGAAGATCGCATCACTTCGCCGATCAGTGTCGATGACAGTCTGCCGGCCGGTGGCCAAGGCGCGGTCGGCATCGAATGCCGCAGCGCCGACAACGAAATCCATGCCTTGCTCGCGCCTTTGCACCACGCCGATACCGCTTCGCGGGTGAACGCCGAACGCGCCCTCAACAAACATTTGAATGGTGGCTGCCAGGTGCCGATCGCCTGCTACGCCGTGCTCGAAGGCGAGCAGTTGTGGTTGCGCGGTCTGGTCGGCGAGCCGAGCGGTGGCAAGCTGCTCAGTGCCGAAGCGCGGGCGCCGCGCGCTGACGCCGAAACCCTGGGCGTGCAGGTCGCCGAAGATCTGCTCAAGCAGGGCGCTGACGACATTCTCAAAGCGGTTTACGGCGAGGCGGGTCACGAGTGACTGGCTGGCGCCTGCTGCTGACGCGTCCCGCAGATGACTGCGCGGCGCTGGCCGAACAGTTGGCCGGGCAGGGGATTTTCAGCAGTTGCCTGCCGCTTTTGGACATTGTTCCGCTGACGGTCTCTGACAGTATTCGTCAGGCGATTGCGCGATTGCCCACTTGCAACGCAGTAATCGTGGTCAGCAAACCGGCGGCGCGGATTGCGGTGGATCTGCTCAGGTCCGAAGGCGCGGCGCCATTGAGCATGCCGTGGTTCAGCGTCGGCGCGGCGACTGCCGAGATTCTTCGCGATCATGGTCTCGACGTGAGTTTCCCGTCTGATGGCGATGACAGTGAAGCCTTGCTGCAATTGCCGCGTCTGCGCGAGGCGCTGAGCCAGCCCGGCGCGCAGGTGATGATCCTGCGTGGGGAGGGTGGCCGTGAGCTGCTCGCTGAGCGCCTGCGCGCGCTTGGTGCTAGTGTCGAGTATCTGGAGTTGTATCGCCGCGACCTGCCTGCCTACCCGCCCAGCGAGCTGCCACGGCGGATCGAAGCGGAACGCTTGGACGGGCTGGTGGTCAGCAGTGGACAGGGTTTCGAGCATCTGCGGCAGATGGCCGGCGATGCCTGGCCGAAGATCGCGCAGTTGCCGTTGTTTGTACCGAGCCCGAGGGTCGCCGAGCTGGCACGTGCCGCCGGGGCTCAAACAGTTGTGGATTGCCGCGGCGCGAGTGCCGCGGCTTTGCTGACGGCGTTACGGGAGTTTCCCGTGCCGTTTTCCAATGCAAAGGATGGATACGTGAGCGAAACAGCCTTGCCCAAAGATGACGCCCAGCCTGCGCTCGATGCTCAGGTTGAAACTCCACCGCCGGCCCGGGAGCCGCGCCGAGGCAATGGACTGGCGATTGTCGCCCTGCTGCTTGGCGCCGCCGGTGTCGCCATCGGTGGCTGGGGTGTCTGGCAGGTGCGTCACCTGCAGAACAACACGCAGCAGCAGTCGAGTCAGGTGCAGGCGTTGAATGATCAGGCGCAGAGTCTGAAGCTCAACGAGCAGCGTCTGACCGAGCGCCTTGCGCAGTTGCCTGGCGCTGATGAGCTCGCCGAACGCCAGCGTCTGGTCACGCAATTGCAAGGCGATCAGCAGCGCCTCAATCAACGTCTGGAAACCGTCCTCGGCGCCAGCCGCAAGGACTGGCGTCTGGCCGAAGCCGAGCACTTGCTGCGTCTGGCCAGTCTGCGCCTGTCGGCATTGCAGGACATCAGCAGCGCGCAGGCGCTGGTGCAGGGCGCCGACGAAATCCTCCGTGAACAGAATGACCCGGGTTCCTTCGCCGCTCGCGAGCAAGTAGCGAAAACCCTGGTTGCCTTGCGCAGCACCGAACAACCGGATCGCACCGGGCTGTTCCTGCGCCTTGGCGCGCTGCGCGATCAGGTCATCGACCTTACCGAGCTGGCGCCGGAGTACAAGGATCGCGGCGAGTCGCTGCTGGGTCTGACCGCCGACGGCGATGGCGCCAGTCGCTGGGCGCAATGGTGGGACAAGGTGTCGCGCTATATCCGCATCGATTTCAACGCCGACAAGAATGTCAAACCGCTGCTGGCCGGGCAGAGCCTGAGCCAGGTACGCCTGGCCCTGAGCCTGGCGCTGGAGCAGGCGCAATGGGCGGCACTCAACGGTCAGGCGCCGGTTTACACCCAGGCGCTGACCGAGGCGCGCGATGTGCTCAAGGGCAATTTCAACCCGGACAACCCGCAAAGCAAAATCATGCTGGAACAGGTCGCCGAACTGAGCAAGGAACCCGTCACCGTCAAGATTCCGGATCTGGCCGGCACCTTGAGCGCGGTGCAAGCGTATCTTGAGCGGCGCAACCTCAACGCCGAAGAATCGGTGAAGCCGTTCGCCAAGCCTGCCGCCAACGCGGCGCAGGAGACGACCCCATGAAGCGCCTCTATGTAATCGTGTTTCTGGTCATCGCGGCGACGGCAGCGCTGGGCCTGGCGATCGCCGAGCATTCCGGTTACGTGCTGGTGGCGTACAAGGGCTTCCGCTACGAGGCGAGCCTGTGGGCAACGCTGGCGGTGATCACGGTGCTGTGGCTGCTGTTCTGGGGTATCAAGGTGTTGGTCGAGTTGGTGACGACCTCTACCGGTGTGGTCAATCCTTGGTCGCGGCGCAATCGCAGCCGCCGCGTGCAAGTGGCAATCGAACACGGGCAACTGGATCTGGCTGAGGGTCGCTGGGCCAGCGCGCAGCGGCATCTGACCCGCGCCGCCGAAGCCGAACGCCAGCCGCTGCTTTATTACCTGGGCGCCGCACGCGCGGCCAACGAGCAAGGCCAGTACGAAGAAAGCGATCGTTTGCTCGAACGTGCGCTGGAGCGTCAGCCGCAAGCCGAATTGGCGATCGCCCTGAGTCACGCACAGTTGCAGACCGATCGTGGCGACACCGACGGTGCG
This sequence comes from Pseudomonas sp. TSRC2-2, assembly GCF_049897785.1. NCBI lineage: Bacteria > Pseudomonadati > Pseudomonadota > Gammaproteobacteria > Pseudomonadales > Pseudomonadaceae > Pseudomonas > Pseudomonas sp. TSRC2-2. The sequence goes on from NZ_JAFCWZ010000003.1 coordinate 132,231, forward strand.
CTGGTGACCTTGCAGGCAATGCATGAACGGCATCCGCGCAGCGCGCAAACACTGCGTCAATTGCAACGTCTGTATCAGCAGCGTGGCGAATGGACGGCGGTGATTCGTCTGCTGCCGGAGTTGCGCAAGGACAAAGTGCTGCCGCCGGCCGAACTGGCTGAACTCGAGCGTCGCGCCTGGGGGGAAAATCTCTCGCTGGCAGCTCATCGCGAAGAGGACGGCACGGTGGGTCTGCAGTCGCTCAAGCGGGCCTGGGAACAGCTGACTTCAGCGCAGCGTCAGGAGGCCCCTCTGGTATTGGCCTATGCCGAGCAATTGCGCCAGCTAGGCGCTCAGGTCGAGGCCGAAGAGGTGCTGCGCACCGCGCTCAAGCGCAGGTACGACAGCCATCTGGCGCGGCTTTATGGTCTGGTTCGTGGCAGTGATCCTGCACGACAGTTGCAAACCGCTGAGGGCTGGCTCAAGGAGCATCCGGCCGATCCGAGCCTGCTGCTGACCCTTGGGCGTTTATGTCTGCAAACCAGTCTGTGGGGCAAGGCTCGCGACTATCTGGAAAGCAGTCTGCGCGTGCAGCGCAATCCTGAGACATGCGCTGAATTGGCTCGTCTGCTCGCACAGCTCGGCGATACCGAGCGCAGCAACCAGTTGTTCCAGGAAGGTCTTGGGCTGCTTGATGAACGTTTGCTGGCGGCGCCTTTGCCGGTTGCGGCGAAGGTCTGAGAGGCGAGGGAGGATGCTCCCTCGTGAACTTCACTGACCGAAAATTCAGCTTCTTTGTGCTCTTGAGGCAAACTCCTGCAGAGTCCTTCATCTTTTCCTCTTGAACCTGTCGGGTTTTCCCTACATCTGTGGTGAACTGTCGGCAGGCCCTTGCCTTGAAAGGCTGACACGCTTTCCTCTACCGTAACTGCCTGTCTCTACTGTTACGGAAAAGCCATGTCGTTGGCCTGCTCACGCTCCTTGTTCTTCATCGCTTTCATTGCGGGGGCCTTTGCTCTGGGAGCTTCCTATTACCTCGAATATGCGGTGGGCCTGACGCCTTGCAGTCTGTGCCTGGTGCAGCGCTTGTTCCTCACCTTGCTGTGCATTGGCTGCGGCGTGGCGGCGGTGCATGGCCCCCGGCGTGGCGGATTATGGTGGTACTGGCTGTTTGCGTTGGGCGCCAGTCTGGGCGGAACCACCGCTGCCTGGCGGCAGGTGTTGATCCAGAGTGATTCCATGTTGCAACTGGTCAAATGCTCGCCGACTGTGGAATCACTTTTCAGTGGCTTGCCATGGATCTGTGCCCTGCAACGAATGTTCAACGGCGGTGCCGACTGCTCGGAAATCTCCTGGACACTCTTCGATTTGAGCATCCCGGAATGGAGCCTGCTGTTTTTTGTCGGTGTGTCCATTCTTGCGGTTTATCAGTTGTTGCGGCTGATCTGCAGTGCTCTGCAACGACCGGTCAGCGACGAAGCGTCGCACCACGTACTGGTCAGGGATTAAACACTTGTATGAACTTTATCTCCTGCGTACCTTGAAGCCATAGGCGTGCGGGCATAATCTGGCCGGCACGTGTCATTGGATTTATGTTGCTCGATGACGCTCTGCCCGATCGTCCACCCAGTCAAATCAGAACATGGGCGCGGGTGTAGAGCAGCATGACCCACAAGGGAAGAGAGATCGCCATGCTCGAAAGTTGTCAGAATGCTCAGGAACGTTGGGGTGGGGTTCATCTGCTGATCGACCGCTGGTTGCAGGAGCGTGAAGAGCTGATCGGCGCCTACGACAAACTCGGTGCGCAGCCTGATTCGCTGTCTGAAAGCCGCAAACCTCTACTGGAATTCTGCGGTGTGCTGGTCGATTACGTGTCGGCCGGTCACTTTGAAATCTATGAACAGTTGACTGGCGAAGCCAAGGCGTTCAACGACAAGCGCGGTCTGGAACTCGCCGAGACAATCTACCCGCGCATCGACGTCATTACCGAGAAGCTGCTCGCGTTCAACGACCTGTGCGATGAAGGTAAATGCGTTGCGGAGAAATTCAAGGAATTGGGCGGCTTGCTGCATGAGCGCTTCGAACTTGAAGACTGCCTGATCGAAGTGCTGCACACGGCACACAAGGCAGAAGACCCGGTTCAGGCCTGAACCACATCCTTGCGGAAAAACGGTGCGCCGAAAGCGCACCGTTTTTTTATGCCCGATCAGTTCGTCGCGCCACGCAGTTCCACTTCAAACACCAGTGGCGTGAACGGTGCGATCAGGTCGCCGGCACCGTCGGCACCATAGGCCTGATCCGATGGAATCACCAATCGCCATTTTGCCCCGACCGGCATGTTCTGCAGCGCCGTGCGCCAACCGGCAATCACGCTGTCGAGGTTGAACCATTGCGGTTGGCTGTTCTGGTCAAACACAGTGCCGTCCGGCAACTTGCCGACATACAACACCTGAACTTTTCCGTCGGGGCCGGCTTTGGCGCCGGAGCCCGGGACGAGTTCGGTCAGAAGGATGCCATCGGCCAATTCCTTTACGCCCGGTTTGGCTTTTTCCGCGCTGAGAAACCGTTGCTCGTTCTCCATCGCAGCATCACTCGATTGGCGTGATGCCTGCTCGGCATTGCGCGATTCGTGATCGGCCAGAATCTGTTCGATACGCGCTTCACTCAACGCCAGGGGCTTGCCCTGATACGCCTGTTGCAGGCCTTCGATCAGCGCCTGGATCTGCAACTGCGGCACCTCCTGGCGCAGCCGTTCACCGAGGCTGGCACCGAGGCTGTAAGCCAGGTCATGAGCATCATTCGCCGTGGTTTTTTCATCGGCGTATGCCGCCGAAAAAACCACGCAGAGGGACAAAATAAAGTAGCGCGACATGGGCACTCTCCGACCTGAGATGCGAGGGATTATGCCAGTGCAAACGTCTGCATCGGTGAACTGCTTTTACCCCGGTGCAGAACATTTCGGCTTCGGTGCAACGCAACGGCGCAGATACTGTCAACATGCCCTAGCGGCGGTATCAGCAGAGGTCTAGTATGAGCCGCACTCACGTCAGCCAGGAGGTAAACCATGTCGGCCACCAAGAAGCCTGTAAATACTCCGTTGCACTTACTCCAACAGTTGTCGGGCAGCTTGCTCGAGCATTTGGAAAACGCTTGCTCGCAAGCCTTGGCTGATGCTGAAAAACTGCTCGCCAAGCTGGAAAAACAGCGTGGCAAAGCGCAGGAAAAACTGCACAAATCGCGCACCAAACTGCAAGACGCCGCCACCGCCGGCAAAGCCAAGGCGCAGAATAAAGCCAAGGCCTCGGTGAAAGAACTCGAAGACCTGCTCGACGCGTTGAAAGATCGTCAGTCCGAGACCCGCAGCTACATTCTGCAGCTCAAGCGCGATGCTCAGGAAAGCCTGAAGCTGGCCCAGGGTGTTGGCCGCGTTCAGGAAGCAGTGGGTAAGGTCCTGTCGTCGCGTTCGGCCAAACCCGCAGCCGCTCCAGCGAAGAAAGTCGCTGCCAAACCTGCTGCAAGCAAAGCCCCGGCGAAGACCGCTGCGGCCAAACCTGCTGCTGCGAAAACCACCGCCAAACCCGCCGCCAAGGCACCGGTAAAAGCGCCTGCCAAACCAGTGGCGAAAACTGCAGTGAAGAAGCCGGCGGCGAGCGCGGCAACACCGGCGGCTAAAACCACTGCAGCCAAACCTGCAGCCAAAACCACCACTGCCAAGCCCGCTGCGAAACCGGCCGCGACCAAAACTGCAGCGGCTAAGACCGCAGCCGCAAAGCCTGCCGCCAAGACAGCGGCAAAACCAGCAGCCAAGCCTGCTGCAAAAACCGCCGCTGCGAAGCCTGCAGCCAAGGCCGTGGCTAAACCTGCCGCGGCCAGACCTGCTGCGAAAGTGGCGGTTAAACCGGCTGCCAAACCAGCCGCAACATCGGCAGCAAAACCTGCAGCAAAAACCGCTGCGAAACCGGCCGCCAAGCCTGCTGCTGCCAAGCCTGCTGCGGCGAAACCAGCGGCCAAGCCAGCCGCAAAACCAGCGGTGAAAAAGCCTGCTGCTGCCAAGCCAGCCGCTACCAAACCGGCTACCGCTCCAGCAGCCAAACCAGCGCCTGCGGCTTCCCCGGCTGCTCCAGCTGCGTCCGCACCGTCGTCCGCCGCTCACTCGACCCCTTCGACGGCGCCAGCGCCAGCCGCTTCGTCGAGCGTCAGCAGCACCCCGACCAGCGCTTCCTAAGTGCCGGTTGCCGCGACGCGCAGCACTTGCAGCGCGTCGCGGTTCAGGCTGGCTGCACTGCCGGCCAAGCCTTCAAGCCAGGTCACCGAACCTGCCTCGTTGCGCGTCCATTCCTGCGCCACACCTTCCAGCCGTGACAACAAGGTTCGTTCAGCTTCAAGCTCAAGTGACTTGATCTGCTCGCGCATGCCTGCCACCACCGCATCATCGACGGCCCGCACTTTCCATTGCATGCGCAGGCTTCGCAATGGCTGCACCACTTCGACATCCCACGGCGCGGTCAAGGCCTTGAGCAGGCGTACGCGCGGTTCATCGCAGGTCACCGCTCGCTGCTCCAGCCACAAACCGCATAGCAACAGGCAGACATTGGCGCCCGCCGTTTGCAATCGCAGGCAGGCATCTTCCACGCCCGGTCGGGCGTAGACATCAAGGGCAAAGCTCCACAGGTCAGAGGACATCGTGCTACTCGCGCCAGTTGTGAGCGAAGCTGGTAGACTCCGCCGCCATTATGATCCGACTTCAGAACCTGACTTTACAGCGTGGCCCGCAACGTCTGCTAGAAGACGCCGAGCTGACCCTGCACGCCGGCCACAAAGCCGGCCTCATCGGCGCCAACGGTGCCGGCAAATCCAGCCTGTTCGCCTTGCTGCGCGGCGAGTTGCATCCGGATTCGGGCGACTGCCTGCTGCCGGTCGACTGGCGCATCGCGCACATGCGCCAGGAGGTCGACACCCTTGAGCGCCTGGCGGTCGACTATGTGCTCGATGGTGACCTGCGTCTGCGTGAGGTGCAGCGTGAGCTTGCCGCCGCCGAGCAGGCCCATGACGGCACCGCGCTGGCGCGCCTGCACGCCGAACTCGACAGCGCCGACGGTTACACCGCCGATGCACGGGCGCGCAAGCTGCTCGCCGGTCTTGGTTTCACCAATGAGCAGATGGATCGTCAGGTCGGCGATTTCTCCGGTGGCTGGCGGATGCGTCTGAATCTGGCACAGGCACTGATGTGCCCCTCGGATCTGCTGCTGCTCGACGAACCGACCAACCACTTGGACCTCGACGCAATCATCTGGCTCGAAGAGTGGCTGAAAAGCTATCCGGGCACCTTGCTGCTGATTTCCCACGACCGCGACTTCCTCGACGAAGTGGTTGATCACGTCGCCCATGTCGATCAGCGCAAACTGACGCTCTACCGTGGCGGCTACACCGCGTTCGAACGCGCCCGCGCCGAGCGTCTGGCCCAGCAGCAACAGGCCTACGAGAAGCAGCAGGCGCAGCGTGCGCACATGGAAAGCTACATCGCTCGCTTCAAGGCCCAGGCGACAAAGGCCCGTCAGGCGCAGAGCCGGATCAAGGCGCTGGAACGCATGGAAGAACTTTCGGCGGCCCACGTCGATTCGCCGTTCGACTTCGTCTTCCGCGAGTCAACGAAGATCTCCAGCCCACTGATCGACCTGTCCGATGCACGTCTGGGTTATGGCGACAAGACCATCCTGGAGAAGGTCAAGCTGCAACTGACTCCGGGCGCGCGGATCGGTCTGCTCGGGCCGAACGGCGCGGGTAAATCGACGCTGATCAAGAACCTCGCCGGTGAGCTTGAACCGCTGGCCGGGCGCCTGACCCGTGGCGAGAACACCGTGGTCGGCTACTTCGCTCAGCATCAACTCGATTCGCTGGATTCCAAGGCCAGCCCGTTGCTGCACTTGCAGCGGCTGGCGCCGGGCGAGCGCGAGCAGACCTTGCGTGACTTCCTCGGCGGCTTCGACTTCCGTGGCGCGCGCATCGATGAGCCGGTGCTGAATTTCTCCGGTGGCGAGAAGGCTCGTCTCGCGCTTGCGTTGATCGCCTGGGAGCGGCCAAACCTGTTGCTGCTCGACGAACCGACCAACCACCTCGACCTGGAAATGCGTCTGGCACTGACCATGGCACTGCAGGAATTCAGCGGTGCGGTGCTGGTGGTGTCTCACGATCGGCATTTGCTCAAGAGCACCACCGACAACTTCTATCTGGTCGCCGACGGCAAGGTCGAAGAGTTCGATGGCGACCTGGAAGATTACGCCCGCTGGCTGGTGGAATACCGCCAGCGTAATGCGCCGGTCAGCAACACACCGGTCAATCCGGACAAGACCGACAAGAAAGCTCAGCGCCAAGCGGCAGCAGCGTTGCGCCAACAACTGGCCCCGCACAAGCGCGAGGCCGACAAGCTTGAAGCCGAGCTGGGCAAGCTTCACGAGAAACTGGCCAAGGTCGATGCCAGCCTCGGCGACAGCGATATCTACGAGCCGGCACGCAAGAATGAACTGCGGGATCTGCTCGCCGAACAGGCCAAATTGAAGGTTCGTGAAGCCGAGTTGGAAGAAGCCTGGATGCAAGCGCTGGAAACCCTGGAAAGCATGCAGGCGGAGCTGGAGGCGTTGTCCTGATGGAAGCCTTCAAACTGCCCTTTGCGGCGGTATGGGTCGAACCGCTCTGGTTCACCGCGCAGATTCTGCTGATTCTGCTCGCGGGTTACCTGACCCAGCGTTTCGTCGCCAAAGGCCTGACTCGCCTGGGTGAGCGTTATCCTTTCCCGCCGCAATTGCTGATGCCGCTGCGTGGCGTGCTGCGCTGGCTGATCATGGGCAGCGCGCTGCTCTTCGTGCTTGAGCGCCTCGGCGTTTCGGCGACAGTGCTGTGGACGGCGCTGTCGGGTTTTGTCGCGGTGGCGGCGGTGGCGTTCTTCGCCATGTGGAGCGTGCTGTCCAATCTGCTCTGCGCGATCCTGATCTTCACCGTCGGACCGTTCCGCCTCGGCGATGTGGTCGAGCTGGTGGACACCACCGACAAGCCTGGCGTCAAAGGCCGGGTGATCGCGATCAATCTGCTCTACACCACGCTGGTCGAGGCCGAAGAACTCGGCACCGGCAGCGCCATGGTGCAGGTGCCGAACAGCCTGTTCTTCCAGCGTTCGGTGCGGCGTTGGCGCGGGACGGATGTGTTGCCGTCGAGCGGGTTCGAGAAGTAGCTTTTTCAGCGAGATCAAAAGATCGGACGATCGCGGCCCGAGCCTTCGGACGATCTTTTGCTTTTAAGCCCAAAGCGCATTAGCTTGAGCGTCTGTCACGATTCAGAGCCGAGGTGTGCGATGGAGCTTCAAACATGGCTGGCATTCTTTGCCGCCTGCTGGGTGATCAGCCTGTCCCCGGGCGCGGGCGCCATCGCGTCGATGTCCAGCGGTCTGCAATACGGATTCTGGCGCGGCTACTGGAACGCGCTGGGCCTGCAGATCGGCTTGGCGGTGCAGATCGCGATTGTCGGCGCGGGTGTGGGTGCCGTGCTCACCGCATCGGCCACAGCGTTCCATGCGATCAAATGGTTCGGCGTCGCTTATCTGGTTTATCTGGCGATCAAGCAATGGCGGGCGCTGCCCATGGACATGAGCGATGACGCCGCGGTACGGCCGATCGGCAAGCCGCTGGCCCTGGTGTTTCGCGGCTTTCTGGTGAACATCAGCAACCCCAAGGCGTTGGTGTTCATGCTCGCGGTGTTGCCGCAGTTCATCAATCCCCACGCGCCGCTGCTGATTCAGTATGTGGTGATCGGTGTGACGATGGTGTTTGTCGATCTGATCGTGATGGCCGGTTACACCGGGCTGGCGTCGAAGGTGCTGCGTCTGTTGCGCACGCCCAAACAGCAGAAGCGCATGAACCGCACCTTTGCCGGGTTGTTCATTGGTGCGGCGGCGTTTATGGCGACGTTGCGTAAAGCGGCGGCCTGAAGCACTCGGGCAGAAAAAAGGCGACCTTTGCGGGTCGCCTTTTTGTTTCTCTCGGTCGGTCAGCGCAGAATCACCGGCGCCGTATCACGCGGTAGATTGTTGCGCTGCGGCGCCTCGCGCGGTTGCTCGTAACCGCCACCACCGCCGAGCTGCATGCTCAGTTGCCCGGCCACGTCTTCCCCCAAGGCCTTGGACACGTCACGCACCACCCGCGGACGATTCAGCGAGATCTTGATGTCGCGATGGTTCACCAGTTTGGTGTCCTGCGCTTCGCCCATCGCCGTGAAGGCCGAGGTGATCTCGTAAGTCTTGGTGTTGATCAGACTGAAATCCGCCACCAGTGTCAGGCCCAGTACCGCCGAGTAGCTGTCGGTATGCGCCAGCTCGTTGACGTCCTGGGTGAAGTCGATGTCGGACACAGTGCCGAACAACACGTAGTCGGCGCCTTTGAAGTTGCCGGCCTTGATGCGTTTGATCACGTCATACACATCGCCTTTGGACGAGGCGGTGTACGGCGTGCCCTGCACCAGCTGGAACATGCCGGTACGCAGAATTTCACCCTTTATGTCGCCGGTGAATTTGCGCAACTCGCCCTGTTCGATGTAGCTGGTGGTCGCTTCGATCTCGTTGTAGCTCGAAGAGCCGCTGGCGCTGTAGTAGCTCTCGCGGTGATTGCTCTGCGCCGAAACGATGTGGATGTATTGCTCCACGCGCTCCTGATACGCCAGATCCGTCACCGCCACTTTCGGGGCCGCCTGCGCGCTGAACGCGCAAGCCAGGGCCATCATGCCAATCCATGTGCGCATTGCTTAACGCTCCGTGGTTTTGCGGATCTCTTTTTCGTCCATCCACTCGGCCAGACCGCTTTCGACATCGATCAACTGCAGGCTGAATTTGTAGAAGACGTCCTTATAATCGCTGCTGCGCTTGACGATCGAGCTGATCGAGCCTTCGATGCGGTACTTGGCGGCAATCATATTGCCGGTCTTGGCCACGGTGCTTTTCTTGTACAGACCGCTCTGGTTTTGCAGTTTGAGCTGGTCAACCTGGCTCTGCATTGCGTTGTTATCGCTGGCGAAGCGCGCGACGCCGGTCTTCATCAGCTGGGTCTTGATGCTGGTGGTGATTTCGCGGGTATCGATGTACTCGCTGGTCTTGTTTTTCACGTCGTAGACCTGAACCACGGGACGACCCTGCAGAATGCCGGACTGGGCCAGCGAGCGGGTCATCGATTCGGCGATCATTTGCAGGTCGGTCGAACCGAATTCGTTGGTCACGGTTTCAACGGCTTTGGTGTCGCCGTAACTGATGTTCTTGCTGCCCAGGGTCGGCGAAGTGTTGGCGCAACCGGAGGCCAGCAGGGCGATGACGGCGATGCAGGAAAAGCGTGCAAACATGAGAAAGCTCTCTCAATCAGAAAAAGGGTGGCGGGCTTAAGGCGTTTTGATTTCCAGACGGAAATCCACGGCTTTCGGGGTCGGAGCGATGGCTTGAATGAAGCTGGTCTGAGCGCCATACATCATCTGGCTTTTCCAGACCTCTTCTTCGGCAACCGGGAAACCTTCGGCGCCAAGCCAGGCGAAGCGGTAGTAGAAGATCTTGTTGCTGTTGAGGGTGTTGCTCAACTGCACATTGACGGTCATGAAGCCGTTTTCGCGGGCCACGCGCATGGCGCCGACGACGATGTGTTTCTGCGGCCCCATGGCCACGACTTTGCTCGCGGCGCTGCCCGGCTCAGGTGGCGGCGGGGTGGCGCAGCCTGCCAACAAGGCGAGGGCGGCGACGGCGATAATCTTCAAGCGCATTGCAAGACTCCGTTCTTAAGGTTGTTTGAGGCTGGCGACGTTGGTCGCGCCAGCGCTCGGCATTACGTGAGCAGCGATGCCGCCAGCGAACACCTGGTTGCCAACGGCGCGCAGGCTGACCACTTGATAACGCTGATCGACGGTGACCTTGACCACCGAGCCGCCCACGGCGCTCGGCAGGGTAACCTGATGCTCACCCTTTTTCAGGCGCAGGCGCACCACTTGGGTGTTGTCCGGCAGGGTGCGCCACGTACGGGTATCGGCACCTTCCAGTACCGCTGAAGAAATGCCTACGGCGAGACCGGCCAGCGGATTGGTTTCGTTGATCTGCTTTTGCGCCACGCCTTTGGTGATCGCCCGCACGGTGGTGCGCACGATGATCCCGGGCATGTCATCGCGCAGCGCGCGGCGCGACATAGCGGTGGTGCTGTTCAGCGCGGTCAGGTCAACTTGCTTGCCATCGACACCGATCTGCGCGAACGGCGCGGTGGAAGTGTCCGGTTTGATGATCGGGAACGACAGCGGGGTGATCACCACATTGTTGGAAATCGGCAACGGCAGCGGTACGCGAATCGAGTCGCGGGCCGGGGCCAGGCCGCTCTGCACTACGATCAGGATATCGCTGTCGTCAGACTTCGAAGGTTTGTCGAGGTTGACCAGCGCCTGCTCGAGCAGCGGCGTGTTCGGGCGCAATTCGGCAGCCTTGCGATAACCCGGCGCGGCCAGATCCTTCTCGCCCAGGGCTTCGTAGACGAAACCGGCGAGGTAATGGCTGAACGCGCTCTGATAGCTGTTTTTCAGGCCGACCACTTCCGGCGCGTCGAGGCTGGCAACCGGATAACCCTGAAGATCCTTGTACTGAGTCTTGATGCCTTCTTTCTCGGCCTGTTCTTCGCTCTTGAGGTATTCCTTGTCGCGCAGGTCGGCGATCACCGCTTCGCGTTCGTGGGTCTTTTTGATCGCCGTGCGGGCGCCGTCGAAATCGTTGACCGCCAGCAGGTTCAGGGCCATCTGCGTGGTCAGCATGACTTTTTCGTAGTCGTAGCCTTCGTAGCGGCGCACCTTGTCGTTGACGATGAAGCTGCCGAACTGTGCCAGGTACTTGGCGGAGTCGAGCTTGACCGCGTCTTCCCACTGACCGACTACCTTGTCCGCGCTGCCCCAGGCGTTCTGGCTGCCCGACAGATCGCCCTTGGCGCGCAGCAGTTCACCTTTCTCGAAGTAATAGAGCAGGTCTTTGTCGGTGCCGCTGTTGTTCTTTTCCAGCAGGGTCAGCGCCGCGTCGACGTTGCCGGAAGCCAGTTGCTGGTTGGTCTGGGCCAATTCGGAATCGTAGTTGCGAAACGCTGCACAGCCGGACAACAGAGTGACGGCGCTGAGCGCGAGCAGAGTGGGGGCGCGGAATGCCATGGGTACTTCTTCCCTGAGTAGCAAAACTTGCAGCCGCGGGTGCTGGTCGGGCTGGTGTGACCTATCGACGGCGGCGTTGGCCTCCTGCCAATTCCTCAAGTGTGAGGAGCTTGTGTTGCCGGCTCGCTGAGCGAGGGCGCGGCATTATAAACGCGAGATGATGGCTATGTAATATCTTTTCGCTTTCATTATTTGATGGTGTGCCATCACTTGTTCGCGGAATCAGGTGGGCTTGGCGCAGGTTTATGCTGTGGCACGAAGGCTGATCCAACGGTAAAAACCTGGTCGCGCAATACACGCAAATGCAGAACTTGCCGATCCTGATCGACGCGAAGTTCAAATGGGCTATCAATGGGCGCTGCCGCAAAACGGAAGGTGTGCAGGCCTTTCTTCAGGCGCAGGCGGGCGATCAGCGTCTTGTCCGGCAACGCTCGCCATGTACGGGTGTCGGCTTCTTCAAACGGATCATGCTGAGTGACGATCAACGAGGCTTTCGCCGGGTTGCGCTCGTTTTCCTGCGCTTGACCGATGGCGGCCATGTTGGCGCGGAACATCGCCCGCGAGATGATTTGCGGCATGTCATCGCGCAGTGTGCGCATGGACATGTCGGTCACGCTGTTGATCACGGCCAGCGGCTGTTTATGGCCATCCACAGTTAAATGCTTGAGATTGGGTGTGACCGAATCAGGCACCATCACCGGGAATGAAATGGGCGCGATGATGACCAGCGTTTCGTTCAGACGAACCGGGATCGGCACCTGTACGGAACTGCGAGCCGGGGCCAGCCCACTCTGGATAATCAGCAACACATCGCTTTCATCGGCTTTCGCTGGCGGTTTATCGAGATTGCGCAGGGCCTTTTGCAACATGGGCATGTCCGGCCGCAATTCGATCGCCTGACGGTAACCGGCCGCTGCCAGGGCGCGCTCGCCGAGGGCTTCGTAAGTGAAGCCGGCCAGATAGTGGCTGAACGCACTCTGGTAGCCGTTTTTCAGTTCCACGACCTGCGGCGCCTCGAGCAGGCCGACCGGATAACCCTCCAGGTCCCTGTAATGCAGGGTTTTGCCTTGGGCTTTTGCCTGTTCCTCGGCCGCTTCGTATTGCTTTTCCCGCTGGCGGGCGATCAATGCTTCGCGTTCGTGGGTTTTCCTGATGTCTGCGCGGGCGCCGGCAAAGTCATTGACGGATAGCTGGTTCAAGGCCATTTGCGTAGTCAACATGACCTTTTCGTAATCGTAGCCTTCATAGCGGCGCAGCTTGTCGTTGACCAGCATCGTGCCCATTTCGTCACCGAAGCGCGCGAGCAATTTCATTGCGCCGGACGGGTTGGCCTCCTCGCGCTGGAAGATCATCCGGTCGGCATTGCGCCAGGCGTCCTGGCTGTCGGGCAGGACACTGCCAGCGCTGAGGATCGCGCCTTTTTCCAGGTAATACAGCAGATCCTTGTCTTCCCACGGGTTGTGCAATTCCACCAGTGCCAGAGCGCCGTCAAGATTGCCCCGGGTCATTTGCTCTGTGGTCTGCTGCATTTCAAGATCGTAGTGGCGATAGGCGGCACAACCGCTCAACTGAACAGCCACGCAGAGCAGCAAAACGAACGGAAGACTGCGCATTGACCTTGATTCCTTGCACGCAATGGCTCTGGGGCGGGCAGTATAAAGTGGATGATGGCAAATGGCTGCGATCTTCATCGGGCGTGTCGAGGCAATCGGCAGCGGGCGGTGCGGCCATACTCATCGACAAACGCTGCTGCCGTCTGCCGGGTATTTCCTGCCAATCAAAGCGAAACGCCGACAAAGCTTGAGAGAAATGTCTTCGAAGTGAACAATATGTAACTTCGCATTTCCATTTGAGATTCGTTCATGACTGCCTCGTCCCGATTGCTGGCCTGGCTGCTGTTCCCGATATTGTCTCTGAGCAGCCTGCCGCTGCTGGCCGATACCGTGGAAGGCGCGCCGCAAGCGTTGCACCTGCTCGACTACATCAGTGCCGATTACCCGCCGACGGTCGCGGCAGGCAAAGTCATCGACGACGGCGAATACCGCGAACAACTGGAATTCACCCAGGTTCTGCAAGGCTTGATCACTGCGTTGCCAGCCAAACCGGAAAAAGCCGCGCTGGAGCAGGGCGTCAAGTCGTTGCATGCCGCCATCAGTGCGAAGCAGGACGGCGCCGATGTTGCCCGTCAGGCCCGGCAGTTGGGCGCGAAACTGGCCGTGGCGTATGAAGTCAGCCAAGCGCCGATCATCACCCCGGACCCGGCACGCGGTGCGCCGTTGTATGCGCAGAACTGCTCGGTGTGCCACGGCGAGACAGGCGCTGGCGACGGCCCGGCCGGCGTTGGTCTGACGCCCGCGCCGGCCAACCTGCGTGACGCCGCGCGCATGGATCACCTGAGCCTGTACGCGATCTACAGCACCCTCGGCCAAGGCGTCGAAGGCACAGACATGCCGGCGTTTGCCGATCAGCTCGATGATCGCCAGCGCTGGGATCTGGCCACCTACATCGCCGGCTTCAGTGCCGATGCGGCGGCCGCCAAGTCCGACAAGGTCTACAACATCGCCGACCTGGCCCGGCAGACGCCGGCCGAAGTGCAGGCTGCCGAAGGCGCAGAGGTCGCGGCAACTTTCCGCGCCCAGCGTGCGCAACCGCCGCAGGTCAAGCGCGGCCCGGCGCAGTTGCTCGACTACACCGCCGCCACGCTGGACAAGAGCCTCGCGGCCTACCGCGCCGGTGAGCACGATCAGGCCTATGACCTGTCTGTCGCGGCCTATCTGGAAGGCTTCGAGCTGGTCGAGAGCTCGCTGGATAACGTCGATGCCAACGTGCGCAAGGACACCGAAAAATCGCTGATGGCGTACCGGCAGTCGCTGCAGGACGGTCTACCTGTTGAGCAGGCCGAGCAGCGTCTGGACGCGGCCAAGGCCAAACTCAAGGAATCCGCCGGCCTGCTGGGCAGCGATGGTCTGAGCTGGTCGCTGAGCTACATCTCCGGTCTGCTGATTCTGCTGCGCGAAGGCCTGGAAGCGATTCTGGTGCTGGCGGCGATCCTCGCCTTCCTGCGCAACACCGGCCAGCAATCGGCCGTTCGCAGCGTCAACGTTGGCTGGGGCTTGGCATTGCTGGCGGGCTTGGGTACCTGGGCGCTGGCGGCGTATGTGATCGATGTCAGCGGTTCGCAGCGTGAGTTGCTCGAAGGCGCCACGGCGCTGTTTGCCAGTGTCATGGTGTTGTGGCTCGGCGTATGGATGCATGACCGCCGTCACGCGGCGGCCTGGCAGGATTACATCAAAAGCAGCCTGGTCGGCGGCGGTGGACGTTTTGGCTTTGCGATCCTTGCGTTTTTCTCGGTTTACCGCGAGCTGTTCGAAGTGATCCTGTTCTACGAAACCCTGTGGCTGCAGGCCGGGCCTGCCGGGCACAACGCGGTGCTGGCCGGTGGTGCGACGGCGCTGGTGCTGCTGGTTGGCCTGGCGTGGGTGATTCTGCGCGGCTCGGCGAAACTGCCGCTGACGCTATTCTTCAGCATCAACGCCGCGCTGTTGTGCGCGTTGTCGGTGGTGTTTGCCGGGCACGGCGTCAAGGCCTTGCAGGAAGCCGGGATCTTCGGCACACGGCCGGTGGCGTTCTTTGAATTCGACTGGCTGGGGATTCATGCCGATGCCTATTCGCTGACCGCGCAGGCAGTAGCGATTGTGGCGATCGTTGTGTTGTATGGGCGCAGTTGGGTGGCGGAGAAGCGCCGGGTTTCGGCTGCCTGATTGAGCGATCCCAAAAGATCGCAGCCTTCGGCAGCTCCAACAGGGTCGTGCATGTCGCAATGTCACCCCGCGACGCGCACTCTGTCGGAGCTGCCGCAGGCTGCGATCTTTTGCTTTTAGAGGTAAAGGACATGCGTGTATGGATCGATGCCGACGCCTGCCCACGGGCGGCGAAGGATCTGGTGGTGAAGTTCGCGCTCAAGCGCCAGTTCGAAGTGGTGCTGGTTGCCGGGCAGCCGCAGACCAAGCCGGCGCTGGCCATCGTCAAACTGATTGTGGTGCCGAGCGGGCCGGATGCGGCGGATGATTATCTTGTCGAGCACGCCGTGCCGGGCGAGCTGGTGATCTGCAGCGATATTCCGCTGGCTGATCGGCTGGTCAAGAAGGGCGTGGCGGCGCTGGATCCGCGTGGCAAGGAGTTCGATGCGCAGAACATGGGCGAACGCCTGGCGGTGCGTAATCTGTTCACCGATCTCCGGGAGCAGGGCCAGATGAGCGGCGGGCCGGCGCCGTTTGGCGAGCGCGAGAAGCAGGCGTTTGCCAATGCGTTGGACCGGATTCTGACCCGGCTCATCCGCAAGCCCTGAGTCTTGCACAATGATGATCGTTCCCACGCTCTGCGTGGGAATGCAGCCTTGGACGCTCTGCGTCCGCTGCTATTGGTCGTACATCTGTGGTGAGGCCGGAACGCGGAGCGTCCCTGAATGCATTCCCACGCGGAGCGTGGGAACGATCAGGTGAAAGAAGGGGATCAAGCGTCGTTTTCGTGGGTCAGTTCGAGCACGCGGTCGACAAGTTTGTTGATGCCCGAAGCCGCTTCACTGATGGTCTGCGCCAGCATGTAGGCCGGGGTGGTGACCAGTTTGCGCGCCTTGTCTTCGACGATCTCGGTTACCGCGCACTCTTCGTGGGTCGCGCCCATTTTGCTCATGGCCGCGGCGGTGTCGGCATCGTTGCCGATGGTGCAGGTCACGCCGGGGCCGTAGATTTTCGCTGCCAGCGCCGGGGAGATGCAGATCAGCCCGACCGGTTTGCCCGCTTCGGCAAATGCCTCGGCCAGGGCCAGCACTTCCGGTTGCACGGTGCAGCCGGCGCCTTCGATGGCGAAGTTCGACAGGTTCTTCGCCGCGCCAAATCCGCCGGGCACGATCAGTGCGTCGAAGTCTTCGACGTCGGCGTCGCGGATATCCTTCACGTTGCCACGGGCAATGCGCGCCGATTCCACCAGCACATTGCGCGACTCGGGCATTTCCTCGCCGGTCAGGTGATTGATCACATGCAATTGCGCAATGTTCGGCGCAAAGCACTGCACCTGCGCGCCGCGCTGGTCGAGGCGCAGCAGGGTGATGACACTTTCCTGGATTTCGGCGCCGTCGTACACGCCGCTGCCGGACAGGATCACTGCAACTTTTTTGCTCATGGGCTTCTCTCCAGATTCATGGCGCTCAATGTCCCTTAAATCGTCGCGCGTGGCCATAGGGGCATGGGCGACGCGCGCGGGGGCAGAGCGCTCTCTCAATGGATCGCAACGGCGGCGGGGTGTTCATTATTTGCCTGGACTGCGCCTGGCAGCTGCCAGCGAACGGCTTATTCGGCTGGCGTTTTTGGCTCGGCAGGATTGTTCGTTTCGGCCAGCGGCAACTGCTCGGCCGCAGCGGCTTTGGCGAGCTGCTCGTCCTGATGGATTTTCTTCGCCAGTTGCGCATTCTTGAAGCGGCGCCGCAACCACAGGCCCAGCCCGAGGATCAGCAAGGCGCCGAGCACCCACAGCTCGTACTTCTTGATGCTGCCGAGCATGCCTTCCAGCACTGCACCGAAGTGATAAGCCGCCGCAGCCAGGGCGGTGGCCCAGATCGCCGCGCCGATGCCGTTGAGCAGCAGGTAGCGTCCCGGCGGATAACCGGACAAACCGATTGCCACCGGCATCACCGTGCGCAGACCGTAGACGAAGCGGAAGCTCAGGACCCAGATGTCCGGATGCTTGCGGATGTGCTCCAGCGCGCGGTCGCCCATCAGCTGCCAGCGCGGTTTGCGCGCGAGCAATTTGCGCCCGTGCTTGCGCCCCAGGAAGTACCACAGCTGATCGCCGGCATAGCTGCCGAAGAACGCCACGACCACCACCAGGTTGATGTCCATGTATCCACGGAACGCGAGGAAGCCTGCGAGCACCAGGATGGTTTCGCCTTCGAAGAACGTGCCGAGGAACAAGGCAAAGTAGCCAAAGTCGTGCAGAAATTGTTGGAGCATTGTCTGGGTGCTGGCGAAATGAACGCGCAGCCTAACCCTTCAGGCACATTCGTGAAAGTATCGAAATGTGTCTCGACGTGAACAATTCCTACACTGAGAATGGAATGCGGCTACCTGTCACAGGTCTCACACAACTGTCATCCGTTCGTCATAATGGCCGTCTATAACTGTCACGCTCGCCCGTTTGCGCGGGCTCAGGAGTCTGCCGTGAGCTTTACCCCCGCCAATCGTCTGTTCCCTGCCACCCGTTTGCGCCGCAATCGCCGTGATGATTTTTCCCGGCGATTGGTGCGTGAAAACGTGCTGACCGTCGATGATCTGATCTTGCCGGTGTTTGTACTCGACGGTGAAAACCGCCGCGAAGCCGTGGCCTCGATGCCGGGCGTCGAGCGACTGACGATTGATCTGCTGCTTGAAGAAGCCGCCAAGTGGGTAGAGCTGGGCATTCCAGCGCTGGCACTGTTCCCGGTCACGCCGCCTGACCTGAAATCCCTCGATGCCGCCGAAGCCTGGAATCCGCAAGGCATCGCCCAGCGCGCCACGCGCGCCCTGCGTGAGCGTTTTCCGGAACTTGGCGTAATCACCGATGTGGCGCTGGACCCATTCACCACCCACGGTCAGGACGGCATTCTCGACGAAGACGGTTACGTGCAGAACGACATCACCGTCGATGCGCTGGTACGTCAGGCGCTGTCCCACGCTGAAGCCGGCGCGCAGGTCGTCGCGCCATCGGACATGATGGATGGCCGCATCCAGGCGATTCGTGAAGCGCTGGAAATCGCCGGTCACGTCAACGTGCGCATCATGGCCTACTCGGCCAAGTACGCCAGCGCCTATTACGGGCCGTTTCGCGATGCGGTGGGTTCGGCGTCGAACCTCGGCAAGGCGAACAAGGCTTCTTATCAGATGGACCCCGCCAACAGCGACGAAGCGCTGCACGAAGTCGGTGCGGACTTGTCCGAAGGCGCGGACATGGTCATGGTCAAGCCGGGCATGCCCTACCTGGACATTCTTTTTCGGGTCAAAGATGCCTTCAAGGTGCCGACCTTCGTCTATCAGGTCAGTGGCGAATACGCCATGCACATGGCCGCTATACAGAATGGCTGGTTGAGCGAAGCGGTGATCCTTGAGTCACTGACCGCCTTTAAACGTGCCGGTGCAGATGGCATCCTGACTTACTTTGCCGTTCGTGCCGCTCAATTGTTACGAGAGCAGAAATAGCCCTCCCAGGAACATTCCATGAATACCGAAGGACTCACTGAAGTTGCCGTAAATGAAGCTCAGCCGGTGGTCGAGCAAATCACCGAAACGCCGCCGGAACTGGAGCCTGCGCCACCCGCACCGGTTGCCGAACCCGCCGCGGCGGTGCCGGCGATCGCTATTCCCGGCCTGGATGACAGCAGCCTGTACATCCACCGCGAGCTTTCGCAATTGCAGTTCAACATCCGCGTGCTGGAACAGGCGCTGGACGAGTCCTACCCGTTGCTGGAGCGGCTGAAGTTTCTGTTGATCTTCTCCAGCAACCTCGACGAATTCTTCGAGATCCGCGTCGCCGGGCTGAAAAAGCAGATCACCTTCGCCCGCGAACAGGCAGGCGCCGATGGCCTGCAGCCGCATCAGGCGCTGGCGCGGATCAGCGAGCTGGTTCACGGTCACGTCGACCGCCAGTACGCGATCCTCAACGACATCCTGCTGCCGGAGCTGGAAAAGCATCAGGTGCGCTTCATCCGTCGGCGTAACTGGACGACCAAGCTCAAGACCTGGGTCCGCCGTTATTTCCGCGACGAAATCGCGCCGATCATCACCCCGATCGGCCTCGACCCGACACACCCGTTCCCGCTGCTGGTGAACAAGAGCCTGAACTTCATCGTCGAACTCGAAGGCATCGATGCCTTCGGGCGCGACTCCGGTCTGGCGATCATTCCGGCGCCGCGTCTGCTGCCACGGATCATCAAGGTGCCGGAAGAAGTCGGCGGCGCCGGCGACAACTACGTGTTCCTGTCGTCGATGATCCACGCCCACGCCGATGACCTGTTCCAGGGCATGAAGGTAAAAGGCTGCTACCAGTTCCGCCTGACCCGAAACGCCGACCTGGCGCTCGACTCCGAAGACGTCGAAGACCTGGCCCGCGCGCTGCGCGGCGAGTTGTTCTCGCGGCGTTACGGCGACGCTGTGCGTCTGGAAGTCGCCGACACTTGCCCGAAACATCTCTCTGACTACCTGCTCAAGCAGTTCAACCTGAGCGAGACCGAGTTGTATCAGGTCAACGGCCCGGTCAACCTGACGCGGCTGTTCAGCATCACCGGTCTGGACAGCCACCCGGAACTGCAATACACGCCGTTCACCCCGCAGATTCCGAAACTGCTGCAGAACAGCGAGAACATTTTCAGCGTGGTCAGCAAGCAGGACATCCTCTTGCTGCACCCGTTCGAGTCGTTCACCCCGGTGGTCGACCTGCTGCGTCAGGCCGCGAAAGACCCGCATGTGTTGGCCGTACGGCAAACGCTTTATCGCTCCGGCGCCAACTCCGAGATCGTCGATGCGCTGGTGGATGCCGCGCGTAACGGCAAGGAAGTCACTGCGGTGATCGAGCTGCGTGCGCGCTTTGACGAAGAGTCCAACCTGCAACTGGCCAGCCGTCTGCAAGCGGCCGGTGCGGTGGTTATCTACGGCGTGGTCGGCTTCAAGACCCACGCCAAGATGATGCTGATCCTGCGCCGTGAGGCTGGCGAGATCGTTCGTTATGCGCACCTCGGCACCGGCAACTACCACGCCGGTAACGCCAAGCTTTACACCGACTACAGCCTGCTGACCTCCGATGACGCTTTGTGCGAAGACGTCGGCAAATTGTTCAGCCAGTTGATCGGCATGGGCAAGACGCTGCGCATGAAGAAGCTTCTGCATGCGCCGTTCACCCTGAAGAAGGGCATGCTCGACATGATCGCCCGCGAGACGCAGTTCGCCCTCGAAGGCAAACCGGCGCACATCATCGCCAAGTTCAACTCGCTGACCGATCCGAAAATCATCCGGGCGTTGTACAAGGCCAGCCAGTCCGGGGTGCGCATCGATCTGGTGGTGCGCGGCATGTGCTGCCTGCGTCCGGGCATCGCCGGGGTCTCGCACAATATTCACGTGCGCTCGATCATTGGCCGCTTCCTTGAGCACACGCGGGTGTTCTACTTCCTCAACGGCGGCGACGAGCAGATGTTCCTCTCCAGCGCCGACTGGATGGAGCGCAACCTCGACAAGCGCGTCGAGACTTGCTTCCCGGTGGAAGGCAAGAAGCTGCTCACCCGAGTGAAGAAAGAGCTGGAACTGTACCTGACCGACAACACCCACAGCTGGAGCCTGCAGTCGGACGGCCGCTACATCCGCAACACGCCAACGGGTAACCAGAACCCGCGCAGTGCGCAGGCGACGTTGCTGGAGCGGTTGGGCAGCCCGATTTTGCCGGTGAGCAGCTGACCGTCAGCCCAATAAAAAAGGCGATCCCTCGGGATCGCCTTTTTTGTACCTGAGACATCAACCTGTAGGAGCCGTCGAGTGCAACGAGGCTGCGATTTTTTGATCTTGATCTTGAGGATCAAAAGATCGCAGCCTTCGGCAGCTCCCACAGACGCGTTCAGTGCACCGTGAGAACGATCCCCACCCGCGTCAGCCAATCCGCTTCGAGGCCGAAATCCGCCTGAGTCAGCTGATTTTCATCCAGCCAGTTCTCCGGGAATTCCACATCAAGATGGTCGCCATTGGCATGCAGCACCACCTGTGGCATTGCCTGGGTTCCGCGAATGTGGTGGAACAGAATCGCAAACCGCAGCAACACGCACAGGCGAATCAACTTGATGCCGTCGTCGCCGAACTCGGCGAACTTGTCTTTGGGAATGTTGCGACGGTGGCCGCGCACCAGGAGCGCGAGCATCTGCTGGTCTTCGCGGGAGAAGCCGGCCAGGTCTGAGTGCTCGATCAGGTAGGCACCGTGCTTGTGGTAGTGATAGTGAGCGATGTCGAGGCCGACTTCGTGCACTTTCGCCGCCCAACCGAGCAGTTCGCGCCAGATGCCGTCATCCAGTTCCCAGTCCACGGCAACCTGATCGAACGCGTGCAGGGCTTTGCGCTCGACGCGTGCCGCCTGTTCCAGATCGACGTGATAGCGCTCCATCAGCGAGGTCAGGGTGCGTTCGCGCACGTCTTCGTGATGATGGCGGCCGAGCAGGTCGTAGAGCACCCCTTCGCGCAGCGCGCCTTCGCAGTGATCCATGCGTTGCAGTTCCAGGGCATCGAAGATCGCTTCGAGAATCGCCAGGCCTGCCGGGAAAATTGCCCGGCGATCAGGCTTGATGCCTTCGAAATCGATCTTGTCGGCGTCGCCGAGTTTGAACAGCTTGCGCTTGAGCCATGCCAGGCCTTCGGCGTTGACTTCCCCGCTGCCGTGGCCGCCGGCCTTCAGTGCCAGGCCTATGGCGCGGATGGTGCCGGAGGAGCCGATGGCTTCATCCCAGGTCAGGCGATGCAGGGCGTGTTCGATGCTCATGATTTCCAGGCGCGCCGCCGTATAAGCCTGGGCGTAGCGGGCCGGGGTGATCTTGCCGTCCTTGAAGTAGCGCTGGGTGAAACTCACGCAGCCCATTTGCAGGCTTTCGCGCAGCAACGGCTCGAAGCGCTGGCCGATGATGAATTCGGTGCTGCCGCCGCCAATGTCGGCGACCAAACGTTTGCCCGGCGTATCGGCGAGCGTGTGCGACACGCCGAGATAGATCAGGCGCGCTTCTTCGCGGCCGGAGATGACTTCTACCGTATGGCCGAGGATTTCCTCGGCGCGGCGGATGAATTCGCCACGGTTGCGCGCTTCACGCAAGGCGTTGGTGCCGACGATGCGCACGGCGCCGAGCGGCATACCGTTGATCAGTTGGGCAAAGCGCTTGAGGCAATCGAGGCCGCGCTGCATCGATTCTTCGTTGAGCTGGCGCGCGTCGTCGATGCCGGCGGCCAGTTGCACCTTTTCGCCGAGGCGCTCGAGGATGCGGATTTCGCCGTTCTGGGCCTTGGCCACGACCATGTGAAAGCTGTTGGAGCCCAGGTCGATTGCGGCGATCAGGGACAGATTCTTGGCTTGGGATTGCGGCATGGTCAGGGGGTCTCGGTCGATAACCCCGACATCGTGCCACGATCAAACGCTGGCGCCAACGCGCACGGTTCAAACCGTTGATTCAGCGCAGAAAGTCTTGAGGCCGCAGCCTGATCGTTCCCACGCTCTACGTGGGAATGCCTCACCGGACGCTCTGCGTCCGCTTTTGGGACGCGGAGCGTCCCTGGCTGCATTCCCACGCGGAGCGTGGGAACGATCAGGATGGGGCAGATTCAGGCAGTCGCTTCCACGGTGCCAATAAAGTTCGCCAGCTCCGCCGTCTGCGGGTTGGCGAACAACACCTTCGGATCGCCCACTTCATGCACTTTGCCGTGGTGCATGAACACCAGCTTGTCACCGACCTCGCGGGCAAAGCGCATTTCGTGGGTGACCATGATCAGCGTCATGCCTTCTTTAGCGAGTTGCCGGACCACGGCGAGCACTTCGTTGACCAGTTCCGGGTCGAGTGCCGAGGTGATCTCGTCGCACAGCAGCACCTTCGGCGACATCGCCAACGCCCGGGCAATCGCCACGCGCTGCTGCTGGCCGCCGGACAGCCGATCCGGAAAGGCATCGAATTTCTCGCCCAGACCGACCCGCTCCAACATCTGGCGCGCCAGTTCGGCTGCCTTGGCCTTGGGTACTTTCTGCACCACTTGCGGCGCGAGCATGACGTTTTCGCCGACGGTCAGGTGCGGGAACAAATTGAACTGCTGAAAGACCATGCCGACCTTCTGCCGCAGGCTGCGCAGATCGGCGCGGGCGGCGTCGAGGTATTCGCCGTCGACTTCGATCACCCCGTCGTTGATCGACTCCAGCCCATTGAGCGTGCGCAACAGGGTCGATTTGCCCGAGCCACTGCGGCCGATGATCGCCACGACCTGGCCTTCCTCGACGCTGAGGTCGATGCCTTTGAGTACGTGGTGATCGCCGTAGTATTTATGCAGGGCGGAAATTCTAAGCAGAGGCATGCAGTCTCCTTTCCAGGTAGCGCGCACTGAGGGACAAGGGGTAGCAGAGCAGGAAGTAGCCGAGGGCGACGAGGCCGTAGACCATGAACGGTTCGAACGTGGCATTGGCGAGCATGCCGCCGGTCTTGGTCAGTTCGGTGAAGCCGATGATCGACGTCACCGCTGTGCCTTTGACCACTTGCACCGAAAAGCCCACGGTGGGCGCCACAGCGATGCGCAGCGCTTGCGGCAGAATCACATAGCGCAATTGCTCGAGCGGATTGAGCGCCAGGCTCGACGAGGCTTCCCACTGGCCATGGGGAATCGCCTCGACGCAACCGCGCCAGATCTCCGCCAGATAGGCGCTGGTGAACAAGGTCAGAGCGATCGCAGCAGCCATCCACGGCGAAATCTCGATCCCGGCCAGCGCCACACCGAAGAACACCAGAAACAGTTGCATCAACAGTGGCGTGCCCTGAAACAGCTCGATCCAGGTGCGGGCGATGCTGCTTGGCAACGTGTTCTTCGAGATGCGCATCACCAGAATCAACAGGCCGACGAGGCCGCCGCCAATGAACGCCACCAGCGACAACGCCAGCGTCCATTGCAGGCCGGTGAGCAGGTTGCGCAGGATGTCCCAGAAAGTGAAATCGCTCATTGGCTGCTCCTCGCAATGAAGCGGCGGCCGACCCAGTTGAGCAACTGGCGGATCAGTAGTGCCATGCACAAATAGATCAAGGTGGTCAGCGCATAGGTTTCAAAGGCGCGGAAGTTGCGCGATTGAATGAAGTTGGCGGCGAAGCTCAATTCTTCCGTGGCGATCTGCGAACACACCGCCGAACCGAGCATGACGATGATGATCTGGCTGCTCAGCGCCGGCCAGACCTTGCCCAGCGCCGGCAGCAGCACGACATGGCGGAACGCTTCGAAGCGCGTCATCGCCAGTGCCGCAGCCGCTTCCAGCTGCCCGCGCGGGATCGCCTGGATGCCGGCGCGGATGATTTCGGTCGAATAGGCGCCAAGGTTGATCACCATCGCCAGCACCGCCGCCTGCCACTCGGAGACCTGCACGCCGAGCGATGGCAGGCCAAAGAAGATGAAGAACAGTTGCACCAGAAACGGCGTGTTGCGGATCAACTCGACGTAGACGCCGAAGATTGCCGAGAACGGGCGGATCTGCCACGCCCGCACCAGCGCGCCGACAAGCCCGAGGCCGACCCCGAGCAACGCGCCGATGGCCGTCAGCTCAAGGGTGAACAGCGCGCCGCGCAGCAGCAGGTCGGTGTTTTCCACCACCGGCAGGAAATCGAACTGATAAGCCATGAAGGTCTCCCGCGCAGTCGATCAGAGATCGGCCGGCAGCGGCTCTTTCAGCCAGGTCTGCGAGTTCTTTTCCAGCGCGCCGTCAGCCTTGGCGGTGTTGAGGATATCGTTGACCTTGGCCAGCAACGCCGCCTCGTTCTTGTTCACACCGACGTAGACCGGCGAATCCTTGAGCTTCACCTTCAGCGCCGGTACGCGCTTGGGGTTCTTCTCGCTGATGGCGACCATCACCACGTTGCCGCTGGCGATCAGGTCGACTTGCCCTGCGAGGTAGGCGGCGATGGTCGAGTTGTTGTCCTCGAAGCGCTTGATAGTCACGCCTTCGGGGGCGACTTTGCTCAGTTCGATGTCTTCGATGGCGCCACGGGTGACGCTGATGGTCTTGCCCTTGAGGTCGTCAAGGCTGGTGATCGCAGCGTCTGGCGGACCGAACACGGCGAGGTAGAACGGCGCATAGGCGCGGGAGAAGTCGATGACCTTCTCGCGCTCGGGGTTTTTGCCGAGGCTGGAAATCACCAGATCAACCTTGCCGGTGGTCAGGAACGGGATACGGTTGGTGCTGTTGACCGGGGTCAGTTCGAGCTTGACCTTGAGTTGGTCGGCGAGCAGTTTCGCCGTGTCGATATCCAGACCGCGCGGTTTCATGTCCGGGCCGACCGAGCCGAACGGCGGGAAGTCCTGGGGCACAGCAACTTTCAGCGTGCCGCGTTTGACCACGTCGTCCAGACCGTCGGCGTGAGCGGGGGCCTGGCACAGCAGCAGGCCGGCAAACAGGGAAGCGAGGAGGGCGCTGTAACGCTGGGTCATGGACAATCTCCGGATCGGCGGGAAGTGGTTGCTGCGATCGGACAGAGCATGGGCCGTGCCAACAGGCGGATTTCGCCCCGGCAGGCCGCAGTAGCAGCGGCTTCGTTCGGTCTTACTGGTCTGAACAGTCAACTCGGTTTGCGCACTGCGATGGCGCATCGGCTGCGCGCGCCGAACCCCGCTGGGGCACGACTTGCCGGACTCGGCGAATAGCTTTACAACTAGCCGCACCTTGGCCCTGACGCGTCCGCAAACCATGAATTCGATCTCCCGCGCCGTACCCGAAGTGGCGCTGCAAGCGATCCGCAAACTGATCACCGAACAGGGCTTCGGCGCCGGCGATGCGTTGCCTTCGCAACGGGATCTGGCGTTGCAACTGGGCGTCAGCCGGGCCTCCCTGCGTGAGGCGCTGTCGTCGCTCAGTGCACTGGGCGTGGTCAGCATTCAGCCGGGCAAAGGCGTCTTCGTGCAGGCGCCAGTGGAACTGACGAATGGCGAAAGCGCACCGGGCTGGGCGTTTGCGGCGCAGGCCTCGCCGCTGGATATCTTTCAGTTGCGCTATGCACTGGAAGGGTTTGCGGCGGGGCTGGCGGCGGTGACGCTGAGCACGTTCGATCTGGATGCGCTCGAGGACAACGTTGCGGCGATGCGTGAGCAATTGCGCGCCGGCGATTTCGAGGCAGCGGCAAAACTCGACTTCGAATTTCATCGACGGATCCTGCTGGCCAGCGGCAATCAGGCGATGCTGAGCATTCTCACCGCCAGCGCCGAGATCTTCCTCGAGAGTCAGAAACTGCCGTTCATCCGCGCCGAGCGCGCCATGGAAACCTGGCAGGAACACCGCAAGATCCTCCGCGCCCTGGCGCGCCGCGCGTCGGGGGCGGCGCAGAAAGCCATGCAAGAACACGTGCGCAACGCTGCCCTGCGCACCGGAATCGCCTTCATCGCTCCCGCCGCCGGCTGACTTGAACCATACCCAAACTCATCAGTCACCATAGCAACACTCAATCAACTGCGGCTTCCTGAACACGGGAAGGGCGGCTATGATGGGCCACGTTTTTTTGCTTACAACCTGGAGAATTCCATGAGCAGCGATCTGATCAAACACGTTAGCGACGCTAGCTTCGAAGCCGACGTACTCAAGGCCGAAGGCGCTGTCCTGGTCGACTACTGGGCTGAATGGTGCGGCCCTTGCAAAATGATCGCACCGGTTCTGGACGAGATTGCCGAAACTTACAAAGGCAAGCTGACCGTCGCCAAACTGAACATCGACGAAAACCAGGAAACCCCGGCCAAGCACGGCGTGCGTGGTATCCCGACGCTGATGCTGTTCAAGAACGGCAACGTTGAAGCGACCAAGGTCGGCGCACTGTCGAAGTCGCAACTGGCGGCTTTCCTCGACGCCAACATCTGAGCGTCGCAGTAAAACGCTGAAAAAAGGCCCCGCAAATCGCGGGGCTTTTTGCGTATTCAGGGCTAGACGCTCCGAAACTCAGGTGGTACATTCGGCCCCGCACTGGTTTCTCCAATGCCCCCTGCTAGCCGTCGCCGACGCACTCCTTTTCGAATTAGTTCGCGATCCTGTCGCCTTCTCCGCGGCGCGGCCTCATTAAGCCAAAAGCTTAATTTCCCCCCTCCATAAATGATTACGTCATTCCTATATGAATCTGACTGAACTCAAGCAAAAGCCGATTACCGAACTGCTCGAATTGGCCGAACAGATGGGCATAGAAAATATGGCCCGTTCGCGCAAGCAGGACGTGATTTTCTCCCTGCTGAAAAAGCACGCGAAGAGCGGCGAGGAAATCTCCGGTGATGGCGTGCTGGAGATTCTCCAGGACGGCTTCGGCTTCCTGCGCTCCGCAGACGCTTCCTACCTCGCCGGCCCTGACGACATCTACGTCTCGCCGAGCCAGATCCGCCGCTTCAACTTGCGCACCGGTGACACCATCGTTGGCAAGATCCGCCCTCCGAAGGAAGGCGAGCGGTATTTCGCCCTGCTCAAGGTCGACACGATCAACTTCGATCGTCCCGAGAACGCGAAAAACAAGATTCTCTTCGAGAACCTGACGCCGCTGTTCCCGACCGTGCGCATGAAGATGGAAGCCGGTAACGGTTCCACCGAAGACCTCACCGGTCGCGTGATCGACCTGTGTGCACCGATCGGCAAAGGCCAGCGTGGTCTGATCGTCGCACCGCCGAAAGCCGGTAAAACGATCATGCTGCAGAACATCGCAGCGAACATCGCCCGTAACAATCCTGAAGTTCACCTGATCGTGCTGTTGATCGACGAGCGTCCGGAAGAAGTGACCGAAATGCAGCGCACCGTGCGCGGCGAAGTGGTTGCCTCGACCTTCGACGAGCCGCCGACCCGTCACGTGCAGGTCGCTGAAATGGTGATCGAGAAGGCCAAGCGCCTGGTCGAACACAAGAAAGACGTGGTGATCCTGCTGGACTCCATTACCCGTCTGGCCCGTGCCTACAACACCGTGATCCCGAGCTCCGGCAAGGTATTGACCGGTGGTGTCGATGCCCACGCCCTCGAGAAGCCGAAGCGTTTCTTCGGCGCCGCGCGTAACATCGAAGAAGGCGGCTCGCTGACCATTATCGCCACCGCGCTGGTAGAAACCGGCTCGAAGATGGACGAAGTGATCTACGAAGAGTTCAAGGGTACCGGCAACATGGAACTGCCGCTGGATCGCAAGATCGCCGAGAAGCGTGTGTTCCCGGCCATCAACATCAACCGCTCCGGCACCCGCCGCGAAGAGTTGCTGACCGCCGACGACGAACTGCAGCGCATGTGGATTCTGCGCAAGCTGCTGCACCCGATGGACGAAGTTGCCGCCATCGAGTTCCTGGTCGACAAGTTGAAAACGACCAAAACCAACGACGAGTTCTTCTTGTCGATGAAGCGCAAGTAATACGCTGGCGTTTCAATAAAGGACGCTCCCGCAAGGGGGCGTTTTTTTTGCCCCGAAGAATCTCCCACCCAGCGGATATATCGGCTGATGCGCTGATTCTGCGGTGTCGGCTGCGCACTCCGGAGTCCGCAGCCTGCTCCTTCGCAGTAGCGCGCTAGCCATAATCGAGCGATGACGGGCTGCTGTTTGCCCGTCAGAGCAGGTAGGATGTACGCCTATTTTGAGGGTGCCATCGTCAATGAAATTCAAGGATCTTCGGGATTTCGTGCAGCAGCTTGAGCAGCGCGGAGAGTTGAAACGCATCCAGATTCCCGTCTCGCCGGTGCTGGAGATGACTGAGGTGTGCGATCGCACGCTACGGGCCAAAGGCCCGGCGCTGCTGTTCGAAAAACCCACCGGCTACGACATTCCGGTGCTCGGCAACCTGTTCGGCACACCCGAGCGCGTGGCCATGGGCATGGGCGCCGAGTCGGTCAGCGAACTGCGCGAAATCGGCAAGCTACTGGCGTTCCTCAAGGAGCCGGAGCCGCCGAAGGGTTTGAAGGATGCGTGGTCGAAGCTGCCGATCTTCCGCAAGATCATTTCGATGGCGCCGAAAGTGGTCAAAGATGCGGTGTGCCAGGAAGTAGTCATCGAAGGCGATGATGTCGATCTGGCAATGCTGCCGGTACAGACCTGCTGGCCCGGCGACGTCGGCCCGCTGATCACCTGGGGCCTGACGGTCACCAAAGGCCCGAACAAGGAGCGCCAGAACCTCGGCATCTACCGTCAGCAGGTGATCGGCCGCAACAAGGTGATCATGCGCTGGCTCAGCCACCGTGGCGGTGCCCTCGATTTTCGCGAGTGGTGCGAGAAGCATCCGGGCCAGCCGTTCCCGGTGTCGGTGGCACTTGGCGCCGATCCGGCAACGATTCTCGGCGCCGTGACGCCGGTACCGGATAGCCTCTCCGAATACGCTTTCGCAGGGCTCTTGCGCGGTAATCGCACCGAACTGGTCAAGTGCCGGGGCAACGACCTGCAAGTGCCGGCCACCGCCGAAATCATCCTTGAAGGCGTGATTCATCCGGGCGAAATGGCCGATGAAGGTCCGTACGGTGACCACACCGGTTATTACAACGAAGTCGACAGCTTCCCGGTGTTCACCGTCGAGCGCATCACCCACCGGATCAAACCGATCTATCACAGCACTTACACCGGCCGTCCGCCGGATGAGCCAGCGATTCTCGGCGTGGCGCTGAACGAAGTGTTCGTGCCGATCCTGCAGAAGCAGTTTCCCGAGATCACCGACTTCTACCTGCCGCCGGAAGGCTGCTCGTACCGCATGGCCGTGGTGACGATGAAGAAGTCGTATCCGGGGCATGCCAAGCGCGTGATGCTCGGCGTCTGGTCGTTTTTGCGACAGTTCATGTACACCAAGTTCGTTATCGTCACCGACGACGATATCAACGCCCGCGACTGGAACGACGTGATCTGGGCCATCACCACGCGCATGGACCCCAAGCGCGACACGGTGATGATCGACAACACGCCGATCGACTATCTCGACTTCGCCTCGCCGATCTCCGGCCTGGGCTCGAAAATGGGCCTGGATGCCACCCACAAGTGGCCGGGCGAAACCACCCGCGAGTGGGGCCGCGTGATCGTCAAGGACGCCGCCGTGACCCAACGGATCGATGCCATCTGGAATCAGTTAGGAATAGATTGATGCGTGTAACCCTGCTGCCTTCCGGAGCGGTGCTCGAGATACAACCCGGTGAGCGGATTCTCGACGGCGCGCGGCGCCTGGGCTTTGATTGCCCGCAAAGCTGCCGCAACGGCAATTGCCACGTGTGTGCCGCGCTGCTGGTCGAAGGCCGTGTCGAGCAGGCCGGCAAAGTCCACGATCATGGCGAGTTCTACACCTGCATCGCCGCACCGCTGGAAGACTGCGTGCTGTTGTGGGATGGCGTGCTCGCGCTGGGGGAGCTGCCGGTGCGCAGCCTGTCGTGTCAGGTCATCGAGTGTCGCGAGGTGGGCGGCGACACCTGGCGCGTGCGTCTGCGTGCACCGGCCGGCAAGCCGCCGCGCTATCACGCCGGGCAGTATTTGATGATCGAGCGCGAGAGCGGCGAGAAATCGGCGTTCTCCATGGCTTCGGCACCCCACGGCGGACGTGATCTGGAAATCCATGTGCTGGCGCGCGAAGCCAGTGCGCTGAGCCTGATCGAGCAGTTGCAACGCAACCCGATGGTGCGCGTCGAGCTGCCGTTCGGCGACACGCATCTGGCCGAATTGCCGGACGGCCCGTTGGTCTTGATCGCCGCTGGCACCGGTATGGGCCAGATCCACAGCCTCATCGAACATTGCCGCGCCGAAGGCTTCAAGCATCCGGTGCATCTGTACTGGGGCGTGCGCCGCCCGGAAGATTTTTATCAGATCGAGCACTGGGATGAATGGCTGAAGCTGCCCAATCTGTTCCTGCACAAAGTGGTCAGCGACCAGTGTGGCTGGGAAGGGCGCTGCGGGATGTTGCACGAAGCGGTCTGCGAGGATTTCTCCGACCTGAAGCCGCTGCACGTCTATGCCAGCGGTTCGCCGGCGATGGTCTACGGCACGCTGGATGCGCTCGTCGAGGCGGGCATGGATGCGCACCAGATGCGTGCCGACGTGTTCGCCTACGCGCCGCGCTCCTGATACTTATAACTTGGTATATAGCCGATTGGTATTTATGCAATTGCATAAATACCGCTAGGTTATATATCAATCAGGCAATTAATCAGTGGCACTTAATTTGCCTTAAAACATATGTGCCTTATTGTTACAGCGGTGCGTTCTATTAAGTAATTCATCACCCGCGGGGAGCTGAACGCTATTCGCCATGAGCGCCATTGAAAACGCAATTCTGAACCTGGCTTACCCTCCACGGCTCGATCTTGGGCCGCAGCTGACGCACGAACAACTTCTCGCTTCCATGCAATCGACCATGGCGCGCCACAAGGGCGGGCCGGTGTGGCTGTTCGCCTATGGCTCGCTGATCTGGCGTCCGGAATGCACAGCAGTGGAGCGCATGCGCGGTCGCGTGCATGGTTATCATCGCGGCTTGTACCTGTGGTCTCACGAGCACCGTGGGACGCCGGAAATGCCCGGGCTCGTATTCGGTCTGGATCGTGGCGGGTCGTGCAGCGGTTTTGCCTACCGCTTGCCGGAAGACAATCTCGATACCGCGCTGTACGCCTTGTGGAAACGCGAGATGCCGTTCCCGTCGTATCGCCCGCACTGGCTCAATTGCCGGCTCGAGGATGGCACTCAGGTGCAGGCCTTGGGATTTGTTCTGGAGCGTCACCTGCCGAGCTATGCCGGCAACTTGCCGGATCATGTGCTCAGCCAGGTGTTCGCCAGCGCCAGCGGGCGTTACGGCACGACTCGTGATTATGTCGAGCAGACCGCGTACGCCCTGCGCAGCCACGCCATGCCAGACCGCAATCTGGAGGCGCGGCTCAAGCGCTGTAAATCACACAGTGATCAGGCGACCGCGTCACGGCTCTGACTGGCGACTTGCTTGTGCCATAGCGTCGGCGCAAGGAAGGCCATCGCCAGCAGGCAGGCGCCGACCAGCAGGACGAAACCGCCATCCCAGCCGAAATGGTCAACGGTGTAGCCCATTGCCGCACTGGCGGCGACCGAACCGCCCAGATAACCGAACAGACCGGTGAAGCCCGCTGCGGTGCCGGCGGCTTTCTTCGGCGCCAGTTCCAGCGCTTGCAGGCCGATCAGCATCACCGGGCCGTAGATCAGGAAGCCGATCGACAACAGGGCGATCATATCGACCATCGGGTTGCCGGCCGGATTGAGCCAGTACACCAGAGTCGCCACAGTCACCAGGGCCATGAACACCATGCCGGTCAGGCCACGGTTGCCACGGAAGATTTTGTCGGACATCCAGCCGCACAGCAGCGTGCCCGGAATGCCTGCCCACTCATAGAAGAAATACGCCCACGAGGTTTTATCCACCGTGAAGCCCTTGGCTTCCTTCAGATACGTCGGCGCCCAGTCCAGCACGCCGTAGCGCAGCAAGTAGACGAAGACGTTGGCCAGAGCGATGTACCAGAGCATTTTGTTGCGCAGCACGTATTTGACGAAGATTTCCTTGGCGCTGAATTCGTCTTCGTGGCTGGCGTCGTAGCCTTCAGGGTAATCGTTCTTGTACTGCTCGATCGGCGGCAGGCCGACCGATTGCGGGGTGTCACGCATGGTGATGAAGGCGAATACCGCCACGCCCAGCGCCACCGCCGCCGGCACGTAGAACGCCGCGTGCCAGTCGTTGAACAGGCCCATGCCGATCAGGAACAGCGGGCCGATCAGGCCGCCACCGACGTTGTGCGCCACGTTCCACACCGACACTACCCCACCGCGTTCCTTCTGCGACCACCAGTGCACCATGGTCCGCCCGCTCGGCGGCCAGCCCATGCCCTGCGCCCAACCGTTGATGAACAACAGGATGAACATCAT
This sequence comes from Pseudomonas sp. TSRC2-2, assembly GCF_049897785.1. Taxonomy (NCBI): domain Bacteria; kingdom Pseudomonadati; phylum Pseudomonadota; class Gammaproteobacteria; order Pseudomonadales; family Pseudomonadaceae; genus Pseudomonas; species Pseudomonas sp. TSRC2-2. Next base: position 165,025 of record NZ_JAFCWZ010000003.1, read on the forward strand.
GGTCACGCTGGACGTGGCCCACGGCGCGAAACCGAAAATGAACATCACCCCGGCCGAGACCAGTAGACCGAACGGCAGGAAGAAGCGCGGGTTGGAGCGGTCGGACACCAGGCCCATGAGGAACTTCGACAGACCGTAAGCGATGGCAATCGCCGACATCGCCAGGCCGAGGTCGCCGCGGCTGTAGCCTTCGTCGATCAGGTATGGCATGGCCAGGGAGAAGTTCTTGCGCAGCAGGTAGTAACCGGCGTAGCCGATAAAGATACCGGCGAAGATCTGCCAGCGCAGGCGACGGTAGGTGCTGTCTATTTTTTCTTCAGGCAATGGAGCCTGATGTGCGGCGGGACGAAAGAAAGCAAACATTCAAGAGCTCCAGTTTTATTGTTTTGACTGCGGATGCGAATGTTACAGTTTCGTTACCGAAAATAGCATCGCTTCATGTCGGCTAAAAAGCGGAAATGTGGGCAGCCGAGCGTTCCTTTATGAACATGTCGCTCTGAGACAAGTACCGGGCGCTGAGGGAATGGTGACTCGGGTGGGTTTCTGCGGTTTGACGGATAGAAGAGGCAGACCTCAACGATAAAGCGATCCGGATTGCTGCTCCGGATCGCTCCATGTTTTAACGAACCTGAACGACAACCTTGCCCACAGCCTTGCGCTGGCCAAGATCATTGATCGCCTGCGCGGCATTGCTCAGCGGATAGACCTGCGATACCAGTGGTTTGAGCTTGCCCTCGGCAAACCAGCCGAACAGCTGCTGAAAGTTGGCTGCATTGTCCTGGGGCTGGCGCTGGGCGAACGAGCCCCAGAACACGCCGAGCACTGCCGCGCCTTTGAGCAGGGCGAGGTTGACCGGCAATTGCGGGATGCGTCCGCTGGCGAAGCCGACCACCAGCAGGCGGCCGTTCCAGGCGATGGCGCGGATGGCCTGGTCGAACAGGTCGCCGCCGACCGGGTCGTAAATCACGTCGGCGCCCTGGCCATCGGTGAGGCGTTTGATTTCGTCCTTCAGATTGCCTTCGCTGTAATTGATCAACTCATCGGCGCCGGCCGCTTTGGCCACTGCGAGTTTCTCGGCGCTGCTGGCTGCAGCGATCACGCGTGCGCCCATGGCTTTGCCGATTTCCACAGCGGCGAGACCGACACCGCCAGAGGCGCCGAGCACCAGCAGGGTTTCGCCCGGTTGCAGGTTGGCGCGTTGCTTGAGCGCGTGCATCGATGTGCCGTAAGTCATGCTGAATGCAGCGGCGATGTCGAAATCCATCGATGGCGGAATCGGCAGCACGTTGTAGCCCGGCACCGCGACCTGCTCGGCAAAACTGCCCCAGCCGGTCAGGGCCATGACCCGGTCGCCGACCTTGAGGTGGCTGACCTTTTCCCCTACTTCGCGCACCACGCCGGCCGCTTCACCGCCTGGCGAGAACGGGAAGGGCGGTTTGAACTGGTATTTGCCCTCGATGATCAGCGTGTCCGGGAAGTTGACCCCGGCGGCGTGCACCTCCAGCAGGATTTCATTCTTCTTGGCGACAGGATTGGCGACGTCTTCCAGCACCAGCGATTCGGCAGGGCCGAAGGCTTTGCACAGCACGGCTTTCATCAGGGCTATTCCTTTGGGAGTGATGGCCGATAAGTGTAGGTGTGTGAATCAACGGGTCAACGAGCATGCCCGACCCTGATAGTCAGGCATAAGCTTGTGCTTGCGCGGCGGGTCGTTATGCTAGGCCGCAAAAACGGATAAGGAGCGAATTGTGAAAGCGTGGATCATGTTGTTGCTGGCCCTGTCTCTGCCTGTGGCAGCACTGGCCGAAGAAGCCAAAGAAGGCGAGGCGCCGAAGGTCAATTACATCACCCTGAGCCCGCCGTTCGTCGGCAACTATGGCCTCGACGGCACCGCCAAACTCAAGGTCTACAAGGCCGATGTGGCCCTGCGCGTAACCGGCGAAGAAGCGACCAAACTGGTCAAGGCCAACGAGCCGCTGATCCGCAATCAATTGGTGGCGCTGTTCACTCAGCAGTCGACCGAGGCGATGGGCAGCATTGAAGGCAAGGAAAAGCTGCGGCAGGAAGCGTTGAAGCAGACCCAGCAGGTCATGAATGACGAGACCGGCAAGCCAGTGGTTGAGGATCTGTTGTTCAACAACCTGATCATCCAGTAAGTCTTAAAAGTCAAAAGATCGCAGCCTTCGGCAGCTCCTACCCTGGAATACGTTTCCCTGTTGGAGCTGCCGAAGGCTGCGATCTTTTTGCGCGTTAACGCAACGCAATTACCGCCGCCCACTGCTCCGGCGTCACCGGCATCACCGATAATCGCGATCCTTTCTGCACCAGTGGCATCTCGGCCAGCGCGGTCTGCTGCTTCAGATAATCCAGTTTCAGCACTCGCGCAAACGTCTCGACATGCTCGACATCAATCGCGCTCCAGGCATTTTTCTCCGCCGTAGCCTTGGGATCGAAGTATTCACTTTCCGGCTCCAGAGCGGTGGGATCCGGGTACGCCGCTTCGATGATCCTGCCGATGCCGGCAATTCCCGGTTCCGGGCAACTGGAATGGTAGAAAAAGAATTCATCGCCTACCGCCATCGCCCGCAGGAAATTGCGCGCCTGATAATTGCGAACCCCGTCCCAGCGCGCCTTGCCGAGCTTTTCCAGACCCTTGATCGAAAGTTCGTCGGGCTCTGATTTCATCAGCCAATAGGCCATGTCGTGTGCTCCTGAAGCGGTCATTGGGCAGGTTGTCGGGCAATTTTATGACAAACCGACAGTCGGTTGACGCCAGCGTTTGCGCACAGGTTCACGTTGCCGCAAAATGCCGGCCTTTAAAGCTTGACGCTGCTGCACGGCCTACGAACGGAAACCGCTGCTGTCATCGTGATGATGTGCCTTGAGGGGGGCAATCGATGAAACGCAAACCGGATTTGCTATGGACTTTGGTAATTTTGTTTGGCCTGGGCGTGGTGACCACCGGTTACGCGCAGAGCCTGTGGGCGAACAAGGCTGATGCACCGATTGAGATTGCACAACAAGTGCAACAGTCGACTGCTTTCAAACGCTGAACCTGTCTCTTCGACGCCGCTGTTCCGTGCGGCGTCTACTCTGCGAAATACCATGCCTTGTCGGTGACCGTGCCTTGTAACGGGACATCCCAGCTCGCCTGCGCCAAACGCTCGACCTTCTGACACTCATGGGCCAGGCCCAGCAGTGTCGGCTTGCGCCAGTTCTGGCGCCGGGCCAGGTAGGCAAGGCTGCGATCATAGAACCCGCCGCCCATGCCCAGTCGTCCACCGACATCGTCAAACCCCACCAGCGGCAACAGCACCAGATCCAGCGCCCAGACCTTGCGTTGCCGAGCCAGATTGGCGCGGGGCTCAAGAATCCGGAAACGATTAGGGGTCAGCTTTTCGCCGGGACGAATGCGCTGGAAGACCATTTTGGTTCGCGGCCAGGCGCTGAGTACCGGCAGATAAGTTGCCTTGCCGCGACGCTGCGCTTCGCGCAGCAGCAAGCGCGGATCGATTTCACCGTCGGTAGGCAAATACAGAGAGAGATGTTTCGCCCGCCGAAAGTGCGGGTCTTGGGCCAATTGCCGGAACAGGCCCTTGGCAGCCTGACGTTGTTGGCCCGGCGTCAATGCGCGGCGCGCCTTGCGCAGCAGGCGGCGAAGTTGCGGGCGGGGCAGCAGCGCGGGTTCGGTCATGGTTCGGCTTCGGCAGGTGGATGCAAAAACGTACGCATAAAAAATCCGATGTCGGCATACACCGACATCGGATTCGAATCAGGCTCCCCGGATGAACCGCTGTCAACTCAGCCCTTGAACCCGAAAGTTCAAGGTGGAAGAAGCAGTAGACTTTAAGGCTTTCCGTCTAGCGGACATGCACACCAGCCCAACGTGCAACTTCCAGGGTAGTGCGAATCGGCTCCGGGACATCGTCAACTGGCAAGCACCCCAGGGAGTGCCGCGAGTATACCTCAAGCTGCCAGTCGAATCAGCCCTTGACGGTGTTCTGATCGTCGGCCAGGACCAGATCGACACGATCGAGCAAGTCGCGCACCTGTTCGCGGGTCGAACCGCTGGCCTGGATGTCCGGGCGCTCTTCTTTGTGCAACAGGTCGTGGGTGATGTTCAGCGCGGCCATCACGGCAATGCGGTCGGCGCCGATGACTTTGCCGCTGCTGCGGATCTCGCGCATCTTGCCGTCCAGGTAACGTGCGGCGCTGACCAGATTGCTGCGTTCTTCCGGCGGGCAGATGATCGAATACTCTTTGTCGAGGATCTGCACGGTAACGCTATTGCTTGAACTCATGAGTCTTGCTCCAGGGCCTTGAGGCGCGAAATCATCGATTCGACCTTACGCCGGGCGATTTCGTTTTTTTCAATGAGGTGAGCGCGTTCCTCGCGCCAGGTTTTTTCCTGAGCTAGTAAGAGTGCGTTTTGACTCTTAAGTTGCTCGACTCGGCCAATCAGCAGTTCGAGTCTGGCCATCAGCGCTTGCAGGTCGGTGTCTTCCATTGGGTCCACGTGTTCGTCTGATGGGTGGTGACTGGCGGACAGCCTTTAATGGTCTTGGCGGGGCTGTCGATGTAGGATACAAGGCCTTCATTCTAGACATAGCGCCGTCTGGCGCCTAGCTGCCCATGACCATTGCGAATTCCCCGTACCAAGCCTTTGCCACCCTGCTGACTGCCAGCGGCCACAACGTCTCGCCTGCCGAGCTGCACGGCGTGCTGCTCGGGCGCAGTTGCGCCGGGGCCGGCTTCGATCACGAAGGCTGGCTGATCGACGCCGCCGAACTGCTCGAAGGCGACATCCAGGACAACGTCCGCAATGCCCTGATCGGCCTGCAGGAGATGGTCAAAGGCGAACTGACCGGCGACGACGTCACCGTCGTTCTGCTGCTGCCGACCGATGATGCGCCGCTGGCCGAACGCGCTGCTGCGCTGGGCGAGTGGTGTCAGGGCTTTCTCAGCGGTTTCGGCCTGAACTGCCGCGACAGCAGCATGCTCAGCACCGAAGCCACCGAAGTGCTGCAGGATCTGGCGGCCATTTCCCAGGTGCAGGATGCACTGGAAGAGTCCGAAGACGGCGAATCCGACTACATGGAAGTCATGGAATACCTGCGCGTCGCGCCGCTGTTGCTGTTTTCGGAAACCAAGAAAGCCGACGTGCCGCCAGCCGCCAAGCCGTCGCTGCATTAATCGCGTGCCAGGGAAAACCATCTGCCCATGACCCATATCCCCAAAGCGGAATACAGCCGGCGCCGCAGGGCGCTGATGGCGCAGATGGAACCCAACAGCATCGCGATCCTGCCCGCCGCCGCGGTGGCGATCCGCAATCGCGACGTCGAGCATGTCTACCGTCAGGACAGCGACTTCCAATACCTCAGCGGTTTTCCCGAGCCACAAGCCGTCATCGTCCTGATGCCCGGCCGCGAGCACGGCGAGTACATCCTGTTCTGCCGTGAACGCAATGCCGAGCGCGAATTGTGGGATGGCCTGCGCGCGGGGCAGGAAGGCGCGATCCGCGAGTACGGCGCCGACGACGCCTTTCCCATCACCGACATCGACGACATCCTTCCGGGCCTGATCGAAGGCCGCGACCGGGTGTATTCGGCGATGGGCAGCAACCCCGAGTTTGATCGGCACCTGATGGACTGGATCAACGTGATCCGTTCCAAGGCGCACCTCGGCGCGCAACCGCCGAATGAATTCGTTGCCCTGGATCATCTGCTGCACGACATGCGCCTGTATAAATCGGCGGCAGAAGTGAAGGTGATGCGCGAAGCCGCGCGGATCTCGGCGCAAGCGCATATCCGCGCGATGCAGGCCAGTCGTCCGGGGCTGTATGAATACAGCCTCGAAGCCGAACTGGATTATGAATTCCGCAAGGGCGGGGCGAAGATGCCGGCCTACGGTTCGATCGTCGCCGCCGGGCGCAACAGTTGCATCCTGCATTACCAGCAGAATGACGCGTTGCTCAAGGACGGCGATCTGGTGTTGATCGACGCCGGTTGCGAGATCGACTGCTACGCCAGCGACATCACCCGCACCTGGCCGGTCAACGGCAGGTTTTCGCCGGAGCAGAAGGCGATCTACGAGTTGGTGCTGGCTTCGCAGGAAGCGGCATTCGCCGAGATCGCGCCGAACAGGCACTGGAATCAGGCGCACGAAGCCACGGTGCGGGTGATCACCACGGGTCTGGTCAAGCTCGGTTTGCTGCAGGGCAACGTTGACGAACTGATCGCCAGCGAAGCCTACAAGGCTTTTTACATGCACCGCGCCGGCCACTGGCTGGGCATGGATGTGCATGATGTTGGCGAGTACAAGGTCGGCGGCGAATGGCGCGTGCTGGAAGTCGGCATGGCGCTGACCGTGGAGCCGGGCATCTACATCGCGGCGGACAATCAGAACGTGGCGAAGAAATGGCGTGGCATTGGCGTGCGCATCGAGGATGACGTGGTCGTGACCCGATCCGGTTGTGAAATTCTCACCAGCGGCGTGCCAAAAACCGTCGCCGAGATCGAAGCGCTGATGGCACAAGCAAGGACACACGCAGCATGAGTCGAGTCAATCTGGCAATCATCGGTGGCGGTCTGGTCGGCGCCAGTCTGGCGTTGGCCTTGCAGGCCGGGGCTAAGGCCCGTGGCTGGAAAATCGTCCTGATCGAACCTTTCGCCCCCGGCGATAGCTGGCAGCCGAGCTACGACGCACGCTCCTCGGCGCTGTCGTTCGGCTCGCGGCAGGTTTATCAGCGTCTGGGCGTCTGGCAGGAAATTTCCCGCCGTGCCGAGCCGATCAAACAGATTCACGTTTCCGACCGTGGCCGCTTTTCCACCGCGCGCTTGTCGGCGATGGAAGAAGGCGTGCCCGCGCTCGGTTACGTGGTGGAAAACGCCTGGCTCGGCCAGTGCCTGTGGCAACACCTGGACAAAGACGTCATCACTTGGCGCTGCCCGGCGGAAGTCACGCGCATGGAGCCGTTGGCCGATGGCTATCGCCTGACTCTCAACGATGAAACCACCCTTGAATGCGACCTCGCCGTGCTCGCCGATGGCGGGCGCTCCGGGCTGCGCGAGCAGTTGGGCATCAACGTGCGCACGCGTCCATACAACCAGAGCGCGCTGATCGCCAACATCACCCCGAGCGAAGCGCACAACGGCATGGCGTTCGAGCGCTTCACCGACGAAGGGCCGATGGCCTTGCTACCGTTGCCGGACAACCGTTGCGCACTGGTCTGGACGCGTCTGGGCATGGACGCGCGGCGTCTGGCCGAGTTGAGTGAGCGGGAATTTCTCAGCGAATTGCAGGGTGTGTTCGGTTACCGCCTCGGCACGCTGAAACAGGTCGGCGCGCGGCACCTGTATCCGCTTTCGCTGGTTGAAGCCGAAGAGCAGGTGCGTTCGCATCTGGCCGTGCTCGGCAACGCCGCGCACAGCCTGCACCCGATCGCCGGCCAGGGTTTCAACCTGTCGCTGCGTGACGCCGACGCCTTGGCGGCCGCGCTGCTGGGCAGCGAAAAAGCGCTGGGCGACTTTGCCACGTTGCAGGCCTATCGCGAACGGCAGCGCCTCGATCAGGACCTCACCGTGGGTTTTTCCGATCAGGTCACACGCCTGTTCGGCAGCACCCAGCCGCTGGTGTCGCTGGGGCGCAACCTCGGCCTGCTCGGCCTCGACCTGCTGCCGCCGGCCAAACGCTGGTTCGCCCGGCAGGCAATGGGCCTGGGAACACGCCCGGATGCTTGAGTGGCGGAGCGGCACTTTCAATTTCAGGATCGCGCCGCCAACGGGTGCGCTCGGTAAAAACCTTTACGTGCGGCGCAAGCCGCAAGCGAGACAGGCCTAAAGCATGGAAATGCGTGCAGATCTGCTGATTGTCGGAGCCGGAATGGTCGGCAGCGCCCTGGCGCTGGCGCTACAGGACAGCGGCCTGGAAGTATTGCTGCTCGACGGCAGCGCCCTGAGCGTGAAACCGTTCGATGCCGAAGCGGCGTTCGAACCGCGCGTCAGTGCATTGTCGGCGGCGAGCCAGCGCATCCTCGAGCGCCTCGGCGTCTGGGATGGCATCGTCCAACGGCGCAGCAGCCCGTACACCGACATGCACGTCTGGGACGGCAGCGGCACCGGGCAGATTCATTTCTCGGCGAGCAGCGTGCATGCCGATGTGCTCGGTCACATTGTCGAAAACCGCGTGGTGCAGGATGCTTTGCTCGAGCGTTTGCACGATTGCGATCTGGGCCTTCTCGCCAATGCGCGGCTGGAGCAGATGCGTCGCTCCGGCGATGACTGGCTGTTGACGCTGGCCGATGGCCGCTCCTTGCGCGCGCCGCTGGTGATCGCGGCCGATGGCGCCAATTCCGCTGTGCGCCGTCTCACTGGCGTGGCGACTCGCGAGTGGGATTATTTGCACCATGCGATCGTCACCAGCGTGCGCTGCACTCAGGCGCACCGCAAAACCGCGTGGCAGCGTTTTACCGATCACGGGCCGTTGGCGTTTCTGCCGCTGGAGCGTGATGGTCAGCAGGACTGGTGCTCGATCGTCTGGTCGACCACGCCGAGTGAAGCCGAACGCTTGATGGCGCTAGACGACGTTGCGTTTTGCGCTGAGCTGGAGCGGGCCTTCGAAGGGCGCCTGGGTGAGGTGATCAGTGCCGATCCGCGCCTGTGCGTACCGCTGCGTCAGCGCCACGCCAAACGCTATGTCGCGCAAGGCCTGGCGTTGATCGGTGATGCGGCGCACACCATTCACCCGTTGGCGGGGCAGGGTGTGAACCTTGGTTTCCTCGATGCGGCGGTGCTGGCGCAAGTGTTGCTGCAGGCGCATGAGCGTGGCGAGCGACTGGCAGACGTCAAGGTCCTGAGCCGTTATGAGCGTCGGCGCATGCCGCACAATCTGGCGCTGATGGCCGCGATGGAGGGCTTTGAGCGGTTGTTCCAGGCTGATCCGCTGCCGCTGCGCTGGTTGCGTAATACCGGGTTGAAGGTGGTAGAGCGGATGCCGGAGGCGAAGGCGTTGTTTGTGCGCGAGGCGTTGGGGCTGACGGGTGACCTCCCAGCCCTGGCAAAGCCTTAGTTGTCTATCGAGGCTTAGGGCCTCTTCGCGAGCAAGCCCCACAATTGAAATGCATTCCATTATGGGAGCGGGCTTGCTCGCGAAGGCGTCAGTCCAGTCACCGCAACATTCAGCCTGTGCAACATCTGGTAACGCCTTCCCCCAGTGTTCGATTGTGGTGGTAAATGTGAGTCCTTATCATTTGGCCCACATTTCCCGACCGAGAGACCACTCCCATGTTGGCACCCAAGCGTCTTCTGACCGCACTGGCCTTGACCCTGATCGGCAGCACTGCTGCCCAGGCTGCCGATGAGGTGGTGGTTTACTCGTCGCGCATCGACGAGCTGATCAAACCGGTGTTCGATGCCTACACCGCCAAGACCGGGGTGAGGATCAAGTTCATCACCGACAAGGAAGCGCCATTGATGCAGCGCATCAAGGCCGAAGGCGAGAACGCTACCGCCGACCTGCTGCTCACGGTGGATGCCGGCAACCTGTGGCAGGCCGAGCAAATGGGCATCCTCCAGCCATTCACCTCGAAAACCATCGACACCAACATTCCCCAGCAATATCGCTCGTCCACCCACGCCTGGACCGGCCTGAGCCTGCGCGCGCGGACCATCGCGTACTCCACCGAACGGGTGAAACCGGGCGAGCTGACCACCTACGAAGCGTTGGCCGACAAGAATTGGGAAGGCCGCCTGTGCCTGCGCACGGCGAAGAAGGTCTACAACCAGTCGCTGACCGCGACCATGATCGAAGTCCACGGCGCCGAGAAGACCGAGAAAATTCTCAAGGGCTGGGTCAACAATCTGTCCACCGACGTGTTCTCCGATGACGTTGCGGTGCTGGAAGCGATCAGTGCCGGGCAGTGTGATGTCGGCATCGTCAACACCTACTATTACGGCCGCCTGCACAAGCAGAAGCCTGAACTGCCGGTGAAACTGTTCTGGCCGAATCAGGCCGATCGCGGCGTGCATGTGAATCTGTCGGGCATCGGCCTGACCAAGCACGCACCGCACCCGGAAGCGGCCAAGGCATTGGTTGAATGGATGACCACGCCAGAGGCGCAGAAAATTTTCGCCGACGTGAACCAGGAATTCCCGGCCAACCCGGCAGTGGCGCCATCGGAAGAAGTGGCGGCGTGGGGCAAGTTTGTTGCCGATACCTTGCCGGTTGAGGTGGCGGGCAAACGCCAGGCCGAAGCGATCCGGATGATGGATCGGGCTGGGTGGAACTGATTCTGCTGTTGTAAAGAGCAAAAGATCGCAGCCTTCGGCAGCTCCTACAGGGGGAACACGTTTCACATGTAGGAGCTGCCGAAGGCTGCGATCTTTTTGCTTTTCTCCCCACACTTCACGACCTATCCGCGAGATTCAAAAGTGGCCTACCCCGCCCAGCGCCGCTGGTACCCCATCGTCTTCGCCATCGCCGCGCTGGTGCTGTTGCCGCTGAGTGTGCTGCTGTTGTCGTGGCAGACCATCGATCAGCAGATCTGGTCGCACCTGTGGCAAACCCAGATGCCGCGCCTGCTCGGCAATACCTTGACGTTGATCCTTGGCGTCGGTGTCGGCGTGACCCTGCTGGGCGTCAGCCTTGCCTGGCTGACCAGCCTCTGTGAATTCCCCGGTCGGCGCTGGCTCGACTGGGCGCTGATGCTGCCTTTCGCCATTCCGGCGTATGTATTGGCGTTCGTCTTCGTCGGCCTGCTCGATTTCGCCGGCCCCGTGCAAACCCTGCTGCGCGAATGGTTCGGCAGCGGCCTGCGCCTGCCGAGAGTGCGTTCCACCGGCGGGGTGATCGTGGTGCTGGTGCTGGTCTTTTATCCCTACGTTTATCTGCTGGCGCGCACCGCGTTTCTGGCTCAGGGCAAAGGTTTGATGGAAGCGGCGCGGGTGCTCGGGCAGTCGCCGTGGCAGGCGTTCTGGCGGGTTGCGTTGCCGATGGCGCGCCCGGCGATTGGCGCGGGTGTGGCGCTGGCGCTGATGGAAACCCTGGCCGATTTTGGCGCGGTGTCGGTGTTCAACTTCGATACCTTCACCACGGCGATCTACAAAACCTGGTACGGCTTCTTCAGCCTGCCCAGCGCGGCGCAACTGGCCAGTCTGTTGCTGTTGGTGGTGATGCTGGTGCTGTACGGCGAACGCCGCGCACGCGGGGCGAATCGGTCCAGCAATGAGCGGCCAAGGGTGAAAGCGCTGTATCACCTGCGCGGAATCAAGGCATTCGCGGCGACGGCCTGGTGTGGATTGGTGTTCGCCTGCGCCTTCGTCATTCCGCTGCTGCAACTGATGGTGTGGTTCTGGCAGCGCGGGCGTTTCGATCTGGATGAGCGCTACGCCGGGCTCATCCTGCACACGCTGTATCTGGGAGCGATGGCGGCACTGATCACCGTCAGCGTTGCGTTGTTGCTGGCCTTTGCCCGGCGTCTGGCGCCGACCCAGACGATCAGCTCCGGCGTCGGTCTGGCCAATCTCGGCTACGCCTTGCCCGGTTCGGTGCTGGCGGTGTCGATCATGCTTGCTTTCAGTTATCTGGATCGCGAGCTGGTGATTCCGCTTTCGTCATGGCTCGGCGGTGCCGGCAAACCGTTGCTGCTTGGCAGTCTCGCGGCGTTGCTGATGGCCTATCTGGTGCGATTCATTGCTGTCGCTTACGGGCCGCTGGAAAGCAGCCTGGCGCGTATACGGCCATCTTTGCCTGAAGCGGCGCGTAGCCTGGGTGTCAGTGGGCCGCGACTGTTTTTCAAAGTGTATCTGCCGTTGTTGCTGCCCGGCACGTTGAGCGCGGCGCTGCTGGTGTTCGTCGATGTGCTCAAGGAAATGCCCGCGACCCTGCTGATGCGCCCGTTTGGCTGGGACACGCTGGCGGTGCGCATCTTCGAAATGACCAGCGAAGGTGAATGGGCGCGGGCATCCTTGCCGGCATTGACCCTGGTGCTGGTTGGCCTGTTGCCGGTGATCGGATTGATTCGACGTTCGGCGCACCGAAACTAGGGGGCGTTCTCGATTGGTTTCCCCACCGCGCCGGGTTGTGCCTAAAAGCGAGCCAGCCTGCGTTGCAGGCCTTGAAAAGGGAATACCATTCCCAGCGGCCTGCGCCTTGCCTGGCTCGCTTTTAGGCGACAACGCGGTGGGGAAACCAATTGAGAACGCCCCCGTAGTCGTCAGTCCTACATCATGCGGCTACAATGCGCGGCATTCGGTGCGGTTCGTCTGACAGACCCGTGCGCTGGAAGCGGCTGAAAGCCTTATTTATCAAGGTTTCCAGCCGTATAGCGGCGGTCCGCACCCTCGCCACGCCCGGAAGGAGAAACCCATGGGACAGCGTACGCCTCTGTATGACCTGCACCTCGCGCTCGGCGCGAAGATGGTCGATTTTGGCGGTTGGGACATGCCACTGCATTACGGCTCGCAGGTCGAGGAGCACCACGAAGTGCGTCGCGATTGCGGGGTGTTCGATGTTTCCCATATGACCGTGATCGATGTCACCGGCGCCCAGGCCAAGACCTGGCTCCAGCATTTGCTGGCCAACGACGTCGAACGTCTGCACAGCCCCGGCCGGGCTTTGTACAGCACCATGCTCAACGAGCGTGGCGGCATCGTCGACGACATGATCGTCTATCGCCTCGACGACGCGTACCGGCTAGTGTTCAACGCCTCCACCCGCGATCAGGATCTGGCGTGGATGAACGCGCAGCTCGGCGCTTGCGAAGTGCAACTGCACGAGCGCTCCGAGCTGGCGATGCTCGCCATACAGGGGCCGCAAGCCCGGCACAAGATTGCCGAACTGGTGACCCAGTCTCGCGCCACGCTGATCCAGCAACTCAAACCTTTCGAAGGCGCCGTCGACGGCGACTGGTTCATCGCGCGTACCGGCTACACCGGCGAAGATGGCCTGGAAATCTGCCTGCCAGCGAATCAGGCCCCGGGTTTTTTCAACGATCTGGTGGGCGCCGGCATTTCGCCGATCGGCCTCGGCGCTCGCGACACCTTGCGGGTCGAGGCCGGGATGAACCTTTACGGTCAGGACATTCATCAGGACGTTTCGCCGCTGGCTTCGAACATGGCCTGGAGCATCGCCTGGGAACCGGCCTCGCGCCAGTTCATCGGCCGCGCGGCGCTGGAGGCGGAAAAAGCCGCCGGCGTGGCGCACAAACTGGTCGGTCTGGTGCTGGAAGAGCGCGGGGTTTTGCGCGCTCACCAGGTGGTTCGCATCGCCGATGTTGGCGAAGGGGAGATCACCAGTGGTAGTTTCTCTCCTACGCTGAGCAAATCGATTGCCCTGGCGCGTGTACCGATGGCAACCGCCGACCGCGCCGAAGTGGAAATCCGTGGCAAGTGGTACCCGGTGCGAGTGGTCAAACCGACCTTCGTGCGCCATGGCAAAACCTTGATCTAACCTTTTCTGGCGGGCATGACCGCTGACAATTTCTCGAGGACACCGAAGATGAGCGATATCCCTGCCGAACTGCGTTTTGCTGAAAGTCATGAATGGGCGCGTCTGGAAGCTGACGGCACTGTCACCGTGGGCATCAGCGATCACGCGCAGGAAGCGCTGGGCGACGTGGTATTCGTCGAACTGACCGAAGTCGGCAAGGTGTTCGCCGCCGGTGATCAATCCGGTGTGGTCGAGTCGGTGAAAGCCGCCTCCGACATCTATGCCCCGGTCAGCGGTGAAGTCATCGCGATCAACGAAGAGCTGAGCGGTTCGCCCGAGTTGCTGAACTCCGACCCGTACGGCGCATGGATCTTCAAGCTCAAGCCAAGCGACAAGGCCGAGCTGGACAAGCTGCTGGATGCTGGTGCGTACAAGGCTGCGATCGGCGAGTAACTTGCCGGCGCGACCCAAAGCCCTGATTCGTCGGGGTTTTTTTTCAGAATCAAAAGATCGCAGCCTTCGGCAGCTCCTACAGGGGAATGTATTCCAAAGGTAGGAGCTGCCGAAGGCTGCGATCTTTTGATCTTCGAGGGCACTGCTATGCTGGTTTGACCGTGTCGATTGACGCCAACCGTCAGCCAGGAGAGCCCGTCATGTCCCAGTTGTCGTCCCTGAGCCAGTTACGCGATAGCGAAGCCTTTCTGCGCCGTCACCTTGGCCCGGATGCTGCCGAGCAGCAGGCGATGCTCGACAGCCTCGGTCTTGGCAGTCGCGCCGAGCTGATCGAGCAGACCGTGCCGCCGGGCATCCGCTTCAAGGGCGCTGGATCTGCCGCCGGCCCTCGACGAACAAGCTGCGTTGATGAAACTGCGCGGGTATGCCGAGCAGAACCAACTGTTCACCAGCCTGATCGGCATGGGCTACCACGGCACCGTCACGCCAACCGTCATCTTGCGCAACGTGCTGGAAAACCCCGGCTGGTACACCGCGTACACTCCATACCAACCAGAAATCGCCCAAGGGCGGCTCGAAGCGCTGCTGAATTTTCAGCAACTGACCATCGACCTCACCGGTCTGGAACTGGCCAACGCCTCGTTGCTCGATGAGGCCACCGCAGCGGCCGAAGCCATGGCCCTGGCCAAGCGCGTGGCGAAGTCGAAAAGCAATCTGTTCTTTGTGGATGAAAACTGCCATCCGCAAACCCTCTCCGTGGTGCAGACCCGCGCCGAAGGTTTCGGCTTCGAGCTGATCGTCGACGCGGTGGATAACCTGGCGCAGCACGAGGTATTCGGCGCGCTGCTGCAATACCCCGACACCCACGGCGAGATCCGCAATCTCAAACCCCTGATCGATCATCTGCACGCGCAACAGGCACTGGCCTGCGTCGCCACCGACCTGCTCAGCTTGCTTTTGTTGACGCCGCCGGGTGAGCTGGGCGCCGATGTGGTGTTCGGTTCGTCCCAGCGTTTCGGTGTGCCGATGGGTTATGGCGGCCCGCACGCGGCGTTTTTCGCCAGTCGTGAAGCGTACAAGAGGGCGATTCCGGGGCGGATCATCGGTGTGTCGAAAGATGCTCGCGGCAACGTGGCGCTGCGCATGGCCCTGCAAACCCGTGAGCAACATATCCGCCGCGAGAAGGCCAATTCGAACATCTGCACGGCGCAGGTTCTGCTGGCCAATATCGCCAGTTGCTATGCGGTGTATCACGGCCCCGAGGGTTTGAAGCGTATCGCCCAGCGCGTGCATCGCCTGACATGCATCCTCGCAGCGGGCCTTGAGCGCAACGGCATCAAACGGCTCAACAGGCAGTTCTTCGACACGCTGACGCTGGACGTCGGCGGCGCACAAACCGCAATCATCGAAAGCGCTCTGGCAGCGCAGATCAACCTGCGCATTCTTGGTCGAGGCCGCGTCGGTCTGAGCCTGGACGAGACCTGCGACGAACACACCGTGGCGAAACTGTTCGATGTGCTGCTCGGCGCCGATCACGGCTTGAGCGTCGACGCGCTGGATATACCCGAAGTTGGATCGGCAATTCCCGACGAACTGCAGCGCAGCACGCCGTACCTGCGCCATCCAGTCTTCAATGCGCACCACAGCGAAACCGAGATGCTGCGCTATCTCAAGCAACTGGAAAACAAGGATCTGGCGCTCAACCAGTCGATGATCCCGCTCGGTTCCTGCACGATGAAACTCAACGCCACCAGCGAAATGATCCCGATCACCTGGCCGCAGTTCGCCAATCTGCATCCGTTCGTACCGAGAGAGCAGGCCGTCGGTTACACGCTGATGATCGAGGAGCTTGAGCGTTGGCTCTGTGCGATTACCGGTTTCGATGCGATCTGCATGCAGCCCAACTCTGGCGCTCAAGGTGAATACGCCGGGCTGCTGGCGATCCGCAAATATCACGAGAGCCGGCGCGAGGGGGCGCGGGATATCTGTCTGATTCCGTCGTCGGCTCACGGCACCAATCCGGCCTCGGCGCAGATGGCCGGGATGCGCGTGGTCATTGTTGAATGCGATGAAGCCGGCAATGTCGATCTGGCTGATTTGCAGCTGAAGGCCGCCGAGGCCGGGAACAAGTTGTCGTGCCTGATGGCGACCTATCCGTCGACCCACGGGGTTTACGAGGAAGGCATCAGCGACATTTGCGCAGTGGTTCACCAGCATGGCGGTCAGGTGTACATGGATGGCGCCAACCTCAATGCCCAGGTTGGCTTGGCCAGGCCGGCCGATATCGGCGCCGACGTGTCGCACATGAATCTGCACAAGACATTCTGCATTCCCCATGGCGGCGGCGGGCCGGGCATGGGCCCGATCGGGGTTCGCGCGCACCTGGCGCCGTTCGTCGCCAACCACCCGGTGGTGCCGATTGACGGGCCGCTGGCGCAGAACGGCGCGGTCAGCGCAGCACCGTGGGGCAGTGCGAGCATTTTGCCGATCAGCTGGATGTACATCGCCATGATGGGCCCGCAACTGGCCGATGCCAGTGAAGTGGCGATTCTGGCGGCGAATTATCTGGCGCAGCATTTATCCGGCGCGTTCCCGGTGTTGTACACCGGGCGCAATGGTCGCGTGGCGCATGAGTGCATCCTTGATCTGCGCCCACTGAAAGCGCAGACCGGCATCAGCGAAGAAGATGTTGCCAAGCGTCTGATGGATTACGGTTTCCACGCGCCAACCATGTCCTTCCCCGTGCCGGGCACCTTGATGGTCGAGCCGACCGAGAGCGAATCCAAGGCAGAGCTCGACCGCTTCATCGCGGCGATGCTGAGCATTCGCGCCGAGATCAATGAAGTGCACAAGGGCAACTGGCCGGCCGAAGACAACCCGCTCAAACACGCGCCGCATACCTTGGCCGATGTCACTGGAATCTGGGAGCGCCCTTACAGCATCGAACAGGCCATAACCCCGGATGCGCACACCCGGGCGCACAAGTATTGGCCGGCGGTGAATCGGGTGGATAACGTTTACGGCGATCGCAATCTGTTTTGCGCGTGTGTGCCGGTCGATGATTACCGCTGAAGATCAAAGATCGCAGCCTTCGGCAGCTCCTACGGTAGGAATGCATTCCAAAGGTAGGAGCTGCCGAAGGCTGCGATCTTTTGATTCTGGCGCAAAAAAAATGCCGCTCGATCGAGCGGCATTTTCATACGCGAAAGGCTTATTCGGACGCCACCGCGTTCTTCGCCAGAATCGCGTTCGCCAGTTCCATGTCCGAAGCCTGCAGGCCCGGATTGTCGGCGCGGACTTTCTGCATGGCTGCTTCCAGGTACGGGCCACGGATGCCGCCGTCACTGGCGACGAAGCTGCCGGCGTCGTCCTGAGCGGCGACGATCAGCTTGTGATCCTTGAAAGTCAGGTAGGTCGAACCGGTCGTGGCACCGGAGGAGATGACGTTACGCCAAAAGCTGTCCGCCATGGCCGAACCAACGGGAAGCGACAGCAGGGCCAAGGTGGCGACAGCAAGTTTGAGACGCATGATGAGGTGACTCCTGGGATTGACTACGGCGTTGGATAGCCGATCCCCGATCCAGTTCCGTGCCGACTTATTTCAACTCACTTTGCGGTGTCACCCGCAGCACTTCCTCCACCGTGGTCAGCCCCGCCGCGACTTTCTGCGCACCGGACAGGCGCAGGCTGCGCATGCCCTCCTTGAAGGCCTGGCGCCTGATCGCGGTGAGGTCGGTGTCCGTAGTGATCAGCGCCTTCAGGCTGTCGCTCAGTTGCATGATTTCGTAGACCCCGGCGCGGCCGCGATAGCCGGTGTCGCGACATTCCAGGCAGCCGATCGCCCGTTGCGCATTGCTCGGCAGCGGCGCTTGCCAGGGCCGGGTCAGGGTTTGCCAGTCTTCATCTTCGAGCGTCAGCGGCGCCTTGCAGTGTGGGCACAAAGTACGCACCAGACGCTGGGCCATGACCCCGAGCACGGTCGCCTTGATCAGGTAATGCGGCACGCCGAGTTCGAGCAAACGGCTGATCGCGCTTGGCGCGTCGTTGGTATGCAGGGTCGACAAGACCAAGTGCCCGGTGAGCGCGGCCTGAATCGCCATTTCGGCGGTTTCCAGATCACGGATCTCGCCGATCATGATGATGTCCGGGTCCTGGCGCATCAGCGCGCGCACTCCGGCGGCGAAGGTCAGTTCGATGTTGTGCTGCACCTGCATCTGGTTGAAGGCCGGCTCGACCATTTCGATCGGGTCTTCGATGGTGCAGAGGTTGACCTCCGGCGTCGCCAGTTTTTTCAGGGTGGTGTACAGGGTCGTGGTCTTGCCCGAACCGGTCGGCCCGGTGACCAGAATGATGCCGTTGGGCTGACGGGTCATGTCCTGCCAGCGGCGCAGGTCGTCGGCGCTGAAACCCAACTGGTCGAAATTCTTCAGCAGCACTTCGGGGTCGAAAATCCGCATGACCATTTTTTCGCCGAACGCTGTCGGCAAAGTCGACAGACGCAACTCCACTTCGCCACCGTCCGGCGTCTTGGTCTTGACCCGGCCGTCCTGGGGTTTGCGCTTTTCCGCGACGTTCATGCGGCCGAGGCTTTTCAGGCGGCTGACGATCGCCATGGTCACCTGCGGCGGAAATTGGTAGACGTTGTGCAGCACGCCGTCGATGCGAAAACGCACGGTGCCGTGCTCGCGGCGCGGTTCGATGTGGATATCACTGGCGCGTTGCTGGAAGGCGTACTGGAACAGCCAGTCGACGATGTTGACGATATGAGCGTCATTGGCGTCCGGCTCCTGATCGCTGGCACCGAGGTTGAGCAGTTGTTCGAAGTTGCCGAGGTTGCCGCTCTGCGCGTCGGCATTGCTGGCGCCGCTGACGGATTTGGCCAGCCGGAAAAATTCGACACTGAACCGTTGGATGTCCACGGGATTGGCCACGACCCGTTTGATCGGCAGCTTCAATACGTGGGTCAGATCGGCTTCCCATCCGCTGACGTAGGGCTGAGCGCTGGCCACGGTCACGGCATCGCGGTCCACCGCGACGGCGAGAATTTTGTGGCGCTGGGCGAAGGCGTAGGACATCAGCGGCGTGATCGCCGCGACGTTGATTTTCAGCGGATCGATGCGCAAGTACGGCTGGCCGGCCTGCTGCGCCAGCCACAGGGTCAGGCTTTCAAGATCCAGATGTTTGCCCGGACGGCTGAGGTCGTCGAGTTGCTGGCTGGCGATGAATTCCAGCGGATGCATCTGCCCGTGAGCAGCATGGCGACGGCGGGCATTGAGCGCCTGTTCCGCCGCGTCCTGGCAGATGAAGCCTTGGGCGACCAGTTCACGCAAGACATCGTTAAGGTCCAGCCAGCGGTCCTGAGTGGCAAATTGAACGGACATGCGGCGTTCCTTTTTGAGCGACATGCGCAAAAGGATAGTCGTGGCCCCGCTGACCGTTGGGCCACTACCCGACGAAGCCGTTGCCGGATTTGTCAGCCGGCAGCCTGGGCGGGCGCTTGCCACGCCGCGTCGGCGTTGTGCAGATCCACCGAGCAGACGCTGATCAGGTTACGCAGTTTTTCCCCGATCACTTGCGCGCGATGCCAGCTCAGGCCGCCCATGAGCAGATCGATCGACAGCAGATCGTCCTGGCGCTGGACCTTGACCTGCTCCGGGGTCAGAAACTGCAAGGCGAACAGATTCAGTACCCGCACCAGCAGATCCGGCTCGGCCTCGGCAAGAATTCGGTACTGCGCCAGGCAGTGGGCGTTGTTGACGTTCCAGACATCGGCGCGGGTGGCGGGGCTGTTCACGGCTTCAAGGTGCGGCATGACGAATCTCCAGATCAGTGGAGAAATTTTTACATTCGGTGCGGGGTATTTCTTGGCTATGATCGGCGCGTTAGTGCGCTTATCGACAAAAGTGATTCGTTGAAACTGATATATGAGGATTTTTTATGCACAGCGAGCTGGACGCCTATGACCGCAGGATTCTCGCCTTGCTGCAGGAAGACGCTTCGCTGTCGAGCGCGCAGATCGCCGAGCAGGTGGGCCTGTCGCAGTCACCGTGCTGGCGGCGGATTCAGCGGATGAAGGAGGAGGGCATCATCCGTGGTCAGGTGACCTTGCTGGATCGCAAGAAGATCGGCCTGAATACGCAGATCTTTGCCGAGATCAAACTCAACGCTCACGGCCGCTCGAACTTCACCGAGTTCACCGAGGCGATTCGCGGCTTTCCGGAAGTGCTGGAGTGTTATGTGCTGATGGGGGCGGTGGATTTCATGCTGCGCATTGTTGCGGCGGATATCGAGGCGTACGAGCGGTTCTTTTTCGAGAAGCTGTCGCTGGTGCCGGGGATACAGGAAGTGAATTCGATCGTGGCGCTGTCGGAGATCAAATCCACTACCAGCCTGCCGGTTTGAGGTAAGGCAGCTGGCCTCTTCGCGAGCAGGCTCGCTCCCACAGGGGATGATCGTTCCCACGCTCCGCGTGGGAATGCAGCCCGGGACGCTCTGCGTCCCAAAGCGGACGCAGAGCGTCCATTGAGGCGTACCCACGCAGAGCGTGGGAACGATCAAGGCTGCGATCTTTTAGCGGTGTTACATGCGCAGGAGCATTTTCCAGGCGCGGTTCTGGTACACCGCAATCGCCTGATGCTTGCGCGCATCGAGCAGTTCGTCGGTGATGGTCGGCTCGTTGGCCAGTTGCGCCAGTTTGTTCAGTTCACCGTACAGGCGATCCATTTCCGGTATGTCCAGCACGTTGCGCGCGTGGTGCAGCCAGACCTGAATGCGCTCGATCCGCGGCAGTTGCTCGGCGAGATCTTCCGGCTGTTGCTGATAGCGCTGCAACTGCAGAGCGGTGGCTTCTTCGCCCAACAGACGCGGCAACCAGCTGTGCAATTGCGCATCACCCTGACGATTGCCGCGAGTATTGCGGTCGGCGGTCCAGGTGCGGGCCAACAGCCAGCGCGAAGCGTTCAGCGAGAACTGGCCCCAGCGCGGGTCTTCCAGTTCTTCGAGGAATTGTTCCGGCGCGGCTTTGCGCACGTCTTCGTCTTCAATGCCGACCTGGACCAGCGGACGCCAGTCTTCCAGCAAGGCATCGAGGGCCACGCGCAAATCGTGGGTCGACTGACGCGGTGCGGCCTGGCCGAGGCTGCTGAGCAGCGCGCGCATTTCCGCGAGGCTCTCGACCCAGTCCTGCAGCAGGCGCCAGTGGCCGTTGAAGCGATACTGCTCGGCCAGACGCTGGCTGCTGCCGAGCAAATGCCAGCTCAGTGCGGCGAAGGCGTCGTCGAGGCGGGTTTCGGTGCTCAGCTGCGGCGCCGGCAAGCTCAGCGAGTAACTGTTGGCGTCGTGCAGGCGATAACCGCGCTCAGCC
This sequence comes from Pseudomonas sp. TSRC2-2, assembly GCF_049897785.1. Lineage (NCBI taxonomy): Bacteria > Pseudomonadati > Pseudomonadota > Gammaproteobacteria > Pseudomonadales > Pseudomonadaceae > Pseudomonas > Pseudomonas sp. TSRC2-2. The sequence continues at coordinate 186,266 of NZ_JAFCWZ010000003.1, forward strand.
TTGCTGATATCGCACGGCATCAAAGCCAGGGTTTCGGCCAGTTCGGCAGCCAGCTCCAGTAGCGCGGCAGGTTCGCCTTCGCGCAGTTCCAGTTCCAGCTCGCAGATTTCTTCCTTCTGCTTGCCGACCACCACGTGACCGAGGTCCAGCGCGGCTTCGATGACCACTTTGGTCTTGCCACGGCCCCAGGCGATTTCGGCGCGCTCGCGGACGAAATCGGTGGTGAAGATCGGTTTGAGGGTTTTCTTGTCCAGCTCGGCCAGCGCCTCGGGCCAGCATTCGCCGTCGAGCTTCTTCACGTCGAGCTTGGCTTTCGGCAGTTTCCAGTCGTACTCGTTACGCTCGGACAGACCGGCGACGCTCTGGCCACGGGTCTTGAGGGTCTGAATCACTTCGTCACCGTCCTTGCGCAGGCGCAGGGCGACTTTGGCCCGGGCCAGGTCGCGCTCGGGGGTGTCGAAATACTGGTTCATCAACTCACGGCGTTCCCAGCCACTTTTGTTGCGTTTCTTCAGCAGCGGGTGCTCACGCAGCGCGGCGAGGGTTTCGCGGCTGACGCGGAGTTTGATTTCGGTTTCTTTCTGCATGGCCGGAAAATCCAGGATATCGGGAGCGCAGCCGGGGGAATGTGTGGCTGCCAAGGCCGTGCAGTGTACAGGAGTCAAACTTCCTACGCCCTGCGGCGGTTTATTCCGCGCGCCGGATGGTTCTATAGTGGGCCTCAATCCGGGACCTGGAGTCAGTGATGCCATTGCCATCCATGCAAGACCAGTTCGCCGCGCTGATTGCTGCGCCATCGGTCAGCTGTACCCAACCGAGCCTGGATCAATCCAACCGCGCCGTCATCGATCTGCTGGCGGGTTGGCTGGGTGACCTGGGTTTCAACTGCGACATCCAGCAGGTCAGCCCCGGCAAATTCAATCTGCTCGCCAGTTTCGGCAGTGGCCCCGGCGGCCTGGTGCTGGCCGGGCACAGCGACACGGTCCCGTACGACGACGCGTTGTGGCAGACCGACCCGCTGAAACTCACTGAAGTCGATGGCCGCTGGGTCGGGCTGGGCAGCTGCGACATGAAGGGCTTTTTTGCGCTGATCATTGAAGCCGTGCAACCGCTGCTTGAGCAACCGTTCAGGCAGCCGCTGCTGATTCTCGCCACCTGCGACGAAGAGAGCTCGATGTCCGGCGCCCGCGCGCTGGCCGAGGCCGGGCAACCGTTGGGTCGCGCGGCGGTGATCGGCGAGCCGACCGGGCTCAAGCCGATCCGCATGCACAAAGGCATCATGATGGAGCGCATCGATATCCTCGGGCAGAGCGGCCACTCTTCAGATCCACGCCTGGGCCACAGCGCCCTTGAAGCGATGCACGATGCCATCGGCGAACTGCGTGGTCTGCGCCTGTTGTGGCAACGCGAATTCAGCAATCCACAATTCAGCGTGCCGCAACCGACGATGAACTTCGGCTGCATCCATGGCGGCGACAACCCCAATCGTATCTGCGGCCAGTGTTCGCTGGAATTCGACCTGCGGCCGCTGCCGGGCATGGACCCCAACGTGCTTCGTGCGGAAATCCTGCGCAAGCTCAACCCGGTCGCCGAGCGGCATAAAGTGAAGATCGATTACCAACCGCTGTTTCCGGAAGTGCCGCCGTTCGAGCAGGCCGAAGACGCCGAACTGGTGCGCGTCGCCGAAAAGCTCACCGGCCATCGCGCCGAAGCAGTAGCGTTCGGCACCGAAGCGCCTTATCTTCAGCGCCTCGGCTGCGAAACCATCGTGCTCGGCCCCGGCGACATTGCCTGCGCGCATCAACCGGGCGAGTACCTTGAAATGTCACGTTTGCAGCCTACCGTGCATCTGATTCGGCAGTTGATTGAACATTACTGCCTGAGCCCGGACAAACCCTGATATCCCCTGTGGGAGCGGGCTTGCTCGCGAAAGCGGTGTTTCAGACACTTTGCTGGCGACTGACAGGACGCCTTCGCGAGCAAGCCCGCTCCCACCAGGAGATCTGTGTTTTATCTGACCGAACCCGGTAAATTGCCTGCACCCCAACCCGTATTCATGAGGAGATCGCGCGTGTCGCCAAGCCTGTTCCGACGATAACCATCAGCCCGCTGTGCGTTTTTTTTTTTCGCCCCTTTTTTCGGCTGCTCTTTATTACAGGCCCAGGTTCATGCCCGAATACGTCAATTGGCTCCGCCACGCGTCTCCCTACATCAATGCTCACCGCGACTGCACCTTCGTCGTCATGCTTCCCGGCGACGGCGTCGAGCATCCGAACTTCGGCAATATCGTCCACGACCTGGTCTTGCTGCACAGCCTCGGCGTACGTCTGGTGCTGGTGCACGGTTCGCGCCCGCAGATCGAAACCCGCCTCGCCGCCCGTGGCCTGACCCCGCATTACCATCACGGCATGCGCATCACCGATGCCGCGACACTCGAATGTGTGATCGATGCGGTCGGCCAGTTGCGCATAGCCATCGAAGCGCGGCTGTCCATGGACATGGCCTCGTCACCGATGCAGGGCTCACGTCTGCGCGTGGCCAGCGGCAACCTCGTCACCGCGCGGCCGATCGGCGTCCTCGAAGGAGTCGACTATCACCACACCGGCGAAGTGCGTCGGGTCGATCGCAAGGGCATCAATCGCCTGCTCGATGAGCGTTCGATCGTGCTGCTGTCGCCGCTGGGCTACTCGCCAACCGGCGAGATCTTCAACCTTGCCTGCGAAGACGTCGCCACCCGCGCCGCGATTGATCTGGGCGCGGACAAGCTACTGTTGTTCGGCGCCGAGCTTGGCCTGATCGACGAGAACGGCAAACTGGTGCGCGAACTGCGCCCACAACAGGTGCCGGCGCATTTGCAGCGTCTGGGCATGAGCAATTATCAAGCGGAGTTGCTCGACGCGGCTGCCGAAGCCTGCCGTGGCGGCGTGGCGCGTAGCCATATCGTCAGTTACGCCGAAGACGGCGCCCTGTTGACCGAGCTGTTCACCCGTGACGGTGGCGGTACGCTGGTCGCACAGGAGCAATTCGAACGGGTGCGCGAGGCGGCGATCGAAGACGTCGGCGGGTTGCTCGATCTGATCAGTCCGCTGGAAGAGCAGGGCATTCTGGTGCGCCGCTCGCGCGAAGTGCTGGAGCGCGAGATCGAACAGTTCAGCGTGGTCGAGCGCGAAGGCATGATCATCGCCTGTGCGGCGCTGTATCAGATTGCCGACTCCGATGCCGGCGAACTGGCGTGTCTGGCGGTGAACCCGGAGTATCGCCATGGCGGCCGTGGCGACGAATTGCTCGAGCGCATCGAAACCCGGGCGCGGGCGCAGGGTTTGAAGACCTTGTTCGTCCTCACCACACGGACCGCGCACTGGTTCCGCGAGCGCGGGTTCGAGCCGAGCAGCGTTGAACGCCTGCCAGCGGCGCGGGCGTCGTTGTACAACTACCAGCGTAATTCGAAGATTTTCGAGAAGACCTTGTAGCCAGCGTTGCTGGACAGGCTCTGTGAGGGAGCCGAAGGCTCGATCTTTTGATCTTTTAAAGGCAAGGTCAAAAGATCGCAGCCTTCGGCTCCTACGGGGGTGTGTTTTTATTCAGTAACGAATTTCGCGCTGACGTACGGCGAATAATCCGGCAGCACCGTCTCGACCTTGCCCTGTTCCTTCAAGAATTTCGCGGTTTCGGCGATAGCCTTCGCGGTGCCGCCGTCCAGCAGCGCGGTGGTCTGCTGCGCCTGAGCATCCGGGAATGTAGAGCCGGCCAGCAGTTCCGGCACATCCGCCGCGTTGGCACCGGTCAATTTGGCGATTTTCTGTACTGGCACCGAGTCGGCCGTCCAGCTGTCTTTGTGCGCCGCGTAATCAGCGAACGAGTCCAGGGTGACCTTGGCAAATTTCGCCACAACCTCGGGATGCTTCTCGGCAAAGTCCTTGCGCGCCACCCAAACCTCAAAGGTCGGCGCGCCCCACTGGCCGACCTGGGCGGCGTCGGTCAGGGTCTTGCCGGTCTTGCGGATTTCGCCCAGCGCCGGCGACCAGACAAACGCCCCGTCAATGTCGCCCCGCTTCCACGCGGCGGCGATTTCCGCCGGTTGCAAGTTGACCACTTTGACTTGCGAAGTAGTCAGGCCCCAGTGCTTCAGCGCTCCGAGCAGACTGTAATGAGAGGTCGACACGAACGGCGTGGCGATGGTTTTGCCGACCAGATCCTGCGGCTTGTCGATGCCGCTGCCATTGCGCACCACCAAGGCTTCGGCGGCATTGATCTGCGCCGAAACAATAAACGCCACGATCGGCAGATTGCGCGAGGCCGCTGCAGCCAATGGGCTCGAGCCGAGGTTGCCGATCTGTACGTCGCCGGAAGCAATGGCGGTGACGACTTCCGGGCCGCTGTTGAAGCGCCGCCAGTCGATCTTCTCGCCAATGGTTTTTTCGTAGACGCCATCGGCCTGCGGCACTTTGCTCGGGTCGATGCCGGTTTGATAGCCCACGGTCAGCCCGGAGGCCTGTGCGGAAAAAGAAAACAGCGCCGATACACAAACTGTAACAAATTGACTTGATAGTGCGCGTTTCGCCATGATGCGTCGCCTTTTCGAGGGGATTTGACGTGTTGGGAGCACGCCAAAGCTAATCGATCTAAAAAAAGGTCAACAAATACCATTTAGGAATGAGCTTAGGCGCCGATACGCTGTTTCCCAGCGCGGATGGCCATTAATGGGCCATATACCCGAATGGTATGAAAAAGGATGAATAAATTCTTTTTGGGATTATCAGGAAATCTTTACGCTGCAGGGACCCAGTCACCTGCGATTAGACGATGGTCGTAGACACACAAGGTTACGATTGACTTGGCAGTCACGGTCTGGCGCTAATCGCGCATCTTAGGATTCAGGGCAAATCGACCCCGAACCAGGAACACAAGAATTAGAACGAGAGGAGCGATACATGAACAAGTCCACCTTGGCCCTGGCTGTGGCCGTTGGGGTTATGGCGCAGCAGGCAGGCGCCGCCGGTTTCATCGAAGACAGCAAGGCTACTCTGGGTCTGCGTAACTTCTACATCAACACCGACAACCGTAACGGCACTGCCGAACCAAGTCGCAACGAAGAGTGGGGCCAAGGCTTCGACCTGCGCTTCATCTCGGGCTATACCCAAGGCACCGTCGGCTTCGGTATCGATGCCATCGGCCTGTTGGGCGTACGTCTGGATTCGGGCGGCGGCACCAACGGCAACGTTAACGGTGATGGCACCCCTGGCAGTGCCTACGGCGGCACTGTTTTCCCAAGCGAATCCAACGGTCAGGCGGTTGATAACTTCTCCAGCCTGGGTCTGACGGCCAAAGCCAAGATTTCCCAGACCGAACTGAAGCTGGGTACCTTGCAGCCGAAGAACCCGGTCATCGTCACCAACGACGGTCGTCTGCTGCCGCAAACCTGGCAGGGTGGCCAGATCACTTCCGGCGAGATCAAGGACCTGACGCTGGTCGGTGGCCAGATCGAGCACGTGAAAGGTCGTAACTCCAGCAACAATGAACAGCTGTCGATCGGTGGCGCAACTGCGCGTACCACAAACAGCAACAAGTTCATCTACGCGGGTGGTGACTACAAAATCACCAAAGACCTGACAGCCCAGTACTACTACGGCAATCTGGAAAACTTCTACAAGCAACACTTCCTGGGTCTGGTGCATAACTGGTCGATTGGCCCAGGTGTGTTGAAGTCCGACTTCCGTTACTTCAATAGCTCCGATGACGGCCGCAATGGCAACGATTCGGACTACTTCAGCAACGGTGCGTACGGCAACAGTACGCTGGGTAACGGCAAAGGCAAGGTCGACAACAACCTGTACAGCGGCTTGTTCCTGTACACCGTTGCCGGTCACACCTTTGGTGGCGGCTATCAGGTGAGCAACGGCAGCAGCGACTTCCCTTGGCTGAACCAGGGTGACGGTTCGTCGAACTACACGATCACCGACATGCAGATCCAGAAGTTCGCCCGCGCCGGCGAGCGCACCTGGCAAGCACGCTACTCCTATGACTTCGCCAAAGTTGGCGTGCCAGGCCTGACCGCCGGCATGGTTTACCTGCGCGGTGACAACGTTGATACCTACGCTCGTCGCGTCCAGACTTCCAATGGCGCTTCCGAGTGGGAACGCGATCTGACCGTAGCGTACGTTGTTCCAGAAGGCCCGTTGAAAAACGTCGGCTTCATGTGGAAAAACGCTTCGTGGCGCACCGACATCGCCGGTCAACGCGACCAGGACGAAAACCGCCTGATCCTCAGCTACTCGATCCCGCTGCTGTAACAGCTCGACCAAGTTACTGAAGCAAAAAAAAAGCCCCGTCCGGCATCGCGCCGGACGGGGCTTTTGCGTTTCGAGTCAGGCTCACCCCCGTAAGCCCTTCCCGATTTCCCTCTTTGCTGCAACTCAAGGCCTTCTCGAACCTTGCGTGAGATGTTCGTCGCGATACCGGTCGGTGTCCAATGAACAGATGTTTAATATTCTTTAATGTTCTAAATATCTAGTTATTTATTCTTTTTCACGCTGATCAATCACGAGCTACAGTTGTTGTCTCCCATCCCTCATCAGGAGCAGTACCATGAGCCTCAGACTCGGCGACATCGCCCCCGATTTCGAACAGGACTCCAGCGCCGGCAAGATTCGTTTCCACGAATGGCTGGGCGATAGCTGGGGTGTGCTGTTTTCCCATCCGGCGGATTTCACTCCGGTGTGCACCACCGAGCTGGGTTTCACCGCCAAGCTCAAGGATGAATTCAGCCAGCGTGGTGTCAAGGCCATCGCGCTCTCGGTCGACCCGGTGGACTCGCATCACAAGTGGATCGAGGACATCAACGAGACCCAGAACACCATTGTCAATTTCCCGATCCTGGCCGATGCCGATCGCAAGGTCTCCGATCTCTACGATCTGATCCACCCGAACGCCAACGACACGCTGACCGTGCGTTCACTGTTCGTGATTGATCCGAACAAGAAGATCCGCTTGACCATCACTTACCCGGCGAGCACCGGGCGCAACTTTCACGAGATCCTGCGGGTGATCGACTCGCTGCAACTCACCGACAACTACAAAGTCGCCACGCCGGCCAACTGGCAGGACGGTGAAGAGGTGGTGATCGTGCCGTCGCTCAAGGATGAGGACGAGATCAAACAGCGCTTCCCGAAAGGCTATCGCGCGGTGAAACCGTACCTGCGCCTGACGCCGCAGCCGAACAAATGAATCAGTGAGATATTGGCCGTAGCTACCGGCGCTTTCGCGAGCAAGCCCGCTCCCACAGGGAGAACGCATTCCAAATGTGGGAGCGGGCTTGCTCGCGAAGGCGTCAGCGCAGGCAACCCGCAATTCAGCTTTAAGAGCCACGATGCAGGGGAATTTCGGCCGTCTCGACGGCCTTTTTTTTCGCCTGAATTCGGCTAAAAGGTATATCTCTTAAACGCATAACCAAATGAATAAATATGATTTATGGATATATAAATCAACTGGTAAGGTCACTGCCATTGAAGCGAGATCGCAGCCTGCGAATCGCCTGTAACGCTTAAAGGAATCTGCAATGCTGGTCGTCTCACTCGGTGGCAGCCCCAGCCTGCGCTCCCGTTCCGGGGTGCTGCTGGAGCGTTCGCAACGCTGGTTGCAGCAGCAAGGGGTGGAAGTGGTGAGTTATCAGGTACGGGATTTCCCGGCCGAGGATCTGCTCCACGCCCGCTTCGACAGCCCGAAGGTCCTCGACCTGCTGCAACAGATCGAAAACGCCGATGGCCTGCTGATCGCCACGCCGGTGTACAAGGCCTCGTTTTCCGGAGCGCTGAAGACCCTGCTGGATCTGCTGCCGGAACGTGCGCTGAGCCACAAGATTGTCTTGCCGATGGCCACCGGCGGCAGTATCGCCCACATGCTGGTGGTCGATTACGCGCTCAAGCCTGTGCTGTCGGCACTCAAAGCCCAGGAAATGCTCCAGGGTATTTTCGCCGAGGACAGCCAGATCGCTTACGGCGAAGGCAGTGCCGCCGCGCAACTGGCTCCAGCACTGGAGCAGCGTCTGCATGAAGCGCTGGAGCAGTTTGTCGGCGCCATGGCGCGCCGGCCGAAACCGCTGGAACCGGGCTTGTTGAACGAACGTTTGTTGAGTGCCCGCTGGAGCATTTGAGTCTCACCGCAATTTGAAGTACTGGCCTTACTCGCCCGCCAACGGGCAAGCAGGTGCAGCCACAACCCAACAGCAAAAAGGAGAGCGCCATGCGCCCTGTATTTTTGCGTCGTGGTCTGGTCGCTCTGTTTGCTGCGGCTGTGTCCATTGGCGCCATTACTCAAGCTCAAGCCGAGACCTTGCGGATCGGTTATCAGAAGTACGGCACGCTGGTGCTGCTCAAGGCAAAAGGCACGCTGGAAAAACGTCTGGCCGCGCAAGGCGTCGATGTGCAATGGACGGAATTCCCCGGCGGCCCGCAACTGCTCGAAGGCCTCAATGTTGGCTCGATCGACTTCGGCGTGACCGGCGAAACTCCGCCGGTTTTCGCCCAGGCCGCTGGCGCCGACCTGCTCTACGTCGCCTATGAACCGCCAGCGCCGAACAGCGAAGCGATCCTCGTGTCGAAAGACTCCCCGATCAAATCGGTGGCCGATCTCAAGGGCAAGAAAGTCGCGCTGAACAAAGGCTCCAACGTTCACTACTTGCTTGTGCGCGCACTGGAAGACGCCGGCCTCAAGTACAGCGACATTCAGACTGTGTTCCTGCCGCCGGCCGATGCCCGCGCCGCGTTCGAGCGTGGCAGCGTCGACGCCTGGGTCATCTGGGATCCGTATCAGGCCGCCGCCGAACAACAGTTGCAAGCGCACACCCTGCGTGACGGCAAAGGCATCGTCGACAACCACCAGTTCTATCTCGCTACCAAACCTTACGCGCAGAAAAATCCCGAGGTGATCAAGACTCTCGTCGAAGAAGTGCGCGCGGTCGGCGAATGGTCGAAAGCCAATCCTGAGGACGTGACCCAACAGGTCGCGCCACTGCTCGGTCTGCCGGCAGACATCACCCTGACCTCGGTGAAACGCCAAGGCTACGGCGCGCTGTTCCTTACCCCGGACGTGGTCGCCGCACAACAGAAAATCGCCGACACGTTCTTCCAGCTCAAGCTGATTCCCAAGCCGCTGAGTATCAAGGACGTGATCTGGACCCCGCCGGCCACTGTGGCCCAAAGCTCCCAAGCGCAGTAATTCGAATCCACAAGGAGACCACTCCATGAGCCTCAACATTTTCTGGTTCCTGCCTACCCATGGCGACGGCCATTACCTTGGCACCGCCGAAGGCGCCCGCGCGGTCGACCACGGTTACCTGCAACAGGTTGCGCAAGCGGCGGATCGCCTCGGTTTTGGCGGTGTGCTGATTCCTACCGGGCGCTCCTGCGAAGACTCGTGGCTGGTGGCGGCCTCGCTGATTGCGGTGACCCAGCGTCTGAAGTTTCTGGTCGCCCTGCGCCCCGGGATCATTTCCCCGACGGTTGCGGCGCGGCAGGCTGCGACGCTGGATCGTTTGTCCGGCGGGCGTGCGCTGTTCAATCTGGTAACCGGCGGCGACCCGGAAGAATTGGCGGGCGACGGTCTGTTCCTCAACCACGAAGAACGCTATCAGGCCTCGGTAGAATTCACCCGTATCTGGCGTCGCGTGCTGGAAGGCGAAACCGTCGATTACGACGGCGAGCACATCAGTGTCAAAGGCGCCAAGCTGCTTTACCCTCCGATCCAGCAACCGCGTCCGCCGCTGTATTTCGGCGGCTCATCGGAAGCGGCACAGGATCTGGCCGCCGAGCAAGTGGAGATGGTCTTGACCTGGGGCGAGCCGCCGGCTGCGGTGGCCGAGAAGATTGCACAGGTGCGCGCCAAAGCCGCCAGGCTTGGCCGCACCGTGCGCTTCGGCATTCGTCTGCATGTGATCGTGCGTGAAACCAATGCCGAAGCCTGGCAAGCGGCGGACCGGCTGATCTCGCATCTGGACGACGACACCATCCAACGTGCGCAGGCCTCGCTGGCGCGCTTCGATTCGGTCGGCCAGCAACGCATGGCCGCGCTGCACGGCGGCAGCCGCGACAACCTCGAAGTCAGCCCGAACCTCTGGGCCGGTGTCGGTCTGGTGCGCGGCGGTGCCGGTACGGCGCTGGTCGGCGATGGCCCGACCGTGGCAGCGCGGGTCAAGGAATACGCTGATCTGGGCATCGACACCTTCATCTTCTCCGGTTATCCACACCTCGAAGAGTCGTATCGTGTGGCCGAGCTGCTGTTCCCGCACCTGGACGTCGAGCGCCCGGAACTGCCGAAAAGCGCCGGTTATGTCAGCCCGTTCGGCGAGATGGTTGCCAACGACATCCTGCCCAAAGCCGCGTCGCAGAGCTGAGGCGCGGCCATGAAGAAATTAATCCACAGCCTCGCGCCCTGGGCGCTGCCGGTGTTGCTGCTGGCGGTGTGGCAGTTGTCGGTGTCGGCGGGCTGGTTGTCGACGCGGATCCTGCCGGCGCCGGTGGCAGTAATCGAAGCCGGCGTCAGTCTGGTGCGCAGCGGCGAGATCTGGACGCACCTGGCGATCAGCGGCTGGCGCGCGGCACTTGGTTTCACCATCGGCGGCAGCATTGGCCTGGTGCTGGGTTTCATCACCGGCCTGTCGAAGTGGGGCGAACGCCTGCTCGACAGCTCGGTGCAGATGATTCGCAACGTGCCGCATCTGGCGCTGATTCCGCTGGTGATTCTGTGGTTCGGCATTGATGAGTCGGCGAAGATTTTCCTCGTGGCGCTGGGCACGTTGTTCCCGATCTACCTCAACACTTACCACGGCATCCGCAACGTCGATCCAGCGCTGGTGGAGATGGCGCGCAGTTATGGCTTGAGCGGTTTCAGTCTGTTCCGGCAGGTGATTCTGCCGGGTGCGCTGCCTTCGATTCTGGTCGGTGTGCGTTTCGCGTTGGGCTTCATGTGGTTGACGCTGATCGTCGCTGAAACGATCTCGGCCAGCTCCGGTATCGGCTATCTGGCGATGAATGCCCGTGAGTTTTTGCAGACCGATGTGGTGGTGCTGGCGATTCTGCTTTACGCGGTGCTGGGCAAACTCGCCGACCTCGCCGCCCGAGCGCTTGAACGTGTGTGGTTGCGCTGGCACCCGGCCTATCAGGTCGCCAAGGGAGGTGCGGCATGACCGCTCAACAACCTCCACGGCTGCTGCGCGGGATTCCGCTGGCGGTGCGCAACGTGCAGAAAACCTTCGGCGCGCGGCAGGTGCTGCGGGACATCGATTTGCATATTCCGGCGGGGCAGTTCGTCGCCGTGGTCGGGCGCAGCGGTTGTGGCAAGAGCACGTTCTTGCGCTTGCTGGCCGGTCTCGATCAACCGACTGGCGGCGACCTGCTCGCCGGCTCCGCGCCGCTCAGCCAGGCGCGTGACGATACGCGTCTGATGTTCCAGGAAGCGCGGCTGCTGCCGTGGAAAAGGATCATCGACAACGTCGGCCTCGGCCTCAAGGGTAACTGGCGCCAGCAAGCGCTGGATGCATTGGAAGCGGCGGGCCTGGCGGATCGCGCTCATGAATGGCCGGCGGCATTGTCCGGTGGCCAGAAGCAGCGCGTCGCGCTGGCCCGGGCGCTGATCCATCAACCGCGACTGCTGCTGCTCGACGAACCGCTCGGCGCGCTGGATGCACTGACCCGGATCGAGATGCAGCAACTGATCGAACGGCTCTGGCAGCAACACGGTTTTACCGTGCTGCTGGTGACCCACGATGTCAGTGAAGCGGTGGCGATTGCCGATCGGGTGATCCTGATCGAGGACGGCGAAGTCGGCCTCGACCTGCACGTCGAACTGCCGCGCCCTCGGATCCGTGGTTCGCATCGCCTCGCCGCGCTGGAAACCGAAGTGCTCAACCGTGTTCTGTCCCTGCCCGGCGAACCGCCGACGCCGGAACCCGTTTCACCCCTGCCTGCGCAATTGCGTTGGGCGCAATAACTCAGTTTTATCAACGACAGGAATCAATGCCATGACTATCAAAGCCATCAACGTGCGCAACCAGTTCAAAGGCTCGATCAAGGAAATCGTCCTCGGCGACGTGCTGTCGGAAATCGACGTGCAGACCGCTTCGGGTATCGTCACTTCGGTGATCACCACTCGCTCGGTGAAAGAGCTGGAGCTGGTGGTGGGCAGTGAGGTGATTGCTTTCGTGAAATCCACCGAGGTGTCGATCGCCAAGTTGTAAGTCGGTGAGCAAAAAACAACCCCGAGGGTGTGAGCCCTGCGGGGTTTTTTTTGACGATCAAAAGATCGCAGCCTTCGGCAGCTCCTACAGGGGGACGCATTCCAAGGTAGGAGCTGCCGAAGGCTGCGATCTATTAGCGTTTAGGTAGATAGGGCGGCAGATAGAGGCCGATGTAGGCATCAAACACCCGCATCCCTTCCTCAGCCATGCGCGGGGTGATCTGGCCGTGCTGCTGCACCGAGCGTGCATAAACCCGGTCGCCCAGTTCCATCGCCAGGGCAAACACATCGACATCGTCCGGCAGCCTCGGCAGCTCGAAATGCTGGTCGAACAATTTGTGCATCAAATCGCCCAGCTCCAGGTCGTGCTGACGGTCGGCCTGGGTCACTTCGGTCAGGCCGTGTTGCGCCAGGATCAATTGCCGCGCAGCCGCGTCTTCGTCGTAGATTTCAAGCATGCGCTGTTCGACCAGTCGCGACAGATCTCGCCAGTCATGCAGGGCATCGTGATCGATCGGCGCTTGCAGGCAGGCGCGAAATGCCGCATGCACATCGGCGGTCAGCGCTTCGAGCAGCGCCGGGACGCTGGCGAAAAAGTGATACACGGAGGAGGGCGGAATCTGCGCGCGTTCGGCGACGCTGTAGATCGACAGGCTCGCCACGCCCTCGGCCGCCAGCAGCGTGCGCGCGGCGTCGAGTATCGAATCGATCCGGGCCTGGCTGCGAGCGCGGGGTTTGCGTGGGGTGACGAGTCGGCTCATTGAATTCTCCAGCGGGGGCAGCGGGCATTGTACGAGGCGACTTGCACCTTGTCTGCACGGGCCCATTGCCCCGGCTGGCCGTCTGCGACCTAGCCGCCGACCTCCACGCTACGGCCATTCAAGGGTTGCACCGGACGAGCGTTCATCGGGTACAGCGCCTGGAAAGCCTGCAGTTGTGCGGGAGACAGCGTCACCGCTGTGGAAAGGACATGCCAGCGAACACCTTCAGCACACGGTGGTGTCGTCAGGGAGCCAGCGTAGGCGTAGTAATGGCGGGTGGCAGGCAAAAGATCGGTAACGTTCAGCGTTTGCAGATTCATCACACCGCCCGCCTCCTTGGGCATGGCTTCCAAAATCAAATCCAGTGCCGGGTTGTGCGCTCCCTCTTCAAACAGCACTGCGACGACGGCCAGTTCGCCTGCAGCGCTACGGTGAACCAGATGCGCGCTCATTGGATAGGAGCGGCCCTGGATCTGTTCTTCGCTTGGCGTATGAAGGTGCAGCTGCACGAAGGAATAATCGCCGGACGCGAGGGTGAGACTGCCCGCATCTACGGTCGCCACCTGAATGGTATTACCGTTGTTCGAGACGACAGCTGCGCTCGGCTGATACGTGAAGACAAGGGGGGCAAGTCGAGTGTCGACTGCATCGCGGATGTCGATTGGCGATTGCGTCAGGCCGGACGAGCAAAGCGCATAGTCACTCTTCAGTTCGCTCCATTGTTCCGGCCCGGTGGGGGCGGCGTAACTCCATGTGGCGGCTTGCCCTGTGGTTGCCCCTGCGGTCGTGCATACACTGGTGATCAACAATGTAATGGCGGCGCTCATTAGCTGCTTTTTCATGAGGGTTACTCTCGGCACTGTGGAAAGAAAACCGGTCAGATCCCGGGGTTCTTGAGTGTGAGAGGGCGGCAGGGATTGCTCTGTAGGGTGACTTCGACGGACCCTGTAGGGCCATTCCGAGATTGCTGGTTGATCGGTAAGCATCAATCGCGGGCAAAAAAAACGCCGCAGGCTTTAAGGCCGGCGGCGTTGTTGTTACTGCAACCGCTTACACGGTATGCAAGTACCAGTTGTACTCAAGGTCGGAGATGGAGTGTTCGAATTCTTCCAGCTCGCTCTCCTTGCAGGCGACGAAGATATCGATGTACTTCGGATCGATGTACTTGGCCATCACCTCGCTGTCGTCCAGCTCGCGCAGGGCATCGCGCAAGTTGTTCGGCAGGCTTTGCTCGTTCTGCTCGTAGCTGTTGCCTTCGACAGGTGCGCCCGGCTCGATCTTGTTGACCAGACCGTGATGCACGCCGGCCAGCACCGAAGCCATCAGCAGGTACGGGTTGGCATCGGCGCCCGCCACGCGGTGTTCGATACGCACGGCATCGGCGGAGCCGGTCGGTACGCGGATCGCCACGGTGCGGTTGTCCAGGCCCCAGCATGGCGAGTTCGGTACGTAAAACTGCGCGCCGAAACGACGGTACGAGTTGACGTTCGGGCAGAGGAACGCCATTTGCGCGGGCAGGGTCTCGAGCACACCGCCGATCGCGTGACGCAGCGCGGCGTTCTGCTCGGGATCCTCGCTGGCAAAAATGTTCTTGCCGGCCTTGTCCAGAATCGAAATGTGCACGTGCAGACCATTGCCCGCCTGGCCCGGATACGGCTTGGCCATGAAGGTGGTGTCCATTTCATGGTCGTAGGCGATGTTCTTGATCAGACGCTTGAGCAGGACCGCGTAGTCGCACGCCTTGATCGGGTCGGCGACGTGGTGCAGGTTCACTTCGAACTGCGCCGGGGCACTTTCCTTGACGATCGCATCGGCCGGAATGCCTTGCTCTTTGGCACCTTCCAGAATGTCCTGGAGGCAGTCGACGTATTCGTCGAGGTCGTCAATCAGGTAGACCTGCGTCGAGTGCGGGCGTTTGCCGGAGATCGGCGAGCGTGGCGGCTGTGGACGGCCGTTCACGTTTTCCTGGTCGATCAGGTAGAACTCGAGTTCGAACGCGGCGCAGATGGTCAGGCCCAGTTCGTCGAACTTGGTCACCACCTGGCGCAGCACTTCACGGGGATCGGCGAAGAACGGGTCGCCTTCGAGTTCGTGCATGGTCATCAGCAGTTGCGCGGTCGGGCGCTTCTGCCATGGCTCGTTGCACAGGGTGTCGGGGATTGGATAGCAGATACGATCGGCGTCGCCGATGTCCAGGCCCAGGCCGGTGCTTTCCACCGTGGAGCCATTGATATCCAGAGCAAATAGAGAGGCCGGCAGGTTGATGCCTTTCTCGTAAACCTTGTGGAGACTGGTGCGTTCGATGCGCTTGCCGCGCACCACACCATTCATATCCGCAATCAGAAGGTCAACGTACAGAACCTCAGGATGTTCCTTAAGGAACGCGTTCGCTTCGTTAAGCTGAACGGCACGCGGGGGTACCGACATGATGCAACACCTTTGTTGTTAAAAATATCAATCATTGATCTTTTCTGGTTTCAGTCAACCCGAACGGCCTGCCGAAGTCAAGCGAGGCCTTTTTTGCCCCGAAAAAGCGCTTGAAGGGCATTTATGGGGCACTTTGGGGCATTTTTTCAAACCTTGAACGTTGCTCAGCTGCAGGCTTGAGCAGGCCGTGTTGTATTTTTTACGGGGGTGTTGTGTAAAAAAATGAACAAGGCTAAGCTCCGGTCAAACCCATAACAGCAATAATACCGGGGTGCTTCATGTCTCGCCTGCCGTTAATCGGCATCACCGACTGCTCGCAACAGTCCGGTCTGCATGCTCATCACATCAGTGGCGATCAATCCGTCCGTAGCGCAGCCAGCAAGGCGCGCAGCCTGTCGACGACATTCTCGTCAACATCCGGCACAACGGCACCGTCCGATATTCTGGACGTCGGGCACAGCATCCGCTTTATGGCGTCTCCTTCCACTATAGAACTCTTTCCCTCTCAAAGCCCGTGCCGCACTCAGCGTCGTGCTTTCGATTCTGCACGTTTGCAAAGTGCACGGGAAATGCAACGCCAGCGTAAAGGGCAGGTAAGCTCCTCTTTCATTGTCTATGCGCGGTGCCAGGCGTAAGCCGGCACTGCGCGAGCAAGCCCCCTCAACGCGACGCCCCAAGCGTCAAAATTGCCTGACATCGCGTCAGGAGACTCAGCCCAGAGGCATTTATGAGTAACAACCTCGACCAGCTCACCGATTGGTTGAAAGACCGCAAGATCACAGAAGTCGAATGCATGATCGGCGACTTGACCGGCATCACCCGGGGCAAGATTTCGCCGACCAACAAGTTCATCGCCGAAAAAGGCATGCGTCTGCCGGAAAGCGTTTTGTTGCAGACCGTGACCGGTGACTACGTCGAAGACGACATCTATTACGAACTGCTCGACCCGGCCGACATTGACATGATCTGCCGCCCCGACCAGAACGCCGTGTACCTGGTGCCGTGGGCCATCGAGCCGACCGCGCAGGTAATCCACGACACCTATGACAAGCAAGGCAACCCGATCGAGCTGTCGCCGCGCAACGTCCTCAAGAAGGTCCTCAAGCTGTATGCCGACAAGGGCTGGCAGCCGATCGTCGCGCCGGAAATGGAGTTCTACCTGACCAAGCGCAGTGACGACCCTGACTATCCGTTGCAGCCGCCGATTGGTCGCTCCGGTCGCCCGGAAATCGGTCGTCAGTCGTTCTCCATCGAAGCGGCCAACGAATTCGATCCGCTGTTCGAAGACGTCTACGACTGGTGCGAACTGCAGGAGCTGGATCTCGACACGCTGATCCACGAGGACGGCACGGCGCAGATGGAAATCAACTTTCGTCACGGTGACGCACTGTCGCTGGCCGACCAGATTCTGGTGTTCAAACGCACCATGCGCGAAGCGGCGCTCAAGCACGACGTGGCCGCGACCTTCATGGCCAAACCGATGACCGGCGAGCCGGGCAGTGCCATGCACCTGCACCAGAGCATCATCGACATCCACACCGGCAAGAACGTCTTCTCCAACGAAGACGGGACCATGAGCCAGTTGTTCCTGCACCACATCGGTGGCCTGCAGAAACTGATCCCCGAACTGTTGCCGCTGTTCGCTCCTAACGTCAACTCGTTCCGGCGCTTCCTGCCGGACACCTCGGCACCAGTGAACGTCGAGTGGGGCGAAGAAAACCGCACCGTCGGCCTGCGCGTACCGGACGCCGGCCCGCAGAACCGCCGCGTGGAAAACCGCTTGCCGGGCGCCGACGCCAACCCGTATCTGGCGATTGCCGCGAGCCTGCTCTGCGGCTACATCGGCATGGTCGAAGGTCTCAATCCGAGCGCGCCGGTGGTGGGCCGTGGCTACGAGCGCCGCAACCTGCGCCTGCCGCTGACCATCGAAGACGCGCTGGAGCGTATGGAGAACAGCAAGACCGTGGAGAAATACCTCGGCAAGACCTTCATCACCGGCTACGTCGCGGTCAAGCGGGCCGAGCATGAAAACTTCAAGCGCGTGATCAGTTCCTGGGAGCGTGAGTACCTGCTCTTCGCCGTCTGATACGCCGGGCGCGCTGCGCAGGCGGCGCGCCTTCACCGATAACAAGGAGAATTGGCATGACCAGCAACAACCCGCAAACCCGTGAGTGGCAAGCGCTGAGCAGCGATCACCACCTGGCCCCGTTCAGCGACTTCAAGCAACTGAAAGAGAAGGGCCCGCGGATCATCACCAACGCCAAGGGCGTTTACCTGTGGGACAGCGAAGGCAACAAGATCCTCGACGGCATGGCCGGCCTGTGGTGTGTGGCGATCGGTTACGGTCGCGATGAACTGGCCGATGCCGCCGCCAAACAGATGCGCGAGCTGCCGTACTACAACCTGTTCTTCCAGACGGCCCACCCGCCGGCGCTGGAACTGGCCAAGTCGATTGCCGACGTTGCGCCAGAAGGCATGAACCACGTGTTCTTCACCGGCTCCGGCTCCGAAGGCAACGACACCATGCTGCGCATGGTTCGCCACTACTGGGCGATCAAGGGCCAGCCGAACAAGAAAGTCATTATCAGCCGCAAAAACGGTTATCACGGTTCCACCGTGGCTGGCGCCAGCCTCGGCGGCATGACCTATATGCACGAACAGGGCGACTTGCCGATCCCGGGCATCGTTCATATCGCGCAGCCGTACTGGTTCGCCGAGGGCGGCGACATGACGCCGGAAGAGTTCGGCATCTGGGCGGCCAATCAGCTCGAAGAAAAGATTCTCGAAGTCGGTGTCGACAATGTCGGTGCCTTTATTGCCGAGCCGATCCAGGGTGCAGGTGGCGTGATCATTCCGCCCGATACCTACTGGCCTCGCATCAAGGAAATCCTCGCCAAGTACGACATTCTGTTTGTGGCCGACGAAGTGATCTGCGGTTTCGGCCGCACCGGTGAGTGGTTCGGTAGCGATTTCTACGACCTCAAACCGGACATGATGACCATCGCCAAAGGCCTGACCTCCGGTTACATCCCGATGGGTGGCCTGATCGTGCGTGATTCGGTGGTAGCCGTGCTCAATGAAGGCGGCGATTTCAACCACGGCTTCACCTATTCCGGACATCCGGTGGCAGCGGCGGTGGGCCTGGAAAACATCCGCATCCTGCGCGATGAAAAAATTATCGAGAACGCCCACAACGAAACGGCACCGTATTTGCAGAAACGTCTGCGCGAGCTGAACGATCATCCGTTGGTGGGTGAAGTTCGCGGCGTCGGTCTGCTGGGGGCGATCGAGTTGGTGCAGGACAAGGCCACGCGCAAGCGTTACGAAGGCAAGGGCGTCGGTATGATCTGCCGGCAGTTCTGCTTCGACAACGGCCTGATCATGCGCGCGGTGGGCGACACGATGATCATCGCGCCGCCGCTGGTGATCAGCAAAGCCGAGATCGATGAGTTGGTTACAAAGGCACGCAAGTGTCTGGATCTGACCCTCGGTGTGCTGCAGGGCTAAGTGCTAGGCTTTGAGCGAGCAGGTTGCGGCTTGCTCGGTCAAAGCTGTCAGAAAGGCCGGTCTTTTGTTGAAAGACCGCCTCGGATCTTGCCAGACTAGCCGCGGTTCCAGTTGTCCGGGTTCGGCCGCTGAACAATGTGGTTCAAAAAAGAAAAATTTGGAGCATGACGCATGAAGGCATTAGGTAAAAAGCTTGCTGGCAAGACACTTCTCGCGCTGTCCGTGGCGGGCATGATGGCGGGTGCGGTTCACGCGGACGACAAAGTGCTGCACGTTTACAACTGGTCCGATTACATTGCGCCGGACACTGTGGCCAATTTCGAAAAAGCCACCGGGATCAAAGTCGTTTACGACGTCTTCGACAGTAACGAAACCCTGGAAGCCAAGTTGCTGGCCGGCAAATCCGGTTACGACATCGTGGTGCCTTCCAACAACTTCCTCGCCAAGCAGATCAAGGCCGGCGTTTACCAGGAGCTGGACAAGTCCAGGCTGCCGAACTGGAAAAACCTCGACGAAGACCTGCTCAAGGCCGTTGGCGACGCCAGCGACCAGGGCAACAAACACGCCTTCCCGTACATGTGGGGCTCGATCGGCATCGGCTACAACCCGGCCAAGGTCAAGGCTGCGCTGGGCATCGACAAGATCGATTCGTGGGACGTGGTGTTCAAGCCGGAAAACATCGAGAAACTCAAAAGCTGTGGCGTGAGCTTCCTCGATGCACCGACCGAAATGATTCCGGCCGCATTGCACTATCTGGGCAAGCCGACCGACAGCAAGGACAAGGCTGATCTGAAAGCCGCCGAAGACCTGTTCCTGAAGATTCGTCCGTCGGTCGCCTACTTCCACTCCTCCAAGTACATCTCGGACCTGGCCAACGGCAACATCTGCGTCGCTGTCGGTTACTCGGGTGACCTGGAGCAGTCCAAGACCCGCGCCCAGGAAGCCGGTGACAAGGTCAAACTGGCTTACACCATTCCAAAAGAAGGCGCCGGGACTTTCTATGACATGGTCGCCATTCCCAAGGACGCCGAAAACGTCGAAGCCGCCTACAAGTTCATGAACTACCTGCTCGAGCCGCAAGTGATGGCCGGCATCACCAACGCCGTGCGTTTCCCGAACGGCAACAAGGCGGCCACGCCATTGGTAGACAAGGACATCACCAGCGATCCGAGCATCTACCCGTCGGCTGAAGTGAAGAAACAGCTCTACGCGATCAGTGACCTGGACGCGGCGACTCTGCGCCTGATCACGCGCAGCTGGACCAAAATCAAATCGGGCAAATAAGCCGGTTTGCTGCAGCAACCACTGGCCGTCGTCGCCGCGACGGCGGCCAGCGGATAATTAATTGACAGAAAGTTTTGCTGGATCGGTTTTTCGAGGGTAAGTTGCGCGCCGGTTTTGTTGTCGGGCAGCCATGGCTGTCATGCAGCGCGGGCAACTTGGGCCCAATCCATTTAGAGGACCTCCACTTGCCTGTATTTTCTTCTTTGCGCAAAGCCCTGCTGGTCGCTGCCGGCCTGACCATCACTGTCGGAGCCCAGGCCGCCGGTACGGTGCATATTTATAACTGGTCCGATTACATCGGCGAATCGACCCTGGCCGACTTCGAGAAAGACACCGGGATCAAACCGGTCTACGACGTCTTCGACTCCAACGAAACCCTGGAAGGCAAGCTGCTCGCCGGGCGCACCGGCTACGACGTGGTCGTGCCGTCGAACCACTTCCTTGGCAAGCAGATCAAGGCGGGCGCGTTCCAGAAGCTCGACAAGGCGCAGCTGCCGAATTATTCCAACCTCGACCTGGTGCTGCTCAAGCGCCTGGAGCAGAACGATCCCGGCAACCTCTACGCCGTTCCGTATCTGTGGGGCACCAACGGCATCGGCTACAACGTCGACAAAGTCAAAGCTGTGCTGGGTATCGACAAGATCGATTCCTGGGCCGTGCTGTTCGAGCCGGAAAACATCAAGAAGCTGCACAGCTGCGGCGTCGCGTTCCTCGATTCGGCTGATGAAATGATGCCGACCATGCTCAATTACCTGGGCCTGAACGCCAACAGCACCAACACCAAGGATTACGAAAAAGCCACCGCCAAGCTGCTCGCGGTGCGTCCGTACGTGACCTATTTCCACTCCTCGAAGTACATCGGCGATCTGGCCAACGGCGACATCTGCGTGGCGATCGGTTTCTCCGGCGACATCTTCCAGGCGAAGAACCGTGCCGAGGAAGCCAAGAAGGGCGTCAACATCGCCTACTCGATCCCGAAAGAGGGTGGCGCGCTGTGGTTCGACATGCTGGCAATCCCCAAGGATTCGCCCAACGTCAAAGAGGCCCACGCCTTCATCAACTATTTGCTGAAACCTGAGGTGATCGCCCAGGTCAGTGATTACGTCGGTTACGCCAACCCCAACCCGGGTTCGGACAAGCTGATGGAACAATCCATTCGCACCGATGAAGCGGTTTACCCACCGCAAGCAGTCCTCGACAAGACCTACGTGTCGACCGAGTTGCCAGCCAATATTCAGCGTTTGATGACCCGCAGCTGGACCAAGGTCAAGTCGGGCAAATAACGCACAAACTATCCAGGGTTCGTCTTGCGTGGCGAACTGCTGCTTCTGTTGGGAGTTTCGTAAATGGCAGTTGCCTCCGGCGCCTACAAGAAAGCCCTCGAGGGCGACCAGACACCGAAACAGGTGCTGGTCAAAATCGACCGGGTCACGAAGAAGTTCGACGAGACGATTGCCGTGGACGACGTGTCCCTGGAAATCAAGAAGGGCGAGATTTTTGCTCTGCTCGGCGGTTCGGGATCGGGCAAATCCACCTTGCTACGGATGCTCGCAGGCTTCGAACGGCCCACGGAAGGGCGGATTTTTCTCGACGGTGTGGACATCACCGACATGCCGCCGTACGACCGTCCGATCAACATGATGTTTCAGTCCTACGCCTTGTTCCCGCACATGACCGTGGCGCAGAACATCGCCTTCGGCCTGCGGCAGGACAAGATTCCCAAAGCTGAAATCGACGCCCGTGTGGCCGAGATGCTCAAGCTGGTGCAGATGAGCCAGTACGCCAAGCGCAAGCCGCATCAACTGTCCGGCGGCCAACGTCAGCGCGTGGCACTGGCACGCTCGCTGGCCAAGCGGCCGAAACTGCTGCTGCTCGACGAACCGATGGGCGCACTGGACAAGAAACTGCGTTCGCAGATGCAACTGGAACTGGTGGAAATCATCGAGCGCGTCGGCGTGACCTGCGTGATGGTGACCCACGACCAGGAAGAAGCCATGACCATGGCCGAGCGCATCGCGATCATGCACCTGGGCTGGATCGCCCAGATCGGCAGCCCGATCGACATCTACGAAACCCCGACCAGCCGACTGGTCTGCGAATTCATCGGCAACGTCAACATCTTCGAAGGCGAAGTGATCGACGACGCCGAGGGCCACGCGACCATCACCTGCAAGGACCTCGACCGGCAGATCTACGTCGGCCACGGCATCAGCACCTCGGTGCAGGACAAGTCGGTGACCTACGCGATCCGTCCGGAGAAGCTGCTGGTCACCGCCGAGATGCCGACCTGCGAGTACAACTGGTCGAGCGGCAAGGTTCACGACATCGCCTATCTGGGCGGTCACTCGGTGTTCTATGTCGAGTTGCCGAGCGGCAAACTGGTGCAGTCGTTCGTGGCCAACGCCGAACGCCGTGGCGCACGTCCGACCTGGGGCGATCAGGTCTACGTGTGGTGGGAAGACGACAGCGGCGTGGTACTTCGCTCATGAACATGCGCAAATTCAAACGTCGCATCAACCGGATCATCCCCAATGGCCGGCAAATGGTCATCGGGGTGCCGTTCATCTGGCTGTTCCTGTTCTTCATGCTGCCGTTCTTCATCGTTCTGAAGATCAGTTTTGCCGAAGCCGACGTGGCGATCCCGCCGTACACCGAGATCTACACGTTTGCCGAGCAGAAGCTGCAATTGCTGCTGAACCTGGGAAACTATGCGCTGCTGAGCGACGACGATTTGTACATCGCCGCCTACCTCGGCTCGCTGAAAATGGCCTTCATCAGCACGCTGCTGTGCCTGCTGATCGGCTATCCGATGGCTTACGCCATTGCCAGTGCGCGCAAAGAGCTGCAAACGGTGCTGGTACTGCTGATCATGATGCCGACCTGGACCGCAATCCTGATCCGCGTTTATGCCTGGATGGGCATCCTCAGCAACAACGGCCTGCTCAACGGCTTCCTGATGAGCATGGGCCTGATCGACGAGCCGCTGCAGATCCTCAACACCAACCTGGCGGTGTACATCGGGATTGTCTATTCGTACCTGCCGTTCATGATCCTGCCGCTGTACGCCAACCTGGTCAAACACGATCAGAGTTTGCTGGAAGCCGCATCGGATCTGGGTTCGAGCACTTTCAACAGCTTCTGGAAAATCACCATTCCGCTGTCCAAGAACGGGATTATCGCCGGCTGCATGCTGGTATTCATTCCGGTGGTCGGTGAGTTCGTCATCCCGGAACTGCTCGGCGGCCCGGAAACCCTGATGATCGGTAAGGTGCTCTGGCAAGAGTTCTTCAACAACCGCGACTGGCCGGTGGCATCCGCCCTGGCGGTGGTGATGCTGGCGATCCTGATTGTGCCGATCATCCTGTTCAACCGCAGTCAGGCCAAGGAAATGGAGGGTAAAGAATGAAGCGCTTCCGTTTCTCCAGCCTGATGCTGGTACTGGGTCTGATCTTCATCTATCTGCCGATGCTGATCCTGGTGATCTACTCGTTCAACGCTTCCAAACTGGTGACGGTGTGGGGCGGCTGGTCGATCAAGTGGTACGTCGGCCTGCTCGACAACTCTCAACTGATGGGCTCGGTGCTGCGTTCGCTGGAAATCGCCTGCTACACCGCGGTTGCCGCGGTGGCGCTGGGTACGCTGGCAGCGTTCGTGTTGACCCGCATCACGCGCTTCAAGGGCCGTACGCTGTTCGGCGGCCTGGTGACGGCGCCGCTGGTGATGCCGGAAGTGATCACCGGTCTGTCGCTGTTGCTGTTGTTCGTGGCCATGGCGCAGATGATCGGCTGGCCGCAGGAGCGCGGCATCGTCACCATCTGGATCGCCCACACCACGTTCTGCGCGGCGTATGTGGCGGTGGTGGTGTCGGCGCGTTTGCGCGAGTTGGATCTGTCGATCGAAGAGGCGGCAATGGACCTCGGCGCGCGGCCGTGGAAGGTGTTCTTCCTGATCACCATCCCGATGATCGCGCCGTCGCTGGCGGCGGGCGGCATGATGTCGTTCGCCCTGTCGCTGGATGACCTGGTGCTGGCGAGCTTCGTGTCCGGTCCGGGTTCGACGACCCTGCCGATGGAAGTGTTCTCGGCGGTGCGCCTGGGTGTTAAACCGGAGATCAACGCGGTGGCGAGCCTGATTCTGCTGGCGGTGTCGCTGGTGACTTTCCTCGTCTGGTTCTTCAGCCGCCGCGCCGAAGAGTCGCGCAAGAAAGCCATCCAGCAGGCTATCGAAGAAAGTGCGGCCGATTCGTGGAAGCAACCGGACGCGCGTCGCGCGCCTGCGCCGGAAGCGGCGTGAGCCATATCGGGTTGGTCGTTTTCTCAAGAGCAACCCAAATCGAAATGTGGGAGCGTGCTTGCTCGCGAAGAGGGCGTGTCAGTCGACTGAAATGTTGTCTGACCCACCGCATTCGCGAGCAAGCCCGCTCCCACATTTTGTTCCATGCAGTCCAAGGGGATTGGCGGATGACCTCAACGAAGTTCAGCGGTTTGAACCCCGGCTCCTGATCCACCAGCACATCGGTCTTCACATTGCCGAACGTTATCTGCGGACGATGACGCACTCCTTGAAACCTCCGCCGCGTGGATGCGCATGCACCACGGCTTCGCGCTGCACGCTGCTGAACGCCGCGTAGTCCATCGCCTGCACGTCCATCTCCGCCCCCGCAGTGACCAGCGACACGCTCGGACGCAGATGCTTCGGCACGCCCGGTGTCGTATGCAAGGCAATCGATAACCAGACCTGTCCGATATCGTCTTCGCTCAGCCCGTACGGCATTTCCTCGTCGAAACGCCGTTGTGCGCTGCCTGTAAATCGTGCCGGGTTTGGATTGGCCAGGGTTGGCTCGCTCAACCAGCCGGAGACGGTCCCTGTGGAATCGGGCTTGCTCGCGAAAGCGGTGTGTCATTCGACATCCATATCGCGTGAGATGGCCTCTTCGCGAGCAAGCTCGCTCCCACATTTGGAATGCATGTCCCTGTGGGAGCGGGCTTGCTCGCGAAGGGGCCTGTGCAGGCGTTATAAATCTATTGGGCACCCCGCATCGGCAGTAGCTTCAAGGTACTGCGCGTATTCGCCAGCACCTCTTCCTCACTGAAATGCGCCTGCACATAAATCCCCTCTACGTACGCCTCAGCCTGGTCGTCGTAATGACGATCAAACGGCACGCCACTCTGGCCGACCGGATTGATCGTCAAACCATGCACCGCATCGGCAAAATCAACCAGACGCCGTGTCGACGGCCCATAGGTCACCGGCCACGGCGCCGGGCCGATCTTCGCCGAGAGGTTGTTCGGCACTTCATGGCTGCCCGGCGCCGCGAACGGCCCGACATTGAACAGGCGATCCAGCGGCTTCTGCTGCCCCAGCGGGTGGCCATGAGTGAGGGTGTGCGCCGCGCCCCACTGCCAGCCCGCCACGTTGTCGCCGAGGGTCAGTTTCAGATGCGCCATGCTTGCCGCCCATGCCATGCGCACGACATCGGCGCGGGTTTCTCTGGCCGGCGTGCTGCGGTTGTCCCACCAGGGCGAATCGGCCTGCGCCGCCAGGCGTGGCAACGCCGAATCGATCACCCGCGTCGACAGCAGGGTTTCGAAAAAGTCATTACCCAACTCATCGCGCATCGCCGCGTCGGCAAGGTCGTAGAGGAACTGGTTGAACACCGTCGCGCTGACCGAATTCAACGGATAGTCGCCGGGCCACTGCGCCAGTTGCTCAAGCAGTTTCAGCTGCGCCGGATCACTGACCACCTCTCGCAACACCGGCAACAGCGGCGCCAACAGGCGCGGGCCATAACCGGTCGCCGTGCCCAGTTGCAGCTTCTGGTTGGCCTCGTTGCTCCACTTCACCCGGTTGTCGCTGAGCTGGCGGTCGAGCTGCTGACCGCGATCAGCAAGGTTGTAGTAACCGGGAATCTCCATGCCGGTCGGCGACACGGGCTGGAAGTTGGCCGAGACGATATAGCCGCGCGCCGGGTTCTCTTCCTGCGGATTGGCGCTGAACGGGTAGTAGCCGTCCTTGTCCGCCTCAGCCGTGCTGCCGTCAAGAATGAAGCCCGGTTTTACCCCGGCTGGACGTTTGGGCAGTAGCGCCGAGGCCCACCAGGCGATATCGCCTCTGGCATTGGCGTAAACCAGATTCAGCCCCGGCGCCTGTACCTTGGCCGCCGCCGCGCGGGCCTTGGCCAGCGTGTCGGCGCGGTTGAGCTGGTAGAAGCCGTCGAGGATCGGGTTCGGCGTTTCGAGAAACGCCCACCACATCGCAATCGGGGTTTTGCCGGCAGCGCTGCCAAGGGCATCGTTGACGATCGGCCCGTGCGGCGACTGGCGCAACGTGATCGACACCGGCGGCTGGCCTTTCACCTTGATCTGCTGCTCGGTGACGAGCATGTCTGTCCACTGGCCGCGATGCCAGACCTGATCGGGGTTGTCCGGGTTGACCTTCTCGGCGATGAGATCGAGGTCGTCGTTCTGGAACATGGTCAGGCTCCAGCCAAAATCGAGGTTGTGGCCCAGGAACGCGAACGGCACCAGCGCCTGATGGTGACCGTACAACTCGAAACCCGGCGCCGACAGCTGCGCTTCGTACCACACCGACGGCACCGAGAAGCGGATATGCGGATCGCCGGCCAGCAATGGCTTGCCACTCTGGCTGCGGCTGCCGGCAATCACCCAGGCATTGCTGCCCTCGAACTGCGGCAGACCGTTATCGATCAGTGCCTGTTCGCTGAGGCGGGCGAGGGCGGTGAGATCCTGCCAGTCACCGGCGGCGAGGGTCGGCCCGTGCCTGACGTTATCGGTAGCCAGCACGCCTTTGGCTTGCCAGTCGAGATCGAAGACATTCAGGTAATCAGCGCCCAGCTGATCGCGCACGTAGGTCAGCAGCGGCTCGGTGCGAAACGCGGCGGCAAAGCTGTAGGCCATGTAGCCGGCGACGCTGATGCTGTCTTCGGCAGTGAACGGCCGCTTGGGGATGCCCAGCACGTCGAACTCGATCGGCGCGGCGTGGGTGTCCTGATACTGGTTGATGCCATCCAGATAAGCTTGCAGGCCTTTCCACGCCGGCGACTGTTTGTCGAGGCTGGCGACGTAGCTGGCCGCGCGCTCGCGGATGCGCAGGCTGCGAAACAGTTTGTCGGTGTCGAGCAGCTTCGGCCCGAGCACTTCGGCCAGTTCGCCCCGCGCGAGCCGGCGCATGGCTTCCATCTGGAACAACCGGTCCTGCGCGTGCACATAACCGAGGGCGCGATAGAGGTCGGTTTCGTTCTCCGCGCGGATATGCGGCACACCTCGCTCGTCGTAGCGCACGGTCACCGAGCCTTGCAGGTTGCGCAGTTCCACCTGGCCCTGGCGCGTCGGCTGCTTGCTGTAGATGTAGCTGCCGGCGGCGCAAAGCAGGACAACGATAAGCAAGGCAACAATGGTGAACGCACGCTTCATGGTGACTCCTTGTGCAGGCGAGAGGGCCGCCCATCGGGCTGCAAACATTTAGCACAGAGCGTCTGTGCGCTGCAGCGCTGTCCTCGAAAAGTCCGGAATGCCTTACTTGGACTCCACCGGCCACGGGCAATAACAACCCACCGCCAAGGTGTGCGTGGCATTCACCGGGCGATCTTCCGTGAGGGCGTGCAGGATCGGTTCGATGAAGCTGTTGCTGGAGTTGCAGGTCAGGCCTTCGCTGTAGGGGCCGAAGTAGGCCAGTTTGCCGCTGCGGTCCCAGATTGCCACGGCCGGGCTGGCGGGGATCTGTTCGGAGCCGGGCAGGATGATGATGGTTTTCAGGCTGGCGAGGGTGGCGGGCAACTGGCCGTGGCTGCCGGGCTTTTGCACGGCGAAGAACTCCACGCCGCGAGCGCCGAACTGTTCGACCATCTCGCTCAGGTGCTGCTGATTGCCGACGTTGCATGGGCAGGCCGGGTCCCAGAAGTGCACGAGGCGGATATTGCCCGGCCCGGCGAGGTTGTCCGGCAGGCGCAACGGGTCGCCGGAAAAAACCGCGGTATGTTCGCTGAAGGCGCGCAGATAGCGGCCCTGAAACCAGTCATACGCCGCCCACAGCACCCCGGCGCAGATCAGCGCGAGCAGGCTGGCGAACAGTGCGGAGCGGTAGGGCGAACGCATGGTTTTCGATCCTCGAAAGGCCGGCTAGCTTGCCATGTCTGTCACTACAGATGAATATCGCAGGCCGATAAAGTCTGTTTACCGCTTTGGAATATCCGCATGCCCGATACTTTCGACCCCGATCATTTACGCGCGAGCCTCAAGCCGTTGGCCGAGTGGCAGCCGTTATCGGACGAGGCGAAGGCTTATCAGCGCTTCTACAAGACTGACTTCGCCGAACGCGATGTCTGGCGTGGCATGGGGCGTTTCGACGTCGATGGTTACGAGCTGGTCAGCCATTGCTGGTGGCCGGAGAAGGTCAAGGCGACGCTGTTTCTGCTGCACGGCTACTACGATCACGTCGGCCTGTACCGGCATGTGATCGAGTGGGCGCTGGATCAGGATTTTGCCGTGATCGCCTGCGACTTGCCGGGGCACGGATTGTCGAGCGGGCCACGGGCGAGCATTCGTGATTTCGCTGAATATCAGCACATGCTGCAAGCGTTGTTCGCTGAAGCCAGCTCGATCGCGCTACCACAACCCTGGCATTTGTGTGGGCAGAGCACCGGGGGCGCGATTGTCGTCGATCACCTGCTCAACCATGGCGAGAACAGCCCGGCGCAAGGCCAGGTGATTCTGCTCGCGCCGTTGGTAAGGCCGAGGGCGTGGGGCTGGTCGCAGCTGAGTTATTACTTGCTGCGGCCGTTCGTGCGGGGCATCGCGCGCCGCTTTAGCGAAAACTCCAACGATCCGGATTTCCTGCCGTTTCTCCAGGCCGATCCGTTACAGCCAAGGCGCCTGCCGACGAGATGGGTGGGCGCACTGTCGCGCTGGATCATCCGTGTCGAGCACGCGAAAAAAAGCCCGCGACGACCACTGATCATTCAGGGGCAGGCGGACATGACCGTGGACTGGCAGCACAATCTGCAAGTGTTGAAGTGGAAATTCGACCGGCCGCAGATTTTGCTGTTGGCCGAGGCACGGCATCATCTGGCGAATGAGACGGCGGAGATGCGTGAGGAGTATTTCGAGTTCTTGAGCAAGCGGATCAAGGGGCGGAATGCTTAGCGCACTGTTAAAGTAACGGCCCGCCTGATAACCAACTAAGAAGTGCCAAGTATTCAATATTCTGGTGTGCTATTTAAGTTCTGCTTGGTGGGTGCAGTTGTTTATTGCTGTTCGAAAACTTATGCAATGGTTGAAGTTTCGTTGTTTGCTTTTTTTGCGATATGTTGATTTTGCATGAAGTAGCCAGTTAGATTTAAGTTAGTTGGCTGCTGGCATCGAACCAACCTAGTTAACATTAATCGCAAGGGGCGGTGGACTACTCAAGTAGTGTATGCGCTCGAGGAGTTTCTCATGAGTGAATTAGATGTAAGTGTCGCTGGCGTAGAGTCGTATCAACGAAAATCCTGGATGGGGGATCTGCGAAGTTCCATTGGTAACAAGAAGCTCTGGCAGCTGAGCCTGCCGGGAACTCATAATGCCGGGATGGATCGCTATGCGAGTTATAGTAATTGGTATATTACTTGCCAATATGACACTTTCTGGTATCACCTGGAGAGCGGGATAAGGGTTTTGGATATTCGCTTGAAATATTTTGCCGGCTATTCGAATACCGGTCTTCGGTTCAGGCACACGCATACCCAAGAGTCCGGCAGAACACTCAGCGTAATGATGAACGCGGTTCGTGAGTTCCTCCAGAAGAACCCCACCGAAATAGTTATCCTTGATATTCACGAGCTGTTGACCCAGAGAGGTACGCCGGTTCCATTTCAGGAGTTGCATAATTATTTCGTAGGTGAGTTTGGCTCGATGCTGATCCCGCGAGCAGCGGTAAATATGACCTTGAATGAGATCAAGACCCACTATCCAAGAGGCGGGATTGTCCTTGCTGCACCGGTTGGTTTATCCACTTTGAATCCAACTTTGATCTGGCCTCAAATCAATCACCGTTGGGCGGGTACTGATTTGGTAAATACTTCCCAACTTTACCGTCATATTGAGAGTGTTATGCGTAATCCACCCGCAGCAGGCGCTTTATGGTCAATGTCGGCGACCTGCTATTCGATTTGGGGCGTGCAAAACATCAAGTCCGAATTGAACAGCTGGTATTCAATCGGCAGCGAGTGGCAACGCAAAAGCAACATCATCAACGTGGATTTTTTCAATGATTCCGAGATAGTTCGCAATTGCATTGAGAGCAATCTGCGCAAGTGACAGGGCGCGTCAAGTTGCCTGATTTATGGCGGGGAAGCCCCCGGCTACCCGCCATATTTCGCAAAGATGTCGGAGGCGCAGAACGGTAAATCTCGCGGTTATCGATTGATAATCACGGGTTCTGCGCCACCGCCAATCCAGCCCTGATCGCCGCCAGTGCGGCCTGGTAGTACGCCTTGCCCTCGGTTGACTCGGCAAACGTCGCAAACTCTTCCAGCTCTTCATCCGACAAATCGCGATAGACGTAGAGCAGCGTGTTGTTCAGATCCGCGCCGATCTGATCCATCAACCGTTGGCGCTGACCATTCAACATGCCTTGCGCCTGACCGCCACCCAGCAATCCCGGAATCATCGAACTCAAACTGTCCGCCGCCACGCCGGCAATTGCCAGACTGACCTCGGCGCCAGCCTCTCGGGCCGGCAAGGCCTGGGCGAGATGGCCGATGATCAGCAAACGGCTGTCGCTGGCCTGCATCTTTGGCAGACCCTGGGCATTTTTTGCCAACTGATCGCGGCGAGTCGCGAGCAATTCGGCGGCGACGATTTTCTTGCCCAGTGGTGACTGGAAGAAGGTCAGCGCCGGTTTCGGGTCGGCGAGTTTCAGCCGCAGTTGCGCTTCGGCGCGTTGATCCATGGCCTGCGCGGCGAAGCGCTGATTGCTGTTGTTGACCAGCGCTTGAAATACCGCAGGCGGCAGGCTGTTCTGATAGCGCTGCTGGGCTGCGCTCAGGGCATCGTTGAAATGCGCGCGTTGTTCTGGCCAGCCGGCGACCTTGTACAGCTGATCGTGGCCGTCCGCCCAGGCGGGCAATACGCAGAACATCAACAGTGAAAAAAGCAAACGGCGCATAGGGACTCCTGTCAGCAGCGCACTATTGTCCGTGCGGTGCGGGTACTTGTCGAGAATTCGTAGCAAGCCGCTGCGTGGCTCTGTCGGATTTGTTGCCGCCGGCATACTATGCGCGCCATGCCGATATCCTCTGAACACCCGCTGCTGTTACGCATTGTCGACGACCTGGCCGAACACGGCTGGTCGCAGCAGAACATCTTCCTGCCCGCCGATCTGACTCGGGCGCTGGCGGCCGAGTGCCGTCAACGCGAAGCCGAAGGCGAACTGGCGCCGGCGGCGGTCGGGCGCGGGCCGTTTTCGGAGATTCGCGAGGGCATTCGCGGCGATCACATTCAGTGGATCGACCCTGGTCAGGCCGACGCCACTGACCGCTACCTGAGTTTGATGGACAGCCTGCGCGAGGCGCTCAATCGCGGTCTGTTTCTGGGGCTGGAAGACTTCGAATGCCATTTCGCCCTGTACCCGCCCGGCGCGTTTTACCTCAAGCACGTCGACCGCTTTCGTGATGATGATCGACGCATGGTCTCGGCGGTAATCTACCTCAACGACGCCTGGCTGCCGGAGGACGGTGGCCAGTTGCGCATGTATCTGGGTGATGAGCGCGTGCATGACGTGCAGCCTACCGGGGGTTGCCTGGTGGTGTTTCTCTCCGGCGAAGTACCGCACGAAGTATTGCCGGCCTATCGCGAGCGGCTGTCGCTGACCGGTTGGTTTCGTCGCCGTGGCAACGAGCCGTTCTGACGATGGAAAAGATCCTGGTCAGCCGCTGCCTGTTGGGCCATCGCGTGCGATATGACGGTGGCGCCAGCGGTCCGTTTGATCTGCTTGAGCACTGGATTGCCGAGGGACGGGTGGTGCCGTTGTGTCCGGAGGTGGCCGGTGGCTTGCCGACGCCACGGGCGGCAGCGGAAATTCCCGGCGGGCAGGGTGGCGAGGTGCTCGATGGCACTGCTGCGGTGATGACCACCGAAGGCGAGGATGTCAGTGCGCAGTTTCTCGACGGTGCGCGGCAAGCGCTGGAACTGGTGCAAAAGCACGGAATTCGGATAGCGGTGCTCAAGGCCAACAGTCCGTCTTGCGGGAATCTGTTGACGTATGACGGCACGTTCAGTGGGGTCAAAGTAAGTGGCGAAGGGGTGACGGCTGCGCTGCTCAAACGCCATGGGGTTCAGGTGTTCAGTGAGCTTGAGCTGCCGCAAGCCGCAGCTGCCCTGGCCCGACTCGACTAAAACACACCACATCTGCCTTGTGGGAGCGGGCTTGCTCGCGAAGGCGGTGTGTCTGGCGATTCAGATGAGCCTGACACACCGCTTTCGCGAGCAAGCCCGCTCCCGCAGGGGTTTTTCACTTGGATTCGGTGAGCCACTTCTCCGACAACGCCGCCAACCGCCCATCCGCCTTGATCCGTTCCAGCGCGCTCTTGAGGCTGGCCTGAAACGCCGGATTACCCTTCTGAAACGGGATCGCCAGCTCGACCGGCGCCGCCGCTTTCGGCTTCTCTTCGGCCAGCGCCTGCACCAGCACCATCGGTCGTGGCGTCTCATCTTTCTTCGCCAGCAGCTGCGCATTGACCTGGCCGTACGGCTCGCTGAAGTCGAAACGATCCTTGAGTTCGGGTGTCAGTGCTATGTGGTTGAGCGCGACGTCGTACTTGCCGCTTTCGACGCCCTGGAGCAGATCGCCTTCGTCGGTGACGATGAAATCGGCGCGTACATCCAGCTCTTTGGCCAAAAGTTGCCCAAGCTCGACCTCGAACCCCGTGAGTGTGTCGCCTTCCTTGTAATTGAAGGGCGGTGTATTAGCCTCAAGGGCTATGCGCAGCTCGCCACGGTCGTTAACGTCATCAATCAGTTCGGCGTGAGCCAGCGGGCTCAGAAGGGGTAGCAGGCAGAACAGGCCAGGCAGCAAGCGCATGGTCACTCCTTTGAAATCATTATCGCGACGCTCTGATTCAGGCTCGCTTTGCTATGGTTGTCGAGTGCCTTCGACAACGAATGGTCATGAAGTTGTCATGACCATGCGGATTTTACGGAAAAACTGGAGAAGAAAATGAAAAGCTTTATGTCACGTGCAGCGTTGGCCGGTGTGCTGATGGGTGTTTCGGTGCTGACCAGTGCGGCGACGCCGGCGCCGAAGGATGCTGAAGTGTTCATCGTTTCTCCCGAGGACGGCGCCACCGTCTCGCAGGAATTCAAGGTCAAGTTCGGCGTCAAGAACATCGCGCTGGCCCCGGCGGGTGACGTCACCAAAAACACTGGCCACCATCATTTGCTGATCGACGTCGATGATTTGCCGGCCGAAGGCGCGCCGATCCCGACTGACGCCCACCACATGCATTTCGGCAAGGCGCAGACCGAAGCCACGATCAAACTGGCCCCCGGCAAGCACACCTTGCAACTGATCCTCGGTGACAGCGGCCACATGCCGTTCGACCCGTCGATCGTTTCCGAAAAAATCACGGTAAACGTGAAATAAAAAAAGGGAGCCCTGCGGGGCTCCCTTTTTTACAGCTGCAAGCTTCAAGCTGAAAGCCTCAAGTTAAAGCAAAAGCGAACATCACTTGCTGCTTGTAGCTTGAGGCTTGTAGCTGTTCTTAAAAAAGAACCCGACTACGGATAGTGCCGTTGACGTGTTGCAGCTTCTCTTGCGCCAGCTCCGAGTATTCGGCGTCTACGTCGATCACCACGTAGCCGACCTTCTCGTTGGTCTGCAGGAACTGACCGGAGATGTTGATGCCGTTTTCGGCGAAGACCTTGTTGATCTCGCTCATCACACCCGGGATGTTCTCGTGGATGTGCAGCAGGCGGTGTTTGCCAGGGTGAGCCGGCAGGGCCACTTCCGGGAAGTTGACCGACGACACCGACGTACCGTTGTCGCTGTACTTGACCAGTTTTTCCGCCACTTCCAGACCGATGTTGGCTTGCGCTTCGGCGGTCGAGCCACCGATGTGCGGGGTCAGGATCACGTTGTCGAGGCCACGCAGCGGGCTTTCGAACTCTTCGTCGTTGGAGCGCGGTTCGACCGGGAACACGTCGATGGCTGCGCCGATCAGGTGCTTGTCCTTGATCGCAGCTGCCAGGTGATCCAGTTCGACCACGGTGCCGCGTGCGGCGTTGATCAGGATGCCGCCCTTCTTGATTGCACGGATTTCCTTCTCGCCGATCATCCACTGAGTGGCGGCGGTTTCCGGAACGTGCAGGGTGACGATGTCGGACATGCCCAGCAGCTCGTGCAGGTTGTTGACCTGCGTGGCGTTGCCCAGCGGCAGCTTGGTCACGGTGTCATAGAAGAACACCTGCATGCCCAGACCTTCGGCCAGAACCGACAATTGCGTGCCGATCGAGCCGTAGCCGACGATGCCCAGCTTCTTGCCGCGGATCTCGAACGAGTTGGCGGCGGACTTGATCCAGCCGCCACGGTGGCAGGAAGCGTTTTTCTCCGGGATGCCGCGCAGCAGCAGGATCGCTTCGGCCAATACCAGCTCGGCGACCGAGCGGGTGTTGGAGTACGGCGCGTTGAACACGGCGATGCCGCGCTCGCGAGCTGCGCCCAGGTCAACCTGGTTGGTGCCGATGCAGAAACAGCCGACCGCGACCAGCTTCTTGGCGTGATCGAAGATCTCTTCGGTCAGTTGCGTGCGCGAGCGAATGCCGATGAAGTGAGCGTCAGCGATCTTTTCCTTGAGCTGGGCATCCGGCAGAGAACTGGTGTGGTACTCGATGCTGGTGTAGCCCGCCGCCTTGAGGACGTCGACAGCCGATTGGTGGACGCCTTCGAGAAGAAGGAACTTGATCTTGCTCTTATCGAGAGAAGTCTTGCTCATCTGCGTAAACCTGTATCCCGGAGAAAAATGGCTGGGAGGGAGCAGCCTGGAGCTGACCCGCACGGCAACAAAGCCGTCACCGCGGATCTGGCCTTGGGCACTGTCCTGCGGGGTCGGTATGCTAGCATAGCCACCCCGCTAAACACTCATTCCTGCGACGTGAAGCGTTCTCAGGATGACCATGAATTGTTCGAGAGTTCTGTCGATGACCAATCCTGCGCTGATTGATGAACTGAAGACCCTGGTCGAGCCCGGCAAGGTCCTGACCGACGCCGACTCCCTGAATGCTTACGGCAAGGATTGGACCAAGCACTTCGCTCCGGCGCCGAGCGCCATCGTGTTTCCCAAGACCATCGAGCAAGTGCAGGCCGTGGTGCATTGGGCCAACAGGCACAAGGTCGCGCTGGTACCGTCCGGCGGGCGCACCGGGTTGTCCGCCGCTGCGGTGGCGGCCAATGGCGAAGTGGTCGTCTCGTTCGATTACATGAACCAGATTCTCGACGTGAACCTCACCGACCGTACCGCCGTGTGCCAGCCAGGCGTGGTCACCGAGCATTTGCAGAACGTCGCTGAAGAAAACGGCCTGTATTACCCGGTCGATTTTGCCTCGGCGGGTTCCAGCCAGATTGGCGGCAACATCGGCACCAATGCCGGCGGGATCAAAGTGATTCGCTACGGCATGACCCGTAACTGGGTCGCCGGCATGAAAGTCGTCACCGGCAAGGGCGACGTGCTCGAGCTGAACAAGGACCTGATCAAGAACGCCACCGGTTACGACCTGCGGCAGCTGTTTATCGGCGCCGAAGGTACGCTCGGTTTTGTCGTCGAAGCGACCATGCGCCTCGATCGCGCGCCGAAAAACCTCACGGCGATGGTCCTCGGCACCGCCGATTTCGATTCGATCATGCCGGTGCTGCATGCCTTCCAGGGCAAACTCGACCTGACCGCATTCGAATTCTTCTCCGACAAGGCCCTGGCCAAGGTCATGGGCCGCGGTGACGTGCCGGCGCCGTTCGAGACCGAGTGCCCGTTCTACGCCCTGCTGGAATTCGAAGCGACCACCGAAGAAGTGGCCAACAGCGCCCTGGAAACCTTCGAACACTGCGTCGAACAGGGCTGGGTCCTCGATGGCGTGATGAGCCAGAGCGAAACCCAGTTGCACAACCTGTGGAAGCTGCGCGAGTACATCTCCGAAACCATCTCGCACTGGACGCCGTACAAGAACGATATCTCGGTGACCGTTTCCAAGGTGCCGGCGTTCCTGCGCGAGATCGACGCGATCGTCGGCGAGCACTACCCGGATTTCGAGATTGTCTGGTTCGGCCACATCGGCGACGGCAATCTGCACCTGAACATCCTCAAGCCGGAAAATCTGAGCAAGGACGAGTTCTTTGCCAAGTGCGCCACCGTCAACAAGTGGGTGTTTGAAACCGTCGAGAAGTACAACGGCTCGATCTCGGCCGAACATGGCGTGGGCATGACCAAGCGTGATTACCTGACCTACAGCCGCTCGCCGGCGGAGATCGAGTACATGAAAGCGGTCAAGGCAGTGTTCGACCCGAACGGCATCATGAACCCGGGCAAGATTTTCCCGGTTTGATCAGCTATCTCTGATGAATCAATGAAGGCAGGAGTCGGTAAATGAGCTATCAGCACCAGTATGTCGACGGCACGCGCATCCACTTCCCGATCGGGAAAGTCGTGTGCATTGGCCGCAATTACGCCGAACACGCGAAGGAGCTGGACAACCCGGTGCCGACCGAGCCGCTGCTGTTCATCAAGCCGGGCAGTTGCGTGGTACCGCTGGAAGACGGCTTCAGCATCCCAACCGAGCGCGGTTCGGTGCATTACGAGGCGGAAATCGCGGTGTTGATCGGCAAGCCGCTGTCGACCAGACCAAGCCGCGAAGAAGTGCTCGATGCGATCTCCGGCTTCGCCCCGGCGCTGGACCTGACCCTGCGTGACAAGCAGGCCGAGCTCAAAGCCAAGGGCCTGCCGTGGGAAATCGCCAAGTCGTTCGACGGCGCGGCAGTGGTCGCCCCGTTCGTGGTCGGCAGCACTTTCGCTGACCTGACCGACATCGGCATCCGCTTGACCATCAACGGGCAAGTGCGCCAGGACGGCAACAGCAGCGCAATGCTCAACCCGATCGTGCCGATGATCCAGCACATGGCCGGCTGCTTCTCGCTGCAGGCCGGTGACGTGATCCTGACCGGCACGCCGGTGGGTGTCGGCCCGCTGAACGTCGGCGATGAGATCGTCCTCGAGCTGCCAGGGGCGAGCAGCTTCAACAGCAGCGTGCGCTAAGTTCTTCACCGCAACACCCTCCCTGTGGGAGCAGGCTTGCTCGTGAAAGCGTAGTGTCAGTCGGCAACGATGTCGCTGACCCACCGCATTCGCGAGCAAGCTCGCTCCCACAGGGGCTTTGTGATCGCTCGGAAATCGGGCAATCCCGCCATTTCCCGTTTTTTTCACATCCTGTCTGGATAATTCCCGCGATTCTGGCGTCTCAGCCGGCCTCTTTGTGCTATTACCCTTGGCCTGAACTCATGGAACGCATCCCTCGATGGCATCTCGAACTCAGCAGAAATCCTCCTCCCGTTCGCGCTTTGTCCTGCGCTGGTATGCCTGGCTGTTGCTGGCCATCGCTGCGGCTTATGGACTGGCCTTCGCCATGCATTGGGATGATCGCGGTGTGCTGTGGTTGCTGGAGCGCTTCGAGAGCAAGGCCGAGCGCAAGGAGAGCGTATGGCTGCCGGATTATCAGGTGGTGATCGACGCCAAACCGTTGCCGGGCATGGAGAAGGACGAAGCCTCGGACCTGGCCTACAACCGGCAGACCAAGACCCTGTTTGCGGTGATGGGCAAGAATGCCTTCCTCGTCGAGCTGACACTGCAGGGCGACGTGTTGCGCAAAATGCCGCTGGTGGGCTGGAGCAATCCCGAAGGCCTGACCGTCATGGAAAACGGGTTGTTGGCGATTGTTGATGAACGTGAGCATACGTTGTCGATCGTCAAAGTCGATGCCGCAACTCGTGAGCTGAACATCGCCGACTTCCCGAAATACGACCTCGGGCCCTCGAAGGATCAGAACAAGGCCTTCGAGGCCATCACGTGGGATCCGCACAATCAGCAGCTGGTGCTGGGTGAAGAGCGCCCGCCGGCCCTGTTCACCTGGAAAAGCGACGGCGGCCAGACCCTTCTGGGCGACAAGCAGAAGCTGGCCAGCAATCAGTTGGACCTGCGCAACCTGTCGGCGCTGGCCGTCGATCCGCGCACTGGCCATCTGCTGGTGCTGTCGGCCGATTCGCATCTGTTGCTGGAGCTGGACGAGGCCGGCAAGCAAGTCAGCTTCATGACGCTGCTGGGGAATTTCAATGGTCTGAAAGACACCATTCCCCGCGCCGAGGGTATGACCATGGATGAGGACGGCACGCTGTACATGGTCAGCGAACCGAACCTGTTCTACCGCTTCGAAAAACATCAGTAAGTTTTCCTACAGCTATTACGGAATCGTGCAGTTGTCGTGGGCGGCAAGTGGCCATTAAGCTTCAGTTCAGACGGGCGTGATATTTCATCGGCCTGTCTTGAATCCGAGCCTGCCTGAATGCGTCGACTTGCCCGTCCCAAACCGTTGATTCTCCTGCTGTTGATGATTGTCCTGGTCGCGTTGATCGCGATCGGTCAATACCTGCGCCTGTTCGAGCGCGCCTGGTTCAACCTGCACACGCTGTGGCAGCCGCTGAGCAGCGAGGCGATCGGCCTCGACCAATATCGGGTGACGATCGAGGCGCGGCCGATCGAGGGGCTCGACGATGATGTCTCGGCGCTGACCTACGATCCGGTGCGCAAAAGCCTGTTCACCGTAACCAACAAGAATTCCGAACTGATCGAACTGTCGCTGGAAGGCAAGATCCTGCGACGCATCGCGCTGCTCGGTTTCGGCGACCCGGAAGCCGTCGAATACATCAGCGCCGACACCTACGTGATCACCGATGAGCGCCAGCAACGCCTGATCAAAATCCACCTCGAGGCAGACACCACTTTTCTCGATGCCGAGGATGCCGAGCAAATGACCCTCGGCGTGCACATGTCCAGCAACAAGGGTTTCGAAGGGTTGGCTTACGATTCGGTGGGCAAACGGCTGTTTGTAGCGAAGGAGCGCGACCCGATGCTGATCTATGAAGTTCACGGTTTTCCGCACTTCAAACCGGACAAGACCTACGCCGTACACGTGATCAACAACCCCAAGCGCGATGCCGGGATGTTTGTGCGTGATCTTTCGAGTCTGCAATACGACGAGCGCAGCGGGCACTTGCTGGCGCTGTCGGATGAATCGCGGCTGATCATTGAGCTGGATGTCGACGGCCGCCCGTTGAGCACCATGTCGATCAGCGGCGGACGCCAAGGTTTGCAGAAAACCGTGCCGCAGGCCGAGGGGATTGCGATGGACGATGACGGCACGCTGTATCTGGTGAGCGAGCCGAAT
Organism: Pseudomonas sp. TSRC2-2; assembly: GCF_049897785.1. Lineage (NCBI taxonomy): Bacteria > Pseudomonadati > Pseudomonadota > Gammaproteobacteria > Pseudomonadales > Pseudomonadaceae > Pseudomonas > Pseudomonas sp. TSRC2-2. The sequence continues at coordinate 225,948 of NZ_JAFCWZ010000003.1, forward strand.
CTGTTTTACGTCTTCAAGAAACCTTCGCCAAACTAACCAACACCACAAAACACTGTGGGAGCGAGCTTGCTCACGAATGCGGTTGACCAGTCACTGAATATGTTGACTGACCCGACGCCTTCGCGAGCAAGCTCGCTCCCACAGGTTTATTCGTCTGCCGGTAATTTCGGGCAGTCTGGCTTATTCTGCCTTCAGGGTTTTCACGCCTTCACTGGTGCCCAGAAGCAACAGATCCGCCGGGCGCGCGGCGAACAGGCCGTTGGTGACCACGCCGACGATGGCGTTGATCTGCGCTTCCAGCTCCACCGGGTTGGTGATCTGCAGGTTGAACACGTCGAGGATGATGTTGCCGTTGTCGGTCAGCACGCCTTCGCGGTACACCGGGTCGCCGCCGAGTTTCACCAGTTGGCGCGCCACGTGGCTGCGGGCCATCGGGATCACTTCCACCGGCAGCGGAAACTCGCCGAGCACCGGCACCAGTTTGCTGGCGTCGGCGATGCAGATGAAGGTCTTGGCCACGGCGGCGACAATCTTCTCGCGGGTCAGGGCCGCACCGCCGCCCTTGATCAGGTTCAGGTGCGCGTCGGTTTCATCAGCGCCGTCAACGTAGAACTCCAGGTCGCTGACCGTGTTCAGCTCGTACACCGGAATGCCGTGGCCCTTGAGGCGCGCGGCGGTGGCTTCGGAGCTGGCGACCGCGCCATCGAACGCGCCCTTGTGCAGGGCCAGGGCGTCGATGAAGCAGTTGGCGGTGGAGCCGGTGCCGACGCCGACGATGCTCTTGTCGTCGAGTTTCGGCAGGATGAAGTCGACGGCGGCCTGGGCCACGGCCTGTTTGAGTTGATCCTGGGTCATGCGGGCTCCGAAAGCGGGCAAGGGTTGGGCAGAAAGGCCGGCATTATAGCCGCAAGCGCGGCTAAAACCTCTGGATTCGTGTGGTCGCATCGGCAAAAGCCGGGTTAGACTCCCGGGTCCCGCCCAACCGCTCAGTGATGCTTTCCGATGCTTGAACAGTACGTCAAAAAGATCCTCACCTCGCGCGTTTATGACGTTGCCGTAGAAACCCCGCTGCACAACGCCCGTCAGCTCTCCGAGCGGCTGGGCAATGACATCTGGCTCAAGCGCGAAGACTTGCAGCCAGTGTTCTCCTTCAAGATTCGCGGGGCCTACAACAAGCTGACGCAACTGAGCGACGAAGAGCGCGCCCGTGGCGTGGTCACCGCCTCGGCGGGCAACCATGCGCAGGGCCTGGCGCTGGCGGCGAAAGTGCTGGGTGTCAAAGCCACCATCGTCATGCCCAAGACAACCCCGGAAATCAAGGTCGAAGGCGTGCGTTCGCGCGGCGGTAAAGTCGTGCTGCACGGTGACTCGTTCCCGGAAGCGCTGGCCTACTCGCTGAAACTGGTCGATGAGAAAGGCTACGTCTACATTCATCCCTACGACGATCCGCACACCATTGCCGGGCAGGGCACCGTGGCCATGGAAATCCTCCGTCAGCACCCGCAGCCGCTGGACGCGATTTTCGTCCCGGTCGGCGGTGGCGGCCTGATCGCCGGGATCGCCGCGTACGTGAAATACCTGCGCCCGGACATCAAGGTCATCGGTGTCGAGCCGGACGATTCCAATTGCCTGCAAGCGGCAATGGCGGCGGGCGAGCGCGTGGTTCTGCCGACCGTGGGCATCTTTGCCGACGGCGTGGCGGTGGCGCAGATTGGCCAGTACACCTTTGAAATCTGCAAGGATCATGTCGATGAAGTGATCACCGTCAGCACCGATGAAATTTGTGCGGCGATCAAGGATATCTACGACGATACCCGCTCGATCACCGAACCTGCCGGCGCCCTGGGCGTGGCCGGGATCAAGAAATACGTTGAGCAGCGCGGTGTCAGCGGCCAGACTTTCGTCGCCATCGACTCCGGCGCCAACGTCAATTTCGACCGCTTGCGCCATGTCGCCGAACGCGCCGAGCTTGGCGAAGGTCGCGAGGCGATCATCGCCGTGACCATTCCCGAGCAGGCCGGCAGCTTCAAGGCCTTCTGCGAAGCCATCGGCAAGCGCCAGATCACCGAATTCAATTACCGCTACAACACCGGCAGCGAAGCGCACATTTTCGTTGGCGTGCAGACCCACCCGGACAACGACCCGCGCAGCGCACTGCTGGCGAGCCTGACCGAGCAAGGTTTTCCGGTGGTCGACCTGACCGACAACGAACTGGCCAAGTTGCACATTCGCCACATGGTCGGCGGCCGCGCCGCGCAAGTGGTCGATGAAGTGGTGCTGCGTTTCGAATTTCCGGAACGGCCGGGCGCGCTGTTCAACTTCCTCAGCAAGCTGGGCGGGCGCTGGAACATCTCGATGTTCCACTATCGTAACCATGGCGCGGCGGACGGCCGTGTAGTCGCCGGCCTGCAAGTGCCCCACGACGAGCGCCACCTGGTGCCGGCTGCGCTGGCGCAAATCGGCTACCCGTACTGGGATGAAAGCGACAACCCGGCCTATCAGCTGTTTCTCGGCTGAGCGACTACGCTGATGTGCATGGAATTACGAATGGGAACGACATGGAAACCCTGACCACCCTGAAAGTCCTTCACGTCGCGGCGACCGTGGTCATCCTCGCGAGCGGGCTGGGGCTCGCCGCCCTGACCTGGCGTAACCGCAGCGAAGGGCCTGCCAGTACGATGCGGCGGCCCTGGCTGTTCATCTGGTGTCTGATGCTGATCGGCATACTCAGCATGCCGTTCACCGGCTGGTGGCTGGTGCACCTGATCGGCTGGCCATTGGGGCAATTGTGGATTCTGGGCTCCAGCGTGATCTATGCCGTGGCCACGTTCAGTGCAGTCTGGCTGCTGGTTCGGCTGGATCGGCTATGGACTACCGGAGTGGGTAGCCGCACATTCAGTCTGGCACTGGCGATAGTCAGCGGTGTTGGATTTCTGGCCATTGCGGCGTTGATGGGGGCCAAGCCTGTTTAGGGCTTGAGACCGGGTCGCCCCTATCGCTGGCAGGTCCCACAAGGATTTTCAGTGAACACAGATTGTGTGACCACCCGAAAAACCTGTGGGAGCTGGCTTGCCAGCGATGGCCATTTCAGCCGCGAAGACTGATCACCGGCCAACCACGCTTCTCGGCCTCGGCGCGCAGATTCGGGTCCGGATCAACCGCCACCGGATTCGCCACCTGCTCCAGCAACGGCAGATCATTCATCGAATCGCTGTAGAAATAGCTGCCCTCAAGCGAATACCCGGTCTCTTCCAGCCAGCGATTCAGGCGCGTCACCTTGCCTTCACGGAAACACGGAATGTCGGTGCTGCGCCCGCTGTAGCGGCCATCGACCATTTCGCACTCGGTGGCGATCAGGGTTTCCACGCCCAGGCGCACGGCGATCGGCGCGGTGACGAAGCGGTTGGTGGCGGTGATGATCACCAGTTTGTCGCCGGCGTCGCGGTGTTTTTTCAGAAGCTCAAGTGCCTTGGGCAGCACGATCGGCTCGATGCAGTCGCGCATGTAATCGCTGTGCCAGGCGTCGAGCACGGCCATTTCGGTGCGGCCGAGGATCTCCAGGCAGAAATTCAGGTAGGCAGCGTTGTCCAGCTTGCCGGCCAGGTAATCCTGATAGAACTCGTCGTTGCGCGCCTTGTAGGCGATCGGGTCGAGGAAGCCGCGCTCGCACAGATAGTCGCCCCAGGCGTGATCGCTGTCGCCGCCCAGAAGGGTGTTGTCCAAATCGAATAGAGCCAGGCGCATTGCAGTTACCCGCTGAAAAGTCAGTAAAAAGGCGACAAGAATACGGTCTTTTCACAAGAGTGCACATAAGGTAGGAACCTTCGTTGCCGCCTGCTCAAGCTTTGTGGAACAATGCGGCGACATGCGTTTGCGAGGTTGTTGCCGTGATCGACCCCGATGGTTTCCGCCCCAATGTCGGGATCATTCTGACGAATGACGCCGGCCAGGTGCTATGGGCTCGCCGTATCAATCAGGACGCCTGGCAGTTTCCGCAAGGGGGAATCAACCCCGAGGAGACGCCGGAAGACGCCTTGTACCGCGAGCTGAACGAAGAAGTTGGCCTGGAACGTGAAGATGTTGAAATACTGGCCTGTACCCGAGGCTGGTTGCGCTATCGTTTGCCGCAACGCCTGGTGCGTACCCACAGCCAACCGCTGTGCATCGGCCAGAAACAGAAATGGTTTCTCCTGCGCCTGATCTCCAACGAGCAGAGGGTGCGGATGGATTTGACCGGTAAACCGGAGTTCGATGGCTGGCGCTGGGTCAGTTATTGGTATCCGTTGGGCCAGGTGGTGACATTCAAGCGCGAGGTGTATCGACGCGCTCTCAAAGAGCTTGCCCCGCGCCTTTTAGCGCGCGACTGACGACGGAGTTCGACCCCGAGCCATGCTCAATACGCTGCGCAAGATCGTCCAGGAAGTTAACTCCGCCAAGGATCTCAAGGCGGCGTTGGGGATTATTGTGTTGCGCGTCAAAGAGGCCATGGGCAGCCAGGTCTGCTCGGTCTACCTGCTTGATCCGGAAACCAATCGCTTCGTCCTGATGGCCACCGAGGGCTTGAACAAGCGCTCGATCGGCAAGGTCAGCATGGCCCCCAACGAGGGTCTGGTCGGTCTGGTCGGCACGCGTGAAGAACCCCTGAACCTGGAAAACGCTTCGGTTCACCCTCGTTACCGCTACTTCGCTGAAACCGGTGAAGAGCGTTACGCCTCGTTCCTCGGTGCACCGATCATTCACCACCGCCGCGTCGTCGGCGTGTTGGTCATTCAGCAAAAAGAACGTCGTCAGTTTGACGAAGGCGAAGAAGCCTTCCTCGTGACCATGAGCGCGCAGCTCGCCGGCGTTATTGCCCACGCCGAGGCCACCGGCTCGATCCGTGGCCTGGGCCGGCAGGGCAAGGGCATTCAGGAAGCCAAATTCGTCGGCGTGCCGGGTTCGCCCGGTGCTGCCGTCGGTACCGCCGTAGTCATGCTGCCACCGGCGGATCTGGACGTGGTGCCGGACAAGACCATCACTGACATCGACGCTGAACTGGCGCTGTTCAAGACCGCCATCGAAGGCGTGCGCGCCGACATGCGCGCGTTGTCCGCCAAACTGGCGACCCAACTGCGCCCGGAAGAGCGCGCGCTGTTCGACGTTTACTTGATGATGCTCGACGATGCCTCGCTGGGCAGCGAAATCACCACCGTGATCAAGACCGGCCAGTGGGCGCAAGGCGCGCTGCGTCAAGTGGTCACTGAGCACGTGAACCGTTTCGAACTGATGGACGACGCCTACCTGCGTGAGCGCGCCTCGGATGTCAAAGACCTGGGTCGCCGTCTGCTCGCCTATCTGCAGGAAGAGCGTCAGCAGAATCTGGTCTACCCGGAAAAAACCATTCTGGTCAGCGAAGAGCTGACGCCGGCGATGCTCGGCGAGGTGCCGGAAGGCACGCTGGTCGGTCTGGTTTCGGTGCTCGGTTCGGGTAACTCCCACGTCGCGATTCTCGCCCGGGCCATGGGCATTCCGACCGTGATGGGTCTGGTCGACCTGCCGTACGCCAAGGTCGACGGTATCGAAATGATCGTCGACGGCACCCGCGGCGAGGTCTACACCAACCCGAGCGAAGTGCTGCGCAAGCAGTTCGCTGAAGTCGTCGAAGAAGAGAAACAACTGGCGCTGGGCCTCGACACCCTGCGCGACCTGCCGTGCGTGACCCTTGATGGCCACCGCATGCCGCTGTGGGTCAACACCGGTCTGCTCGCCGATGTGGCGCGGGCGCAGAAGCGTGGCGCCGAAGGGGTCGGCCTGTACCGCACCGAAGTGCCGTTCATGATCAACCAGCGCTTCCCGAGCGAGAAGGAACAACTGGCGATCTACCGCGAACAGCTCGCCGCGTTCCACCCGCAACCGGTGACCATGCGCAGCCTCGACATCGGCGGTGACAAGTCGCTGTCGTACTTCCCGATCAAGGAAGACAACCCGTTCCTCGGCTGGCGCGGTATTCGCGTTACCCTCGACCACCCGGAAATCTTCCTGGTGCAGACCCGTGCGATGCTCAAGGCCAGCGAAGGCCTGAACAACCTGCGGATTCTGCTGCCGATGATCTCCGGCACCCACGAACTCGAAGAAGCCCTGCACCTGATCCACCGCGCCTGGGGCGAGGTGCGCGACGAAGGCACCGACGTGCCGATGCCGCCGATCGGCGTGATGATTGAAATCCCGGCCGCGGTGTACCAGACCAAAGAGCTGGCGCGGATGGTCGACTTCCTCTCGGTCGGCTCCAACGACCTGACTCAGTATCTGCTGGCGGTAGACCGCAACAACCCGCGTGTGGCCGATCTCTACGACTATCTGCACCCGGCGGTGCTGCAAGCCCTGCAAACCGTGGTCACCGATGCGCACGCCGAAGGCAAACCGGTGAGCATCTGCGGCGAGATGGCCGGTGATCCGGCGGCGGCAGTGCTGTTGATGGCGATGGGTTTCGACAGCCTGTCGATGAACGCCACCAACCTGCCGAAGGTGAAGTGGATGCTGCGCCAGGTGAACCTGAGCAAGGCTCAGGAGATGCTGGCGGAACTGATGAAGATCGATAACCCGCAAGTTATCCACAGCTCGCTGCAACTGGCGCTGAAGAATCTTGGCCTGGCGAAGATGAATTCCCCGGTCGTCACCCAGGCTCTCTAGAACCTTGAGGGCCTCTTCGTCGGAACGCCGCCCGGAGCAAGCCCGCTCCCACATTTGACCGAGTTCTACAACGCGGCCGAATGTGGGAGCGGGCTTGCTCGCGAATACGTCAGTTCAAACGCCGCTAAAGGGTAACTTCCACCTCGCCCAAATGCCCGCCATACGGCCCAAAGCTGCGCTCCACCATTCGCCGCGTCCCGTCTGCCTGCACGATCAACGCTGTACTCGCCCGCGTGCCATAACTCTGGCTGGCAATGAACACACTCGACAACAACGCTTCCGTTGCCAGGCCCACCCCGGTATCCGGCAACTCGGCCTCGGGTGCGGTCTGCGCATCGCTCAGCAAGGCCAGCAACCGCTCAGGCTGTGGATCATCCAGTACCGCATTCAACGCAGCCTTGGCCTTGAGCAGTTTCGGCCACGGCGTATCAAGCCCCGCGTTGGATAATCCATAGATCCCCGGTTGCAGCATCACCGCCTCCGACGCTCTCGCATTGAAATGCCACAACTCATGGGCATTGCCCAGCAGAAGATTGAACCCGGCATATTCCGCTGCACGGCCCACCACATCGCTCAAATAATCATCAATCGACAGATTACCCGTGAGAAAACGCGCCACCAGTTCGCCACGGGATTTGGTTGCGGGCGGCTGCTGCGGATCGCGGATATTGGTCAGCGCAGCGAAGCGCGCGTTGGCGCCGATCCCAAGCCAGGTGCCGCCAGCTTCAAGATCGCGCCCGGCATGCACATGCGGCGCCTCGGGCCATGGCGCCAATGGCAGGCTGGGGCGGGCGTAGAATTCGTCGCGGTTGGCCGCGACGATCAGCGGCTGGGCATGGCCCGGGCGCCAGGCGAAAACGATCAGGCACATAAGGTGGTCCTTGTGTGTTTTTTGCCCACTCTACGCATCCGGCGTCCGTGCATCCATCGCCAGTGGAGCAGAAGGCTGCGCATCCGTTAACATGCCGCTCCTGTTTTGCCGACGCGTGCTGGAGACGGTCATGGAATTTCTGCTCTACCTGGCGCTCGGCGCCTGTGCGGGCGTGCTCGCCGGGCTGTTTGGCGTTGGCGGCGGGATCATCATCGTCCCGGTGCTGGTGTTCAGTTTCACCCTGCAAGGTTTCGATCAGTCGATCCTCACGCATCTGGCGGTGGGGACGTCGCTGGCGACGATCATATTCACCTCGGTCAACGCCGTGCGTGAACATCACCGTCGCGGCGCAGTGCGCTGGGCGATTTTTCGCTGGATGACCTTGGGTATTCTGCTCGGCGCCGGTTTCGGCGCGCTGACGGCAGAGGCGATCTCCGGGCCGAACCTGCAAAAAATCATCGGCGTATTCGCTCTGGTGATTGCCGTGCAACTGGCGCTGGATGTCAAACCCAAGGCCAGTCGAACGGTACCGGGCAAGCTCGGTCTGACTGCCGCTGGCACGGTGATTGGCTGGGCCTCGGCGATCTTCGGCATTGGTGGCGGCTCGCTGACCGTGCCGTTTCTGACCTGGCGCAGCGTGCCAATGCAGCAGGCTGTGGCGACGTCGTCGGCGTGTGGTCTGCCGATCGCTTTGGCCAGTGCGGCAAGTTTCATGATTCTGGGGTGGCACGATCCGTTGTTGCCACCGCATAGTCTCGGTTTTGTGTATTTGCCGGCGTTGTTGGGCATTGCCCTGACCAGCATGGTTTTCGCCCGTCTCGGCGCGCGTCTGGCGCACAGGTTGTCGCCGCGTTTGCTGAAACGGCTGTTCGCCGCTTTGCTGTTCAGCGTCGGGTTGAGCTTCCTGCTGTAAAAATCCTGGCTTAATCCTGTGGTGGCAGTGTCGCCCGGGAATTTTGGTTTCACTCTTACGAGGAGTCGCAATGCTGCCTTACCCGCAGATCGACCCGGTGGCCCTGGCCATCGGTCCGCTGAAAATCCACTGGTACGGTCTGATGTACCTGATCGGCATCGGCGGCGCGTGGCTGTTGGCGTCGCGCCGGCTCAATCGTTTCGACCCGACCTGGACCAAGGAGAAACTCTCCGACCTGGTGTTCTGGCTATCGATGGGCGTGATCGTCGGCGGCCGTCTGGGTTACGTGCTGTTCTACGACCTGAGCGCTTATCTGGCCAACCCGACGCTGATTTTCGAAGTGTGGAAGGGCGGCATGTCGTTCCATGGCGGCTTCATCGGCGTGATGCTCGCGGCCCTGTGGTTCGGCAAGCGCAATGGCAAGTCGTTCTTCCAGTTGATGGACTTCGTCGCGCCGATGGTGCCGATCGGCCTGGGCGCCGGGCGTATCGGCAACTTCATCAACGCCGAGCTGTGGGGCAAGGCCACCGACGTGCCATGGGCGATGGTGTTCCCACCGTTCAGCGATCCGGCGCAACTGCCGCGCCACCCTTCGCAGCTGTATCAGTTCGCCCTCGAAGGCGTGGCACTGTTCCTCATCCTGTGGATCTTCTCGCGCAAACCGCGGCCAACCATGGCAGTGTCGGGCATGTTCGCGCTGTTCTACGGCATCTTCCGTTTCATCGTCGAGTTCGTCCGCGTGCCTGATGCCCAGTTGGGTTATCTGGCGTGGAACTGGCTGACCATGGGCCAGGTGCTCTGCGTGCCGATGATCGTCGGCGGGCTGTTCCTGATCTGGCTGGCCTATCGTCGCGCCCCGGCAGCGCCGCTCGCACCGACGGCATAAACTACGAACCCCGGCGCGCAACGCCGGGGCTCAAAGGACACAGGTAACTCATGAAGCAATATCTCGAACTGGTCTCGCACGTCATTCAGAACGGCACCAAGCAGGCCAACCGCACCGGCATCAACACCATCAGTTTCCCGGGGGCGATGCTGCGTTTCGATCTGCAGGAAGGCTTCCCGGCGATCACCACGCGCAAAATGGCCTTCAAATCGGCCATCGGCGAGATGTGCGGCTTTCTGCGTGGCGTGAACAATGCCGCTGAATTCCGCGCGCTGGGCTGCAAGGTCTGGGACCAGAACGCCAACGAAAACGCGCAGTGGCTGGCCAACCCGTTCCGTCAGGGCGACGACGACCTCGGCGAAATCTACGGCGTGCAGTGGCGTAAATGGCCGGCGTACAAGCAGATCCCGCTGAGCAATACGGCCGCCATCGAACAAACCCTGAGCAATGGCTACAAGCAGATCGCTCAGGGCGAAGAAGACGGCCAGGCCTACGTCGTGCTGTACAAGGCGATCGATCAGGTGCGCCAGTGCGTCGACACGATCATCAAGGATCCGGGCAGCCGCCGCATTCTGTTCCACGGCTGGAACTGCGCCCAACTCGATGAAATGGCCCTGCCGCCGTGCCACCTGCTGTATCAGTTCCACCCGAATGTCGAGACCAAGGAAATCTCCCTGACTCTCTACATCCGCTCCAACGATCTGGGCCTGGGCACGCCGTTCAACCTCACCGAAGGCGCCGCGCTGCTGAGCCTGATCGGGCGCCTGACCGGCTACACGCCGCGCTGGTTCACCTATTTCATCGGTGACGCGCACGTCTATGAGAACCATCTGGACATGCTCAACGAACAGCTCAAGCGCGAGCCGTTCGCCATGCCGAAACTGAAGATCTCTGATCGCGTACCGGAGTTCGCCAAGACTGGCGTGTACCAGCCGGAATGGCTGGAACTGGTTGAACCGAGCGATTTCTCGCTGGAAGGCTACGAGCACCATCCACCGATGACCGCGCCGATGGCGGTCTGATAGTCCATACGCAAAACTCTGTGGGAGCGGGCTTGCTCGCGAAAGCGGTGTATCAGTTAACGATGATGTCGACTGACACGCTGCTTTCGCGAGCAAGCCCGCTCCCACATTGAATGCCGTGCCAGTTTAATGGCCGTGGCTACGGCCCACATGGGAATGCTCAACCTCGGTCGCCACAACCCCGCCACTCACTTCCAGGCGCTGCAAAATCCCGCATTGATCCGCCTCCGGCCCTTCGCCACAGCGTTGGCGCAGGTCGAGCAGTTGTGTCTGCAACGCCATCAACCCATCAATCCGCGCCTTCACATGCTGGATGTGTTCGTCGATCAGCGCGTTGACGCTCTCGCACTGATCCTGCGGGCTGTCGCGCAGGGCGAGCAGGCTGCGTATTTCTTCGAGGGTCATGTCGAGGGTGCGGCAGTTGCGGATGAAAGTCAGCCGCTCGGCGTGGGCCTGGGTGTAGACGCGGTAGTTGCCGTCGCTGCGGGCCGGTTCCGGCAGCAGGTTTTCGCGCTCATAGTAGCGGATGGTTTCCACGGCGCAGTCGGTGAGTTTCGCCAGTTCGCCGATCTTCATGACAGTCATCTCCAAAAAGGCTGCTTGACCCTATAGTGGCTACAGGGTCTTTACTTGGCAACAGGCACCTTCATGGACGCAACCAATGAGCGATTCCCAACATATTCACAAGCCCGGCGACGGCCACGACCACAGCCATAAATTGCAGCCTGTGCACAAACATGAGCACGGCGGCGATTCCTGCTGCTCGTCAAAAGCCGCAGCGCCTGCCTTGGTGCAACTGAGTGACAAGACCAGTGCCGATGCGCGCCTGAGCAGTTTCCGCATCGAGGCGATGGACTGCCCGACCGAGCAGACGTTGATCCAGAACAAACTGGGCCAACTGGCGGGCATCCAGCAGCTGGAATTCAACCTGATCAACCGCGTACTTGGCGTAACTCATAACCTGCCGGGTACCGAGCCGATCACCGAGGCGATTAAATCCCTCGGCATGCACGCCGAGCCGCTGCAGGCGGGCGTCGATGCGCCGGCCCCGGCTGCGGTGAAAAAACACTGGTGGCCGCTGGCGCTGTCCGGCCTGACCGCGCTGGGCGCCGAAGTCATCCACTTCACCAGCGCCGCACCCGACTGGGTGGTGGCGATTGTTGCGCTGGTGTCGATCCTCAGCGGCGGCCTCGGCACCTACAAAAAGGGCTGGATTGCCCTGAAGAACTTCAACCTCAACATAAACGCATTGATGAGCATCGCCGTGACCGGCGCGATCCTCATCGGCCAGTGGCCGGAAGCGGCGATGGTGATGTTCCTCTTCACCGTTGCTGAACTGATCGAAGCACGCTCGCTGGACCGCGCGCGCAATGCGATCAGTGGCTTGATGCAGATGACCCCGGAACAAGCCACGGTGTTGCAGGCGGACGGAAGCTGGTCCGAACAGGAGGTGAAAAGCGTCGAACTCGGTGCCCGTGTGCGGGTGAAACCGGGCGAGCGCATTGCGCTGGACGGCGAAGTGGTTAGCGGCAACTCGACCATCGATCAGGCGCCGATCACCGGTGAAAGCCTGCCGGTGGAAAAAACCGTCGGCGACAAAGTCTTCACTGGCACCATCAACCAGGCCGGCTCGCTGGAATACACGGTGACCGCAGCGGCGAACAATTCGACCCTGGCGCGGATCATTCACGCCGTTGAACAGGCCCAGGGCGCACGGGCGCCGACTCAGCGCTTCGTTGATCAGTTCTCGAAAATCTACACCCCGGCGGTGTTCATCTTCGCCTTGGCCGTTGCGGTGATTCCCCCGTTGTTCATGGGCGCGGCGTGGTTCGACTGGATCTACCGTGCACTAGTGCTGCTGGTGGTGGCCTGCCCGTGCGCATTGGTGATTTCCACCCCGGTGACCATCGTCAGCGGCCTCGCGGCGGCGGCGCGCAAAGGCATTCTGGTCAAGGGCGGCGTGTACCTGGAGGGCGGTTTCAAGCTCGATTATCTGGCGCTGGATAAAACCGGGACGATCACCCACGGCAAACCGGTGCAGACCGATTACCTGTGCCTGGAGGCGACCGCCGAGAGCACCGCGCCGGCCATCGCCGCCGCCTTGGCCGGGCGCTCTGATCACCCGGTATCGCTGGCCATCGCCAATGCCGCTGTGGATAAAAACTCCACCGCGCCGATTGTGGATAACTTCGAAGCGCTCGGCGGGCGCGGCGTCAAAGGCGAGATCGACGGCCGGACCTATCACTTGGGTAACCATCGTCTGGTCGAAGAACTGGGCCTGTGCTCGCCGCAACTGGAAGAAAAACTCTTCGCCCTGGAGAAGCAGGGCAAATCAGTGGTGCTGCTGCTCGACCGCGCAGGGCCCTTGGCGCTGTTCGCGGTGGCCGACACGGTCAAGGAAACCAGCCGCGAGGCGATTCGTCAGTTGCATGAACTCGGGGTGAAAACCCTGATGCTCACCGGCGACAACGTGCACACCGCGCAAGCGATTGCCGCTCAGGTCGGTATCGACGAAGCCCGAGGCGATCTGTTGCCGACCGACAAACTGCAAGCCATCGAAGATCTGTACAAAAAGGGCCACCGGGTCGGCATGGTCGGCGACGGCATCAATGACGCGCCGGCACTGGCTCGCGCCGAGATCGGTTTTGCCATGGCCGCTGCCGGCACCGACACCGCGATCGAAACCGCCGATGTTGCCCTGATGGACGACGATCTACGCAAGATCCCGGCGTTCATCAGCCTGTCGCGCAATACCGCCAGCATCCTGAAACAGAACATCGCCCTGGCCTTGGTGATCAAGGCTATCTTTCTTGGGGTAACCTTCGCCGGGCTCGCCACCATGTGGATGGCAGTGTTCGCCGACATGGGCGTGAGCCTGCTGGTGGTGTTCAACGGTTTGCGCCTGCTGCGCAAGTAAGTGACGAGGGTGGGTTGTGCTGAGTGCCGAGCTGAAAGCGTTTTACATGGTCGCCCGCCTGGGCAGCATCACGCTGGCGGCGAAGAAACTCGGCCTCAGCCAACCGACCGTGACCACGCAGATCCGCAATCTGGAAAGCCAGTATTCGGTGGAGCTGTTCTACCGCGGCGGCCGGCGTCTGAGTGTCAGCGACGAAGGCGCGCGGCTGCTGCCGATGGTCAAGACGCTGTTGCAGCAGGAGGCCGACATCGAGTTCTTTCTGCGCAACAGCGGCCAGGTGCAAGGCACGTTGCGCATCGCCGCGACGGCGCCGTATTACATCCTCGATCTGGTGAAGACCTTTCGCGAACGCTTGCCGCAGGTGGAAGTGTCAGTGGAGATCGGCAACTCGCAGCAAGTCCTCGAAGCGCTGGAGGATTACCGGGTGGACATCGCCGCGTCATCGCAGCTGCTGGATGACGCGCGGCTGATTCGCCGCGTGCTGGGCACCGATCCGCTGGTGCTGGCGGTGCATCGCAACCACCCGTTGGCGACGCAGACGCATGTGGCGTTGACCGCGCTGGCCGGGCATACCTTGTTGATGCGTGAGTCCGGCTCGACCACGCGGAGGCTGACCGAAGAGTTGCTGGCCGGCGCCGGCGTGAGCTTCGGGCCGTTGCTGGAGATCGGCAGCCGCGAATCGATCCGCGAGGCGGTGCTGCGCAACATCGGCATCAGCATCATCGCTCGCCAGGAAGTGCCGCACGATCCGCAGCTGCGCGTGCTGAGCATCGAGAATGCGCCGCAGATTCCCGAGTATCTGTATTGCCTGAAAGAGCGCAAAGGCGCGCGGTTGCCGGCGGCATTTCTTGGCCTGGCGCAGGAAATGTCCCCCGCATAATGATCGTTCCCACGCTCCGCGTGGGAATGCAGCCCGGGACGCTCTGCGTCCCAAAAGCCGAACGCGGAGCGTCCGTTGAGGCATTCCCACGCTCCGCGTGGGAATGCTCTGTTGATTGGCGCTGAACCAAAATCCCCGAATGTCACTATCGGCGCTTTTTGCCTCGCTGCCACATGACGGACGCATTACAACCCTAGGATTGGCCTCATCCGTTTGATGAGGTCTGTCCATGAACCCTGCCATCGCAACTGTCCTGACCCACCCCGGTGCGCCGATGAAAGTGCGGAGCGTACAGAAGCGCTTCGGCGCGTTCACCGCGCTGGATAACGTCTCGCTCGATGTCGCCGCCGGTGAACTGGTCTGTCTGCTCGGCCCGTCGGGCTGTGGCAAGACCACGCTGCTACGCTGCATCGCCGGGCTGGAGAAGCAGGACAGCGGCGAGTTGTATCTGGGCGAGCGCGACGTCTCGCACCTTGCCCCGCAGGCCCGCGACTACGGGATTCTGTTCCAGTCCTACGCGCTGTTCCCCAATCTGACCGTTGAAGCGAACATTGCCTACGGCCTCGCCGGTAGTGGTCGCGATGAAGTGCGTCGCCGGGTCGGTCAAATGCTCGAACTGGTCGGCCTGACCGGCAGCGAGAAAAAGTACCCCGGCCAATTGTCCGGCGGCCAACAGCAGCGTGTTGCGCTGGCCCGCGCGCTGGCGCCGGCACCGTCGCTGTTGTTGCTTGATGAACCGATGTCAGCCCTGGACGCCCGCGTTCGTGAGCATCTGTGCACCGAGCTGCGCCAACTGCAGCGCAACCTTGGCATCACCACGCTGATGGTCACGCACAACCAGGACGAAGCCATGCTGATGGCCGACCGCATCGCCGTGATGAACAACGGCCGTGTCGAGCAATACGCCACCCCGCAGGAAATCTACAATCGCCCGGCCACGCCGTTTGTGGCCGAGTTCGTCGGCCAGGGCAACTGGCTGCCGTTCCAGCGCAGCGGCGACAGTCACGCCCAGGTCGGCGGGATGAATATGCGTCTGGCCGATGGCAGCGTGCAGAGCGCCTCGGGTCGACTGTTCTGCCGCCCGGAAGCGATCAACGTCAACCCGCCGGTGCACGAAGAAAACCTGTTCCCGGCCAAGGTCCGCGAGATCACCTTTCTCGGCAACCGCTGCCGCATGAGCTTCGAACTCGATCAATTGCCGGGCCATGCACTGCTCGCCGAACTCGCCCCGGAAGCGATGCCGCGCCTCGGTGCCCAGCAGATCATGGTCGCCTTGCCGCCGCGCAGCCTGCAGGTGTTTGCCTGATGAGCGCCGGGATTGCCTTGCCCTTGCCGACCAAGCAGGTTCGGCAGACGTCCCGTGCCGAGGTGGGCGACCGGGTCTTCGTGGTCGGCGGCAAAATCCTTTTGCTGCTGTTGCTCGGTGTCGCGGTACTGCTGCCATTGCTGGCGATCTTCTGGCGCGGTTTCAGCAATGACGCCGGGCAGGGCGGCGGATGGCTCGCGGCGAAAGAACTAGTGACCAGCGCGAATTTCCACTGGCTGCTCGGCAACAGCCTGAAAGTTTCCCTCAGCGTCGCGGCCATCGTCGTACCGCTGGCCTACCTGTTTGCCTACGCGTTGCAGCGCACGCTGATTCCTGCGAAGGGCATCTGGCGTGGCATCTCGTTGCTGCCGCTGATGGCGCCGTCGATGCTGCCGGGCATTGCGCTGGTCTATCTGTTCGGCAACCAGGGCATGCTGCGTGGGTTGCTCTCGGACAATATCTACGGATTCTGGGGCATCGTGCTCGGCGAGGTGATTTACACCTTTCCGCATGCGCTGATGATTTTGCTCTCGGCGTTGTCGCTGGCCGATGCGCGGCTGTTCGATGCCGCATCGAGCATGAGCGCCAGCCCGGCCAAGGCGTTTCGCAGCATCACCTGGCCGGCGACCCGCCAAGCGGTGTTCGCCGCGTTCTGCCTGGTGTTCACCCTGACCATCACCGATTTCGGTGTGCCGGTGGTGGTCGGTGGCGATTACCAAGTGCTGGCGCTGGAAGCCTATAAGGCCGTGGTCGGCCAGCAGCAATTTGGTCGCGGCGCGTTGATCGGCATGGTGCTGTTGCTGCCGGCGCTGTTCAGTTTCGCGGTCGACGCTTGGCTGCGTCGGCGTCACGGCGACTCCATGAGCGGGCGCGCGCAAGTGTTCAAACCGCTGCCGTCGACAATGCGCGATGGCTGCTATCTGGCGATTGTGCTGTTGATCAGCGCGGCGTTGATTCTGGTGTTCGGCATGGCGGTGTTTTCGTCGCTGGTGAAGTTCTGGCCATACAACCTGTCGCTGTCGCTCAACCACTATCAGTTCAACGAGACCGCCGGCGGTGGCTGGCTCGCCTACAGCAACAGTCTGAAAATGGCGTTGGGCACCGCGCTGATCGGCAGCGTGCTGATCTTCACCGGCGCTTATCTGATGGAGAAGACCCGCACCCAGCGCGGCTTGAACCTGACGTTGCGCATGCTCAGTTTCATCCCGATGGCGGTGCCGGGACTGGTGCTTGGCCTGGGTTACGTTTTCTTCTTCAACCTCACCGGCAATCCGCTGCACGTGCTCTACGGGACGATGACGCTGCTGATCGTCTGCACCATCGCGCACTATCTGACCACCGCACAAATGACCGCCACCACCGCGCTGCGCCAGCTCGACGCCGAGTTCGAAGCGGCGGCGCTGTCGCTGAAGGCGCCGCTGTACCGGCATTACCTGCGCGTCACCGTGCCGATCTGCCTGCCGGCGCTGCTGGACATCGTGCGATACCTGTTCGTCTCGGCGATGACCACGGTTTCCGCTGCGATCTTCCTCTACAGCCCCGACACCATCCTCGCGGCGGTGGCGGTGCTGAACATGGACGACGCCGGCAACGTCGGCGGTGCGGCGGCGATGTCGACCCTGATTCTGTTCACCTCGGCCGGCGTGTCGCTGCTGCTGGCATGGGCTTCGCGCGGTTTGCTGCGCCGCTCCCAGGCCTGGCGGCAAACCGCGCCCGGTCACTGATTGCAAACCCGATCAACTCATCTACAGGAAAACGCTCATGTTCAAGCCTATGGCCCTGGCCGCTGCTGTGCTCGCGACTTTCAGCCTGAATGCCTTCGCGGCAAAAACCGAGTTGACGGTGTACACCGCCCTCGAAGCCGAACAACTGAAGTCCTACAAGGAGGCCTTTGAAAAGGCCAACCCGGACGTCGAGATCAAATGGGTGCGCGATTCCACCGGGATCATCACCGCTAAACTGCTCGCCGAAAAGGCTCGTCCGCAGGCTGACGCGGTGTGGGGACTGGCGGCGTCGAGCCTGGCGATCCTCGATCAGCAAGGCATGCTGCAAAGCTATGCGCCGAAGGATCTGGACAAGATCGGCGCGAATTACCGTGACGCCGCCAACCCGCCAGCGTGGGTCGGCATGGACGTGTGGGCCGCGACGATTTGCTTCAACACCGTCGAGGCCGAGAAACAGGGTTTGACCAAGCCAGTAAGCTGGCAGGACCTGACCAGGCCTGAATACAAAGGCAAGATCGTCATGCCCAACCCGGCGTCGTCCGGCACCGGTTTCCTCGACGTCAGCGCCTGGTTGCAGACTTTTGGCGAGAAGCAGGGTTGGGCCTATATGGACGGCCTGCACCAGAACATCGGCCAGTACGTTCACTCCGGCTCCAAGCCTTGCAAACTGGCTGCGGCCGGCGAATTCCCGATCGGCATTTCCTTTGAATACCCGGCCGTTCAGTTGAAGCGCCAAGGCGCGCCGCTGGACATCATCCTGCCGAAAGAAGGCCTGGGCTGGGAGATCGAAGCGACGGCAGTGATCAAGGGCACGCCGCACGAAGAGGCAGCGCAGAAACTCGCTGATTTCTCCGCCAGCGCCGAGGCGATGGACCTGTACAAAGAGAACTTCGCCGTGCTCGCCCAGCCGGGGATCGCCAAACCGCAGACCGAACTGCCCGCCGATTACGAGCAGCGTCTGATCAAGAACGACTTTGCCTGGGCCTCGAAGAATCGCGACGAGATCCTGGCTGAATGGCGCAAGCGCTATGACGGCAAGTCCGAGAAAGTGGCTGCCAAGTAAGATTTCTATCGACTGACGAGGCCCCTTCGCGAGCAAGCCCGCTCCCACATTGGACCGTGTTCACAGCACAATTCCCTATGGGACTGGCGAACTCTCGCATTGGATCTTTAGTGAACACACATGTTGTGGGCACCAAAATCACCTGTGGGAGCGGGCTTGCTCGCGAAAGCGGTCTTTCATGCAGGACAATCCCATATGACACAACACAAAGACCTGCTCATCGTCGGCGCCGGCATCCTCGGCCTGTCCCACGCCTACGCCGCCGCCAAACGCGGGCTGAAAGTTGCGGTATTCGAACGCACCGCCACGCCCCTCGGCGCTTCGGTGCGCAATTTCGGCCAGGCGCTGGTCACCGGCCAGCCGCCCGGCACCATGCTCGAACTGGCCAAGGCCAGCCGCGAGATCTGGGGCGACTGGGCGCAGCTCGCCGGTCTGCAGATCAAGCGCAATGGTTCTTACCTGTTCGCCCGCAGCGAAGCCGAAGAAGATTTGCTGGAAGCGTTCTGCGCCGCTCGTGCGCTGGAACACGGCTACAACGTTGAGCTGCTGCGCGGCGCTGCACTGCGCGATCTGTATGGCGGCCAGTTCAGCCATCACCGCGCCGCGCTGCATGGCAGGGATGATCAACAGTTATATTCACGCGAAGCGATTCCGGCGCTGATCGACTACCTGCGCCGCGATCTCGGTGTCGAGTTTCATTTTTCCACGCTGGTGCGCGAGGTTGAGCCGGGGCGACTGCGCAGCACTGTCGGTGACTTCGCTGCAAAGCAGATCATCGTCTGCTCCGGTCACGATTATCAGACCCTGCTGGACGAGCCGATTGCTGCGCTCAATCCGCAGGTGTGTCGTTTGCAAATGCTCCGCGCCAGACCAAGCATCGAGTTGCACCTGCAACACGCCGTGCTCACCGGTCTGAGCTGCGTGCACTACGGCGCCTTTGCCGATTTGCCGGAAGCCGCAGCGGTACAGGCGCAGATCATCCGCGAGCATCCACACCTGCACGCCAACGGCATTCATCTGCTGATCAGCCCGACACCGTATGGCGAACTGATCATCGGCGACTCGCACCATTACGGCCGCGATGCATCACCGTTCAACGCCGAGCAGATTGACGACTGGATGCTGCAACTGGCCGAGCAGACGTTGGGCTGCACGCTCCAAGTGGTCGAACGCTGGCAGGGCGTCTATGGTGCCCGTGGACCGGGGCCGTTTTCATTCCTGCGCCCGGCACCGGGGTTGAGCGTGGCGCTGATGCACACCGGCGTCGGCATGAGCGTCGGCCCGGCGATGGCCGAGCGCAACATTGCGCAGTTGCTGGAGGAGGCATGAATCCGGAGCAAGTGGTGGCGCGGGTGTTCGGCTTGTACGAACGCTTCGGCGCCAGTGATTACATCGGCGAACCGGTGTCGCAGCTCGAGCACATGTCGCAAGCGGCCGAGCTGGCCATGGCCGAGGGCTGTGACGATGAAGTGGTGCTGGCGGCGTTTTTCCATGACATCGGCCATTTGTGTGCCGAGGGCGCGGACAACATGGGCGGTTACGGCGTGGTCAGCCATGAACGGCTCGGTGCGGCTTATCTGCGTGAGGCCGGTTTCAGCGAGCGGCTGGCGCGGCTGGTCGAATATCACGTTCAGGCCAAGCGCTATCTGACGTTGCGTGAGCCGGGGTATTACGCGCGGTTGAGTCAGGCGAGTCGGCGCACGCTGGAATATCAGGGTGGGGTGATGAGTGAGGCTGAGGCGGATATGTTTGAAGCAGATCCATTGTGTGCGTTGAGTTTGCGCATGCGGCGCTGGGATGAGTTGGCCAAAAAGGAGGCCGTGCCGGTGATGGATCTTGCGATGCTGAAACGCAAGGCCTGCGCCGTTATGTCTTGAGCGATAGGCAAGGTCGGTCCGGATGAATCGTCCTACGGGATAAAAAGAACAGTCGTGCAGATAATCCGGGACGGACGGGCTAGGTTGATTGTCCGCTCATCTCACGAGACTGATCTGTATGCGTTATTTGAAAGTAACTGCTCAAGACCGGAGTACCAACAACAGGGCTGATACCGTGCTCCTGCATTTTTTCGAGGAAAGCAGCGGTGCCGAAGACACACTCGTGCACCGCGCCTATGCACTGGATATCACCGCTGATGGAAAAGTCGATTTCCAGGCTGGCGATGCAAACTCCGACGGCAAGGAAGATATCAAGGACGAGCGCCTGCTCAAGTCCTTTGCCAATACTTACCTGCAACTCAACTGGTTCAATCACGGTAATACCTGGGACCGGTATCTGAAAATTTTTACCGAGGATTTCGCCAGGGACGGTTCGCCGGATACGGTGCGCCTGCATTTTCATGAGGGCACAGGCAAACCTCAGGATCACACCATCGTCTACACCGCATCCCACTACGACACCGACAATGATGGAACGCTGGACTGGATCATCAGTTTCGATGTGGATAACGATGGTGATCAGGATGCCGTGGATCGCAAGCTTGTTTCGCAGCTGAGTACCCGTTATGTGAAGTTCAAATGGCGCTGATGATCTGCCGCATCAGATCTGTTGCGCCAACGCCTCAACCTGCTCCTGCCTTTGCGCCTGATTCAGCTTCGGATGGGGATTGAGCGACGACCACTGCGGATGCGCCCGGGCCTTGCCCAAGGCCTCGGGCAACTTGCCCTCGCGCCAGGTTTTATCCACAGGCGTGGCAACTTTAATGCTGTCCATCGCCGCATGCCCGCGCTGATCCAGCGCCAACAGCAACTGGCGCTGGCGCAATGCCAACAAACGCAGCACGGCGTCATCCACCGTCAGTTCCCGCTGGCCTTTGATCTTGCCGAGCAGGCGACTGCCGTAACTGCGCGCGGTTTGCAGGGCGCCGCCGGCGATCGCCCCGGCCAGCGCTGCTGCGCCGAGGGTAATGCCGCCGACCAGCAAATCCACGCCAGCCCCGGCCGCCGCACCGGCAGCAACGCCGCCGCCGACCCGTACGCCGAGCTGTTTCAGTGTTTCCGGGTTGAACAGGTCATCGCCCCAACGCCCGTCGAGCAACGGCAAATCATTGGCCGCCGCGTCCTGCGGGCGAAACGCGTAGAGCTTGAGCAACGCCTCAACGCACTTCTGCTCGCGCTGGCGTACGGCTTTGCGCAATTCACTGATCGCTTGCTGCTCCTGCTCGGCTTCGCTGACAACACTGCGCCGGCACGCGGCGCAATCGATCAGCAATTCGGCAATCAAGCGCGCGGCACTTTGCTGACGGGCGAGGCGCTGCGCCTGTTGATCGGCGATCAATCGCTCCAGTTGCGGCCGGGCATTTTCCAGCAGCAGTGCGAGGCTTTCGTACAAGCGCCGCTCGCCATCCTCGGGCGGCGCTACGCTGTCGAAACGCACCAGGGCGTGCAGCCCGAGCCGCGCCAAGGCTTCACGCCAGTCGGGTTCGCGATGGTTGGAGCTGCTCACGAAATTCAGCACTGGCAGCAGCGGTTTGCCACAACTGGCGAGCACTTGCAGCTCGTCGCGGTACTTGGCCAGCACCGGCTCGCGGGCATCGATCACATACAGACCGGCGTCGGAGGCGAGCAGCTGTCGCAGCACCTTGGCTTCCTGTTCGAAACGCTGGCGCGCCTCGCTGCCGTCGAGAAACCGCGCCAGCCGCGCCGGGCCGTCGAGGCGTTCGCCGGGGCGTTCCAGACGTTCGAGAAAATCGAGCAGGGCGATCGCATCTTCCAGCCCCGGCGTGTCGTACAGATCGAGCAACGGCTCGCCATCCACCGACAACCGCGCGCCTTCGACATGCCGTGTGGTACTCGGCCGATGCGAGACTTCGCCGAAGCCGACGTCACGGGTCAGCGTGCGCAGCAGCGAGGTCTTGCCGACGTTGGTGTGGCCAACCACCGCCAGTTTCAGCGGCGCCTTGCGTGCATCAGTCATGTCCGCTCTCCAGCCAGTTCATCGGCGCGCAATCGGCGAACGGCAATTCCAGTTGTTGCAGCGCCGCGTGCCAGTCGCCCAGACGTTGGCCATCCAGCGCTTCGCCGGGCGGCGCTTGCAGCAGCCAGACCCGAGTGGCGCCGGCGTTGCGCGCCAGCTCAGCGATCAGCGCGAGGCTGCCGCGATCCGGCGAACGCCGCGGATCACAAGCAATCGCCAGGCGCGCCGGCGGGAAGCGACTGAGTTGTTCGAGCAGTTTGTGCCGCGTTTCGCGGCTGTCGAGGATGCCGGCGTTGCTGACGCTTTTTGGCAACGGGGGCGGCCACGGGCGTTGTTCGTCAAGTTCGATGGCGACCAGCAACGCGCCTTCGCTGGCGAGTTCGCCGACGTTGCTCTCGACACGATGCAGTTGCGCAGGCGCAGGGTCGTTGACGCCGAGGCGTTCGCTGGTTGGCATCAACCGTTCGCGCAGTTGCGCGTAGCCGGGCAGATTCAGGTCCAGGCGCAGCGCGGCTTTGCCGCTGTTCCAGCGCCACAGGCAGAACAGCGCGAGCAGCAGGCGCGGCAGCACGCCGTAGACCACCAGCACGCCGACCAGCCAGGTCGCCCAGGCCTGTCGTGCGCTTTCAATATCCAGTGCGCTGTCGCCGCTGGCGCGGATCATTTCCTCAGTCGGCACGTTGAAGCCAAGCAGCGACGGCAGATAGCCGAGGGCCTGGGTGACGTGGATGAAAGTGTCGGCGCCGAGGATCGTGGTTTCCCAGACGAAGCCGTAGCGCCGCGTGGCCATCAGCGTCAGCAGCAGGATCAAGGCGCTGAGCATCGCCAGCAGCCACAGGCCATTGACCAACGCGCCGAGTGCCCAGCGGTTGAGCTTCTTGCGTTGCAGCAGCAACAGCAGGGCCGGCGCCAGTTGCGCGGCTTTGGCATCGCGGGCGAGTTTTTCGCTGAGCCACAGCCACAAACGCCCAAGCGTGGCGCCGTGTTCGCCAGCGAAAATCAAACCCAGCGCCCAGCTCAGCAGCAAAATCAGATTGATCCCCAGCAGACTGCCCAGCGCCCAGAACACATTCACCGGCGTCTGCCCGAGGGCGGCGAAAGCCAGGCCGGCGCCGCTCAGCACCGCGAAGATCATCAACAACACCAGCGCCATGCGCGCGCCTTGCAGCCAGTGCTTGAGCGCGGCGGTCAGCCCGTCACGCTCGGCCAGCCATGACGCCCGGCGCGCAATACGGCTCGGCAGATCGCCGCCAGCGGCGCGGGCCAGACGATTGGCTTCCAGATCATCCAGCGGCCCCGCGTGTTCTTCGCGCAGGCGGATGGTTTCGGTGAGCCAGAGGTTTTGCAATGGAGTCAGTTCAGTCACGCGGCGTCCCGTCGCTTAATCGAGCGCTGAGCATAACCGCTGTGGCGCTTATCGGGGTAAGCGCGGCTCTGGTATCCTCGCCGGCATGACTAAATCACTCCCCCTCAGCCTGATCGCAGCCCTCGGTGAAAACCGCGTGATCGGCGTCGACAACAGCATGCCCTGGCACCTGCCGGGGGACTTCAAATACTTCAAGGCGACCACACTCGGCAAGCCGATCATCATGGGCCGCAAGACCTGGGATTCGCTGGGTCGGCCGTTGCCGGGGCGTCTGAATATCGTGGTCAGCCGTCAGCCCGATTTAGTGCTGGAGGGCGCCGAGGTGTATGCATCGCTGGAAGCTGCCGTGATTCGCGCCGAGGAATGGGCGAAGGCGCAGGGCGTTGATGAATTGATGCTGATTGGCGGCGCGCAGTTGTATGCGCAGGGACTGGCGCAAGCCGATCGTCTGTACCTGACCCGCGTGGCGCTAAGCCCTGAGGGCGATGCGTGGTTTCCGGAGTTTGATGTGCACCAGTGGAAACTGGTGTCGAATGTTGAAAATCCGGCGGTTGAAGATAAACCCGCGTACAACTTCGAAGTCTGGGAAAAAGCCTAAAAGATCGCAGCCTTCGACAGCTCCTACAGGATGTACGCATCTCCCCTGTAGGAGCTGCCGAAGGCTGCGATCTTTTGATCTTGCTTTACATCACGCCTGAGCCAACTCGGCATGCTCATCAGCATCCAGCAATGCTTTATCAGTCTGCTGCATCACCTGACTGGTAATCGCGCCGGCGGTGATCGAGCCACTCACGTTCAGCGCGGTACGCCCCATATCAATCAACGGCTCGACCGAAATCAGCAACGCCACCAATGACACCGGCAAACCCATCGCCGGCAGCACGATCAGTGCCGCGAACGTCGCGCCACCGCCGACCCCGGCCACACCGGCCGAACTCAACGTGACAATCGCCACCAGCGTCGCGATCCAAAGCGGATCCAGCGGATTGATACCCACCGTCGGCGCCACCATCACCGCCAGCATTGCCGGGTACAGGCCGGCGCATCCGTTCTGGCCAATGGTTGCGCCGAACGACGCAGCGAAACTGGCGACCGACGACGGAATCCCCAGACGCCGGGTCTGCGCCTCGATGCTCAGCGGAATGGTCGCCGCGCTGGAGCGGCTGGTGAGGGCAAACGTCAACACCGGCCAGATCTTGCGGAAGAAGCGCAGCGGGTTGATCCCGGCGGCCGACACCAGCACACCGTGCACCACGAACATCAGTCCCAGGCCGAGGTACGAGACCACGACGAAACTGCCGAGCTTGATGATGTCCTGCAGGTTGGAGCCAGCGACCACTTTGGTCATCAGCGCCAGCACACCGTAGGGGGTCAGCTTCATTACCAGGCGCACCAGGCGCATCACCCAGGCCTGCAGGGTGTCGATGGCGTTGATCACTTTCTGACCTTTTTCCACGTCATCCTTGAGCAGTTGCAGCGCGGCGACCCCAAGGAACGCGGCGAAAATCACTACGCTGATGATCGAGGTCGGTTTGGCCCGCGCCAGGTCGGCGAACGGGTTCTGCGGGATGAATGACAGCAGCAACTGCGGCACATTCAGGTCGGCGACCTTGCCGGCGTAGTCGTTCTGAATGGTTTGCAGACGCGCCATTTCCTGAGTGCCGGCAACCAGACCTTCGGCGGTGAGGCCGAACAGGTTGGTCAGGCCGATGCCGACCAGCGCCGCGATGGCGGTGGTGAACAGCAGCGTGCCGATGGTCAGGAAACTGATCTTGCCCAGCGACGAGGCGTTGTGCAGACGCGCCACGGCGCTGAGGATCGAAGCGAAGACCAGCGGGATCACGATCATTTGCAGCAACTGCACGTAACCGTTGCCGACCAGATCGAACCAGCTGATCGAGGCTTTCAGTACCGGGTTGCCGGCACCGTAAATCGTGTGCAGCGCAACGCCGAACGCCACGCCGAGGACCAGTGCAAGCAGGACTTTTTTCGCCAGGCTCCAGGTCGTGTGGCGGGTTCGCGCAAGACCCAAAAGCAGGGCGAGGAACACCAGCAGGTTGAGAATCAGCGGTAGATTCATGGGAACTCCAGAAAAGACTGTGCCAACAGCCATCCGAGGCTGCTGCGAACCGGCAAGCCTAACAGCTTGATTTGCAATGATTTAATACCGAAATGGCTGGGCGTCCGTCGTTTTTGGAATAAGCCGTGTCGCTGTCGGCAATGCATCTGGCGCGCAGGGAACGTATGCAGTCGCTGACAGGCGAGGGTTGTCACACTTATTTGTTAGCGTCGAACTCTTTGCATCGGGGGAGTAGCGCTATGAGAATTGCACGCACGTTGTTGGCTGTGGCATTGGCGGCGGGCCTCGCCGGTCAGGTGTTTGCCACGGAGCTCAAGCATTGGCCGGCGGATCAGGCCAAGGCACTGAACGCGATGATCGCCGCCAACGCCAACAAGGGTCATTACGCGGTGTTCGACATGGACAACACCAGTTACCGCTACGACCTCGAAGAGTCCTTGCTGCCGTTCATGGAAAACAAGGGCCTGATCACCCGCGACACGCTTGATCCCTCGCTGAAGCTGATGCCGTTCAAGGACACTGCCGAACACAAGGAGAGCCTGTTCAGTTATTACTACCGGCTCTGCGAAGTCGACGACATGGTCTGCTACCCCTGGGTGGCGCAGGTGTTTTCCGGCTTCACCCTGAAGGAGCTCAAGGGCTACGTCGACGAACTGATGGCTTCGGGCAAACCGGTGCCGGCGACGTATTACGAAGGCGATGTGGTGAAGAAGCTCGACGTCAATCCGCCGAAAATCTTTACTGGCCAGCAGGAGCTGTACAACAAACTGATGGAGAACGGCATCGAGGTCTATGTGATGACCGCCGCTTCAGAGGAACTGGTGCGCATGGTCGCGGCGGATCCCAAGTACGGCTACAACGTCAAACCGCAAAACGTGATTGGCGTTTCACTGCTGCTCAAGGATCGGAAAACCGGTGAACTGACCACCGCGCGCAAGCAGATCACCACCGGCAAATATGACGAGAAGGCCAACCTCGGCCTCGAATTGACGCCGTACCTCTGGACTCCGGCAACGTGGATGGCTGGCAAGCACGCGGCGATCCTCACCTATATCGATGAATGGAAAAAACCGGTACTGGTCGGTGGCGACACCCCCACCAGCGACGGTTACATGCTGTTCCATGATGTCGACGTGGCCAAGGGCGGCATCCACTTGTGGATTAACCGCAAGGACAAGTACATGACGCAAATCAACGGCATGATGGCCAAGCACGCAGCGGCGCAAGCCAAGGAAGGATTGCCCGTGACGGCGGATAAAAACTGGGTGATCGTCAAGCCAGAGGATATTCAGTAACCCACACCGTATTCCTGTAGGGACGTGAGCCAGATTTGATCGTTCCCACGCTCCGCGTGGGAATGCAGCCCGTGACGCTCCGCGTCACTGGACGCGGAGCGTCCCTTGAGGCAATCCCACGCAGGAGCGTGGGAACGATCAGTGTCAGACGGCTAAAAAAATGCCCCGCACGTTGGCGGGGCATTTTTGTTTCTGCGCCTGGACGCTTACAGCCCGTCGAGCATCGCTTTGTTACGCACCGCACCCTTGTCCGCACTGGTCGCCAGCAGGGCGTAGGCCTTGAGCGCAGTGGTCACTTTGCGTGGACGCACCTCAACCGGTTTCCAGCCTTTCTTGTCCTGCTCGGCGCGGCGTGCCGCCAGTTCTTCATCGCTGACCAACAGGTTGATCGAGCGGTTCGGAATGTCGATCAGCACTTTGTCGCCGTCCTGCACCAGACCGATCGCTCCGCCAGCCGCAGCCTCCGGCGAAGCGTGGCCGATCGACAGGCCGGAAGTACCGCCGGAGAAGCGGCCGTCAGTCAGCAGTGCGCAGGCTTTGCCCAGGCCTTTGGATTTCAGGTACGACGTCGGGTAGAGCATTTCCTGCATGCCCGGGCCGCCTTTCGGGCCTTCGTAGCGAATGATGACGATGTCACCTTCCTTCACTTCGTCGGCGAGGATGCCGCGCACGGCGCTGTCCTGGCTTTCGAAGATTTTCGCGTTGCCTTCGAAGACATGGATCGACTCATCGACACCGGCGGTTTTCACCACGCAACCATCCTGCGCAATGTTGCCGTACAGCACGGCGAGGCCACCTTCTTTCGAATAGGCATGTTCGAAGCTGCGGATGCAGCCGTTTTCACGGTCGTCGTCCAGGGTTTCCCAACGGGTCGACTGGCTGAACGCAGTCTGGGTCGGGATGCCTGCCGGGCCTGCCTTGAAGAAGTGATGCACGGCTTCATCGTCAGTCTGGGTGATGTCCCACTTGGCGATGGCTTCTTCCATGCTGCGGCTGTGCACGGTCGGCAGGTCGGTATGCAGCAGGCCGCCACGGGCCAGCGAACCGAGAATGCTGAAAATGCCGCCGGCACGGTGCACGTCTTCCATGTGGTATTTCTGGATATTCGGCGCCACTTTGCACAGCTGCGGCACGCTGCGCGAGAGACGGTCGATGTCGCGCAGGTCGAAATCGATCTCTGCTTCCTGAGCCGCTGCGAGCAAGTGCAGGATGGTGTTGGTCGAACCGCCCATGGCGATGTCGAGCATCATTGCGTTCTCGAATGCCTTGAAGTTGGCGATGTTGCGCGGCAGCACGGAATCGTCGTTCTCGCCGTAGTAACGCTTGCACAGCTCGACGATGGTGCGCCCGGCCTGCAGGAACAGTTGTTCGCGGTCGCTGTGGGTGGCCAGAGTGGAACCGTTGCCCGGCAAGGCCAGACCCAATGCTTCTGTCAGGCAGTTCATCGAGTTGGCGGTGAACATGCCGGAGCACGAACCGCAGGTCGGACAGGCGCTGCGCTCGTACTCGGCGACCTTCTCGTCAGAAGCGCTGGAGTCCGCGGCGATCACCATGGCGTCGACGAGGTCGAGACCGTGGGAGGCGAGTTTGGTCTTGCCGGCTTCCATCGGGCCGCCGGAAACGAAGATCACCGGAATGTTCAGGCGTAGCGCGGCCATCAGCATGCCCGGGGTGATCTTGTCGCAGTTGGAAATGCAGACGATGGCGTCGGCGCAGTGGGCGTTGACCATGTACTCGACGGAGTCGGCGATGATCTCGCGGCTCGGCAGCGAATACAGCATGCCATCGTGGCCCATGGCGATGCCGTCATCGACGGCAATGGTGTTGAATTCCTTGGCCACGCCACCGGCACGTTCGATCTCGCGGGCGACCAGTTGACCCAGGTCCTTCAGGTGCACATGCCCTGGGACGAACTGGGTAAACGAGTTGGCAATGGCAATGATCGGCTTCTTGAAGTCGTCATCTTTCATGCCGGTGGCGCGCCACAATGCGCGGGCGCCGGCCATGTTGCGACCGTGGGTGGATGTTTTCGAGCGGTAATCTGGCATGGAGCACTCCGGGCGGCTAATCACGTACTAAAGGGGAGTGAGCTTCTGTTGACCTCTGAAACACCCGAAAAATGGCCGTGTGTCCTGAAGCTGCCGATGACGTTGCGGGATCGCCGCTGGTCTCAGCCTGAGCTCATAAACCCGCCGGGGATGAATGGCGATGAATGAGGCGATTCTACACCGCTGGCGTCTTGAGGGAATGGCGTAAAACATTGTTCCCGTGCCGAAGAGGCTTGCGTAATGACGACTGGCAAGGTCAATGGTCGCCTCCCGGCACTACCGGATTGCTGTGCAGTTTGCTGGCGCGCCGGCCAATCGCGCTGTTGAGCAACAGGGATATGCCGCTGAGCACCACAAAACCGTAACCCAGCGTCGCTTGCAGGTTGGCCGGGCCGAGGCTTATCAGGGCACTGACCAGCCCGCCACAGATAAAGATGATGGTACTTCCAGCTGATGCCGATGCTCCGGCATTTTCGGCAAACAGGCTCATGGCGCGGGAGGTGGCCGGTGGCCGAGAAATGGTGGTACCCGCGGTGCAGATCAGCATTGGAACCAGCACCGTCGCAGCTGACAGCTCATGATTAGTGGCCAGATAGAGCATCACCAGACCCGAGAGCAGGATCAGACTCAGCCCGGTGAAAATCTGCTGTTGCGCATCGATAAGCCGGTTCAGCACGCTGGCGAGCAGGCCGCCGAGGACATAAGCGCCGCCATAGATCAGCAGAATCAAAGCGAAATCGTAAGGCGCCATCTGCAACTGCTCCATGAAGATCAGCGGCGATGTGACGATGAAGGAGAAGTGGCAGGCGAAAGCGAATGCGGAAATCAGCCAATAGCCGACAAACGGGAAACTACTCAGCACCAGTCTGTAGGACTGAATGAAGCTCAGGTGTGGACCGTTCTGAACAGGCCGGCTGTTGTCGAGCAGTCGCCAGGTTTTGACCAGAACCACCGCTGCAAGGGCGATAAACACCCAAAAACTGCCGCGCCAACCAAGGGTTGCCTGCAGAAACGTGCCCGCCAGCGGTGATACCGAAATGAAGATGCCTGTCGCTGTGACCATCAGGATCCGCAGCCGATCACGTTCGTGGTCTTCGAACAGATCCTACACCAGCGCCTGAGACAGCACGAAGCACCCGCACCCCATCGCCTGCATCAGCCGGAAAACCAGGAACAGTATGTAGTCATTGCTCAGCGCGCAGCCGAGGGCGCCGAGCAGCGACACGCTCACGCCTCCCAGCAGCAGCCCCTTGCGCCCGATCATGTCGGACAACGGGCCGATCAACAGTTGGGCAAACGCGATGCCTAAGGCGAACAGGCTGATCGATAGTGCGATGTCGCTCGGCGAACGACCAAAATGTGCCGCCAACGCCGGGAAGGAGGGCAGCAGTACGTCCAGCGGGAATACGCCGAGCAGGATCATTGCCAATAACAGGCTGACGGCACCGCGCTGTCGTTGATGGGTTACGACACGGCTGTGGTCATTCATCGAGTAGTCCCGCCTTGGCGAAAAGGGTCAGGTTATGGGGCAGCGCAAAAAAACCCGCCTTGTGCAGGGCCTCCAGGGTGGATTTGGAGCCGGCGCGGGCACGCTCACGGCTGGCTTGCACCGTTGCCATGGCGCCGACAATCTCTTTCATGTCGGTTTCGGCAATACCGGCCGAGCGCAAGCTTTGTTGCAGCCAGCTTTCATCGACTTCGAAGAAAATCGGGATGATCTCCGCAAGGATCCTGGCGGCGAACAGACGCTGGCGACTGTTCATCGCAATCCAGAAGTAATGGAAGGCTTCAGCAAAGTAATGGCTGTGCCGGGCTTCGTCGGCAAGATGGTCACGCAGCATGTCGTTCACGCTGGACACCAGCGTGTTGCGGCACACATCGAGCAACTCGCGGGCAATGATGGTTTCCGAGACGAAGCCGAGCAGAAACCAGGCCAGCGCACGGTTCTTCTCCGGTGCGCGCGCGATCAGAGCGTTCATGCGGGTGATCCGCTTCGGAATGACGGGTCGCCGGGTGATGCAGTAGTGCGCGGCGATCTGCTCAGCAATCTGGTTGGAAAACAGTGCGTGATATCCCTCATCGGTGTACAGCTGGAGCGCAGCGTGCTTCATCGGCAGCGGTATATAGATGGGCAGCTCGCGATGCACGATGACTTCCACGGCGCGGTTGACGATGCGGTGCTCAAGCAGGGTGGTGTAATCGAGGAAATACACCAGATGATTGGCAGTGAGGCGGTGCAAGGTCTCGCTACCCTTGGCCTGGATGGCCGGGTGCGCCAGATAAGGCAAAAAGGCTGGCGGGAACCAGTAGCGGGTCTGCAGTTGCTGTTCGACATCGCTCGGCAATCGATAATCATGGGTGCTACTGCGTACGGACGCGCGGCTTTCCCAGTCGGGAAGAGTGAATTTGAGCGACCATGACACCGGGGCTTCGCTCTGATCCGGCAGCGTAGAAATCAAGACGACACCCCCCACAGCAGTTCCCGCATTTCCTGGCACATGGCCTGGCCGTCGCTTTCGCCGCAACCGACGAAAAACAACGGTTGCTCGGCGCTGCCTTCGAGGCCGAGCAGGTTTTCGACCTGCGCATCGGCAAAAGCGCCGGTCAGCCAGGTATTGAGCCCCAGCGTCGTTGCAACCAGCTGGAAGGTTTGCGAAAGGTGGCCCGCCTCGATGAACGCCATGCGGTAGGCGCGCGAGTGTTCGTACTTCCACCAGAGACGATCGAACCTGGCGGTGATGAATACGCCCAACGGCAGATTGTTGATGAAGTGCTGGCCCCCGAGCATTTGACCCAGGGCCGGTTCGGGCAAAGGATTAACCTGGCTCAAGGCGTGCTCGCCGGGATGATAGGCGTAGATTCCCGGTTCAAGCCCGACAACGTTCTGCGCCAGAACAAAACCTTCACAGGCGTTCAGCCCCCCGCCTGATGGACTGCTCCGGCGGGCCTCAAGCCCGGGTGCGACAGGATCGTCCTCGGCATTCTTGCGCGCAGGGAGATAGCCGAGAGTGAAATACAGCAGCGTGGCAATCTCTTCCAGTGTCACTGCCGCCCCGGTATAGGCGCGGCAGGTTTTGCGCTTCAGCAATGCCTGAGTCAGGCTGTCACCATTCATTGCGCCGGGTGCAGGCAAGGTGATGAGTGCCTCCACTGGGTGCTGCTTTCTGGCTGTCGCTGGTTCTGGTTTCGCCAACACTTCGCTGCAATGCGCCAGATATTGTCTGGACCACTCGTGAATGTTCTGCGGTGCATGTTCGCAGGGGATGTTCTGCGTGCCGATATGATAAATCTTCGATAATTCATCCCAGCCCCAGTTTGGACTGTCTATTTTTGAAATTGTTAGAATGCCCGCGGCCAGAAGTTGTGTGTCTATTATGTTGTTCGGGTCAAACAAGTTCGGGTTGTAGATAAGAGTGGCGAGGCGATGGGAATAATCAAGATCAAGCTCATGTTGAGTATGATTCTTGTAGTTCCAGACAACTTGTCCGGGCGGGCGCGGCAATATGAACAGGAAAGGATTGATATGCATTGATTCAGATCACTCAGGGAAAGTCTTGAGGACACCGGAGTGCCGGCACTCCCCGGCGTCCAGACTTACTTAGCGGGCGTTGGCTGCAACGAGGAAGGCCAGGTTGGCGATTTTATTTGTTTCCAGATAAACCGTTTTCATGATGTGAACTCCTTGTTCATTGAAAGTTGAGGTCGCTTCGTGGCGACAACTTCATAATAGTTTGTAATCGGATATTGGCAAGCGGATATTAAGTAGGAATATTCCAGTAATTTTGTCGGAGTGATCTATTGCAAAGGGCTAACTGTGTAGGTTGAATTTCGCTAATTAATAGGTGCGGCGAAACTTCCTGCAAGGTAGCGAGAAAATAGTTGTAGGAAGAGGGCGAAAACACTCATGTCGAGTGTTAAGGAGCGAGGAGGGGGCGCAAAAAAACGGGGAGCTCAGCGGCTCCCCGTGTTCAACCGTGATCAGCTGTTGGGCAGCAGGCGGCAGGTGATGCTCTTGATGTAGCGCGTTTCGGCGATGGCCGGATGAACCGGATGATCCGGACCCTGGCCGCCACGCTCGAGCATCTGGATGTTGCGGTCCAGATGACGGGCACTGGTCAGCAGGATGTTCTGCAGATCGTCTTCCGGCAGGTGCATCGAGCATGAAGCGCTGACCAGAATGCCGTCCTTGGTCAGCAGGCGCATGGCTTGCTCATTCAGACGACGATAGGCGCCTTCGCCGTTCTTCATGTCTTTCTTGCGCTTGATGAAGGCTGGCGGGTCGGCAACGATCACGTCGAAACGCTCTTCGCTGGCTTTCAGTTCCTTCAGCGCTTCAAAGACGTCGCCTTCGATGCAGGTCATCTTGTCGGCAAAGCCGTTCAGCGCTGCGTTGCGCTCGACGCCGTCGAGGGCGAATGCGGAGGCGTCGACGCAGAACACTTCGCTGGCGCCGAATGCAGCGGCCTGCACACCCCAGCCACCAATGTAGCTATAGAGGTCGAGCACGCGTTTGCCTTTGGCGTAAGGCGCCAGACGTGCGCGATTCATGCGGTGGTCGTAGAACCAGCCGGTTTTCTGGCCTTGAATGACCGGCGCTTCGAACTTGACGCCGTTCTCCTCCAGCGCGACCCATTCCGGCACCAGACCGAACACGGTTTCGACATAACGGTTGAGGCCTTCGGCGTCCCGGGCGGCGGAGTCATTCTTGAAAAGGATGCCGCTTGGCTTGAGCACCTGGGTCAGCGCGGCGATCACGTCGTCTTTATGCGCTTCCATGGTCGCCGAGGCGATCTGCACTACGAGGATGTCACCGAAACGATCAACCACCAGGCCCGGCAACAGGTCGGAATCGCCGTAGACCAGGCGATAGAACGGCTTGTCGAACAGACGCTCGCGTAGCGACAGCGCGACATTCAGGCGATGTACCAGCAGCGACTTGTCCAGGGCCAGCTTGATATCGCGCGACAGCAGGCGCGCGCAAATCAAGTTGTTCGGGCTCATGGCGACGATGCCCAACGGCTTGCCGCCGGCGGCTTCCAGCACCGCCTGATCACCGGCCTTGAAGCCGTGCAGAGGCGTGGCGGCCACGTCGATTTCGTTGCTGTAGACCCACAAGTGGCCGTTGCGCAGGCGACGGTCGGCGTTGGCTTTGAGGCGCAGGCTAGGCAGGGACATGACGTCGCTCCGGAAAAAAGAGCGGGAGTATAGCGTGTTGAGGTTTGCGCTGGGCTGAGGATGCGATGAAACGCTGACGACGCCTTCGCGAGCAAGCTCGCTCCCACAGGTGAACACAAAATCCAGTGTGGGAGCGATGCTGAAGATTACGCAGCCAGTGCGTCAATCAGCGCTTGACTGAACGCCGGCACATCATCCGGCTGGCGGCTGCTGATCAGGTTGCCGTCCTTGACCACTTCCTGATCGACCCAGTTCGCACCGGCATTGACCAGATCGTCCTTGACCGTTTTGTAACTGGTCATGGTCTTGCCATTGACCAGTCCCGCCGAGATCAGCAGCCAGCTACCATGGCAGATCAC
Organism: Pseudomonas sp. TSRC2-2; assembly: GCF_049897785.1. Lineage (NCBI taxonomy): Bacteria > Pseudomonadati > Pseudomonadota > Gammaproteobacteria > Pseudomonadales > Pseudomonadaceae > Pseudomonas > Pseudomonas sp. TSRC2-2. The sequence goes on from NZ_JAFCWZ010000003.1 coordinate 260,437, forward strand.
GGCAATCGGCTTGCCGGCCGAGGCTGCGGTCTTGACCAGATGCTGAGCGTCCTGGTCGATACGGATGGTGTCGGAATTCTGCACGCCACCGGGCAGGAGCACGGCATCGTATTGATCGACGCTCACAGCCTGGAAGGTGTTGGCGACCGGGAAGTCGTCCGCCGGTTTGTCATGGTTCCAGCCTTTGACCGTGCCGGTCTCGGCCGACAGGATATCGACCTGCACGCCGGCCTGCTCCAGGGCATCCTTGGGACCGGTCATTTCGACCTGTTCGAAACCATCGGTAACCAAAATAGCGACGCGTTTGCCATTGAGGGAAGTTGCCATCGGTAAGCTCCTGAGTCTGTGGAGATTTTGCCTTCGCAGCGAACCGTCGAGGTCCGATGCGCCCTACAGAGTCCGAAGCCTGTGCGCGGATGAAAGTTCCGGCGATGTGCCCATCGGTGTGTCCCCCTGCCGTTTCAGCGGTTAGAATCGCCGCCTGCCCCGGAGTGTGTACTTATGTCCCAAGAGCTGACCACCGAACAGATTCAACAATCGCTGCAAGGCATCAGTGTGCCGGCGCAACCGCAGATCATGGTGGATCTGCAAATGGAGCAGTACATGCCCGACCCGGATCTGGAGGTGATCGCCAGGCTGATCTCCCAGGACCCGGGCCTGTCCGGCGCGCTGCTGAAAATCGTCAATTCGCCTTATTACGGCCTGAGCAACAAGATCACTTCGATCCAGCGCGCGGTGAACCTGCTGGGCAGCCGTTCGATCATCAACCTGATCAACGCGCAGTCGATCAAGGGCGAGATGAACGACGACACCATCGTCACTCTCAACCGTTTCTGGGACACCGCGCAGGATGTGGCGATGACCTGCCTGACCCTGGCCAAGCGCATCGGCACCCAGGCTGGCGACGAAGCTTATGCGTTGGGCCTGTTTCACGATTGCGGTGTGCCATTGATGCTGCAGCGTTTCCCCGATTACATGACCGTGCTGGAGGAGGCCTACGCCAGCGCCAGCCCGGAATGCCGCGTGGTCGATACAGAGAACCGTGTGTTCAACACCAACCACGCCGTGGTCGGTTACTACACGGCCAAGTCCTGGCGCCTGCCGGAGCATGTCAGCGCCGCCATCGCCAATCACCACAACGCGCTGGCGATTTTCAGCGACGAATCGTCGAAAAACAGCCAGCTGAAAAACTTGCTGGCGATTCTGAAAATGGCCGAGCACATCTGCGCCTCTTACCGGGTGCTGGGCAACCAGAACGAAGATTTCGAATGGGATGCGGTCGGCCCGCTGGTGCTCGATTACGTCGGTCTGTCTGACTACGATTTCGAAACACTCAAACAAACGATTCGCGACCTCGGCGCGCATTGATCCGAGGACACCATGCCTGAACTGCCGGAAGTCGAAACCACCCGTCGCGGGATTGCCCCGCACCTGGAAGGCCAGCGCGTCAGCCGGGTCATCGTCCGCGACCGGCGTCTGCGCTGGCCGATCCCGGAAGACCTGGATGTACGCCTTTCCGGGCAGCGAATCGTGCTGGTCGAGCGGCGCGCCAAATACCTGTTGATCAACGCCGAGATCGGCACGCTGATCAGCCATTTGGGCATGTCCGGCAATCTGCGTCTGGTCGAGGCCGGGTTGCCGGCATTGAAGCACGAGCACGTCGACATCGAACTGGAATCGGGACTGGCCCTGCGCTACACCGATCCGCGGCGCTTCGGCGCGATGCTGTGGAGCAACGACCCGCTCAATCACGAGCTGCTGATTCGCCTCGGGCCGGAGCCGCTGACTGATCTGTTCGATGGTGAAAGGTTGTACAAGCTGTCACGCGGACGTTCGATGGCGGTCAAACCTTTCATCATGGACAACGCGGTGGTGGTCGGGGTCGGCAATATTTATGCGACCGAAGCGCTGTTCGCTGCGGGCATTGATCCGCGCCGCGAGGCGGGTGGTATCTCCCGTGGGCGTTATCTGAAACTGGCGATCGAGATCAAACGAATCCTCGCCGCCGCCATCGAGCGTGGCGGTACCACGTTGCGCGATTTCATTGGCGGTGATGGTCAGCCGGGCTATTTCCAGCAGGAGCTGTTTGTCTACGGCCGCGGAGGTCAGCACTGCAAGGTCTGCGGCACCGGCCTGCGCGAAGTGAAGCTGGGCCAGCGCGCCAGCGTGTTCTGCCCGCGCTGCCAGAGCTGAAAAAATCCTTGGGTCTATAGTGAGATGTCTCACTGTGCAGCCCGAAGGATCGTGCCATGAAAGTCCTGCAAGTCTTCTCCGTCACGCTGCTGCTGTGTTCCAGCCTGCTCGTTCAGGCCTCGGAAAACGGCAGCGGTGACCCGCGTTATACCATTCAGAATCCCCCGGCCTACGCCATGCTCGGTGATTTGCTGATTGCCCGGCCTTTGCTGGTGGTGGCCACGGTAATCGGTGCGGGAGCATTTGTGGTGTCGTTGCCGTTTACCGCGTTGGGTGGCGGTGTCGGCGATGCCGGGCAGGCGCTGGTGGTTGTCCCGGCGAAAGCGGCGTTCATGCGGTGTCTGGGGTGTACGGGGGAGGGGTTCGAGCAGCGCGAGTGAAGGACAGGATCAAAAGATCGTCCGAAGGCTCGGGCCGCGATCGGACGATCTTTTTAGCGATTCAGGCCTTGCCGGTGATCTTGCGGTACTTCTCCATCAACTGTTCTTCAGTCTCCGGATGGGCTTCGTCCAGTGGAATGCAATCCACCGGGCAGACCTGCTGGCACTGCGGTTCGTCATAGTGGCCGACGCACTGGGTGCACAGGTTCGGGTCGATCACGTAGATCTCTTCGCCTTGGGAGATGGCGGCGTTCGGGCACTCGGGTTCGCAGACGTCGCAGTTGATGCAATCGTCGGTAATGATCAGGGACATGCTAACTCCAGCCGGGGCGGCAGGCCCGGGCGCTATAAATCAATGCGCGCAATTGTGCCGCATTGGCGAGCGCTGTGCACGCGGGGGCGATCAAGGGCATGGCTGCGATCAAAAAACAAAGATCGTCTGATCGCAGCCCGAGCCTTCGGCAGCTCCTACTTTTTAAAGCGTAGGGTCAGCGCGTCGGCCACGGCCGGGTGGACGAACTTGCTGATATCGCCGCCCAGCGCGGCAATTTCCCGGACCAGCGTCGAGGAAATGAACGAATAACGCTCGGACGGCGTGAGAAACAGGCTCTCCACATCCGGCGCCAGTTGGCGGTTCATGTTGGCGAGCTGGAATTCATATTCGAAGTCTGACACCGCTCGCAAACCACGCAGGAACACGTTGGCGTTCTGCTCTTTGGCGAAGTGCGCAAGCAGCGTCGAAAAACCGACCACTTCTACGTTCGGCAGGTGTTTAGTGACCTCGCGAGCCAGTTCGACCCGTTGTTCCAGCGGGAACAGCGGGTTCTTTTTCGGGCTGGCGGCGACCGCAATGATCACGTGATCGAACAGGCGCGAGGCGCGTTCGACCAGATCGCCATGGCCCTTGGTAATAGGGTCGAAGGTACCTGGGTACAACACTCGGTTCATCGCGTCGTCCTGGCGGGAGTCCGTTGGGGAGTCGGATGGTATCGCAGCCTTCCCGGTCGGCCAAGTCGCCTGTTGGGTAAGAAAGCACTATAGACGACAGGAATATTCTGCTTTTTCATGGATTTTTCAGTCGGTCAGCCAAGGCTGTCGCCAGTTGCGCGGTCAGACCATACACCGACAGCTGCGGGTTGGCGCCAATGCTGGTGGGGAACAGCGAGCCGTCGTGAATCGACAGATTCCTGAGCTGATGATGGCGACCGAGGCTGTCGGCCACCGCGCTTTTCGGATCTTCACCCATTGCGCAACCGCCCATGACGTGGGCACTGCCGAGTCGCGTGCGGTACAGCTCCAGGCTCAATCCATCGATCATTGAGCGCGCCTCGGCGAGTGTCTTCACATAACGACCATCGGCATGCATCGGCATGACCGCTTGCGCACCGCCAGCGAACTGAATGTCCGCCATGACATGAAAGGCCCGACGCAACCCGTCCCAGGCGTATGGCGAGACTTGATAGTCGAGCACCGGCGAGCCGTCGCCGCGCAACTCCACCGAGCCACCGCTGCTGTCCGGATGGAAGCCGTCGCGCAGCAGCGCCAGCATTGCGTGGGTGTGCGGCAGATCAGCCATGTGTTGCGCGTTCTCCCCACCAAAACCACCGAGCAGCGTCGCCGCCAGCGCCGGGTGCAGCGGTGGCACTTCGAGTTTGAACGCCATCGGCCCGGTAGTGCCGTCCTTCCACTGGAAATGATCGGAATAGATTGACTGCGGCGCGCCGTAGAACGGATTGACCACCTCGGCGAAGCGCGCGGCGGACATGTTCACCGGGTGCAGAAAAGTACGCTTGCCTGCCCGCTCATGCGGATCCGGCGCGTCAGAGCGCAGCAACAGCGCCGGGCTGTTGATACCACCGCCGGCCAGCACGTAATGCCGAGCCTTGACCGTGATGCTGCGCCCGGTCGGCTCGACGCAGCGTTCGTCCATCGCCACGCAATGCAGACCGGTAACCTTGTCGCCGCTGATGAGCAGTTTCTGCACCCGCGCCAGATACAGCAGCTCGCCGCCCTTTTCCAGCGTCGCCGGGATGGTCGTGACCATCATCGATTGCTTGGCGTTGCTCGGGCAGCCCATGCCGCAATAGCCGAGGTTCCAGCAGCCGCGCACGTTGCGTGGAATCACATGCCAGCTGTAGCCGAGTTGCTCGCAGCCTTTGCGGATCACGTCGTTGTTGGCGTTGGGCGGCACCGTCCACGGCGCGACGCCCAGGCGCTGCTCCATTTTTTCGAACCACGGCGCCATCTCTGCCGGGCTATGGCCTGCGACGTTGTGCTCGCTGGCCCAGTGTTCGAGGGTCGGCTCGGGCGTGCGGAAACTCGAGGTCCAGTTGATCAGCGTCGTGCCACCGACCGCGCGCCCCTGCAGGATCGTGATCGCGCCGTCCTTGCTCATGCGCCCGATGCCTTCCTGATACAGGCTGCTGTAGGCCTCGTCTTCGAGCAGTTTGAAATCCGAGCTGGTTTTCAACGGGCCTTCTTCGATCAGCAGGACTTTGTAGCCGGCCGCGCTGAGAATCTCTGCCGTCGTACCACCACCGGCGCCGCTGCCGATGATGGCGACGTCGGCTTCCAGAGTGAGGTCGCCGCTCAGTTGCGCGCCGTTGTAGGTTTTCCAGCCTCGGGCAAGGCCTTCGCGGAAGGGATCGGGTACGGGCATCGGTCAGGTTCTCTGGTTTTTATTGTTCTTGAGGGACTTTTCGCGAGCTCGCTCGCGAAGGCCACGCCGCCGATCTCAGACGGTCGGCGGTCCGGGATAACCGCAATGCGCCCAGGATTCAGCGCGGGTGTACCAAGCCATCATCACCATTTGCTGCAACGAGCTATGGCCCATGCGCAGCAGGTTCAGAGCACTGTTCTCCCAGCGTTCGAGGAATTGCTGCATCGCTTCGGCACTGGCGTTTTCCCAACTGCCCCAGATCCCCGTAAGCGGCCCACGGGTCACGGCCATGCTCAGCACGTCGAACAGTTGTCGGGTGAGCTTGAGCATTTCCGGCGACAGGTGATCGAGGCTGTAGTCCAGCGACTTCAAAGTGCCGTCGACCGCTGCGGACATTTTTTCTGCGGCGACGGCGCCGTCGAGCATCAGCGGGATCAGCGCACGCAGGAACAGCAGGTCGCCGTCGCGCAAACTGACAAAGCCGTTGGCGCTGACGCTCGACGAGCAGCCAGTCAGGCTGGCGCCAAGGCCGGCAGTGGCCAGAAATGCTGTGGCGCCGAGGCTGAATTTCAGCAGGCCACGGCGCGACAGGGTGGGGGTTTCGGTCAGGCTTGGGTGCATTGTTGTTATTACCCGGCGTCGACGAACGTTTAGCGAATGAACAGCTTCTGAATCAGTTTCTGAATTGATGTGCCGTAAGGCGGGTAGATCAGCCGCGCCGCATTGAAACGCTGTTTGATCAGTACGCCCTTGGCCTTGCTGAACGTCAGGAAACCTTCGTGGCCGTGGTAATGGCCCATCCCCGAGGGACCGATGCCACCGAAGGGCATATCGTCCTGGGCAACGTGCAGCAAGGTGTCGTTCAGGCATACGCCGCCGGAATGGGTCTCGTGCAATACGCGATGCTGTTCGCGTTTGTCGTAGCCAAAGTAGTAAAGAGCCAGAGGACGAGGCCGCTGGTTGATGTAAGCCAATGCCTGCTCCAGATCGCGATAAGGCACGATCGGTAACAGCGGGCCGAAGATTTCGTCCTGCATCACGGTCATCTCATCGCTGACATTGAGCAGCACGCTGTGCGGCATGCGGCGCCCCTGGCCTTGCTCGAACAACGGGATCAGCAGCGCGCCTTTGCTGGTCGCGTCGCTGACGTAACCGTTGAGCCGGGCCAACTGGCGTTCGTTGATGATTGCCGTGTAGTCGGCGTTGTCGGTCAGGGTCGGGTAGAAGCCTTTCACAGCCTGACGATAGGCCTCGACGAAAGCGCCGACCCGGTCTTCCGGCACCAGCACATAGTCGGGCGCGACGCAGGTCTGCCCGGCGTTGAGGGTTTTGCCGAAGGCGATGCGTTCGGCGGCGTCCTTGAGCGGTACGTCTCTGGAGACGATGGCCGGCGACTTGCCGCCCAGTTCCAGCGTCACTGGCGTGAGGTTTTGCGCCGCAGCGCGCATGACATGCTTGCCGACGCTGGTGGAGCCGGTGAACAGCAGGTGATCGAAAGGCAGGCGCGAGAAGGCTACGCCGACATCCGCCTCGCCAAGCACCACGCAAACCAGATCTTCGGGGAAGATCCGTGCGAGCAATTGCTTGAGCAGCAGCCCGGTGGCCGGGGTCGATTCGCTGAGCTTGAGCATCACCCGATTGCCCGCCGCCAGGGCGCCGACCATCGGGCCTATGGCCAGATACAGCGGGTAGTTCCACGGCACGATCACCCCGACCACGCCCAGCGGCTGATAGACCACCTTCGCCGAAGCCGGTTGAAACGCCACGCCGACCTTGCGCCTTGAGGGCTTCATCCATTTTTTCAGGTGACGGCTGGCGTAGTGAATACCGTGCAGGCTCGGCATCAGCTCGGCGAGCAGGGTTTCGTCGGCGCTGCGGTGACTGAAATCGGTGCTGATCGCTTCGATCAATACCTGACGCTCACTGCTGAGCAACTCGCGCAGAGCCTTGAGCCACTGTTGCCGTTGCGCAGCGGGTGGCATCGGGTGGGCGGCATACGCAGAGCGTTGCGCCTGAAACTGCCGATCAAGCGTTTCGAGCGGCTGTTGCAGGGTTTGCAGGTAGGCAACGTCGGCAGTCATCGCAGGCTCCGGATTTTATTGTAGTGAGCACTTTTTAGAGTCGATGCTCTAGAAAGTCAAACGACTTCCGCGCACGTCAGTGTTTTATCCGTTTCCGGTTAGGTCGTAAGATGCGCCGTCAACGCACTCTGAATTAAAGCTCAAGCCATGGCCCCACGAATAAAAACCAGCGAGCGCATCGTTCAGAACAGCCTGGAGCTGTTCAATCAGCAGGGCGAGCGCAGCGTCAGCACCAACCACATCGCCGCGCACATGGAGATTTCTCCGGGCAACCTGTACTACCACTTCCCCAACAAGCAGGCGATCATCGCCGTGTTGTTCAGTGAGTACGAAGCCCTGGTGGACAGCTTTTTGCGTCCGCCTCAGGGCCGTCCGGCGACGGTCGAGGACAAGCGTTTCTATCTCAAGGAACTGCTCTCGGCCATGTGGCGCTACCGTTTTCTGCACCGCGACCTCGAGCATCTGCTCGACAGCGATGCGGAACTGGCCGCGCGTTATCGGCGCTTTTCCCAGCGCTGCGTGATCCAGGGTGCCGCGATCTACGAAGGTTTTGTCGCCGCCGGAATCCTGAAAATGGACCGCGTACAGATCGAATCGCTGACCCTCAACGCGTGGATCATCCTGACCTCATGGGTACGTTTTCTGTGCACCACGCGGGAAAACTCCAACCACCTCAGCGAACAGGCCGTAAAGCGAGGCGTGTATCAGGTGCTGGTGCTGGAAGCAGGGTTTGTCACCGATCAGGCGCGCGATGAGGTCAATGCCTTGTTCGACGAGTTCTATGTGCCGCTGGCGCAGGCTCTCGAAGATGTGAAATAAACCGTTCAGCCGAATGCCACAGGAGCCCGTTATGTCGATTGCGCAGTTGATCAGCCCACAAGCACTGGACGTTCGCAAAGAGCAGCCGGGGCTAGTGATTCTCGATTGTCGTTTCGCCCTCGAAGATCCGGATTACGGTCAGCGCAGCTACGCCGAAGGGCATATTGCCGGGGCGAGTTTCGCCGATCTGGAGCGTGATCTGAGCGGTAAAGTAGAGAGGGGCGTGACCGGTCGGCATCCGTTGCCCGAGGCGGCGGAGCTGATCGAACGCCTGCAAGCCTGGGGCATCAGCAACGACAGCGATGTGGTTCTGTATGACGACAGCCCGGGTACGTATGCGGCGCGGGCATGGTGGTTGCTGGCATGGCTGGGTAAACGCGACGGTGTGTTCATTCTCGATGGCGGGCTCAAGGCCTGGCACGCGGCCGGCCTGCCGCTGAGCCTGGATCCGCCGAGCGTGACACCGGGTAACTTCAGCGGTCAGCCGGACATGCACCTGCTGCTCAGCGCCGAGCAGTTGCAGCAACGCCTCGGCCAGCCAACGCTGACTTTGCTCGACGCCCGCGCCTTGCCGCGCTTCAAGGGCGAAATGGAGCCGATCGATCCGGTCGCCGGGCATATTCCCGGCGCACAGTGTGCGGCGTTTACCGACAACCTCGGCAGTGATGGGCGCTTCTTGCCGGCGGAGCAGCTCAAGCAGCGCTTTGCCGCGAAACTGGGCGAGCGCTCTGCGTCGGAACTGGTCGCTTACTGCGGATCCGGGGTGACGGCGTGCCATAACCTGTTTGCGCTGTGCCTGGCTGGCTATCCGCTGGGCGCGCTGTATGCCGGATCGTGGAGCGAGTGGATAAACGAACCGTCGCGCGGCATTGCCACGGGCGAATAAAGTCGCTGATCCCTTGTCGGAGCGGGCTTGCCCGCGAAGGCGTCGGCACATCCAGCATCACCGCCAACTGACCCACCGCTTTCGCGCGCGAGCCCGCTCCCACAATGGAATGAACTGAGCCATCCATTTTCATTCCAGCACGATCCCTTGTGGGGGCGGGCTCGCCCGCGAAGGCGTCGGCACATCCAGCATCACCGCCAACTGACCCACCGCCTTCGCGAGCAAGCCCGCTCCCACGATGGAATGAACTGAGCCATCCATTTTCATTCCAGCACGATCCCTGTGGGAGCGGGCTTGCCCGCGAAGGCGTCGGCACATCCAGCATCACCGCCAACTGACCCACCGCTTTCGCGCTCGAGCTCGCTCCTGCCAAGAGTTATGTTCAGCGATCTGCTGCGGTCAACCACTGCGGGATACGCCGCTCCAGGTAATACCCGGGCCTGCGCATCGAGCCGTCGACGAAACCGACATGACCGCCACGCGCCTGCAGTTCAAATTGCGTACAGGCTGACAATTCGTCGGCCTGCGGCAGGCTGTGCGGGAACACGAACGGATCGTCCGCTGCCTGAATGATCAGCGTCGGCGTGCGGATCTCACCGAGGTAGTAGCGGCTCGAGGCGCGGCGGTAGTAATCCTCGGCATCATCGAAGCCGTGCAGCGGGGCGGTAATCCGGCCATCGAAATCCCAGAACGTGCGCATGTTTTCCAGCGAACCGAGCGCCGCCAGTTTCGCCAGGCCGTCTTCGCGCCCGTCATGCTGGAACTGGCGTTGCTTGTTCTTGATGTAGGCGACCATCTCGCGCATGAAGTGCGCCTGATACACCCGCGAAAATCCCTGACCGATACGGTCCGCGCACTGGTCGAGCCTGAACGGCACCGACACTGCCACCGCGCCGAGTACGCCGCTGGCGCTGCCGGTTTCGCCAAGATGTTTGAGCAGCACGTTGCCGCCCAGTGAATATCCGACCGCGTAGAGCGGTGCCAACGGTCGTTTAGCGCGCAGGTGCTGGATGGCTTCGGCAAGGTCTTCGCTGGCGCCGGAGTGGTAGCTGCGCGGCAACAGATTCGGCTCGCCTGAACAACCGCGCCAGTTCAGCGCGACGCTGGCCCAGCCCTGCTCGGCCAGGGCTTTTTGAATGCCCGCCACATAGGGCGAATTGGAAGAACCGGTCAAACCGTGCAGCACCAGTACCAAAGGCGCCTCGGCGCTGTGCGGGCCGTGCCAGTCAAGGTCGAGGAAGTCGCCGTCTTCGAGCCACAGGCGTTCTCGTTCGCGCTCGATGTGCACGGTGTTGCGCCACAGCGGCCCCCACAAGGTTTGCAGGTGCGGATTGCCGAGGCCGAAGGCGGGAATGAAGCGTTCTGGCGAAGGGGGCACGATGATTCTCGATGTGCTCGTGGCGAGGAAGCACGCTCCCTCGCCGCAGGTTGCTTGCGAGCTGGTCAGCCGGCGATGTCCGCCGTGCGCTGCCACAGCGCGTAATACACGCGACCGGATTTCTGCTCGCGGTGCAAACGCCAGTTGCCCGGCAGGCCCAGCGTCGATGGCGCTGTTTCGCTTTCAGTGTAGATCCACGAATCGGCCGCCAGCCATTGGCGCTCTTCCAGCAAAGTACAAACCGCTGGTAACAGGTTCTGGTTGAACGGCGGGTCGAGGAACACCAGATCGAACGGCGTCGCGGTCTGGGTCTCGAGGTATCGCAGCGCGTCGGCGGTTTGAACCTGGCCGTTGCTGCAACGCAAGGTGCCGAGGTGTTCTTTCAGGCTGGAAACCGCAACGTTGCTCGCATCCAGCGCCTGAGCCGTGGCCGCGCCACGAGAAAGCGCTTCGAGAAACAGCGCGCCGCTGCCAGCGAACGGGTCGAGCACTTTCGCCCCTTCGACATACGGCGCGAGCCAGTTGAACAGGGTTTCACGCACGCGGTCCGGGGTCGGGCGCAGGCCCGGTGCATCGGGAAAGCTCAGCTTGCGGCTGCGCCACTGGCCGCCAATGATGCGCAGCTGATTCACGCCGTTGTGCACGTTTTGCACAGGTTTTTTCGGTGCTCGAGTCGCCATTAATGCTCCGGAACCCCGAGCGGTTGCTCGGCAGGTTTATCAGATGGGGCCGGTAACGGCTTTTGCGGCACGGTCGGGCCAGCGGTGACGATGACCATTTTCTCCGTGCTCAGGTGTTTGTTCAGCGCATCGCGGACCTGCTCCACAGTCAGGCTCTGCGACTGACGCATGAAATCGTCCAGATAGCTCAGCGGCAGATTATAGAAGCCCATCGCGCCGAGTTGGCCAACGATGTCGGCGTTGCTGGCGGTGGACAGCGGGAAGCTGCCGGCCAGTTCGCGCTTGGCATCGTCGAGTTCTTTCTGCGTCGGCCCGGTTTTCAGGTAGTCGGCGAGCACGTCCTGCACCAGTTTCAGAGTGCCTTCGCTCATCTCGGCGCGGGTCTGCAGGTTGATCATGAACGGGCCACGAGCCTGCATCGGGCTGAACGCCGAGTACACGCCATAGGTGAGGCCACGCTTCTCGCGCACTTCGCTCATCAGGCGCGTGCCGAAACCACCGCCGCCAAGAATCTGGTTGCCCATCGACAGCGCAGCGTAATCAGGATCGTCGCGGTCGATGCCCAGTTGCGCGAGCATCAGGTTGGTCTGTTTGGAAGGAAACTCGATGTGGTTGACGCTGGCCTTCGGTTCCTGCGGCGCAGCGATCTTGGCCAGCGCCGGGCCTTTCGGCAAGGCAGAGGAGACCTGATTGGCAATCGCCTCGGCTTCGGCGCGCGACAAATCGCCGACCAGCGCGATCACCGCATTGCCTGCGGCGTAGGCCCTGGCGTGGAATTCACGCAACTGCGCGACGGTGATCTTCGGCACGCTTTGCGGATTGCCATCGCTGGAATGTGCGTAAGGGTGGTCGCCGTACAGACGCTTCATCAGTTCCAGGCTGGCGAGTTTGCCGGGGTTCTGTTTCTGGTATTCGAAACCGGCGAGCAACTGGTTCTTGATGCGCGCGAAGGAATCGGCGGGGAAGGTCGGTTTGCCGACCACTTCGGCGAACAGCTCAAGCGCCGGTTCGCGCTGCTCGGCAGCACTCAGGCTGCGCAGCGAGGCCAGCGCCATGTCCTTGAACGCACCGTTGCCAAAATCCGCGCCGAGGCCTTCAAATCCTTGAGCGATGGCGCCGACGTCTTTGCCGGCGATGCCTTCGTTGAGCATGGCGTTGGTCAGCACCGCAAGGCCGGGTACGTTGCCATCCTGGCTGCTGCCAGCGGCGAAGATCAGGCGCATGTCGAACATCGGCAACTCATGGGCCTCGACGAACAGCACTTTGGCGCCTTCAGCAGTGGTCCAGGTCTGCACATCGAGCTTGCGGCTGGCCGGGGCCTTGCCGTCGAGTTCGGCCAGCGATTGCAGTTTCTGACTGGACTTGGCGTTATCCAGAGCTTCACTGGCCTGGCTGTCCGCGCTTGGCGACAGATAAACCGCTGCCGAGCCGATCACTGCGACAGCGAGCAGGCCAAGCAGCATCAGGCGTGGGGTTTTGCGCTCACTCATGAGTCGTCTCCATTGGCAGGACGTGGGCGACGCTGAGACGTTCGCGGGTGAAATACTTTTTCGCGGCGTTCTGGATGTCTTGCGGGGTCACGCTTTCCAGATCGGCCAGTTCAGTGTCCATCAGCGTCCACGACAGACCGACCGTCTCCAGTTGACCGATCGCGGTGGCCTGGCTGGTGATCGAGTCACGCTCGTAGACCAGGCCGGCGATGACTTGAGCGCGGACGCGTTCCAGCTCTTCGGCGGACGGCGCGGTGGTTTTCAGTTGCTCAAGCAGTTTCCACAAGCCGGCTTCGGCCTGAGCGATGGTCTTTTTCTTCTGCGTGTTTGGCGTGGCCGACAGGGTGAACAGGCTGTCGCCGCGGGTGTAGGCGTCATAGTCCGACGAGCCGCCGGAGACCAGCTCTTCGCCGCGTTCCAGTTGCGTCGGGATGCGCCCGCTGTAGCCGCCGTCGAGCAGCGCCGAGATCAGGCGCAGGGCGTTGACCGAGCGTTTGTCTTCAGCGGTAGCAATGCTCGGCACGTTGAAGCCGAGCATCAGGCTGGGCAGTTGGGTTTGTACGCGCAGGGTGATCTGGCGTTCGCCGGGCTCGGCCAGTTCCAGCGGTTTTTTCGCCGGCGGCACGGCGCGTTTGGCGACCGGGCCGAAATAGCGCTGGGCGAGGGTTTTCACTTCGTCCGGAGTGACGTCACCGACCACCACCAGCGTGGCGTTGTTCGGCGCGTACCAGGATTGGTACCAGTGGCGCAGTTCCTCGACTTTCATGCGGTCAAGGTCAGCCATCCAGCCGATGGTCGGCGTGTGGTAGCCGCTGGCCGGGTAAGCCATGGCCTTGTAGCGCTCGTAGGCCTTGGACATCGGTTTGTCATCGGTGCGCAAGCGGCGCTCTTCCTTGATGACTTCGATCTCCTTGGCGAACTCGTCGGCCGGCAGGCGCAGATTGGCCATGCGGTCGGCTTCCAGCTCAAAGGCCACGCCGAGACGATCGCGGGCCAGTACCTGGTAATAAGCAGTGAAGTCGTCGCTGGTGAACGCGTTCTCTTCGGCGCCGAGGTCACGCAGGATCAGCGAAGCTTCGCCGGGGCCGACTTTTTCACTGCCCTTGAACATCATGTGCTCGAGCGCATGGGACAGACCGGTCTGGCCCGGGGTTTCGTAGCTGGAGCCGACCTTGTACCAGATCTGCGAAACGACCACAGGCGCACGATGGTCCTCTCGCACGACGACCTTGAGGCCGTTATCGAGGGTGAATTCGTGGGTCGGTTGCGGGTCGGCCGCCAGGGCCGAAAGGGGCAGGCAGACTGCGCTGAGCAGCAGGCCAGCAGCGCGGCGGGCTAGAGCATTCATTCGATTTTCAACCTGTTGGGCTGCCCGCTTGGTCTTAGCCTAGGCGGGCGAGGAGGTGCTAGGATACTGATCCGTTTTACCGGAGACCACGCCTATGAGGTTCTGCAACCTGATAAGGCTGAATGGGTTTGCGGCACAAGGCAGCGGTTTGGCAACCAGACTCTGCGTTTTCGCCGATTTTTCGCCGGTTTAGACCATCGTAAAGACGATCCTTGAGGTGCCTTCGGTGCCTCGACAAAATGTTGCGCGTGAACAAGCTGAGTGAAACACAGTCTGTTCTGCATCGAATATTTATTTGCCGGGGCGCCCTGTTGGCGCGTCGCTACCGTGAGATAGCCGTCCTCCATGTTTGGTTCCAACGACGACAAGAAGAGCCCAGCTGCGGCTGGCGAGAAGAAAAGCCTGTTCGGATGGCTGCGGAAGAAACCGCAGGAACCCGTCGTCGAACAGCCGCCCGCGATTCCTGAGCCGGCCCCAGCGCCAGCACCTGTAATAGAAGAAGAGCCGGCGCCGATTGTGCTGCCGATCGCCGAACCGGTGTTGCAGCCGGAGGTCGCGGCCGAGCCTGAAGCGCCAGTGGCTGCGGAGTTGCCGCTGACGCCGGCCGCCGAGCCTTGGCTGACCTTGCCGGTGGCGGAAGAACCGGTGGCCTTCGTTGAAGAGGCAGCGCCGCATGTGACGCCGGCGATCCCTGAAGTGGTTGTGGAACCTGCTGTCGAGCCCGAGCCTGTGGTGGAAGCGGTCATCGAGCCGGCGCCGGTTGTTCCTGCACCAGCGGCACCGATCATTCAAGCGCCCGAGCCAGCGCCTGTTGTGGTGCCTGCGCCGGTTGTCGCTGCGCCAGTCGTGCCGGATGAGGCGGCTGCTGAGCCTCCTGTAGAAGCCCCGCGCACCGAAGAAACCAAAGCCGGTTTCTTCGCCCGCCTCAAGCAAGGCCTGTCGAAGACCAGCGCCAGTATCGGCGAGGGCATGGCCAGCCTGTTTCTGGGGCGCAAAACCATCGATGACGATTTGCTCGATGACCTTGAAACCCGTCTGCTCACCGCCGACGTCGGCGTTGAAGCCACCACCCAGATCATCCAGCGCCTGACCCAGAAAGTTGCGCGCAAGGAGTTGGCCGACGCCGACGCCCTGTACAAATCCCTGCAAGCTGAACTGGCGGCGATGCTCAAGCCGGTCGAGCAACCGCTGAAAATCGCCTCGCAGAACAAGCCGTTCGTGATTCTGGTGGTCGGCGTCAACGGCGCCGGCAAAACCACCACTATCGGCAAGCTGGCGAAGAAGCTGCAACTGGAAGGCAAGAAAGTCATGCTCGCCGCCGGTGACACCTTCCGTGCCGCAGCCGTCGAGCAATTGCAGGTGTGGGGCGAGCGCAACAAGATTCCGGTCATCGCCCAGCACACCGGTGCCGATTCGGCTTCGGTGATTTTCGACGCCGTGCAGGCCGCCAAGGCCCGTGGCATCGATGTGTTGATCGCTGACACCGCCGGTCGTCTGCACACCAAAGACAACCTGATGGAAGAGCTGAAAAAGGTGCGCCGGGTGATTGGCAAGCTCGACGCCGACGCTCCGCACGAAGTTCTGCTGGTGCTGGATGCTGGCACCGGGCAGAACGCGATCAACCAGGCCAAGCAGTTCAACCAGACCGTCGAACTGACAGGCTTGGCGCTGACCAAACTCGATGGCACCGCCAAGGGTGGGGTGATTTTCGCCCTGGCCAAGCAGTTCGGTCTGCCGATTCGCTACATCGGCGTCGGCGAAGGCATCGACGACTTGCGTACCTTTGAAGCCGAACCCTTTGTCCAGGCACTGTTTGCCGAGCGGGAGCGTTCATGATTCGTTTCGAACAGGTCGGTAAACGCTACCCGAACGGTCACGTCGGCTTGCATGAGCTGAGCTTTCGAGTCCGTCGTGGCGAATTCTTGTTTGTTACCGGCCACTCCGGTGCCGGTAAATCCACGCTGTTGCGCCTGTTGCTGGCGATGGAACGCCCGACCAGCGGCAAGCTGCTGCTCGCCGGGCAAGACCTCAGCACCATCAGCAACGCGCAGATTCCGTTTCTGCGCCGACAGATCGGCGTAGTGTTCCAGAACCACCAGTTGCTGTTCGATCGCACAGTGTTCAACAACGTCGCCTTGCCGCTGCAGATCCTCGGCCTGTCCAAGGCCGAAATTGCCAAGCGTGTCGATTCGGCGCTGGAGCGCGTAGCGCTGTCGGATAAAACCGATCTGTACCCCGGCGACTTGTCCACCGGCCAGCAACAGCGCGTCGGCATCGCCCGCGCCATCGTGCATCGCCCGGCCTTGCTGCTGGCGGACGAACCGACCGGTAACCTCGACCCGCGTCTGGCGGCGGAAATCATGGGCGTGTTCGAAGACATCAACCGTCTGGGCACCAGCGTGCTGATCGCCAGTCACGACCTGGCGCTGATCGCGCGCATGCGTCACCGCATGCTGACCCTGCAGCGCGGCCGTTTGATCGGCGACGGGGAGGCCGGCGTATGAGTGCGACACGCAGTCCTAAGGTTTCCGAGCGCGTGGCCCCGAAAGCCGCCGACCCGCAACCGCAAAAGAAGAAAAAACACGACGATGACGACGGCCCGGACTTCGCCACGCTCTTCCGCGCCTGGGTCGAAAGTCATCGTGCCAGCCTGCTCGACAGCCTGCGCCGCCTCGGTAAACAGCCGATCGGCAGTTTCTTCACCTGCATGGTGATGGCCGTGGCGTTGAGCTTGCCGATGGGCCTGTCGCTGCTGCTGAACAATGTCGAACGTCTCGGCGGTTCGTGGCAGCGCGCGGCGCAGATTTCGCTGTACCTGCAACTGGACGCCAGCCCGGAGCAAGGCGAGTCGCTGCGCGAGCAGATCAAAGGCATGCCCGGCGTAGCTGATGCCGAATATGTCGGCCGCGACCAGGCGCTGGAAGAGTTTCAGCAGCAGTCCGGTTTGGGCGAAGCCCTGCGTGAGCTGCCCGAAAACCCTTTGCCCGGTGTGGTGCTGGTGACACCGAACGAAGTCGACAAGGCGACACTCGAAGCATTAAGACAAAAACTTTCCGAGCTGCCCAAGGTACAACAGGCGCAACTTGATCTAGTCTGGGTCGAGCGTCTGGCCGCCATCCTCAAGCTGGGCGATCGGTTTGTCTTCGGTCTGACGGTGCTGCTGGTTTCTGCATTACTTTTGGTGATAGGCAATACCATTCGTCTTCATATTGAAAACCGCCGCACCGAGATAGAAGTGATTAAACTCGTCGGCGGCACTGACAGTTATGTGCGTCGCCCTTTCCTTTATATGGGCGCGTTGTATGGCTTCGGTGCAGGGCTGTTGTCCTGGGGTGTATTGGCGTTCGGCCTGAACTGGCTGAACGATGCGGTGGTCGGACTGGCCGGCTTGTACGGCAGTGATTTCGCCCTGGCCGGTGTGCCAGTGGCCGACGGTCTGTCGCTCTTGCTTGGCGCGGTGCTGTTGGGTTATATCGGTGCATGGATTGCAGTCGCACGTCATCTCAGGGAGCTGGCGCCGAAGTAGAATCTTTTTTGCGCGTGATTGACCTTGCGGTTTTTATGGGAACTTGTACCTGAGTTCCCGGTCAATTTTTCGCAGTGCCGAGAGGCACGAGTATGTAAGTGGGAGGTTTTTTCGTATGACCAATTCTTTGCAACCTGCGTATGCGCTGGTTCCGGGTGCGAACCTGGAAGCCTACGTGCACACCGTCAACAGCATTCCATTGCTGACGCCGGAGCAGGAGCGTGAACTGGCCGAGAGTCTCTACTATGAGCAGGATTTGGGGGCGGCTCGGCAGATGGTGCTCGCCCACCTGCGTTTTGTCGTACACATTGCCCGTAGCTATTCCGGCTACGGTCTGGCTCAGGCTGACCTGATCCAGGAAGGTAACGTCGGCCTGATGAAGGCCGTCAAGCGCTTCAACCCGGAAATGGGTGTGCGTCTGGTGTCGTTCGCCGTGCACTGGATCAAGGCGGAAATTCACGAGTTCATCCTGCGCAACTGGCGCATTGTGAAAGTCGCGACCACCAAGGCCCAGCGCAAGCTGTTCTTCAACCTGCGCAGCCAGAAGAAACGTCTGGCGTGGCTGAACAACGAGGAAGTCCACCGTGTGGCGGAAAGCCTCGGCGTCGAGCCGCGGGAAGTGCGCGAGATGGAAAGTCGCCTGACCGGTCATGACATGGCCTTCGATCCGGCCGCCGAAGCCGACGACGACAGTGCTTTCCAGTCGCCGGCCAACTACCTGGAAGACCACCGGTACGACCCGGCGCGTCAACTCGAAGATGCCGACTGGAGCGATAACTCGAACACCAATCTGCACGAAGCACTGGAAGTGCTCGACGAGCGCAGCCGTGACATTCTCTACCAGCGCTGGCTGGCGGAAGAGAAAGCCACGCTGCACGACCTGGCGCAGAAGTACAACGTGTCGGCCGAGCGAATCCGTCAGCTTGAGAAGAGCGCGATGAACAAGCTCAAGTTGTCGATCGCCGCGTAACTGGCGAGCAGGCAATAAAAAACGCCCCGATCAGCGATGATCGGGGCGTTTTCATTTGGAAAATCAAAAGATCGCAGCCTTCGGCAGCGCCTACAGGTGAACCGCAATCCCATGCGGGAGCTGGCGAAGGCTGCGATCTTTGCTTTGGACTCATTCAGCCCAAGGTGCCCGCCGCGAGTCGTTCAGCCCCAGCAAATAACTGTCTCCGCCCAGCTGACTCATCTGCTGCCGAATCCACCCGGCCCGGCGCGATACATAACCGGTCGGCCGGCTCGCGCTCCACACCCGAGGATTGGGCAGGACGGCGGCCAGATAGCTCGCCTGCTGGCGCGACAACGATTTTGCGCTCACGCCAAAGTGATGACGAGCCGCCGCTTCGGCTCCAAACACGCCGTCATCCCATTCGACGCTGTTCAGGTAAACCTCGAGAATCCGCTGTTTGGGCCAGAACACCTCGATCAACGCGGTAAACCACGCTTCCAGGCCTTTGCGCAGATAACTACGGCCCGACCACAGAAACAGGTTTTTCGACACCTGCTGGCTCAGGGTGCTAGCGCCGCGAATCGAGCCGCCCAGTTCGTTGTGAGCCAGCGCGGCCTGGATGGCGCGCAGATCGAAGCCCCAATGTTCGGGAAATTTCTGATCCTCGCCGGCAATCACCGCCACCTTCAGATCGTCGGAGATCTCGTCCCACGGCTTCCAGGTGCGCTGCAGGTCGATCGGCTCGCCGTCGACCCACGATTCAACCTTGCGCTCGACCATCAACGCCGTGCCCGGCGGTGGCACGAAGCGAAACAGCAGCACCAGCAAGACACTGCCACCGGCGAACCAGAGCAGAGCCTTAATGAGACGACGGAAAATTGAACGCAGCATAGAGATGGCTTGGCCGAACCCGTGGAGCGGGCCATTATACAGACCCTGCCGACGGCGTCTGACTGGAGTTCCCCATGCTGCGTGGCTTTTTGATGCTGGCCGCTTTTTTCGGTTTCACCGGTGTTGCGTTAGGCGCGTTCGCCGCCCACGGTCTGAAAAACCGACTGACCGCCGACTATCTGGCGATTTTTCATACAGGTGTCACCTATCAATTGGTACACGCCTTGGCACTGTTCGGTGTAGCACTGCTGGCCACGCAGGTGCAGGGCCGACTGGTCGCCTGGGCTGGCGTGTCGTTCTCGGTGGGTATCCTGTTGTTTTCCGGCAGCTTGTACCTGTTGACCATGACGGGTGTCAGCAAGCTCGGCATCATCACGCCGTTCGGTGGCCTGGCCTTTCTCGCTGGCTGGGTATGTCTGGGACTTGCAGCGTGGCGCTTGCAGCCGACCGCTTGACGCTTGGTACTGACCTTTAGGTCATGATCGGGCTAGAATGCCAGCCCCTAAAAATGATGGCGGCGTTGTGCATGCGCATTCAATTGAACGGCGAACCCTTTGAACTGCCCGACGGCGAGACCGTTGCGGCGCTGATTACCCGCCTGGAACTGACCGGACGCCGGGTAGCAGTCGAGCTCAATCTGGACATCGTCCCGCGCAGCCAGCACGCAAATACCACGCTTAATGACGGCGACAACGTCGAAGTGGTACACGCCATCGGCGGCGGTTGATTGCCCCGGCCCGCGAGGGCACAGAATTCTGCAAGACCCTCATCTCTCAAGAGGATTCCTTATGAGCATCGTTCGTAGCGACAAGCCTTTTGTGCTGGCCGGTCGTACCTACCAGTCGCGTTTGCTGGTCGGTACCGGCAAGTACCGCGACATGCAAGAAACCCGTCAGGCCATCGAAGCCTCGGGTGCCGAGATCGTCACCTTCGCCGTGCGCCGCACCAACCTGGGCCAGATCGAAGGCGAGCCGAACCTGCTCGAAGTGCTGTCGCCGGATCGCTACACCTTCCTGCCGAACACTGCCGGTTGCTACGACGCCATCGAAGCCGTGCGCACCTGCCGCCTCGCGCGTGAGCTGCTCGACGGCCACAACCTGGTGAAGCTGGAAGTGCTGGCCGATCAGAAGACCCTGTTCCCCAACGTGATCGAAACCCTCAAGGCCGCCGAAACGCTGGTCAAGGAAGGCTTCGACGTGATGGTCTACACCAGCGATGACCCGATCATCGCCCGGCAGCTGGCGGAAATCGGCTGCATCGCCGTGATGCCGCTGGCCGGTCTGATCGGCTCCGGTCTGGGCATCTGCAATCCGTACAACCTGCAGATCATCCTCGAAGAAGCCAGGATCCCGGTGCTGGTGGATGCTGGCGTCGGTACCGCTTCCGACGCGACCATCGCCATGGAGCTGGGTTGCGACGCCGTACTGATGAACTCGGCCATCGCCCACGCCCAGCAACCGGTGATGATGGCGCAAGCCATGCAACACGCCATCGTCGCTGGTCGCCTGGCGTACCTCGCCGGCCGCATGCCGAAAAAACTCTATGCCAGCGCCTCTTCGCCGCTGGATGGTCTGATCAAGTAAGAGCCATTGATGACTGAATCGAACGACACGCCTGTCCAGCCGGACGAAGGCGACGAGCGCCAACACCGCCGCATCAAGAGTTTCGTGATGCGCGCCGGGCGCATGACCGAAGGCCAGCAACGCGGCCTGGACCAGGGCGCGCCGCTGTACGTGCTGCCGCTGGCCGATGCGCCGGTCGATTACGACCAGGTGTTCGGCCGCTCGGCGCCGCGCTCGCTGGAAATCGGTTTCGGCATGGGCCATTCGCTGCTGGAAATGGCCGCTGCCGCTCCGGAGCAGGATTTCATTGGCGTTGAAGTGCATCGTCCGGGTGTCGGCGCGCTGCTCAATGGTGTGCTGACCCAAGGTCTGACCAACCTGCGGGTCTATGATTGCGACGCGATCGAAGTGCTCAACCGCTGCATCGCCGACAACAGCCTCGATCGCCTGATGCTGTTTTTCCCGGATCCGTGGCACAAGAGCCGCCACCACAAGCGACGCATCGTCCAGGCCTCGTTCGCCGAACTGGTGCGCAGCAAGCTCAAGGTCGGCGGCATTCTGCACATGGCCACCGACTGGGAGCCGTACGCCGAATACATGCTGGAAGTGATGAACGTCGCCCCCGGCTACCGCAACCTTGCCGAAGACGGCAAATGCGTCCCACGCCCGGCCGAACGCCCGATCACCAAGTTCGAACGCCGCGGCGAACGACTGGGGCATGGCGTGTGGGATCTGAAGTTCGAAAAGATCGCTTAAACATCACGCACTAAACACTGTGGGAGCGGGCTTGCTCGCGAATGCGTCGTGTCAGACAACATCAATGTTGAATGATTTACCGCTTTCGCGAGCAAGCCCGCTCCCACAGTTGTTTTCGGGTTTTGCTCAAGTTTGGCCGTGACCCGCCGTAAGCTTCTCGCCCCCCATTTGTTAAGGAAGACAAATCTTGAAAGCTACTGGCGTTGACTCGTGGAGACAGCAGCGATCGACGCGACATCGGCAATATCGAAGACTTCGATAAAGCGATAGCGCTGGGCTGCAAGGATTCTGTTGGCCTCAAGACGATCCTTCAGGCGCAGAGCCGCTTATCGAAGAGCCATTGAACCAAGTCCCATTGGGGGAGCGGGCTTGCTCGCGAAGAGGGACTGTCAACCGGCGTGGATGTTGAATGTCAAACCTTCATCGCGAGCAGGCTTACTCTACAGTTGTTTTGAGTATTCGGGATTTACAGAGTTGTCAGGAAACGCACAGGTACGAGTTCCGTCAGCCACACGCCGTTTTCGGCCTGATAGAACTTGAAGCCTTCTTCCTGCATCTGCTGCGCCGCGACTGCGAGTACCACTACGCTGCCGTAGCGTTGCCCTACGGCAGTGGCAGTGGCGAGTTCTTCAGAGAGATGCACATGGTGGCGTGATCCAGGAATCAAACCTTGTTCATTAATCGATTCAAGAAAACGCTTCGCTGTACCGTGATATAGCGATTGCGGCGGGTTCTTTTCTTCGAATTGCAGCTCGACGGTTTTCGTCGAGTGACCCTGAACAGCGCGGATGCACAAGCCGTCAGCGGAAATCGAGAAACGCTTCTTGTCGCTACTCGCCACCACAGCTTCAATCAAAACACGATCTAGGGTACGTCCGTCTCGGGCCGCGCCACTAATCAGTGCGTTGATATCTGCCCAGCCATGCGAATCCAGCGTCAGACCAATCTTTTGAGGTTCGTGGCGCAGTACGTAGCTGAGAAATTTGCTCGTTTCATCCAGCAGTTTTTTACTCATGTTCTTCCTTGAATGAGCCAAGCTGATCGTCCCCACGCGGAGCATGGGAACGATCACAAGCGGCTGAAAGATTAGCGGCGGTCGGCGACGACGCCGATCAGTACCAGTACCACCAACAGCACCGGCGCCAGGCTGTAGTTGTTGAACTGGCTCAAGCCTTTGATCACCCACGGTGTGGCGTAAATCAGCGCCGCGCCGCTGCCGATCAGGCACAGCAGGGCCATCAGGGGCACGCGCAGGGCGCCGGCGATGCTGCCCAGGCGTTGCTCGACCCAGCCTTTGAAGTCAGCGCCGAACAGCACCAGCAGGCAACCGACCAGCGCCAGAGCGATTTCCGAGAGATTGCTGCGGCTCCAGCGGGAGACGGTGGCGAGCAGGTCGAGTATCAAATCCATGGGTTTATCCTTAGGCCGCCGTTGGGCTCAGCTCAGAAATTGTTGCAGCAAGTCGTTGAGGAACAATTGTCCGCGCTCGGTGGCCGCCAGACGTGACGGTTCGACCTGCATCAGGCCGCTTTGTTCGGCCTCGCGCCGGCCTTCGGCAAGCGTGTCCAGCGACAGGCCGGTGCGTTCCGGATACAGGCGCGATTCGACGCCGGCAGTCAGGCGCAGGGCGTTCATCAGGAATTCGAACGGCATTTCGTCATTGCTCAGGTATTTCTCGCCCGCCTGAAAGCTCTTTGCCGGGTTCAGATAATCCTTGGGCAGTCGGGTTTTCCATGTGCGCACGATGCGCCCGTCCGGGTGGCTCAACTTGCCATGGGCGCCGGCGCCGATGCCGATGAAGTCACCGAAACTCCAGTAATTGAGGTTGTGCCGCGCCGGCCGTCCGGCCTGGGCATACGCCGACACTTCGTATTGCGCGTAACCGTGCTCGGCCAGCAGCGCTTGGCCGGCTTCCTGAATGTCCCACAACGTGTCGTCCTCCGGCAGCACCGGCGGCTGGTTCCAGAACACCGTGTTCGGCTCCAGCGTCAGCTGATACCAGGAAATGTGCGTCGGCTTCAGCGCGATGGCCTGACGCAGGTCGCTCAAGGCGTCGTCCAGCGACTGATCGGGCAAACCGTGCATCAGGTCGAGATTGAAGTTATCGAACCCGGCCTGCCGCGCCATGCCTGCGGCACGCACGGCTTCGTCACCGTTGTGGATGCGTCCGAGGGCTTCAAGCTTTTCCTGCTGAAAGCTCTGGATGCCGATCGACAGCCGATTGATACCCAGCTTGCGATAAGCGACAAACTTCTCTTGCTCGAAGGTGCCCGGATTCGCCTCAAGGGTGATTTCGATATCGTCGGCGAACGGGATGCGTTGCTCGACACCCTTCAACAAGCGCCCGAGGGCTTCGGCGCTGAACAGGCTCGGCGTCCCGCCACCGAAGAAAATCGAAGTCAGCTCTCGGCCATACACCGCATGCAGATCCTGATCGAGATCGGCCAGCAATGCGTCGACGTACTCCTGCTCCGGCAGCACGGGGCTGGCGGTGTGCGAGTTGAAATCGCAATAGGGGCATTTGCGCACACACCACGGGATGTGGATATACAGCGTCAGGGGCGGCAGGGTTGGCAGCGGTGCCCGAGGCGAGGACGCGGCGCCGCCGATGATCAGCGACGACGCGGAAGAATCAGTGGTCATTGCAAGCCCAGACGCTGGCGCAGCAGATCCATTGCACGGGCGCGGTGGCTGATCCGGTTCTTGTCGGCCGGGCTCAGTTCAGCGCTGGAGCAATCGCGCTCAGGCACCCAGAACAGCGGGTCGTAACCGAAACCGTGTTCGCCGCTGGCAGAGGTGAGGATGCGCCCATGCCACAGGCCTTCGCAGAGAATCGGCAACGGATCGTCAGCGTGGCGCACCAGTGCCAATACGCAGACGAACTGCGCGCCGCGCTCGGCTTCTGGCACGTCCTTCAGCGCATCAAGCAATTTGGCGTTGTTCGCCGCGTCGCCCTGGCCGTCGGCGTAACGCGCCGAGTAGATGCCCGGGGCGCCGCCAAGAAAATCCACCGCCAGCCCGGAATCGTCGGCCAGTGCCGGCAGCCCGGAAATGCGTGCGGCGTTGCGAGCCTTGAGAATCGCGTTCTCGACGAACGACAGGCCGGTCTCTTCCGGCTCGACCTTGCTCCATTCGCCAATCGAGCGCAGTTGCACCGAGTCGCCGAGCATGGCCTGGAGTTCTTTGAGTTTGCCGGCGTTATGGCTGGCCAGTACGAGCTGCTTGATGTTCATCATTCGCCGGGAAAGAGTTCTTGGTTGAAATTGAGGGTGTTGATCTTGTCGCCATTCTGCACCTTGATTTCAAAGGTGCGGGTTTCCTGCTGCGGCACCGGGTACTGGGCGATGTAGTAGATCGCGCCCTGTTCGGTGACCTGGCGGAATTTCAGCGGCACGCTGTTGCTGGTCAGGTCCTTGATCGTGCCGGTGACGCTGGCGATCACCGGTTTGCCGTCCTTGACCACCGAGACGTTGATTACGCCCTGGTTCTTGCTGCGAATCAGCTCGGCAGCCTTGGCGATGTCCGGTTGCAGGAACGTCGAGTTGAAAGTGTTGTAGTGCACCGTGATGTCGCCGAAGGTTTCCTTGCGCTCACCTTTGATGACGTCCGCCGCCATGGCGCTGGCGCTCAGGCAGGCGGTGAGTAACAACAACGCTAAACGACTCATGTTCGTGCTCCTCGAAATGGCTCGGCTCAGACCGCGACTTTGTGGTCCGCCAACTGCGGGCTGCTGACGCGGTAGATACCGATTTCACCTAACAGATTAGGCCATAGCTTACTGGCCCACCCGTGGCGGTGCTGTTGATCCACGGCAAGCCGATCGATGACCTTGGCATCACGTTCGCGACACAGTTCTTCGAAGTCCTCGAAGGTGCAGAAGTGAATGTTCGGCGTGTTGTACCAGGTGTACGGCAGGAATTCCGACACCGGCATGCGGCCCTTGCTCGCCAGGTACCAGCGGCAGCGCCAGTGGCCGAAGTTGGGGAAGGTAATGATGCACTGGCGACCGACCCGCAGCATCTCGTCGAGGATCTTGTCCGGGTAGTGCACGGCTTGCAGGGCCTGGGTCATGACGACGATGTCGAAACTGTTGCTGGCGAAATTGCCCAGCCCCTTGTCCAGATCCTGCTCGATGACGTTGATGCCCTTGGCCACGCACTCGGCGATGTTGTCGGCGTCGTTTTCCAGGCCATAACCGGTAACGTTCTTGTTGTCGCGCAGCCAGCTCAGCAGCTCGCCATTACCGCAACCGAGGTCGAGGACGCGGCTGCCGGCGGGGATCCATTCCTGGATGATTTCCAGATCAGCTCTCATGGCTTTCTCACAACGAAATGCGGTTCATGTAATTGCCGAACGCCTGCAAATAACGCGGGATCGGAATCAGAAAGGCGTCGTGGCCCTGCGGTGCGTCGATTTCCAGATAACTGACGTCCTTGCGCGCGGCCATCAGCGCGTCGACCAGCTCGCGCGAACGGGCGGGGGAGAAGCGCCAGTCGGTGGTGAACGACATCACGCAGAATTTCGCCGTGGCGTTTTCGAAGGTTTTCGCCAGATCATCGTCGAAGTTCGCCGCCGGATCGAAGTAATCCAACGCTTTGGTCATCAGCAGATAAGTGTTGGCATCGAAGCGTCCGGAGAACTCTTCGCCCTGATAACGCAGGTAACTTTCGACCTGGAACTCGACACTGTGGAAGTCGTAGTTGAGCTTTTCGCTCTTCAGACCACGGCCGAATTTCTCACCCATGGAGTCGTCGGAAAGATAGGTGATGTGCCCGACCATGCGCGCCAGCATCAGCCCGCGCTTGGGGATCACGCCCGCTTCCTGGAACGAACCGCCGTGGAATTCCGGATCGGTGAGGATCGCCTGGCGCGCGACTTCGTTGAACGCAATGTTTTGCGCCGACAGTTTCGGTGCCGAGGCGATGGCCAGGCAGTGACGCACGCGGTCCGGGTAAGTGATGGTCCACTGCAGCGCCTGCATGCCGCCGAGGCTGCCGCCGATCACTGCCGCCCACTGGGCGATGCCGAGCAGGTCAGCCAGGCGCGCCTGGCTGTGCACCCAGTCTTCCACGGTGAGCACCGGGAAATCGGCGCCGAACGGCTTGCCGGTTTCCGGGTTGGTGCTGCTCGGGCCGGTGGAGCCATTGCAGCCGCCGAGGTTGTTCAGGCTGACCACGAAGAACTTGTTGGTGTCGATCGGCTTGCCGGGCCCGATGCAGCTGTCCCACCAACCGGGCTTGCGGTCGTCGACGCTGTGATAACCGGCAGCGTGGTGGTGACCGGACAGCGCGTGGCAGATCAGCACGGCGTTGCTCGCCTGGGCGTTCAGCGTGCCGTAGGTTTCGTAGATCAGGTCATAAGCGGCCAGCGAACGGCCACAGGCCAGCGCCAGCGGATCGCTGAAGTGCGCGGTTTGTGGTGTCACCAGACCAACAGAATCGGGGGGAAAGGCAGTTGGCATCGACCCTGCTCTCGTTGAAATGAGGCGTAAGTCTAAAGACCGGTGGGGTTAGCGGCAAGCAACGATAGGGCCCGGTGTGTTCACTCTTGAACGTGGCGGCCATTCGCAAGCAGGCTCGCTCCCACCGAGAAATGCAATCCCCTGTGGGAGCGAGCCTGCTCGCGAAAAAGGCGACTCGGTCAGTCAGACCGAACGCGCAGGCTTACATCAGCAAACGCAGAATCTCCGGCATCATCGTCATCGCCGCCAGATTGTTGATCACCAGCATGTCGATCAATTTCAGCGCGAGGAAGGCGAAGATCGGCGACAGGTCCAGACCGCCCAGGTTCGGCAGAAAACGACGGAACGGGGCCAGTGCCGGCTCGCAGATCTGGTTGACCAGCTCAGCGCCCGGATTGTGGCTGCCCGGTGCGACCCACGAGAGGATCACGCTGATGATCAGGGCGAAGAAGAAGATCTTCAGGAACAGCGCGGTCACGCCGATCAGCGACCAGATCAACAGTTGCAGCGGATTGCCGGTGGTGCCGTAGGTCAGCAGCAGGGTCAGCGCCATCAGCAGCAGCTGCACCAGGATTGCCAATACCAGCGACGACATATCGAGGCCGAACAGGCTCGGGATGATCCGGCGCAGCGGTTTGAGCAGTGGTTGGGTAGCCTTGACCACGAACTGGCACAGCGGGTTGTAGAAGTTCGCCCGCACCAGTTGCAGGACGAAGCGCAGCAGTACGATCAGCAGGTACAGGCTGCCGAGGGTTTGCAGCACGTAAACCGCTGCGGTGTTCAATCCGATCATGAAAGGCTCCTTATTTGCCCAGTTGTTCGGCCATTTCGGCCGAGCGGTGCGCGGCGGCGCCGAGTGCGGTTTCAACCAGCGCTTCGAAGCCGCCAGCCTGGAATGATTTGATCGCAGCTTCCGTGGTGCCGTTTGGCGAGGTCACGCGGCGGCGCAGTTCGGCTGCATCAACATCGCTGGACACCGCCATGTGCGCGGCGCCCAAGGCGGTCTGCACGGTCAGTTGCTCGGCGATTTCCTTGGGCAGGCCAAGTTTGACGCCGGCGGCGGTCATCGCTTCGATCAGCAGGAAGAAGTACGCCGGGCCGGAGCCGGACACTGCGGTGACCGCGTCCAGTTGCTGTTCTTCTTCCAGCCACAGGGCGATGCCAACGGCTGAAAGCAGCTCTTCGGCTTGCTGACGCTGCTCGGCGGTGACTTCGCTGGTCGCGTACAAACCGCTGACGCCTTGGCGCAGCAGCGCCGGGGTGTTGGGCATGCAGCGCACGATCGGCTGCTCGCCAAGCCACGCGGTGATGCTCGCGCAGGTGATGCCAGCGGCGATCGACACCACCAGTTGATTGGGCTTGAGGCTCGGGCGAATTGCCTCGCACACGGCTTTCATCGCCTGTGGCTTGACCGCCAGCACGATGACATCGACGCCTTCGATGGCCTGGGCGTTGTCAGCAAAGGTCTCGATGCCGTGTTCAGCTCTGACCCTGGCGCGGGTGTCTTCGCCCGGATCGCTGGCGCGGATCTGCGCCGCTTCCAGCCCCTTGGCGCGCAGGCCGCCAATCAGACTGGCCGCCATGTTGCCCGCACCGATAAACGCAATACGTGTGTTGCTCATGTGTGGTCCTTATCTGGAAACGTTCAAGACTGGGAATAATCTCTGGCGCCGAACAGTGCGGTACCGATCCGCACCCAGGTCGCGCCCTGGGCAATCGCCGACTCGAGGTCGTGACTCATGCCCATCGAAAGTGTGTCGAGCGGCAGGTCGAGGCTGGCCTGCAACCGCTGTACGGCAGCAAAAGCGGCATCCTGCTCGGCGCGCTCTTCGGTCGGCTCGGGAATCGCCATCAACCCGCGCAGTTTCAGCCGGGGCAGAGCGCTGATGGCATCGGCCAGTGCTGGCAGATCGGCCGCAGTGCAACCGGATTTGCTCGCTTCGCCGCTGACATTCACCTGAATACAGATGTTCAGTGGCCCAAGCGTAGCCGGGCGTTGTTCCGACAGGCGTTGTGCGATTTTCAGACGGTCCACGGAGTGCACCCAGTCGAAATGCTCGGCGATCGCGCGAGTCTTGTTCGATTGAATGGGGCCGATGAAGTGCCAGATCAAGGGCAGGTCGGCCAACTCCAGCTGTTTGCCGAGGGCCTCCTGGAGGTAGTTCTCGCCGAAGTCGCGCAGGCCGGCGGCATAGGCTTCACGCAGGGCCTGGGCGGGTTTGGTCTTGCTCACGGCGAGTAGGTGGACGCTGTTTGCAGGGCGTCCGGCAGCGGCTGTCGCGGCCTGAATGCGTGAACTAACGAGGGCGATGTTGTCTGCTATGGTGGACATCAAGAGGCGCCGGCGGTCTGTAGGTTCGCGGCATTCTACTGGAATTGAGGGACGCTATGGATATCACTGAACTGCTGGCCTTCAGCGCCAAACAGGGCGCTTCCGACCTGCACCTGTCGGCCGGCCTGCCACCGATGATCCGTGTCGATGGCGACGTGCGACGGATCAATCTGCCGGCGCTGGATCACAAGCAAGTGCACGATCTGATTTACGACATCATGAACGACACCCAGCGCATCGAATTCGAGAAAAATCTGGAAACGGATTTTTCCTTCGATGTGCCCGGTGTGGCGCGGTTTCGGGTCAACGCGTTCAACCAGAACCGTGGCGCCGGCGCGGTATTTCGCACCATTCCATCGAAGGTGCTGAGCATGGAAGACCTCGCCATGGGCGATGTTTTCCGCAAGATCACCGACGCGCCGCGCGGGCTGGTGTTGGTCACCGGGCCCACCGGCTCCGGCAAATCGACCACGCTGGCGGCGATGATCGATTACCTCAACACCCATCGCCATCACCACATCCTCACCATTGAAGATCCCATCGAGTTTGTTCACGAATCGCGCAAATGCCTGATCAATCAGCGCGAAGTCCATCGCGATACCCGCAGTTTCGCCACCGCGCTGCGTTCGGCGCTGCGTGAAGATCCGGACGTGATTCTGGTCGGCGAGATGCGTGATCTGGAAACCATCCGCCTGGCGCTGACCGCCGCCGAGACCGGGCATCTGGTGTTCGGCACGCTGCACACGACCTCGGCGGCGAAGACCATCGACCGCGTGGTCGACGTGTTTCCCGGCGATGAGAAGTCTATGGTGCGCTCGATGTTGTCGGAGTCGCTGCTGGCGGTGGTCTCGCAGACGCTGATCAAGAAGATCGGCGGTGGGCGGGTGGCGGCGCACGAGATCATGCTGGGGACGTCGGCGATTCGTAACCTGATCCGCGAGGACAAGGTGGCGCAGATGTATTCGGCGATTCAGACCGGTGGGTCGTTGGGCATGCAGACACTCGATATGTGCCTGAAGGATCTGGTGACCAAAGGCTTGATCAGCCGCGAGCATGCGCGGGAGAAAGCGCGCACACCGGATAATTTTTAACCGCCAGAAGCAAAAGATCGCAGCCTTCGGCAGCTCCTACAATTGGAATGCATTCCCCTGTAGGAGCTGCCGAAGGCTGCGATCTTTTGGTCTTTTAGCGCTGGACTACACGCAGTTGCTGTTGTTCTTTCGGCAGTACGCGCTTGGCCACGACGTAATGCTTTTGCCAGTACGGCTTGTTCAGCGTGTCGATGCTCACCGATTTGCCCCGGCGCGGGGCGTGGATGAAGCGGTCGTTGCCCAGGTAGATGGCAACGTGATTGACCCGACGGCTCTTGATGTTGAAGAAAATCAGGTCGCCCGGCTTCAGATCCTTGCGCTCGACTTTCTCGCCGTGGCCGCTGGCCATGGCGTTGGAGGTGCGTGGCAGGTCGAACGTGGCATCGTTGAACGCATATTTCACCAGACCGCTGCAATCGAAGCCTTTACTTGGGCTGCTGCCGCCCCAACGATAAGGTGTACCGAGGACGTTTACCGCACGGCTGAGCACATTGCTGCTTTCCTTGCTCGCCATCGGTGGCACCAGCTTGCTGTGGCTCTTGCTGCTCAGCGTGGTGGTCTTGCTCTTGCTGCTTTTGCTCGAAGGAGCCGAAGCATGGGATTTAGGGGTGAAGCCGTTGACGTTGGGAAGACGTTGCTCACGATTGGTGGCGTGGGCGGCCAGTGGCATTAATAGGCAAATAGTCAGCCATGTCTTGAAAAATGGTCGCATTAGGCGTGGCTCATAAGTGATAGCGCGCAACTTTATAACAGCTTTTTTTGCCGTTCCGGGGCCGTTCATCGATTCAATCGGCTGGTTGCGGAACCAAAAACGCTCAAAAAGTACGCAGTTGTCCGACAGAAGTCAGGTTCTACAAGGGTTTCGCGCTAGCAACGGTAACATTTGCCATACGTCGGCTACCTGTAAAAAAGTCACAAAGAAATGAAGAATATTTATCTATCGAGTGCAATGAGGTCTTAATGAACAGCTATCAGCTCCCCCGCGTTAAGGAAAAAGACACTCACAGCAAAGTCATCGGCTACCTGTTGTGGATCTTCGGATTCACGGGCGCGCACCGCTTTTATTACGGTAAGCCGGTGACCGGGACGATCTGGTTCTTCACCTTCGGTTTGCTGGGGATTGGCTGGCTGATCGACGTGTTTCTGATCCCGGCGATGGACCGCGAGGCCGACCTGCGTTTTGCCGCCGGGCCGATCGAGTACAACGTCGCGTGGATCCTGCTGACCTTCCTAGGCGTATTCGGCGTGCACCGCATGTATCAGGGCAAATGGATCAGCGGCTTGCTGTATCTGCTGACCGGCGGGTTGTTCTTTATTGGCGTGCTGTATGACTTCTGGACGCTGAACGATCAGGTGTCGGTGCGTAACGCGCACAATCGCGGCGCTTTCCAGTAAGTCATTGCCAGATCAAAAGATCGCAGCCTGCGGCAGCACCCACAAGTTGGAATGCATTCCATTGTAGGAGCTGCCGCAGGCTGCGATCTTTTGCTTATCAGGCTTGGTGGCTGATCCGCCCATCCACCAGCGTATAGCGAACTACACCCGGCAGGCTGTGGCCAATGAACGGGCAGTTCTCGCCCTTCGACAGCCACTGTTCACCGGCCACCGTCGACGCTTGCGGGTCGAACAGCACGATATCCGCCGCCCCACCTGCCGCCAGTTTGCCCGCCGGCAGGCGCAGCGCTTCGGCCGGCCCCGCGCTCAGGCGGGCCAGCAGTGTCGGCAGGTCGAGCAACCCATCCTCAACCAGCGTCATCGCCAGTGGCAGCAGCAACTCAACACTGCTGATCCCCGGCTCGGTGGCGCCGAACGGCGCCAGTTTGGCGTCGCGCTCGTGGGGTTGGTGATGGCTGGAGATCGCCGAAACCACGCCGGACTTCACTGCGTCACGCAGGCCATCGCGGTCGGCACGGGTGCGTAGCGGCGGTTGTACGTGGTAGAGGCTGTTGAAGTCGATCAGCGCTTCGTCAGTCAGAATCAGCTGATACAACGCCACATCGGCGGTGACTTTCAGACCCCGGGCCTGTGCCTGGGCAATCAGCGCCACACCGCGCGCACTGGTCAACTGACTGAAATGCGCGCGCACGCCGGTCTGTTCGACCAGCAGCAGATCGCGAGCGAGCGCCACGGTTTCGGCAGTTTCCGGGATGCCCGGCAGACCCAGGAAACTGGCGACCGCGCCTTCGTGGGCCAGACCGCCCTCGGCCAGATCGTGATCCTGCGAGTTGAAAATCACCGTCAGGTCAAAAGTTGCCGCGTATTCCAGCGCCCGGCACAGGGTGCGGCTGTTGCGGAAGCTTTCCAGACCGTTGCCGAACGCCACGCATCCGGCGTCGCGCAAGGCCACCAGTTCGGCCAGTTGCTCACCGTCCAGACCTTTGCTCAGCGCGCCAATCGGGAACACCTTGGTGTTGCCGGCTTCGCGGGCGCGGTCGAGGATCAGTTCAGCCACCGCCGAGGTGTCCAGCACCGGTTTGGTCTTCGGCGGGCAGCACAGGCTGGTCACGCCACCGGCAGCGGCGGCGCGGGTTTCGCTGACAATCGAGCCTTTGCGGCTGTAGCCCGGCTCGCGCAGGGCGACGTTGAGGTCGACTAGGCCAGGCGCGGCGACGAGGCCTTGGGCATCAATGGTTTCTACGGCGTTGAAACCGGACGGTGCAGCGCCGAGGGCGACGATCTTGCAGGCTTCAACGTGAATATCGGTGACTTGATCCAGCCCGCTGGCAGGATCGATGACGCGTGCGCCGAGGATGCTGAGCTTCACTGGGCGTTCTCCTGCTCGAATTGACGTTGCGCGGTCTGCCCGCTCATGGCCATGGACAGCACGGCCATGCGAATGGCGATGCCGTAGGTGACCTGATTGAGGATTACCGAATGCGGGCCGTCGGCCACCGCCGACTCGATCTCCACACCACGGTTGATCGGTCCCGGGTGCATGACGATGCAATCGGGTTTGGCCCCGGCCAGACGCGCAGTGGTCAGGCCGAACAAGCGATAGAACTCGCCTTCGCTCGGCAGCAGGCCGCCGGTCATGCGTTCGCGTTGCAGGCGCAGCATGATCACCACGTCGACGTCTTTCAGGCCTTCGGCCATGTCGGTGTAGACCTTGACGCCGTATTGCTCGATGCCGATCGGCAGCAGGGTTTTCGGCGCGATCACACGGATGTCCGGGCAGCCGAGGGTCTTCAGCGCGAGCATGTTCGAGCGCGCCACCCGTGAATGCAGGATGTCGCCAACGATCGCCACCGAGAGGTTTTCGAAACCGCCCTTGTGCCGACGGATCGTGAGCATGTCGAGCATGCCCTGGGTCGGGTGCGCATGCCGGCCGTCGCCGCCGTTGATGATTGCCACCTGTGGGCAGACATGTTCGGCAATGAAGTGCGCCGCGCCCGAGTCACCGTGGCGCACGACGAACATGTCGGCGGCCATCGCTTCGAGGTTGCGCAGGGTGTCGAGCAGGGTTTCACCTTTGCTGGCCGACGAGGTCGACACGTTCAGGGTAATCACGTCCGCCGACAACCGCTGGGCCGCCAGTTCGAAGGTGGTGCGGGTGCGCGTAGAGTTTTCGAAGAACACGTTGCACACGGTCTTGCCGCGCAGCAGCGGGACTTTCTTCACCGCCCGGGCGCCGACTTCGAGGAACGAGTCGGCAGTGTCGAGGATTTCCGTCAGCAACTCGCGGCGCAAGCCGTCGAGCGAGAGGAAGTGGCGCAGCTGGCCCTGATCATTGAGCTGCAGCGGGCGCTTGGTATCTGGAGGCGTCATCGCGAGGGGGACTCTCAATAGGGCGGATTAAAGGGTGACGTCTTGCAGTTCGAGGGTCAGCGGCTCGGGGCCGGACAACTTGACCCGCTGGTTGCCGGCCAGGCTCAGAGTGGCGCCGACCACGTTCGGACGGATCGGCAGCTCGCCGGCGTCCAGGTCCAGCAGGCAGACCAGCGTCACGCTGGCCGGGCGGCCGTAATCGAACAGTTCGTTCATCGCGGCGCGAATGGTCCGACCGCTCATCAGCACGTCGTCGATCAGCACCAGATGCTGGCCTTCGATCTCGAAGGGCAGGGCGGACGGGCGCACTTGCGGGTGCAGGCCGTTCTGGCTGAAGTCGTCGCGGTAGAAGGACACATCCAGCGTGCCCAGTGGCGCATCGCTGGCCAGTTCCTTGAGCAGCGCCTGCGCGACCCAGATGCCGCCGGTGCGGATGCCGATGTAACGCGGTTCGCTGATGTCACGCTGGGCAAGGTGCGCCTTGAGGCGGGTCGCCATCTGGCTGATCAGATCGGCGGGATTGGGCAGGCTCATGGTTGCTCCTTCGTGATTCCGCGCTGCGTCCTGCCGGACGAAGCTCGGTTTATAACCAAAAGAAAAGCGCCGAAGCGCTTGTCAGGATTCAAACAATGCAGTGTTTTCATCGAGCCAGCCCTGCAGCAGCAGGGCGGCGGCGATGGCGTCCACCGGGTTGTCGCGGTAACTGCCTTTCTGCCCGCCACGCACCAGTCGCTCGCCCTTGGCTTCGAAGGTGGTCAGGCGCTCGTCGTGGGTATAGAAGGGCAGGTTGTAGCGGCCGTTGAGGCGGCGGGCGAACTTCTCGGCGCGTACGCACATGTCGCTGGGCGTGCCGTCCATGTTCAGCGGCAGGCCAACCACCACGGCGTCGGGTTTCCATTCTTTTATCAGCGCTTCGACCTGATCCCAGTTCGGCACGCCGTTCTGCGCTTTAAGGGTGCACAGCTCGCGGGCCTGGCCAGTGATGACCTGGCCGACAGCGACGCCGATCTGTTTGGTGCCGTAGTCGAAGCCGAGAATCAGGCGCAGGGCCATCAGGCGTGACCTGCCTGGCTGGTGAGCAGATTAAGGTCGATGCCCAAGTGCCGTGCCGCCGCTTCGAGGCGCAATTCACTGCGGGTGTTGAACAGGATGTCGGCATCGAACGGGCACGTCAGCCAGGCGTTGTCGGCCAGCTCGGCTTCCAGTTGCCCGGCCTCCCAGCCGGCGTAACCGAGGGTGATCAGGCTTTGCGCGGGGCCGATGCCGTCAGCGATGGCGAACAGTACGTCCTGCGAGGTCGACAGGGCCAGATCACCGTCGAGCTGCGCGGTAGCCTGGAAGGTCTGGCCCGCCGGGTGCAGGACGAAACCACGATCGGTCTGCACCGGCCCGCCGATGAAGATCGGCACATTCTGACAGCGCGCCGGCGGCTCGATGTCCGGGCGCAGCTGTTCGAGGATGTCGGCCAGGTTCAACTCTTGCGGCCTGTTGACCACCAGCCCCATCGCGCCATTGGCCGTGTGCTCGACGATGTAGGTCAAGGTGTGGGCAAAGTTCGGGTCGGCCATGTGTGGCATGGCGATCAGGAAGTGATGCTTGAGGTAGCTGGGGCTGACGTTTTTCATGAGCGCTAGTGTGGCGTCGTGGGGGCAAACTGACAAGCTGAGGCTTTAAAAGATCGCAGCCTTCGGCAGCTCCTACAGAGTGTACGCAGGCCCACTGTAGGAGCTGCCGAAGGCTGCGATCTTTTGATTTTGCTCTTAATTGCTGGACAGTTTGTCGCCCCGGGCAAATTTCCAGGTGCGGATGATTTCCAGTCGGTCGATATCCGACAGATCGCCGGTAAACGGTGCAAACGGCGCAGCGAGGCGAACGATGCGCTGCGCCGCCTGATCGAGCAGCGGCTGGCCGGAGGACTCCAGCACCAGCACTTCATACAGCGAGCCGTCGCGATTGATCGAGACCATCAGGCGCAAATTGCCGTAAATCTGCTTGCGCCGCGCTTCTTCGGGGTAATTGAGGTTGCCGATGCGCTCGACTTTCTTGCGCCAGTCGTCCTTGTACCAGGCGCCCTTGTCGCGCATGGTCGAGGCGGCGCTCAAGCGGTGGATGCGCGGGCGTTTGGCGTACAGCTGTTGTTCCTTGGCCAGCTCCGCTTCGAGGCTGGCGATGTCGCTGGACAGCTGCGAGCTGTCGAACGCCGGCGCGTCGATGGTCGGTTTGACCTCGGTTTTGCTTTCTTCTTTTTTGGTCGGCGCTTTTTTTGGTTTCGGCGCAACGGTGGTCACCGCTGCCTTTGGTGCGGCTTCCTGCACCTCTGGCTTGGCCGCGGGCGGCGGGGTGACTTTCTTGACCTGATTGTCCTGGAATGGCGCGACTTCGGTGGTTTTGGGCAGGGCTTTCTTGTCCAGCGTGCCGCTGCCTTCCTGGTTTTCCTGGGCGAGGAAATCAGCCTTTTCCGGCTTCTTCTCGGCTTTGAAAGTCGCCAGGGTGATTTCCAGGGTTTTGCTGATCTGCTGCGGCTCGACCATGGTGAAGCCGACGCCCAGCAGCAGCGCCAAATGAATCAGCGCCGCCAGAAACAGAGTAAAACCGAGGCGATCGGCCGGGCGCACGCCGCGATGGGCGAGTTCAGTGGGCAGATCGGACGGGAGGGTCATGACAAGAAAACCAACATCGCGTTTTTCAGAGGCTGCGCATGATAACGCAATGTTGGTTTCGCGCCTTGGGCTTCACGCTTCAAGCGACAGACTGCATGTGACGTGCATCAAGCTTGTGGCTTTTTGCCGGCCGCTTGCAGCTTTTTATCGATCGCATCCATCAGCATCCCGCCAATATCAGTGCCGAACGCATTGTCGATTTCGCGAATGCAGGTCGGGCTGGTGACGTTGATTTCGGTCAGGTGCTCGCCGATCACGTCGAGGCCGACGAACAGCAGGCCTTTTTCGCGCAGGGTCGGGCCGACCTGGGCAGCGATCCAGCGATCCTTCTCGGTCAGCGGCCGCGCTTCGCCACGGCCACCAGCGGCGAGGTTGCCACGGGTTTCGCCCAGCGCCGGGATCCGCGCCAGGCAGTAGTCCACTGGCTCGCCATCGATCATCAGGATGCGCTTGTCGCCATCGACGATCGCCGGCAGGTAGCCTTGAATCATGATCTGCTGCTTGCCATGCAGGGTCAGGGTTTCGAGGATTACCGAGAGGTTCGGGTGGCCGGCGGTGTGGCGGAAGATCGACGAGCCGCCCATGCCGTCCAGCGGTTTGAGGATCACGTCGCCGTGATGGTCGGCGAACTGGCGCAATACGTCCGGGCGGCGGCTGACGATGGTCGGTGGCGTGCACTGCGGGAACAGCGTGGCGAACAGCTTTTCGTTGCAGTCGCGCAGGCTCTGCGGCTTGTTTACCACCAGCACGCCGGCGGCTTCGGCCTGTTCCAGCAGGTAAGTGGAATAGACGAACTCCATGTCGAACGGCGGATCCTTGCGCATCAGGATCACGTCCAGGTCGCTCAGCAGTTTGTCCTGCTCGGCGTCCAGTTCGAACCATTTGTCCGGGTTGGCGAAGACTTTCAGCGGCGCCATGCGCGCCCGCGCCTGACCTTCGGCCTGATACAAATCCTTCTGTTCCATATAGAACAGTTCCCAGCCACGCTTCTGCGCGGCCAGCAGCATGGCCAGCGAGCTATCCTTTTTATAGGAGATGCTGGCGATAGGGTCCATGACAATCCCGACGCGAACGCTCATTGGGTTTTCCTCGAAATTTGGCTACCGGATCGGTATTGAAAAAGTGCCGCCAGAGTGGCGCCGGGCGGGTTTCGGGTCAAGGAAAAACCCGTCGATAGATTGCATCTGGAGACTGTGCTAAAAAGGCTGGCAGATCGCGCCGACCCTTGGCTATCAAGGGTTTCAGGCCATTATTCACGGCAAAACGGACAATTTGATTCGCAAAGGCGACGGTAGAACCCTCTTATGGAACAGCAGTCCAGCGCCTTGAAGGTCATGGTGATCGACGACTCGAAAACGATTCGCCGCACCGCCGAAACATTGTTGAAGAACGTCGGTTGCGAAGTGATCACCGCCATCGACGGTTTCGATGCGCTGGCGAAGATTGCCGACCACCATCCCGGGATCATCTTTGTCGACATCATGATGCCGCGTCTCGATGGTTATCAGACCTGCGCTTTAATCAAGAACAACAGCGCCTTCAAGGCCACGCCGGTGATCATGTTGTCCTCGCGCGACGGGCTGTTCGACAAGGCCAAGGGGCGGATTGTCGGTTCTGATCAATTTCTGACCAAGCCGTTCAGTAAAGAAGAACTGCTCAACGCGATCCAGGCCCATGTTCCGGGCTTTGCCGCCGTTTTGCCGCAGTAAGACACGCACAGTGACGCTCGGCCAGCGGGCCGGCAGTCGACCAGAAAAATGGGGAAGACCATGGCACGTATCCTGATCGTCGATGATTCGCCGACTGAAATGTACAAACTCACCGGCATGCTCGAAAAGCACGGCCATGAAGTGCTCAAGGCCGAGAACGGCGCCGACGGCGTGGCCCTGGCCCGTCAGGAAAAACCCGATGCCGTGCTGATGGACATCGTCATGCCCGGCCTCAACGGTTTTCAGGCGACTCGGCAGCTGACCAAGGATGCCGACACCGCGCACATCCCGGTGATCATCATCACCACCAAGGATCAGGAAACCGACAAGGTCTGGGGCACCCGTCAGGGCGCCAGGGATTACCTGACCAAACCGGTCGACGAAGACACCCTGATCAAGACCCTGAACAACGTACTCAAAGGCTGATCGCGCAATCATGAGCGAATCGCTGACCGCGTTCGAACTGCTCTGGCAGATCGACCAGCGCTGCCGCTTGCTGGCGGCGGATCTGCCCTCGCAAGCGGCGCGCCCGGATCGCTGGAGCGGGATCGGCTTTCGCCTCGGCGAGCATTGGTATGTGGCGCCGATGGGCGAAGTCAGCGAAGTCCTGCACGAGCCGCGCTTCACCCAGTTGCCCGGGGTCAAGCCGTGGGTCAAGGGTGTCGCCAATCTGCGCGGGCGGCTGCTGCCGATCATGGACCTGTGCGGGTTCTTCGGCCATGAGCTGTCGCCGCTGCGCAAACAGCGGCGGGTATTGGTGGTGGAGCATGAAGACGTGTTCGCCGGGGTGATGGTCGACGAGGTGATCGGTCTGCAGCATTTCGAACAGGGCAGTTTCGAGCCACTGTCGATCAGCAAGCGCCAGGGCTCGAAGGCCGAATTCGTCAAAGGCTATTTCCGCCGCGAACAGAACTGGCGGGTGTTCAGCCTGTTCGCACTGGCCAAATCCCCGGTATTCATGGGTGTGGCGGTATAGCAAGTACAACACTTCCCCCTGTGGGAGCGGGCTTGCTCGCGAATGCGGTGGGTCAGTCAATCCATGTGTCGGCTGACCTACCGCATTCGTGAGCAAGCCCGCTCCCACATTTGAAGGTGGCGGGTTTCATAGGCGAGGACCGATGACAACAGCAAAAACAGGCAAGTCGGCAGAAGCATCGCGCAGTCGTGCGCAGATCATCGTGCTGTTTATCGCGCTGATCGTGTTCATCATGCTGCTGTTCGCCAACTTTGCTTACCTCAACACCCAGGCGAACTACGACAAGCAGTACATCGGCCACGCCGGTGAGCTGCGCGTGCTCTCACAACGCATCGCCAAGAATGCCACCGAAGCGGCGGCGGGCAAGGCGGCTGCATTCAAACTGCTCAGCGATGCGCGCAACGATTTCGCCCAGCGCTGGGGTTACCTGAAAAAAGGTGATCCGAATACCGGCCTGCCGCCGGCACCCGTCGCCGTGCGCCCGGAAATGCGCGCGGTGCAGATGGACTGGGAACGCCTGCTGAAAAATACCGACGCGATCCTCACCAGCGAACAGACCGTGCTGTCGCTGCATCAGGTCGCCGCGACACTTGCCGAAACCGTGCCGCAGTTGCAGATCGAATACGAAAAAGTCGTGGAAATCCTCCTGCAGCGTGGCGCTCCGGCGGCGCAGGTGGCGATGGCGCAAAGGCAATCGCTGCTGGCTGAACGCATTCTCGGCGCGGTCAACACCGTGCTCGCTGGTGACGAAAACTCGCAACAGGCTGCCGACGCTTTTGGCCGCGACGCCGCGCGTTTCGGCCTGGTGCTCAACGGCATGTTGCAGGGCAACCCTGCGCTGAAAATCAGCCAGGTCGAAGACCGTGACGCCCGTGCGCGTTTGAGCGAAATCTCCGAACTGTTCCAGTTCGTTTCAGGCTCGGTGGATGAAATCCTCGAAACCTCGCCAGAGCTGTTCAAGGTGCGCGAATCGGCGAGCAACATCTTCACCCTGTCGCAAACGCTGCTCGATGAAGCCTCGCACCTGGCCACCGGGTTCGAGCATCTGGCCGGCGGACGCAACACCGATACGATTGGCGGCTATGTGCTGGGCCTGCTGGCGCTGGCCTCGATCATCCTCATCGGTCTGGTCATGGTCCGCGAAACCAATCGCCAATTGCGCGAGACAGCCGAGAAGAATGAGCGTAACCAGAACGCGATCATGCGCCTGCTCGACGAAATCGAAGACCTCGCCGATGGCGACCTCACCGTGACCGCTTCGGTGACCGAAGACTTCACCGGCACCATCGCCGACTCGATCAACTATTCCGTCGACCAGTTGCGCGATCTGGTCGCCACCATCAACCTCACCGCCGGCCAGGTTGCCGCCGCCGTGCAGGAAACCCAGGCCACCGCCATGCATCTGGCCCAGGCCTCGGAGCAACAGGCCCAGCAGATTTCTGAAGCCTCGACAGCGATCAGCGACATGGCCGAGTCCATCGATCAGGTCTCGGCCAACGCTGCCGAATCGTCGGCGGTGGCCGAGCGTTCCGTGGAAATCGCCAACAAGGGCAACGAGGTGGTGCACAACACCATCCACGGCATGGACAACATTCGCGAACAGATTCAGGACACCGCCAAGCGCATCAAGCGCCTCGGCGAGTCTTCTCAGGAAATCGGCGACATCGTCAGCCTGATCGACGACATCGCCGACCAGACCAACATCCTCGCCCTCAACGCAG
This sequence comes from Pseudomonas sp. TSRC2-2, assembly GCF_049897785.1. Taxonomy (NCBI): domain Bacteria; kingdom Pseudomonadati; phylum Pseudomonadota; class Gammaproteobacteria; order Pseudomonadales; family Pseudomonadaceae; genus Pseudomonas; species Pseudomonas sp. TSRC2-2. The sequence continues at coordinate 301,753 of NZ_JAFCWZ010000003.1, forward strand.
CGATCCAGGCATCGATGGCCGGGGATGCCGGGCGCGGTTTTGCCGTGGTTGCCGACGAAGTGCAGCGGCTGGCCGAACGTTCCTCAGCCGCGACCCGGCAGATCGAAACCCTGGTGCGGGCGATTCAGGCCGACACCAATGAAGCGGTGATTTCCATGGAACAGACCACCACCGAAGTGGTGCGCGGCGCGCGACTGGCGCAGGATGCCGGTGTGGCCCTGGAAGAAATCGAAGGCGTGTCGAAAACCCTCGCGGCGCTGATCCAGAGCATTTCCAACGCGGCGCAGCAGCAGACGTCTTCGGCCGGGCAGATCTCGCTGACGATGAATGTGATCCAACAGATCACCTCGCAAACCTCGTCGGGATCCACCGCCACCGCCGAGAGCATCGGCAACCTGGCGAAAATGGCCAGTCAGTTGCGCCGTTCGGTGTCCGGTTTTACCTTGCCGGCGGCGACAGATAAAGCGTGAGTGGAGTGGTTATGGGTGATCGGCACGACTATGTGGCCCTGGAGTGGGTCAAGGGCGAAATTGCCGAAACGCTGAAGCTGGCGCATCAGGCGATCGAAGCCGTGCTTGACGATCCGCAGGCTCTCCCCGGGCTGGACGAGTGCCTGGCGTACATTCATCAGGTCCACGGCAGTCTGCAAATGGTCGAGTTCTACGGCGCAGCGTTGCTTGCCGAAGAAATGGAGCATCTGGTTGAAGCCCTGCAACATCAACGCGTGCCGCACCGCGACGAAGCCCTGCACCTGATGCTGCAAGCGCTGGGGCAATTGCCGGCGTACCTCGACCGCGTGCAGAGCGCCCGCCGTGACCTGCCGCTGGTGGTGCTGCCGCTGATCAATGATCTGCGCAGCGCTCGCGGTGAAAGCCTGCTGGCGGAAACCAGCCTGTTCAGCCCGCCACTGCCCGGGTTGGCGCCGCTCGGCGACGAGGCACTCGCGGCACTGGAACCGCCTGATCTGCCGAACGTGCTGCGCAAGCTGCGGCAGACGCTGCAAGTGGCCTTGGTCGGGCTGCTGCGCGAACAGGATGACCAGATGCACCTCGGTTATCTGGCCAAGGTCTTCACCCGCCTTGAAGCGCTGAGCGGCGACGCGCCGTTGAGCCCGTTGTGGCAGGTCGCCTCGGCGTTGGTCGAGGGCATGCGCGAGGGCGCCATCGCCAACAGTCCAGCGCTGCGCAGCCTGTTCAAGGACGCCGACACAGAGCTCAAGCGCCTGCTCGATCAGGGGATGCGTGGGCTCAACCAGCCGGCTCCGGCCGACCTGCTGAAAAGCCTGTTGTTCTATATTGCCAAGGCCGAACATCCCACCGGGCAGATGCTGACCATGAAAGATCGCTACTCCCTGGACGACGCGCTGCCCGACAGCGCGATGGTCGACGAAGAGCGCGTACGCCTCGCCGGCCCCGACCGCGATGCCATGCGTTCGGTGCTGGCAGCGCTGTGCGAAGAGCTGGTGCGGGTCAAGGAGCGCCTCGATCTGTTCGTGCGCAGCGACCGCCAGCACGCCTCGGATCTGGACAGCCTGCTCGCACCGCTGCGGCAGATCGCCGACACCCTTGCGGTGCTGGGTTTCGGCCAGCCGCGCAAAGTCATCATCGACCAACTGGCGGTGGTCCTCAGCCTTGCTCAGGGTCAGCGCGAACCGAACGACGCAATCCTCATGGACGTCGCCGGTGCCTTGCTCTATGTCGAAGCGACACTGGCCGGCATGGTCGGCACGGTCGAGACGCAAAGCGCCGACGACGCGCGCCTGCCGACCACCGACCTGACGCAGATCCATCAGATCGTGATCAAGGAAGCACGTATCTGCCTGCAACAGGCCAAGGACATGATCGTCGATTACATCGACGCCGATTGGGACCGCCAGCATCTGCAACCGCTGCCCGAGCTGCTGACCCAGGTGCGTGGCGCGCTGGCGATGATTCCGCTGGCCCGCGCGGCGAGTCTGGTCGAGGCCTGCAACGGTTTCATTCGCGAGCATCTGATGCTCGATGCTCATGAGCCTGGCTGGGAGCAACTCGATCATTTGGCCGATGTGATCAGCAGCCTCGAGTATTACCTCGAACGCTTGAGCGATGACCCGCAGGCGCCCGCCGAGCATCTGCTTGATGTCGCGCAGAACAGCCTCGCCAGCCTCGGCTTCTTTGCCAGTGAGCAGCCCGGCGAACCGCAAGTGCCGGTGCTCGATGAGGTGCTCAGCCCCAGCGAAGCGCAGGTCATGCAGAACCTGCAGACCCTCGATGATCCGCAGGTCGTGCAGTCGCTGGCCGAGGTGCTGGCCAGTCCGGTTTCGACGCTCAACCCGCCGGCACGCACTACACCTGGCAGCCTGATGCCGCCGCCGGCGGATGAAGAACCGGTCGACGATGAACTGCGCGAAGTGTTCCTCGAAGAAACCGACGAAGTCCTCGCGGTCCTCCACGAATACCTGCCGCGCTGGACCGCCAATCCGCAGGACCGCGCCGCGCTGACCGAGCTGCGCCGGGCGTTCCACACCTTGAAGGGCAGTGGGCGCATGGTCCGTGCGTTGATCCTCGGCGAACTGGCCTGGGCGGTCGAAAATCTGCTCAATCGCGTACTCGAACAAAGCGTCGAACCTGGCGCAGTGCTGCGCCAGTTGCTCGGCGACACCGTGTTGCTGCTGCCCGAGCTGATCAATGAATTCGCCACCCAGCGTCAGCGTCAGCGCAGCGACGTCGATCAACTCGCCGCCCGCGCTCACGCGTTGGCCAAGGGTGATCAACCGCTGGCCGCCGAAGACACCGACGACGTCGCCGCACTCGATCCGCTGCTGCTGGAAATCTTCCGCAAGGAAGCCGAAACCCACCTCGCCAGCCTCAACCGTTTCCTCGATCAGGCCGCCGAGCAGGTGCCGTTGCAGGCCAGCGATGAACTGCAACGCGCACTGCATACGCTCAAGGGCAGCGCGTCGATGGCCGGCGTAGTGCCGATGGCCGAACTCGCAGCGTCACTCGATCAACTGGCCCGCGAATTCAAGGCGCATCAGTTGCCGCTGGATCTGGATGAGGTCGAATTGCTGCTCGAAGCCGAGGGCTTGTTCCGCGTCGGTCTGCGCCAGCTCAAACACGATCCGCTGGCGCCGATTGTCGGGGCGCAGTCGCTGATCAAACGCACCGAGGCGCTGCTCGCCGAACGCCTGCAAGCAGGCTCCGATGGCGCTGACAGCGGCCGGCGGCTCAAGCGCGATCCGCAACTGATCAATAACTTCCTCGCCCAGGGCATGGACATCCTCCTCGACGCGGAAAACCTCTTGCAGCGTTGGCAGCAGCACCCCGGCGAACGCCAGGAACTCAGCGCTTTGCTCGATGAGCTGACCACCCTGGGCGAAGGCGCACACCTTGCCGATCTGCTGCCGGTTGATGGCTTGTGCGAAGCCTTGCTCGACCTGTATGGCGCGGTGGAAGAAAGCAGTCTGGCGGTCAGCGAGCGGTTTTTCCACGAAGCGCAGCTGGCCCACGAAGCGCTGATCAACATGCTCGACGAGCTCGCTGCCGGCCAGGAGATCACTGCGCAGCCAGAGCGAATTCGAGCGTTGCAGGAACTGCTCGACGAAGGCCTCGACCCGGCTTCGATGGGCCTGATCCGCAGCGACGGCAGCCGCACCCTGGACATTCGCGAATTGGGCAGCGCCACCGCGCAATTGCAGCAATCGGCTGCCGCGCTCGCGCCTGACGACGAGATTGTCGAAATCTTCCTTGAAGAGGCGGTGGATATTCTCGACAGCGCCGGGCAGGCCTTGCAGCGCTGGCTCAATGACCCGGACAACGCCGCGCCGCTGTCGTCTTTGCAGCGCGACTTGCACACGCTCAAGGGCGGTGCGCGCATGGCCGAGGTCGAGGCCGTCGGTGACCTTGCCCAGGAACTGGAAAATCTCTACGAAGGGCTGGTCGATCGGCGCTACAGCCACAGCGGCGCGCTCGAAGGTTTGCTGCAGCAAAGTCACGCGCGGTTGGCGCAGATGCTCGAGCAACTGCAAGCGCATCAAGCGCTGACCGCGGCGCAGGATCTGATCGACGCGATCCGTCAGTTGCGTCAGGGTCAGGCCGCCAGCGAATCATCCCCCGCAGCGGTCGAACACGACAACGCCGGGCATGATCCGGAGTTGCTGGAGATCTTCCTCGAAGAAGGTTTCGACATCATCGAAAGCTCCGGCGCCGCGCTGTTGCGCTGGCAGGCCGAGCCGGGCAACCGTCAGGAAATCGAAACCCTGCTGCGCGATCTGCACACCCTCAAGGGCGGTGCGCGGATGGTCGAAATCGGCCCGATCGGCGACCTCGCCCATGAGCTGGAATTTCTCTACGAAAGCCTTTCCACCGGTGCGCTGCAACCGTCTGCCGAATTGTTCGCCCTGGTGCAGCGCGGACATGACCGGTTGGCGCAGATGCTCGACGGCGTGCGCGCCGGGCAACCGTGCCCACCGGCCGATCGGCTGATCAGCGCGATCCAGAATTTCAGCCATCCGGCGCAGGTTGAAGCGCCGCCGGCGCCAGCTCCCGTGGTCAAGCCTGAGGCTGCGCCACCGCCCGCCGATGCTGGGGCGGACATGGTCAAGGTCTCGTCCGAACTGCTCGATGAGCTGGTCAACCTGGCCGGGGAAACCTCGATCTTTCGCGGGCGAATCGAGCAGCAGGTCAACGATGCGCAGATTGCCCTCAACGAGATGGAAACCACCATCGAACGCATGCGCGATCAGTTGCGCCGCCTCGATACCGAAACCCAGGGGCGCATTCTCAGCCGCCAGCAAGTCGATGGTGAACGTCTCGGTTACGAAGACTTCGACCCGCTGGAAATGGACCGCCATTCGCAGTTGCAGCAACTGTCGCGGGCACTGTTCGAATCCGCCTCGGACCTGCTCGACCTCAAGGAAACCCTCGACCGCCGCAACCACGATGCGGAGAACCTGCTGCAGCAACAGGGGCGGATCAACACTGAATTGCAGGAAGGCCTGATGCGCACGCGCATGGTGCCGTTCGAACGCATGGTGCCGCGTCTCAAACGCATCGTTCGTCAGGTCGCCGAAGAGCTGGGCAAGGATGTCGCGTTCGTCGTCGGCAATGCCGATGGCGAGATGGATCGCAACGTGCTGGAGCGCATGGCCGCGCCGCTGGAACACATGCTGCGCAACGCCGTCGACCATGGCCTGGAATCCACTGAAGTGCGGTTGGCGGCAGGTAAACCGGCGCAAGGGCAGATCACCCTCGATCTGTCGCGCGAGGGTGGCGATATTGTTTTCGACATCCGCGACGACGGCGCCGGGGTGCCCCTGGAAGCCGTGCGGCGCAAGGCGATCAAGCGCAGCTTGCTCGCGCCCGACGCCGAGATCAGCGACCGCGATGTGTTGCAGTTCATCCTCCAGCCGGGTTTCTCCACGGCGGAAAAGATTACCCAGATTTCCGGGCGTGGTGTCGGCATGGACGTGGTCCACGAAGAAGTGCGACAGCTCGGCGGCAGCATGAGCATCGATTCGGTGCCGGGGCAGGGCGTGCATTTCCGTATTCGCCTGCCGTTCACCGTGTCGGTCAACCGCGCGTTGATGGTGCAGTGCGGTGAGGATCAGTACGCGATCCCGCTGAACACCATCGAAGGCATTGTGCGTGTGTTGCCGAATGATCTGGAAGGGCATTTCCGTCACGATCCGCCGCGCTACGAGTATGGCGGTCAGCGTTACGAGCTGTGTTATCTGGGCGAGCTGCTGAAGACGGCGCCGCGGCCGAAACTGCTCGGGCAGAACCTGCCGTTGCCGGTGCTGCTGGTGCATTACAACGACCGCCACATTGCCGTGCTGGTGGATGCCATGGCCGGCACCCGCGAGATCGTGGTCAAAAGCCTCGGCCCTCAATTCGCGGCGGTGCAGGGCGTGTCGGGGGCGACGATTCTCGGCGATGGCCGGGTGGTGCTGATTCTGGATCTGCTCGCACCGATCCGGGCGATGCAGGCGCGGTTGGCGCAAGAGCCGGCGCGCACGGAGATCGACAGCGAACCGCACAAGCCGCTGCTGATCATGGTTGTCGATGACTCGGTGACGGTGCGCAAGGTCACCAGCCGTTTGCTGGAACGTCACGGTATGAACGTGCTGACCGCCAAGGACGGTGTCGATGCGATGCTGCTGCTTGAGGAGCACATGCCCGATCTGATGCTGCTCGACATCGAAATGCCGCGCATGGACGGCTTCGAGGTCGCCACCCAGGTACGCGCCGATGAACGCCTGCGCCATCTGCCGATCATCATGATCACCTCGCGCACCGGGCAGAAACACCGCGACCGCGCCATGGCCATCGGCGTCAACGACTACCTCGGCAAGCCGTATCAGGAATCGGTGTTGCTGGAGAGCATCGCCCAGTGGAGCCAGAAACATGCATGAGCACCGACTCAACCCGCGCAACAGCCAGCTCACCGGGCTGCTGCTGCCGCTGGCCGATCGCAATCTGATCCTGCCCAATGTCGCCATCGCCGAGCTGATCGACTACCAGGCCAGCGCCTTCGACCTCGACACCCCGCCGTGGTACCTGGGGCGGGTGAAGTGGCGCGAGCGGCAGATCCCGCTGATCAGCTTCGAGTCGGCGTGCGGGCAGAAAATCGTTATCGGCGAACGGGCGCGCATGGTCATTCTCAATGCTCTGGGCGGCTTGCCGGAGCTGAAATTCATCGCACTGCTGGTGCAGGGGATTCCTCGGTCGTACAAGCTGGACAGTCAGTTGAGTTACGTGGATGTGCCGTTGTGTGCGCTGGAGCAGGCGGCGGTGCAGGTGGGCGAGCAGGTGGCGAAGGTACCGGATTTGTTGGGGCTGGAGCGGTTGTTGGTGGAGGCTGGCCTGGTTAACTGATTTGCAGTTGGTGGTGTCCTGACGGGCGTATTCGCGAGCAAGCCCGCTCCCACAGTGGAGCGATGTCGTACACAAAATCGGCGTACCCTGAAGCTCCCATGTGGGAGCGGGCTTGCTCGCGAAAGCGCCAGTCACGGCAGCAAATTCCTACGGGTAGATCCCGAATCCCGATCAGCCAATAAACACCAATTGATCGAGGTGTTTAAGGACACCCAATGTTACGCCCCACCAGCCTACAAATCCTTGCGCCGCTGCCTACGCCTGCGCCAGAATCCGCCGGCTTGTGCGCCCAGGGCTTGCTGCGTAACTTGGTTCCGTCACTGATTCGCAGTGATCGGGTTTAGCAGCCCGTGGTAAATCTGAGGTTGCATGAGCACCGTCAGTCAGGCTTCACGCCTGCACTCGATGGCGGCTGTGCGCAGGGCGCTTCGGCGCGCCGGCTTCCTTAGGTTCCCCGGTCTGCTAACCTGCGTTCAGCTGCCACCCCTTCTTTTAGCAGAGATGCGGTTGCGGCTTTATCCGGAACCTGAAGATGAAAAAACCATCGCCCAATCCGCCGGTAGCCAGTCCGGCATCGCCCTACCAATCCCCCGACTCAAAGAAATTTCACGACGCCGCCGAACGCGCCCTCGACCATTATCTCGGCCCGCCCGCCGCCGACTTCATCGCCCCGCCTTACACCCCTAATACGCTGTACATGGCCAATCCCGAGGCCGACACCGAATCCTTGCTGGCCGACGCCTGTGAAACCCTTGGTTCGGCAACCGTGATGCTGCACAACCATGCCGCCTCGGTGGACGGCTCGCAGCGCAAGACCCTGCAGGGCATCGCGCAGATTGTCATGGTGGCGGAGATGGCGGTGAACCGGGTGCTGGACAAACTGGTGCCCACTGACTGAGCGAATGCGCTGAGGCGACTGGCCTCTTCGCGAGCAGGCTCGCTCCCACAATTGAAATGCGTTCGATCGTTCCCACGCGGAGCGTGGGAACGATCAAAAGATCGCAGCCTCGTTTCACTCGACAGCTCCTACAGGGGCTTCAGCTTGTCCGTTACGCTCAGCGTAATGATTCACCATCCAGCTTGATTGATGCCCTCACCGCACACGCCTACCTTGGCTCCACGACAGCGAACCCGTGGAGTGAGCATGACAACAATAATTTCCCCCGACTCGCGCTGGACGCGGCGGCGCGATGAGAAGCAGCGCCGGCTCGACAAGGTGCGCGGCCTGGCCGATGGGGCAGTGCTGCCCAGCGACAAGATCGTCGCCGCGCTCGAAGCGCTGATCCATCCCGGCGACCGTGTGGTGCTGGAGGGCAACAACCAGAAGCAGGCGGATTTCCTCTCGCGTTCGCTGGCCAAGGCCGACCCGGCCAAGCTCCACGACCTGCACATGATCATGCCCAGCGTCGGCCGTTCGGAGCACCTCGATCTGTTCGAACGCGGCATCGCCCGCAAGCTCGATTTCTCCTTCGCCGGCACCCAGAGCCTGCGCATCAGCCAGTTGCTCGAAGACGGCCTGCTCGAAGTCGGCGCGATTCACACTTACATCGAACTCTATGCACGGCTGGTGGTGGACCTGATCCCCAACGTCGTGCTCTCGGCCGGGTTCATGGCCGACCGCGCCGGCAACATCTACACCGGCCCGAGCACCGAAGACACCCCGGCATTGATCGAACCGGCCGCATTCAGCGACGGCATCGTCATCGTTCAGGTCAACCAGTTGGTCGACGACGTCAGCGAACTGCCGCGCGTAGACATTCCCGCTTCATGGGTCGATTTTGTCGTGGTCGCCGACAAGCCGTTCTACATCGAACCGCTGTTCACCCGCGATCCACGCCACATCAAGCCTGTGCACGTGCTGATGGCGATGATGGCGATTCGTGGGATCTACGAAAAACACAACGTGCAGTCGCTCAACCACGGCATCGGTTTCAACACCGCCGCCATCGAACTGATCCTGCCGACCTACGGCGAATCCCTCGGTTTGAAAGGCAAGATCTGCCGCAACTGGACGCTCAACCCGCACCCGACGCTGATCCCGGCGATCGAAAGCGGCTGGGTCGAAAGCGTGCATTGTTTCGGCACCGAACTGGGCATGGAAAACTACATCGCCGCCCGGCCAGATGTGTTCTTCACCGGCCGTGACGGCTCGCTGCGTTCCAACCGCATGGTCTGCCAACTCGCCGGGCAGTACGCGGTGGATCTGTTTATCGGCGCGACGTTGCAGGTCGACGGTGACGGCCATTCCTCGACGGTGACGCGTGGCCGTCTCGCCGGTTTCGGTGGCGCGCCGAACATGGGCCACGACCCGCGCGGCCGCCGTCACGGCACCCCGGCGTGGCTGGACATGCGTCACGGCGATGCACCGCAGCCAATGCTCGAACGCGGCAAGAAACTTGTGGTGCAAATGGTCGAGACGTTCCAGGAGGGCGGCAAACCGACCTTCGTCGAAACCCTCGACGCGGTCGAAGTGGCGAAGAAAAGCGGCATGCCGTTGGCGCCGATCATGATCTACGGCGACGACGTTACCCACCTGCTCACCGAAGAAGGCATCGCCTACCTGTACAAGGCGCGCTCGCTGGAAGAGCGCCAGGCAATGATCGCCGCCGTCGCCGGCGTCACCGCGATTGGCCTGCGCCACAACCCGAAAGACACCGAGCGCATGCGCCGCGAAGGCCTGATTGCCTTGCCCGAAGACCTCGGCATTCGCCGCACCGACGCGACCCGCGAACTGCTCGCGGCGAAAAGCGTGGCGGATCTGGTCGAGTGGTCCGGTGGCCTGTACAACCCGCCCGCCAAATTCAGGAGCTGGTAATGCACGCATTCAACCTGCAAGCACCCCCGCTGTCGCTGGCTGACCGCTTGGCCGATCTGGCGGTGGACGCGCTGATCGACGAAGCCGATCTGTCGCCGAAACCGGCGCTGGTCGACCGTCGCGGCAACGGCGCGCACACCGATCTGCACCTGGGCCTGATGCACGCCTCGGCGTTGGCCTTGTGGCCAGCGTTCAAGGAAATGGCCGAGGCGGCGCTGGAGATCGGCGAAGTCGGTGTGCCGTTACGCGAAGCGATTGGCCGCATCGGCCGTGAAGGCGAGCAAGCCATGCTCGCCACCACCAATGGCGTCAACACCCATCGCGGCGCGATCTGGGCGTTGGGACTGTTGGTGACGGCCGCCGCGCTGCAACCGAAATCCATCGCCCTGTGCGCCGCCCGCCTGGCACTGCTCGACGACCGCTACGCACCGACACCGCTCAGCCACGGCGCACAAGTCGCCCAGCGTTACGGCGCACGCGGCGCTCGGGAAGAGGCGCAACTCGGCTTCCCGTCCGTGCTGCAACGCGGCCTGCCGCAGCTGCACAAAAGCCGCGCCAGCGGCCACGGCGAACAGAACGCCCGGCTCGACGCCTTGCTGGCGATCATGACCGAACTGGCCGACACCTGCGTGCTCTACCGCGCCGGGGAACAAGGCTTGCAGGCCATGCAATCGGGCGCGCAAGCAGTGCTCGATGCCGGTGGCAGCGCCAGCCTCAGCGGCCGCCGCCGATTGCACGAACTGGATCAACAACTCATCGCATTGAATGCCTCGCCCGGTGGTGCCGCCGACTTGCTCGCCGCCACGCTGCTGCTCGACCGAATCGAGCGCGACGGCATCTCTCAGGGAGCGTTTTGATGGAAAGCCTATCGTTTGAATTCCCCGCCGGGCAGCCGCCACGCGGGCGTGCGCTGGTCGGTTGTGTCGGCTCGGGGGATCTGGAAGTGCTGATCGAACCGGGCCTGGCCGGCAAACTGACGATCAACGTGCAGACTTCGGTCAATGGCGCGCAACAGCGCTGGCAGCATCTGTTTGCGCGGATGTTCGATGGCACCACGCCACCGGCGATGGCCATCGACATCCACGATTTTGGCGCGACGCCGGGGGTGGTGCGCTTGCGTCTGGAACAGGGTTTCGAGGAGATCGGCCATGACTGACAGCGCCGCGTTGCTCAACAAACACAGCTTCGTCGAACTCGGCGCGCGGCAGCGGGCGAAAGCCTTGCTCGACGCCGGGACGTTTCGCGAACTGCTCGATCCGTTTCAACGGGTCATGTCGCCATGGCTTGAGCGCCAGGGCGTAGTGCCGCAGGCCGATGACGGCGTAATCATCGCCAAGGGCAGCCTCGACGGTTTGCCAGTAGTGATTGCCGCGATCGAAGGCGCGTTTCAGGGCGGCAGCCTTGGCGAAGTCGGCGGGGCGAAAATTGCCGGGGCGCTGGAGCTGGCCGCCGAAGACAACCGCAAAGGCATCCCGACCCGCGCAGTGCTGCTGCTGGAAACCGGTGGCGTGCGCTTGCAGGAAGCCAATCTCGGCCTTGCGGCGATTGCCGATATTCACGCGGCGATTGTCGATTTGCAGCAATACCAACCCGTGGTCGGCGTGGTCGCCGGCAGCGTCGGTTGCTTTGGCGGCATGTCGATTGCCGCTGCGCTGTGCAGTTATCTGCTGGTGACTCAGGAAGCGCGCCTCGGATTGAACGGCCCGCAAGTGATCGAGCAGGAAGCCGGGATCGAGGAATACGACTCTCGCGACCGCCCATTCATCTGGAGCCTGACCGGCGGCGAACAGCGCTTCAACACGGGACTGGTGGACCGTTATGTCGGCGATGATGTGGCGCAGATTCGTCAGCAGGTGAGTGAACTGCTCCAGCAAGGTCTGCCGGCACAGCCGCGCAGTCAGCGCGCCGAGTGGTTTCTGCAACGCCTGGCGAGTCTGGACACGGACAAGCAAATCGAGCCTTCGGTGGTTCGCGATCTGTATCAAGGAGAGCGCTCATGAGTGGTTATTCATTGCGCGGTTTGCACTGGTTCAACGCTCTGAGCGCGGGTGCTAAAAACGTCGAAGGCCTGCCGGCGTCGTTGAAAGTCGCTGACGGTGAACTCGGGCGTTTTATCGCCGTGGTCGCCGACCCGGACAACCGTTTCCCACGCGCTCGCAACGGCGAAGTCGGCTTGCTCGAAGGCTGGGGGCTGGCCAAAGCTGTGGATGACGCGATCAACGCTGATCGCGATAACGCGCAAAAGCGCCCGATCATCGCCATCGTCGATGTGCCGAGCCAGGCCTATGGTCGGCGCGAAGAGGCCCTTGGCATTCATCAGGCGCTGGCCGGCGCGGCGGGCAGTTATGCCCATGCGCGGCTGGCCGGGCATCCGGTGATTGCGTTGCTGGTGGGCAAGGCCATGTCCGGGGCGTTTCTGGCGCACGGTTATCAGGCCAACCGTTTGATCGCCCTGCGCGACCCCGGGGTGATGGTGCATGCGATGGGCAAGGCTTCGGCGGCGCGGGTCACCTTGCGCAGTGTCGAGGAACTGGAAGCGCTGGCCTCCAGCGTACCGCCGATGGCTTATGACATCGACAGCTACGCCAGCCTCGGTCTGCTCTGGGAAACCCTCTCGGTGCAGCAGATCGAACAACCGACGGCTGAGGATCTGGCGCGGGTGAGCGAGTGCCTGAAGCAGGCGATCAGCGATGTGACCGGCAGTGATTTGAAAGGCCGCCTCGGCGCGAGCAATCGTGCAGCTTCCAGCAAAGTCCGCGAATTGCTGAGGGCGCAGTGGTGAACCAGCCCATGGCCCACGATCTGCTCTGGGGCATGACCCCGGCGCAGTTGCCGGCGGATGCGCCACAGTGGGCAGTTGATTCGCTGGCCGCCGGGCAACCGGTGGTGGTGCGCCGGGCGTTGAGTGCTGACGGTTTTGTCGCGGTCGGCGTGCGTGGGTTGCTGCGTGAGCAGCGGCTGGCGGCGTTCATGCGCGTCGATTCGATTGTGCGGCGGGTCAGTCCTGAAGCGTTGTGTCATGTCGACAGCGCACGTGATCTGCCGGTCATGCAAGCGCTCAGACAATTGCGGCCGATGCTCGATGACTGCGGTTCGGTCTGGGGTGTCAGCGGCAGTGTCGGGTTTGAATTGGCCAGTGGTTTCAGAGCGATGCACGCGGCCAGTGATCTTGATCTGATTTTGCGTGCGCCGCAGATGATCGGCCGTGATCAGGCGCGCGAACTGGTCGCGCTTTTTGATCAGACTGCGTGCCGGGTCGATATGCAATTGCAGACGCCATTCGGTGCCGTGGCCTTGCGGGAATGGGCCAGCGGTTCGGCCCGAGTGCTGCTGAAAAATGCGCATCAGGCAGTATTGGTGACGAATCCGTGGCACCCGCAGGAGCAGGCAGCGTGAGCAGTCTGCTGGTGTTCCCCGGCCAGGGCGCGCAGCAAGCCGGCATGCTCCAGCGTTTGCCTCGCGAAACACTGGTCGAGGCCAGTGATGTGCTCGGCGAAGATGTTGCGCTGCTGGATTCAGCCGAGGCATTGCACACGACCAGAGCGGTGCAGCTGTGCCTGCTGATCGCCGGTGTCGCTGCTTCTCGGCAGTTATTGCAGGATGGGCTGAGCGCGGATTACGTCGCCGGTCTGTCCATCGGCGCATACCCGGCAGCAGTGGTGGCGGGAGCCTTGAGTTTCAGCGATGCGTTGCATCTGGTCAGCCTGCGCGGTGAGCTGATGCAGCAGGCTTATCCACAGGGCTACGGCATGACCGCGATCATCGGCTTGCAGTTATCCACCGTCGAAACGCTGCTGGCGCAGGTGCACAGCGAGGATTCGCCGGTGTATCTGGCCAACATCAATGCCGATAACCAAGTGGTGATTGCCGGTAGCGACAGGGCCATGCAAACGGTGGCTGAACTGGCGCGCAGTCGCGGCGCCGGTCTGGCGAAGCGCCTGGCGGTGAGTGTGCCGTCGCACTGTCCGCTGCTGGACGAACCGGCGCAAACCCTCGCCGAAGCCTTCGCCGGGGTTGCGGTTAAAACGCCGAAAATCGCTTACCTCAGTGGTAGCCGTGCGCGTCCGGTAATCAAGCCGGAGGCCTTGCGCGACGACCTCGCTTTCAACATGTGCCGCGTGGTGGACTGGCGCGGCACCGTGCAAAGCGCCTACGAGCGCGGCGTACGTTTACAGATCGAACTGCCGCCCGGCGCGGTGCTGACCGGGCTGGCGCGCCGGGTCTTCGAGCAGGGCACCGTCACTGCCTTCGACAGTGCTCGCCTCGACACCGTGCAAGCGCTGTTGCGAGAGGAGGGTGGCCGCCAACTCTAAAACCGCCGCGACTCAAGCTTCGAACAACAAAAACAACATTCGACGATGCACTTTGAGGACTACAACAATGATTATTTACGGTGTGGCGTTTCTCGCCTTTTGTACGCTGGTCGGTATCTGGGTCGGTGAACTGCTCGGCAAGCTGATCGGCGTGCCGGCCAACGTCGGTGGTGTCGGCATTGCGATGCTGCTGTTGATCGGCCTCGGCAGCTATCTCTATAAAAGCGGCTGGCTCAAGGGCAAGACCGAGCAGGGCGTGGAGTTCTGGAGCGCGATCTACATTCCCATCGTGGTCGCCATGGCCGCGCAGCAGAATGTCTACGGTGCGCTGAAGGGCGGGCCGATGGCGATTCTGGCCGGAACCCTCGCCGTAGTGATCGCTTTTGCTCTGGTGCCAGTGCTGACACGCATGGGCAACAAGCAACAGACGCCGATTGCTCCAGCCAAGACTGCGGGGTGATCGCCATGTACGAATCAATGATGAAAGTGATCACCGGCTACGGTCTGATCAGCGGCTTTTTGATTGTCGGCCTGACCATGTGGGTGTCCTACTGGATGTCCAACACCTTCACCAAGGGTCGTCTGCACGGCTCGGCGATCGCCATTCTGCTCGGGCTGGTGCTGTCGTATATCGGCGGCGCGCTCACCGGTGGGCAGAAGGGCGTGGTCGATATTCCGCTGCTGTCGGGCATTGGCCTGCTCGGCGGTGCGATGCTGCGTGATTTCGCGATTGTTGCCACCGCGTTCGGTGTCAGCGTCGATGAGCTCAAACGGGCCGGGCTTGTGGGTGTGCTGGCGCTGTTCGTGGGGGTAGGCACTTCTTTCGTCGCGGGTGTCGGCGTGGCGATGGCGTTCGGCTATACCGATGCGGTGAGCCTGACCACCATTGGCGCGGGTGCCGTGACCTATATCGTCGGTCCGGTGACGGGGGCGGCGATTGGTGCGAGTTCCGAAGTGATGGCGTTGTCGATTGCGGCGGGTCTGATCAAGGCGATTCTGGTAATGGTGATGACACCGTTCGTGGCGCCGATGATCGGCCTGAACAATCCACGTAGCGCGGTGATTTTTGGCGGTTTGATGGGCACCTCCAGCGGCGTCGCCGGCGGGTTGGCGGCCACCGATCCGAAGCTGGTGCCTTATGGTTGCCTGACGGCGGCGTTCTACACCGCGCTTGGGTGTCTGCTGGGGCCTTCGCTGTTGTTTCTGGCGATGCGCGGGTTGATGGGCTGAGACACTGGTTGTCGGGACAGACGCCTTCGCGAGCAAGCCCGCTCCCACAGGGGAACGCATTCCAAATGTGGGAGCGGCTTGCTCGCGAAGGGCGCGACTCGGTATCAGGTCTGGCGATTGGCATACATCCGACACTCCGCCAGCAACGCCAGCAAATTAGGATCCCTCTCCTTGGCCTTCAGAAACACCACGCCAATGTGCTGCTGCAACCGATATTTCTCCTGCAACGCAATCAGCTTCACCCGGTTCTCGTACACCGCTGCAATCCGCCCCGGCAGCAGTGCATAGCCCACGCCCGAGCTGACCATGCTCAGCAGGGTGAAGATGTCGTTGACCTGCATCGCTACCTTCGGCTCGAACCGCGCCTGCTTGAACACCCGCACACCATCCTGATGCGTGGCGAAGCCCTGGGTCAGGGTGATGAAAGTCTCGTCGCGCACTTCCGCCAGATCGACTTCACTGCGCTGAGCGAATTTTGAATCGGCCGGCGTGGCGAGGAAGATGTCATCGGAAAACAGCGCGATCTGCTCGCAATCCGGATCGTTGATGCTGTCGTCGAGTGACACCAGAATCGCGTCGACTTCCATGTTTTTCAGTTTGTAGAGCAGGTCGATGTTCGAGCCGAGGATCAGGTCGATGTTGAGTTCGCTGCGGCGGATTTTCAGGCCCATGATCAGTTGCGGCACGGTCTTGACCGTCAGCGAATACAGCGAGCCAAGCTTGAAGCGCTCGGCAGAGAACCCGGCGGCTTCGCGGGTCAGGCGCACGCTGTCGACGACGTCGTTGATCAGCTTCTGCGCACGCTCTTCCAGCACATAGGCGCTTTCCAGCGGCGTCAGGTTGCGCCCTTCGTGTTTGAACAGCGGGCAGCGCAGCGCGCTTTCCAGCGAGTGAATGGCGCGGTGCACGCTGACGTTGCTGGTCTGCAGTTCGGCAGCGGCGCGGGCGAGGTTGCCGGTGCGCATGAAGGCGAGGAACACCTCGAGTTTTTTCAGGGTCAATTCTTCGTCGATCAGCATGGCGCGGACTCTTTTTGGAATGCGTCGATTGTGCCTTGAAGATCAAAAGATCGCAGCCTTCGGCAGCGCCTACATTGGAATGCGATCACCTGTAGGCGCTGCCGAAGGCTGCGATCTATTGATCTGTTAAACGGAAACATTGCGCTTTTACGCTCAAGGCCCGAGCCTTGCGCGCTTGCGGTAGCGACTATGAGGAAGGCGACACATGTATCACGGAGAAAAACTCAACGCCTGGACGCATTTGGTCGGGGCGGTGGCGGCTTTTGTCGGCGGGGTCTGGATGTTGGTGATCGCCAGCCTCGACGGCAGTCCATGGAAGATCGTCAGCGTGGCGATTTACGCTTTCACCTTGCTGGTGCTCTACAGCGCCTCGACCGTGTACCACAGCGTGCGCGGGCGCAAGAAAGCGATCATGAAAAAGGTCGATCATTTTTCGATCTACCTGCTGATCGCCGGCAGCTACACACCGTTTTGTCTGGTGACCCTGCGCGGGCCGTGGGGCTGGACGCTGTTCGGGATAGTCTGGGGGCTGGCGCTGATCGGCATCCTGCAGGAAATCAAGCCGCGCTCCGAAGCGCGGATTCTGTCGATCGTGATTTACGCGGTGATGGGCTGGATCGTACTGGTTGCGGTCAAGCCGCTGATCGCCGCGCTGGGTACGGCCGGGTTTGCCTGGCTGGCGTCGGGCGGGGTGTTGTATACGGTGGGGATCATCTTTTTTGCCCTGGACCACCGCTTGCGGCACGCCCATGGCATCTGGCATCTGTTCGTGATTGCCGGGAGTCTGCTGCACTTTGTCGCGATTCTGTTTTACGTCCTCTAGACGCAATCCCTGTGGGAGGGGGCTTGCTCCCGAAGGCGTCAGGTCAGTCAATCGTTGATGAATGGCCCACCGCATTCGGGAGCAAGCCCCCTCCCACATTGGAACTGGAGTGTTCACAAACCTGTGGTCACTGGAGATCCAATGTGGGAGCGAGCTTGCTCGCGAAGGGGTCTTAGAAATCACCCCACAATTGTTGGGCTACCGCCAACGCCACCACCGGCGCGGTTTCGGTGCGCAGCACCCGCGGGCCGAGGCGGGCGGCGTGGAAGCCGTTGCCGTTGGCCTGTTCGACTTCGCCATCCGTCAAGCCACCTTCAGGCCCGATCAGGAACGCCAGCGTCGCCGGTTTGGCATGACTCACCAGCGGTTCTGCGACCGGGTGCAGGACCAGTTTCAACTCGGCTTCGGTCTGCTTGATCCAGTCCGCCAGCAACACCGGCGGGTGAATCACCGGCACCCGTGAACGCCCGCACTGTTCGCAGGCGCTGATTGCCACCTGGCGCCAGTGCAGCAAGCGCTTGTCGGCGCGTTCGTCCTTGAGACGGACTTCGCAGCGGTCGCTGAAGATCGGCGTGATTTCATTCACGCCCAGTTCGGTGGCTTTTTGAATCGCCCAATCCATGCGCTCGCCCCGGGACAGACCCTGGCCGAGGTGGATCTGCAGTGGCGACTCGACCTGACCGGCGAATTGTTCGTCGATCCGTACGACGACGCGCTTCTTGCCGACGTCTACCAGCGATCCGCGAAACTCATGGCCGGAACCGTCGAACAACTGCACGGCATCGCCCTCGACCATGCGCAGCACGCGGCTGATGTAATGCGCCTGAGCCTCCGGCAGTTCGTGTTCGCCGGTGCTCAGCGGGGCGTCGATAAAGAAGCGGGACAGTCTCATTTCGGGTCTCTGCAAATATGAATCAGTTGGATCGGCGTCGACTTCATTCGCGAGCAAGCCCGCTCCCACACTTGAAATGCATTCCCCTGTGGGAGCGGGCTTGCTCGCGAAAGCGGCCGCCAGGCACTACAGATCTTGGATGATTTACATCAGCCCGGATCGCGGAAACCGGGGTGGAAGTCTTTTGGCACCGCCACGCTGACGCTGTCACGCGTGGCGATATCAATGCCTTCACTCGCCACTTCGGCCAGAAAATCGATCTGCTCCGGGGTGATCACATACGGTGGCAGGAAATACACCACGCTGCCCAGCGGCCGCAGCAATGCGCCACGTTCCAACGCATGCTGGAACACCTTCAAACCACGGCGTTCCTGCCAAGGGTAGGCCTCTTTGCTGGCTTTATCCTTGACCAACTCGATCGCCAGAACCATGCCGGTCTGGCGCACTTCGAAGACGTTCGGGTGATCGACCAGATGCGCGGTCGCCGAGGCCATGCGCTGGGCCAGTGCCTGGTTGTTCGCGATCACGTTGTCCTGTTCGAATATATCCAGCGTCGCCAATGCCGCCGCGCACGCCAGCGGATTGCCGGTATAGCTGTGCGAATGCAGGAAGGCACGCAGGGTCGGGTAGTCGTCGTAGAACGCGCTGTAGACCTCATCGGTCGTCAGGCAGGCGGCCAGCGGCAGATAGCCGCCGGTCAGGGCTTTCGACAGGCAGAGGAAGTCCGGGCGGATGCCGGCCTGCTCGCAGGCGAACATTGTCCCGGTGCGACCGAAACCGACGGCGATTTCGTCATGAATCAGGTGCACGCCGTAACGGTCGCAGGCCTCGCGCAACAGTTTGAGGTAGACCGGGTGATACATGCGCATGCCGCCGGCGCCCTGAATCAGTGGCTCGACGATCACCGCCGCGACGCTGTCATGATTTTCCGCGAGGGTCTGTTCCATGGCGGTGAACATGTTGCGTGAGTGTTCTTCCCAGCTCATGCCGTCGGGGCGCAGATAGCAATCCGGGCTCGGCACTTTGATGGTGTCCATCAACAGGGCTTTGTAGGTCTCGGTGAACAGCGGCACGTCGCCGACCGCCATCGCTGCCATGGTTTCGCCGTGGTAGCTGTTGGTCAGGGTGACGAAGCGCTTTTTGTTTGGCTGGCCGCGATTGAGCCAGTAGTGAAAGCTCATCTTCAGCGCGACTTCGATGCACGACGAGCCGTTGTCGGCGTAGAACACCCGATTCAGGCCTTGCGGCGTCATCTTCACCAGGCGCTCGGACAGCTCGATCACCGGTTGATGGCTGAAACCGGCCAAAATCACATGTTCGAGTTGATCGACCTGATCCTTGATGCGCTGGTTGATGCGCGGGTTGGCGTGGCCGAACACGTTGACCCACCAGGAACTGACCGCGTCGAGGTAGCGCTTGCCTTCGAAGTCTTCGAGCCAGACGCCTTCGCCACGCTTGATCGGGATCAGCGGCAGCTGTTCGTGGTCTTTCATCTGGGTGCAGGGATGCCACAACACCGCGAGATCGCGTTGCATCCACTGGTTATTCAGGCCCATTTACAGTCTCCTCGAGGCGGCTCGCGTCAGGCGCGGGCGAACAATCGCGCAAGCCTATGCAATGCATCGCGCGGGAACAACCCATTGTGTCGATTGAGCTACTTTGTCTGAGCCGATAGACGTCGCTGGCGGCGTTTTGATGGCTAACGTATTCTTCGCGGTTCTTGAGTCGTCTGACTCGCAAAACTGCTTTTTCCCACATGTTTTTCCGGAGTTCGCTGAATGTCTGTCGGTTGGCTGCGCGCCTGTGCGCTGGTGATGTTGGGGCTGTTCAGCGTTACGGCGCTGGCCAAGGATAAAACCGCAATCGTGATCGGCGGCGGCCTGTCGGGTCTGACTGCCGCTTACGAGCTGCAGAACAAGGGCTGGCAGGTCACCCTGCTGGAAGCCAAGCCGAGCCTGGGCGGTCGCTCGGGCATGGCCACCAGCGAGTGGATCGGCAACGACAAGACCCAGCCGGTGCTGAACAAGTACGTCTCGACCTTCAAGCTCGGCACCACGCCGGCGCCGGAATTCGTCCGTACGCCGAGCTATCTGATTGACGGCGATTATTTCTCCGCCGCCGATCTGGCCACCAAGCAGCCAGCCACCGCCGACGCACTCAAGCGCTACCAGAAAACCCTCGACGATCTGGCGCGCTCGATTGACGATCCACAGAACCCGGCGGCGACCGCCACCCTGCATGCGCTGGATCAGATCACCGTATCCAGCTGGCTCGACAAGCAGAACCTGCCGGCCACCGCGCGTCAGTTGATCAACCAGGACATTCGCACCCACTACGACGAACCTTCGCGTTTGTCGCTGCTGTATTTCGCACAGCAAACCCGCGTCTATCGTGGTGTTTCCGACCGCGACCTGCGTGCCTCGCGTCTGGTCGGCGGCAGCCAGGTGCTGGCCCAGGCGTTCGTCAAACAGATCAAGACCATCAAGACCAGCTCGCCGGTCTCGGCCATTACCCAGGACAAGGACGGCGTGACCGTCAAGGTCGGCAGCGTCGGCTATCAGGCTGATTACGTAGTACTGGCAGTGCCGTTGCGCGCACTGAACAAGATCGCCCTGACCCCGGCGCTGGATGCTCAGCATCTGGCGGCGATCAAAGGTACCAACTACGGTTGGCGCGACCAGATCATGCTGAAGTTCAAGACGCCAGTGTGGGAAAGCAAGTCGCGCATGTCCGGCGAGATCTACAGCAATACCGGCCTGGGCATGCTCTGGATCGAACCGGCGCTCAAGGGCGGCGCCAACGTGGTGATCAACCTTTCCGGCGATAACGCCCGTGTGATGCAGGCGTTCGGCGACAAGCAGATGGTCGATCAGGTGCTGATCCGTCTGCACGCGTTTTATCCACAGGCCCGTGGCTCGTTCACTGGTTATGAAATCCGTCGCTACAGCACCGACCCGTCGATGGGCGGCGCCTACCTGGCTTACGGCCCGGGGCAGATCAGCAAGTTCTGGCGCCTGTGGGAGCGTCCGCTGCAACGCGTAGCGTTCGCCGGCGAACACACCGACACCTTGTACCCCGGCACTCTGGAGGGCGCGCTGCGCACCGGCCAGCGTGCGGCCAGTCAGGTTGAAGATCTGGCGGCAGGCAAATCGTTCGAACCGGTCAAAGTTGTTCCGGCTGCAGCAGCGGCAGGCGCGGCGGGTGCCGTAGCGGCGAAGAAGGGCAACTTCTTCACTAATCTGTTCGGCGGTTCGGATGACGAGAAGAAGCCTGAGCCGGTGAAAGCACCAGAGCCGGCGCCTGCTCCAGCGCCTGCACCGACTCCGGCACCGGCGCCAGCTCCGGTGGAAGCACCGAAGCCAGCGGCCCCGGCGAAAGCTGAACCGGCGAAGAAAGCAGCGGCCAAGCCTGCGGCGAAGAAGCCAGCGGCGAAAACCGAAACCAAAAAGCCTGCCGCGAAACCGGCGGCGAAAAAGGTTGAACCGGCGAAGAAACCAGCGGCCAAGCCTGCTGCAACGACCGAGACCAAGGCGCAGTAAGCCTTGCGGTGAATGAAAAAGCGCGGCTTTTACGCCGCGCTTTTTTTGCCTCCGAGACCGCTTTCGCGAGCAAGCCCGCTCCCACTTTTGACCGTGTTTCTTGTTGGAATGCAATCGCTGTCGGAGTGGCCTTGCTCCCACATTTGACCGTGGTTCCTCAGTTGGAATGCAATCACTGTGGGAGTGGCCTTGCTCCCACATTTGACCGTGTTTCCTCAGTTGGAATGCAATCGCTGTGGGAGTGGCCTTGCTCCCACATTTGACCGTGTTTCCTCAGTTGGAATGCAATCACTGTGGGAGCGGGCTTGCTCGCGAAGGGGGCGGCGCAGGCATTCCGATTCCAATGCCTTGCAACAACATCCCGCCACACTTTTGCCTTTAATCTTTCCTTAACACGCCACTTCCAGACTCTTGATCGTATTTCTCGATATTTCAAAGCGAAATTTTCCGCTTTAATTCGATAGGTAACTCGCTAGTCTTGGTTCGCAGTTCTCACAGGATTTGGGCAATGCAGCTACGTAACTCTTCTTCGCGCTATGGTTGGGTCAGCATCTTCATGCACTGGGGCGTCGCGCTGGCGGTCTTCGGGCTGTTTGCGCTGGGTCTGTGGATGGTAGGGCTGGATTACTACAGCACCTGGCGCAAAGACGCGCCGGACCTGCACAAAAGCATCGGTCTGGTGCTGCTCGGTGTGATGGTGTTGCGGGTGTTGTGGCGTTTCGTCAGCCCGCCACCTTCTACGCTGCAAAGCTACAGCCGCATGACCCGCGTTGGCGCTAAATTCGGCCATGGGTTTCTGTATCTGGCGCTGTTCGCTGTGATGATTGCCGGTTACCTGATTTCCACCGCAGACGGTGTCGGGATCCCGGTGTTTGGCCTGTTTGAAGTTCCTGCACTGCTCTCCGGACTACCGGATCAGGCAGATACCGCTGGGGTGATTCATCTCTGGCTGGCGTGGATACTGGTAATTTTTTCCGGTCTCCATGCGTTGGCAGCATTGAAGCACCACTTTATCGATCGTGATGCGACCCTCACCCGGATGCTCGGTCGCAAAGCCTGAAATTCAACCTCGACTCAAAGGAAAAGAAAGCATGTTGAAAAAGACTCTGGCCGCTCTGGCAATCGGTTCTGCCGTGCTGTCCGCCAACGTAATGGCTGCTGACTATGTGGTAGACAAGGAAGGCCAGCACGCCTTCGTCGACTTCAAGATCAGCCACCTGGGCTACAGCTACATCACCGGCACCTTCAAGGACATCGACGGCAAATTCAGCTTCGACGCTGCCAAGCCTGAAGACAGCAAGATCGAATTCAACGTCAACACTGCCAGCGTGTTCACCAACCACGCCGAGCGCGACAAACACATCGCCAGCGCTGATTTCCTCAACGCCAGCAAGTTTGGCAAAGCCACTTTCGTTTCCACCAGCGTCAAGTCCACCGGTGCCAACACTGCTGACGTGACCGGCGACCTGACCCTGCTGGGCGTGACCAAGCCTGTCGTCGTGAAAGCAACCTTCCTCGGCGAAGGCAAGGATCCATGGGGCGGCTACCGTGCCGGCTTCGAAGGCACCACCACCATCAAGCGTTCCGATTTCGGCAAGCAGAAAGACCTCGGGCCGAAGTCCGATGCAGTCGAGCTGTATGTTTCGTTCGAAGGTGTGAAAGTGAAGTAATTCTCGCCGCCATAAAAAAACGCCCCTGGTCGCAAGGCCGGGGGCGTTTTTTATTGATGCAACACAGATCCCTTGTAGGAGCTGCCGAAGGCTGCGATCTCTTGATCTTGATTTTTGAAGATCAAGATCAAGATCAAGAGATCGCAGCCTTCGGCAGCTCCTACACAAAGCGATTTGCAGGGCTTATGAAAAATGCCCCGGTTCTTTCGAACGGGGGCATTTTTCATTGCGGCATGAAACTCAGCGATTGCGCGTCAGCAAGGCTGGTTTCTCGCCACGCGGGCGGCTTGGCAGTTGATCGAGTTGCTCAGGTGTCGGGAAGCGGTCGGCTTTCGATTCCTTGTGCATGATCTTCGGGCCGTTGCTGCGCGGGTTCTGCACGGCCGGTTCGCTGCGCGGCTGATCGTCACGGGCCGGGCGGCGATTGCGTGGTGCGGATTCGTCACGACGACCCTGACCGTCACGCGGTGCGCCATTGCGCGGGCCGCTGCGTTTGGCCGGTGGCGTGCCGGTGGTCGAGCCATTGCTGTTGCGCGGGCCGTTCTGGCGACCCTGTGGCTGGCCACCACGAGGTGCGCCAGTGCCTGCGCCTTGCGCCGGAGCGCCCGGACGACGGCCACGACCCCCGGCAGGGGCGGCTTTCGGCACGTAATCAACGCGGTTACCGAAGTTATCGATATCGTCGTCGAGGAACTCGTCCGGAGCGCGGTCAGCTGCTGCACGCGGTGGCTGACTCGGACGCTGTTCGCGGCTCGGCGTACCTTCGCGTGGCTTCTGCTGACGGGCAGGGCGCTCGCCACGTTCACCGGCCGGTTTTTCCTTGCCCTTGTCTTTGCCTTTGTCCTTGCGACCGCCGCCACCGCCGCCGCCATTCGGGCCGTCGCCGCGTGGGCCACGGGAATTGCGCGGGTTACGGATGTCCGGACGCTCGCGGGCTTCCGGCTTCTCGGCTTCGATGGTGCTGGAGTCGAAGCCCATCAGGTCGCCGTCGGCGATCTTCTGCTTGGTCATGCGCTCGATGCTTTTCAGCAGTTTTTCTTCGTCCGGTGCGACCAGCGAGATCGCCTCGCCCGAACGACCGGCACGGCCGGTACGACCGATACGGTGCACGTAGTCTTCATCGACGTTCGGCAGCTCGAAGTTGACTACATGCGGCAACTGGTCGATGTCCAGGCCACGGGCCGCAATGTCGGTAGCAACCAGAATGCGCACTTCGCCGGCCTTGAAGTCGGCCAGAGCTTTGGTGCGCGCGTTCTGGCTCTTGTTGCCGTGAATCGCCACCGCCGGCAGACCGTGTTTGTCCAGGTATTCGGCGAGACGGTTGGCGCCGTGCTTGGTGCGGGTGAACACCAGCACCTGTTCCCACGCGCCGGCGGTGATCAGGTGCGCCAGCAGGGCACGCTTGTGGCTGGCCGGCAGGCGGAACACGCGTTGCTCGATGCGCTCGACCGTGGTGTTCGGCGGCGTGACTTCGATGCGTTCCGGGTTGTGCAGCAGTTTGCCGGCAAGATCGGTGATGTCTTTGGAGAATGTTGCCGAGAACAGCAGGTTCTGACGCTTGGCCGGCAGACGCGCGAGGACTTTCTTCACGTCGTGCACAAAGCCCATGTCGAGCATGCGGTCGGCTTCGTCGAGGACGAGAATTTCCACGTGGGACAGATCGACGCTGCCCTGGCCGGCGAGATCGAGCAGACGACCCGGGCAGGCGACGAGAACGTCGACGCCACGGGACATGGCCTGGACCTGCGGGTTCATGCCGACGCCGCCGAAGATGCAGGCGCTGACGAATTTCAGGTCACGGGCGTAGATCTTGAAGCTCTCGTGCACCTGGGCCGCGAGTTCGCGGGTCGGGGTCAGGACCAGCACGCGCGGTTGGCGCGGGCCGTGACGCTGGGATTTGTCCGGGTGACCGTTGGGGAACAACCGCTCCAGAATCGGAAGGGCGAAGCCGCCGGTTTTACCGGTACCTGTCTGAGCCGCCACCATCAGGTCGCGACCTTGCAACACGGCGGGAATGGCCCGCTGTTGCACCGGAGTAGGCTCGGTATAGCCCGCATCTTCGATGGCACGGACTAAAGCCTCGGAGAGACCGAGGGAAGCAAAGGACATGAGTAATCCTGTTTTAGTTAGGGCTTGGCCCAATGGGAGTCTTGCCTGGCGCGAATCACGTTTAAGAGGACGCAATCCCGTCCGGTCCAGCGGCGGTTCCGAAGGCTCGTCAGGAGCGCTCGCGCGGGCTGAAAGCTGCGCTGTAGCGGGTCGTGAGGCCTGTTACGGTTCCGGGCGTCCGGGCGTGAGCCTGGCGGGAACGCCGGAGTATAACAGAGCAATCACTGCGCGCTGCTTTCCTGCTGCTCAACGGTTTTGCCGTTGGCCGTGGCCGAGCGCAGTGATGCGCTGTCAACCGGTGCGGCGCCATAGCGCGCGCTGAGTTCGGCGTAGGCCGGTTCGCGCTTGAAACGCCTGAGCTCGGCGCCGAAACGCTGCACCAGCAAGTCCATGCCAGCATTGCGCCGAACCGCGAGAAACTGGCTCTGACGGCTGATAACTGTCGGGTTTTCCGTGATCAGATCGCGAATATTCAGTTCATCGAGCAAATGCTGGCCGACGCGGCGATCAGTGATCAGCAGGTCGATACGCCCGCGCACCAGTTTGCCGAAGTTGGCCTCATGGGTGGGCGCCGGTTCGCGGTTGAACAAGTTCGACTGGCTGAAATCCGGGCTGTACAGATAGCCCGGCGAGGTGCCGATGGTCAGGCCTTTGAGCTGTTCGAGTGTGCTGAACGGGTGCGGCCGATCGTTGGCGTAGAACATCACGAATTCAACGTCGGACAACGGTTCGCTGGGGTAGAGCAGGGTGGCATCACGCTCGGCGCTGTGAAAAATGTCCAGCGCACCGTCGGCCTGACCGGTTTCAAGCATCGACAGGCAGCGCTTCCACGGCAGGAACTGCCATTGGACTTCAATGCCCAACCGCTTGAACACGATGGCTGTGGTTTCGTAGTCCAGACCGAGGTTCTGCCCGCCCTGTTCGTACACGTACGGCGCCCATGGCTCGGTGACAATGCGCAACTTCTCGCCCCGAGCGGCGAAGCTCAGGCAAGTCAGAAGGATAACGCTCAGCAGTTGGGCGATGACGGGCATGGCCTGAGGTTAGTACGCGAAACGCCAGATGAGAAGCTCTGGCATGCATGTTTCGCGCAGTCCCCGTGCGGATTGGCCGCAACAGCCTTATTTGCTCGAAGTTTTGAGCAAATGTTGATGGACCGTGGCGTGGCGTGTTCCCAGGATCCGCTTGACCAGGCCACGACTGAACCAGTCTTTGAGCAAGTGCTGGCAAACCGGCTTGCCAATGCGTTCCTGCTGGTTTTGCAGCGCCTTGTCCCACCACACCCGTGCACACGCCTGATCGAACTCGTTGGGGTGTTCATAGCAGCCGTAGAGGATTTCGCGGATGAACTGACGCAGATGTGCCGGCAACAGCAGCGTAATGAGCTTGTGAAACACGCGCTGCAGGCGCGGTGGTCGGGGCAATTGCGGTGATACGCGGCGGGTGTCGTCCAGTGCAGCCTGGCCGGTCGGATTGTCGCCGTGCTTGGCGACCCAGGCCTGAACCTTGGCTCTGAACAGATGTTTGCGACTCCAGTAATGATGGATCAGGTCCGGGCACTTGTTGACGTCCAGCGTGCGATAGGCGGCCACTGACAGGCAGAACTCTTCGAGGGTGTAGGCGCCCTGTGCAGCCGGAAACAATTCATCAATCAAGGCGATGGAGCGGTCGAGTACATGGGCGTCCTGCCGGTGCAAACCGATGACGCCAGAGTTGAGCAGGCGCATGTGATCGTCAGTCAGGCCCTTGTCCAGCAGTGTTGCCGACAGTGTGCGGTAAAGCAGGCTCGCTTTGTTGTCGCCATATCGGGCGTGGTAGTCATTGCACAGCAGGGCGCCGGGCTGCACCCGCTCGAACAGTTTGAGCGGCGAGCAGTGGAAAAACGTATCGGTGTCGATCAACAGCGCCGTTTCGTATTCGGCCAGTACCGAGCGCAATGCGACGTGTTTGATGCGGAAGTGATAACCGTGGGGCTCGCTCCATGTCTGGCGCGTTTGCGCGTCAAGAGGGCGAACACGTACGGGAAGCTGTTCATAGGGTTGCGGATTGTCGGTGAAGACCTGGATGTCGATCGGGGCATCCGGTGTTTCGCGCAACCACGCCAAAGCACTGGCGATGCTGAAAACAGCTTCCTGATGGTAGGTCTCGGCGCCGAAAACCAGATAGACCAGTTGAGGGCGTTTTTTTGTTTGCGCGCAGATCATTGACGACAACATTCCATTGGTGCTTTTTAGTGAAAAGGCCCGATCAGGGCCTTTTGTACCGCATGAAAACCCTTCAGCGCGGTAGCTTGAGGTTGTTCCAGATCGCCAGGCTAGGTTCGGCCTGGTTCATCGAGTAGAAGTGCAGTCCCGGTGCGCCACCCTGCAACAGGCGTTCGCACATCTCGCTGACGACTTGCTCGCCAAAACGTTGAATGCTTTGCGTGTCATCGCCGTAAGCCTCCAGTTGCTTGCGGATCCAGCGCGGGATTTCCGCACCGCAGGCATCGGAGAAACGCGCGAGTTTGCTGTAGTTGGTGATCGGCATGATCCCCGGCACGATCGGCAGATCCACGCCCAGTGCCTGCAAACGGTCGACGAAGTAGAAGTAGCTGTCGGCGTTGAAGAAGTACTGGGTGATCGCGCTGTCGGCACCGGCACGGGCCTTGCGCACGAAGTTGGCGAGATCGTCCTCATAGTTGCGCGCCTGCGGATGCATCTCCGGGTAGGCGGCGACTTCGATGTGGAAATGGTCGCCGGTCTCTTCACGAATGAATTCGACCAGTTCATTGGCGTGACGCAGCTCACCGCTGGTCATGCCCATGCCGGACGGCAAATCGCCACGCAGGGCGACGATGCGCTTGATGCCGGCAGCCTTGTATTCGTTCAGCAGGCCGCGCAGGTCGTCCTTGCTGTCGCCGACGCACGACAGGTGCGGTGCGGCGGGTACTTTGACTTCGCTTTCGAGCTGCAACACGGTATTGAGCGTGCGGTCACGGGTCGAGCCGCCAGCGCCGTAGGTGCAGGAAAAGAAATCAGGGTTGTAAGTGGCCAGTTGACGGGCAGTGGCGAGCAGCTTTTCCTGCCCGGCATCGGTCTTGGTCGGGAAAAACTCGAAGCTGTAGCGACGGTCTTGGGACATGGTCATACCCTTTGGAACACAAAGCCTTTGAAGCTTGCAAAGCCCCTGTGGGAGCGGGCTTGCTCGCGAATGCGCTGGGTCAGTCAACAAAGATGTTGAAGGACTGATCGCCTTCGCGGGCAAGCCCGCTCCCACAGGGGAGGCAGGCCGACGCGTCAATCAGTAGCGATAAGCGTGCGGCTTGAACGGGCCTTCGACGGTGACGCCGATGTAGTCAGCCTGTTGCTTGGTCAGTTGGGTGACCACACCGCCGAAGCCGCGGACCATTTCCAGGGCCACTTCTTCGTCGAGTTTCTTGGGCAGCACTTCAACGGTCAGACGCTCGGCTTTCTGCGCTGGCGACAGGTCGGCGTACTTCTGGCCGAACAGGAAGATCTGAGCCAGAACCTGGTTGGCGAACGAACCGTCCATGATGCGGCTCGGGTGACCGGTGGCGTTGCCCAGGTTCACCAGACGGCCTTCGGCCAGCAGGATCAGGTAGTCGTCGTTCTGTGGATCGAAGCTGCCGGCGCCGGTGCGGTGAACCTTGTGCACCTGTGGCTTCACTTCTTCCCACGCCCAGTTCTTGCGCATGAAAGCGGTGTCGATTTCGTTGTCGAAGTGACCGATGTTGCAGACCACAGCGCGCTTCTTCAGGGCCTTGAGCATGTTCGCGTCGCAAACATTGACGTTACCGGTGGTGGTCACGATCAGGTCGATCTTGCCCAGCAGTGCTTTGTCGATGCTCGCTTCGGAACCGTCGTTGATACCGTCGATGAACGGCGATACCAGTTCGAAACCGTCCATGCAGGCTTGCATGGCGCAGATCGGGTCGACTTCGGAAACCTTGACGATCATGCCTTCCTGACGCAGGGACTGGGCCGAGCCCTTGCCCACGTCACCGTAACCGATGACCAGCGCTTGCTTGCCGGACAGCAGGTGGTCGGTACCACGCTTGATCGCATCGTTCAGGCTGTGACGGCAGCCGTACTTGTTGTCGTTCTTGGACTTGGTCACCGAGTCGTTGACGTTGATGGCCGGGATCTTCAGCTCGCCCTTGGCCAGCATGTCCAGCAGACGGTGTACGCCGGTGGTGGTTTCTTCGGTCACGCCGTGAACGCGATCGAGCACTTGCGGGTATTTCTTGTGCAGCAGCTCGGTGAGATCGCCGCCGTCGTCAAGGATCATGTTGGCGTCCCATGGCTGACCGTCCTTGAGGATGGTCTGCTCCAGGCACCACTCGTACTCTTCTTCAGTTTCGCCTTTCCAGGCGAACACCGGGATACCGGCGGCGGCGATAGCGGCAGCGGCCTGATCCTGAGTGGAGAAAATGTTGCAGGACGACCAGCGCACTTCGGCACCCAGGGCAACCAGGGTTTCGATCAGCACGGCAGTCTGAATGGTCATGTGGATGCAGCCGAGGATTTTCGCGCCCTTGAGCGGCTGCTCGGAGGCGTACTTGCGGCGCAGACCCATCAGGGCAGGCATTTCCGATTCGGCGATGATGGTTTCGCGACGGCCCCAGGCAGCCAGGGACATGTCGGCAACTTTGTAATCGGTAAAATCGGCAGGCGTGTTGACAGCGCTCATGAAGAGCCTCCATTCGTAATGTATGCGAATGGGCGCCGTTGTGCGTTTAGTGTCCGGCGTGAGCCGGTCAACGCCCCATCCGAGCCTGACAGGTCGAACCTGCTGCAGCGCCCCTCGGACAGGTGGCGGGAAAACGGTATCAATCGAAGATGACCGTTTTAAAACGGGGGCGATTATAGCTGCCCGGGCTGATCTTCCAAAGGGTTTCTGTCGGCCAGATGAAGATCGCCAATGGCGACCATAGTCGCAGCTGGCTGGAGCCTGACTGATCGGTCTGCCAAGATGGGCGCATCTTTCGGCAAGCGCTCAGGAGTGAACATGAATTTCCACACCCGCAAATGGGTAAAACCCGAAGACCTCAACCCCAACGGCACCCTGTTCGGCGGCAGCCTGCTGCGCTGGATCGATGAAGAAGCAGCGATCTACGCGATCGTGCAACTGGGCAACCAGCGTGTCGTGACCAAGTACATCTCGGAAATCAACTTCGTCAGCGCCTCGCGCCAGGGCGACATCATCGAACTGGGCATCACCGCCACCGAATTCGGCCGCACCTCAATCACCCTGACCTGCGAAGTGCGCAACAAGATCACCCGCAAGAGCATCCTGACCGTCGAGAAGATGGTTTTCGTCAATCTCGGCGAAGACGGCCTGCCGGCGCCGCACGGGCGAACCGAGATCAAATATGTGAAAGACCAGTTTCAGGAAGATGAACCCGTTACCAGGTGACATGGGCGGCGCGCCCTTCGCGAGCAAGCCCGCTCCCACATTTGGAATGCGTTCCCTTGCGGAAGCAATCCCGCTCCACATTTGGAATTGGAATGCGTTCCCTTATGGGAGCGGGCTTGCTCGCGAATGCGGTTGTGCAGCCACCGAATCTTTATCTGACCACTGAACAGTCGTGAGCCGCGGGAGTCGTAGCTAAACACCACCCCCCACGGTTCTCACGCCATGACCACCCCCACCAGCGACAAGACCCCCGACCTCTCGGCCAAGGAACAGCACGAAGTCGAGAAGAGCCAGCCGCCGCGCGCGGCCGTTCTGCATGAAATCATCCGCACCCAGGGCGATCAGGAGCTGGAGCGCAGCATTGCCGCGCTGTGGTGGTCAGCGCTGGCGGCAGGCCTGACCATGGGCCTGTCGCTGATGGGCATGGGTTTACTCAATTCGCGCTTGCCCGATGGTGACGAATTCAAGGTGATCGCCAGTTTTGGCTACTGCGCGGGGTTCCTCGCAGTGATCCTTGCGCGCCAGCAACTGTTCACCGAGAACACCCTGACCGCCGTGCTACCGGTGATGACCAAACCGACGCTGCTCAATTTCGCCCGATTGATCCGCCTGTGGAGCGTGGTCCTGATCGGCAACCTCTGCGGGACGATTCTGGTCGCCTACGTGATGCTGGAGCTGCCGATCTTCGACAGCAAGACCGACGTCGCCTTCCTCGAAATCGGCCGCAAGGTCATGGAGCACAGTGCCAGTCAGATGTTTGCCAAGGGCATCGTTTCCGGCTGGATGATCGCCACCATGGTCTGGATGATCCCGTCCATGGAGAGCGCGAAGATGTGGATCATCATCCTCATCACTTACTTCATGGCACTGGGCGACTTCACCCATATCGTCGTCGGATCGGCGGAAGTGTCGTATCTGGTGTTTGCCGGCGAATTGCCGTGGAGTGATTTCTGGGCGGTATTCGCCGGGCCGACATTGGCGGGGAACATCATTGGCGGCAGTTTCATCTTCGCGCTGATCAGCCATGCGCAGATTCGCAGCGAAAGCGGTGCGCCGCAGGCTGACAAGCCGAGCCCTGATGAAACAGGCTCGGCAGGTAAACGCGCAGTGGGTACCGAGCACCGGAGCGAATAGCTTCAGGCTTGCAGCGTCGGCTGATCTGCAGCTGCCGCGTCCTCGGGTGCTTTCAGCTGGCCCTCCCATCGGGCGATGACCAACGGCGCCAAGGCATTGCCCAGCACATTGAGAGCGGTGACGGGCATGTCCATCAGGCGATAGACGCCAGCAATGATCGCGACGCCTTCTACCGGCAATCCTGCGGTAGTCAGCGTCGCGGTCAAAATGATGAACATGAAGCCCGGCACCCCTGCGGCCCCTTTGGACGTCAGCACCATGATCAATACCAGCATGGCTTGATCGGCCCAGCCCAGGTCGATGCCGTAAGCCTGGGCGATGAACAGGGTTCCCAGCCCTGCAAACAGTGAAGCCCCATCGAGATTGAATGAATAACCCAAGGGAATGACCATGCTGGTGATTGAGCGCGGCGCGCCATATCGCTGCATTTTTTCAATCAGTTGCGGCATCACCGTGGCGGACGCCGCGCTGCTGTAAGCCAGTATGAGTTCACTGCGGATTTCCCTGAGCAGGTGAAAAAATCCGATGCCGGCGATGCGTGCCACCAGCCCCAGTACGCCGAATGCGAACAGCAACACCGCCAGGTAAGTGACAGCGATCAGCTTGGCCAGCGGCATCAACGCACTGAGACCGAAGCTGGCCACGGTGACTCCGATCAGGCCGAAGATGCCGATCGGCGAATAGTGCATGACCAGATGGGTAACCTTGAACATGGTGTCCGAAATGGCTTGCATGACTGCGATCAAAGGCGCCCTTTGCTGCTCGGGCAGCATTGACAAGGCGCAGCCGAACACAATAGCGAAAAACAGCACCGACAGCAGTTTGCCCTGGGACATCGCCAGCACGATGTTATCGGGCACGATGTTGACCAGCGTTCGGCCAAGGTTTTGCGTTTCCCCGGCAGTGGCCAAAGCGGATGCCGGTGCTTGCAGGGTGCTGCTGAAGTCCGCGCCGGCGCCGGGTTGGAATACGTTACCGACGACCAGCCCGAAGACGATGGCAATACTGGTGATGGTAAAGAAGTAGACCAGCGTCTTGATGCCGACTCGCCCGAGCGCTTTTGTGCTGCCGGCGCCAGCAATGCCGACCACCATGCAGGCAAAGACCAGCGGCACCACGATCATCTTCATCAGCCGGATAAACAGATCACCGGCCGGCTGCAGCAGGTTGTCGATAAACCATGCCTTGTGCTCCGGAAACTGGTTGAGAAGGATGCCGACGACGATCCCGGCGACCAGCCCGATCATGATGCGGGTGACAAGGCTCGAGGTGTTTTTCTTGCTCATGTTGTGCCCCTTTTTTCTTGTGTTTGTTGGTGGGGAAATCAGCGCGCGAAGAGGTTGTTGAAGTCCTTGAAGCCTTTGACTTCGATTGGATTACCGCTCGGGTCGAGGAAAAACATTGTGCGTTGTTCCCCTGGCTCGCCGGCAAAGCGGATCACGGGTGGAATCTCGAAAAGGGTGCCGAGGCGGATCAGGCGTTCAGCCAGTGCCAGCCACTCCTGCAGCGGCAGGACGACGCCAATGTGCGGCATCAACACCTTGTGCTCGCCTACTTGTCCGGAGCGGGTAGTGGCAAACGGAACGCCCAGATGCAGGGAGATCTGGTTGCCGAAAAAATCGAAGTCGACCCATGTCTCGGTACTGCGGCCCTCGATGCAGCCCAACACATCCCGATAAAAAATCCGCGACTGGTCCAGGTCGCAAACATGGTATGCAGCGTGAAAAGGTCTGTTCATGGGGTAGCCCTGAGTGAAGGAACACTCAGGTTAAGCAGGCCGTACGGCGAGGCATAACGGCTTCGCCTTGTTCTGAGCGAAAGGAAAACTTATGGACGTACGCTTTCTGAGAAGTCTGGTGGCCGTCATTGAAACCGGCTCGATTGCAGCGGCGGCGCGGCGGGAAAATCGTACGGCGGCGGCAATCAGTCAGCGTGTGCAGACGCTCGAACGTACCCTGGGCTGTACGCTGCTGCTGCGCACAGCCCATGCGGTGCACCCGTCGGATCAATGCCTGATGGCTTTGCCGAAGATCAAAGCAATTATTGAACTGACACAGGTATTGCAGCATGACCTGCACCAGGATGGATTAACGGGCGAAGTGAAAGTCGGCGCCATTTCCACCGCCCTCACCGGCGTACTGCCAGACCTGATCGAGCGCCTGACACTGTCGGCACCCAACCTGAAACTCAGGATCACCCCGGGTGACTCGAAAAGCCTTTACGAAAAAGTGCTCAATGGCGAACTGGACGCAGCCATTCTGGTGAGGCCGCCATTTCAGCCGCCGAAGGCATTGGCCTGTACGGTGCTGAGGATCGAGAAGCTGGTGCTGGTTGCGCCGCCTGCATGTGTCGGAAAATCGCTCGATACGCTGCTGCGCGAAGGACCTTTGATTCGTTACGACGCGCGTTCCTGGGGCGGTCAGATTGCTCAGCGATATCTTGCTGAACAGGCAATCGAGCCCGAAGTGCTGTGTGAACTGGATGCGCTGGAGACCATCGTGATGCTGGTTGCGCAGGGCATGGGCGTTTCGCTGGTACCGCAATGGTCCGGGATGGCGCTGGAAGGGTTGTACGTTTTGCCGGTGGAGGAGGGACACCTTTACTCACGGGAGCTGGTGGTGATGCACGGCTCGGCGCCGCACCGCCCGTTGGCGATGCGGCACCTGCTCGATCTACTCGGCAGCCCGCCTTGATGAAACTCAATGAAGGGCCACGGCGATGCGTCAGTGCGCAGACTCGCTCGCTACAGTCGGCTCATTGCGCGTCGCGTGCTTGACCAGTTTGCCGATGGACAGGCCCTGCAACAGGATCGACGACAGCACGACGATGTAGGTGATGCTCAGCAACAGATCGCGTTCCGGGCCCAGTGGCAGGGCCAGCGCCAGTGCCACCGAGACACCGCCGCGCAAGCCGCCCCAGGTGAGGATGCGGATGGTGCCGGCCGGCACTGAGCGCCACCGACGCAGCAGCAGGATCGCCGGCGCCACGGTGAGCAGACGCGACAGCAGAATCGCCACCGCCAGCAGACCCGCTGCGGCCATGTGCAACCAGTTGAAAGGGAGCAGCAACAACTCCATGCCGATCAGTGCAAACAGCAGCGCATTGAGCATGTCATCGAGCAATTCCCAGAAGCCATCGAGGTAGCGCCGGGTCATGTCGTTCATTGCCAGATTGCGCCCAAGGTTGCCGATGATCAGGCCGGCCACCACCATCGCGATCGGTGCCGAAACGTGCAGTTCGGTGGACATCGCCGAACCGCCGATCACCAGAGCCAGGGTCAGCATTACCGTGATCTGATGCTGCTCGACGCTTTTGATCATGCGATAGACCAGATAGCCGATCAGCCCGCCGAACAACACACCGCCAATCGCCTCATGGACGAAGAGCATCGCCGTGGCACTGACAGTCGGGGTTTCGCCCAGTTGCGCGATGCCCAGCAGTACGGTGAAGACCACGACCGCCGTGCCGTCGTTGAACAGCGATTCGCCGACGATGGTGGTTTTCAATGGTTTCGAAGCGTTGGCCGTACGCAGTACGCCGAGTACGGCAATCGGATCGGTCGGCGAAATCAGCGCGCCGAACAACAGGCAGTAAAGGAAACTCACGTGCCAGCCGAAGAGGGCAAAAATGTAGAAAGCCAGGCTGCCGATGACGACGGTGGCGATCAATACGCCGACGGTGGCCAGCAGGCCGATCGGCCACCGGTAACTGCGCAAGTCATTCAGGTTAACGTGCAGGGCGCCGGCGAACAGCAGAAACGACAGCATCCAGTTCATCAGCAGATCGCCGAAGTCGATCTGGCCGATCAGTTGCTGCACGCGGTCTTCGAGGCCGGGAAAACCGAGGACACTGAGGCCTTGCAGGATCAGCGAAAACAGCAGCGCTGTGACCATTACGCCAATGGTCGGCGGCAGGCCTATGAAACGGAAATTGACGAAGGTCAGAAGGGTGGTCAAACAGATAAAAGCGGCGACAAGTTCAAGCATCCGGAGTCCTTTGGATGAAGGGTGAATGGAGTGCGACCGGAGATTGGGCGCAGAAGTTTGAAGGGGTGGGGGCTCGGTCTGGCACCACAATCAGCCAGACACATTGACCGTACTCGCCCGCCGCCGTTGCAGGTAGATGAACAACAGCGCCGTCAGCACCGTCAGCACGCCAACCAGCGCCCCGGTCCACGGCAAGTCCGCCAGATCCGCGCCGCTGGCGACTACCAGTCCGCCGATCCAGGCACCTGCGGCGTTACCGAGGTTGAACGCGCTCTGGTTCAGCGTCGAGCCGAGATTCGGCGCTTCGTGGGCCTGATCGATGATCAGCAGCTGCAGAATCGGGCACAGCGCAAAGGCGAAAATCCCCCACAGCACCAGCGTGATTGCCGCCGGAATTACCGAACGGCTGGTCTGGCTGAAGGCCGCGAGAATTACCACGACTGCCAGCGCTACACCGACCAGCGACGGCAACAAACGGCTATCGGCCAGGCGCCCGCCGAGCATGCTGCCTGCCGTCAGGCCAACGCCGAACAACAGCAGCATCACCGTCACGCCGTGGGGGCTGACGCCAGTGATGTCTTGCAGGATCGGTGCGATATACGTGAATACGCTGAACAGACTGGTCGAGGCCAGCACGCTCATGCCCAGTGCCAGCAGCACGTTGGCTTTGCCCAGTACTTTGAATTCGCTGGCGAGGTTGGCCTTGTCCATCGCGATGTGTCTGGGCAACCACAACCATTGCGCCAGCGCCGCAACAACGCCGATCACCGACACCGCCCAGAACGTCGAACGCCAGCCAGCGTATTGACCCAGCGCCGTGCCCAAGGGCACGCCGAGGACGTTGGCCAATGTCAGGCCGGTGAACATCATCGCAATGGCTTGCGCGCGCTTGTTTGGCGCGACCAGCCCGGCGGCGACCACCGAGCCGATGCCGAAAAACGCGCCATGACACAGTGCCGTGACGACGCGCGCCGCCATCAGCGTTGCGTAGTTCGGCGCGAGCGCGCAAAGCACATTGCCTAGAATGAACATCAGCGTCATGCCCAACAGCGTTGCTCTGCGCGGCATGTTGGCGGTGCCGATCGCCAGAATCGGTGCACCGAACACCACGCCCAGGGCGTAACCGGTGATCAGCAGGCCAGCATGTGGAATGCTCACGGCAAGGTCGCGGGCCACATCGGGTAGCAGGCCCATGATGACGAATTCGGTAGTGCCGATGCCGAACGCGGCAACGGCGAGTGCAAGCAAAGCGAGGGGCATGCGCAAGGTCTCTGTCAGTCGTCTTGACGCTTTGATCAGGCATACGCCTGCCAGCGACCGTTTTCGGAGAAAGCGGAGCAGGCAGCTTTTATTGGTTTTTTTTGGTGTGCAACTGAGTACGGCGTGGTGGGTTGCAGTATAAACAGCTGCTGACACATGGCGAATCAATAATCTGACTGGTTGTCGTGCGGATTACTTTATGTCCACTGCAGGAGCTGCCGAAGGCTGCGGTTTTTTGCTTTTGGTTTTGACAGACAAGGTCTAAAGATCGCAGCCCTCGGCCGCTCCAACAAGATAATAAAAACAAAGGAGTCAATTGTGCTGGCAACAGCTCTGGTATTGGTGGCGGCGCTGTTGCATGCGGCGTGGAATACCCTGATCAAGTTCAGTGCCGAGCGGCTGCTGGTGGTGGCGTGCATGGACACCGTGGCGCTGTTGTTCGTCGCCCTCGCGTTGCCCTTCGTGAGTTTGCCGCCTGCGGAGATCTGGCCATGGATTCTCGCTTCGGCGGCGTTTGAGCTGCTGTATCGCTATCTGTTGATTCAGGCTTATCGCGTGGGCGATCTGGGTCTGGTCTATCCGTTGATGCGCGGGCTTTCGCCGCTGGTAGTGCTGGCGTTGACCCTGATGTTCGCCGGTGAGGAGCTCAGCACGCAGCAGATTTTCGGAATCATGCTGATCCCGTTGGGCATGGTCTGCCTGCTGTGGCAGGGCGGTGGCGGCGGCCGTTTGCCGTGGTCAATGCTGCCGGTCGTGGCGCTGATCGGCCTGTGCATTGGTTGCTATACCTACATCGATGGTCAGGCGCTGCGGCGTTGGTCGCATCCGCTGGATTATCTGGTCTGGGTCACGTTGCTCAGTGCCTGGCCGTTTCCGCTGTTGGCATGGGTCGCCCGGCGCCCGGCATTCCTGCTGTTCTGGCGCGAGCAATGGAGACTGGGCCTGGCGGTCGGGTTCTGTGTGTTGTTCAGCTACGCTCTGGTGCTGTGGGCGATGCAGTTGGGGTCGATCGCCGAAGCGGCGGCGTTGCGCGAAATCAGCGTGATTCTGGTGGTGCTGTTCGGCATGCGTTACCTGAAAGAACCTTTCGGCCGGCCGCGGCTCTTAGCCTGTGGGCTGGTGCTGATCGGCATGCTGGTGATGAAGTTCTGACCGCTCGCCAATTACTCGAATCGAAAAAAAGGACGACGTTATGACGGTGGCTCTGTGGTGTGTGTTGATCGCGATTTTTCTGCCGTACGTGTGCACGATCGTGGCGAAGGCAACCGGCGGTTTCCGCCTCAAGGACAATTACGATCCAAGGGATTTTCTCGACAGCGTCGATGGCGTCGCCCGTCGCGCCTATGCTGCGCAACTGAACAGCTTTGAAGTGACGCCGGCCTTTGCCGCAGCGGTGATCGTTGCACATCTGGTCGGCACTGCGGAGCTGGTAACGGTCAATGTGCTGGCGGTGCTGTTTATCACCAGTCGTCTGCTGTACATCATTTGCTACCTGGCCGACTGGGCTGCACTGCGTTCGGTGGTGTGGTTTATCGGGATGGGGTTGATTGCTTCGTTCTTCTTTTTGTCTATCTGATAGCAGGATCAAAAGATCGCAGCCTGCCGCAGCGCCTACAGAGGAATGCGTACTCCTGTAGGAGCTGCCGAAGGCTGCGATCTTTTGCTTTTAGGGTTTGTCAGCCACCTGCGGCACTTGCGGCAACGCTGCCCCTTTGGGCCAGAGCATCCAGATCTGCCCTTGCTGCTTCATGTCTCCGGCCAGTTGCCCGGCCGCATCGCCGGTGCCCCAGAACAGATCCGCGCGCACCTCACCGGCAATCGCGCCGCCGGTGTCCTGCGCCGCGACCGGGCGTACCAGCGGTGTGCCATCAGGTTTGGTGGTCGACAGCCATAACAGACTGCCCAACGGAATCACCTTGCGATCCACCGCCGCGCTGTAGCCAGCGGTCAGCGGCACATTCAGCGAGCCGCGCGGGCCTTCGTTGCTGTCCGGGTTGCGAGTGAAAAACACGTAGCTCGGATTGCTGGCGAGCAGCTCAGGGATGCGCGTCGGGTTGGCCTTGGCCCAATTGCTGATCGCGCTCATGGTCACGTCTTCTTTCTTCAGCTCGCCCTGCTCGACGAGCCAGCGACCGATCGGCCGGTACGGGTGGCCATTCTGGTCGGCGTAAGCGATGCGCAACTGTTTGCCGTCCTCGGTCTGAATCCGGCCCGACCCCTGGATCTGCAGAAATTGCAGGTTCATCGGATCAGTCAGATAGGCAACGACGGGCGCTTTCACGCCTTTGGATGCAATCGTCGCCGCGTCGTCGTAAGGCTTGAGCACGCGACCTTCGAGGCGGCCGCGCAGGCGCTTGCCTTTGAGTTCCGGATAGAGGCTGTCGAGCGAGACAATGATCATGTCCTCGGGCACGCCATACACTGGCACGTTTGCTGACGCGGTCGGCGTCAGGCTGCCGGGGTAGACCGGTTCGTAGTAGCCCGTGATCAGACCGTTGGGGTTGTCGTTTTCGGCGCGCAGGCCGAAGACATCGAGGTTCTGCTTGAGAAATGCGCGAATCTCGGCGGCGCTTTGCGGCACATTGGCCGCCGCTGCGCAGGTCGGGGCCCACACTGCGTCGGTTTTGAGACGGGTGCAGGCGCTGCGCCACGAACCGAAACCGGCGACCAGGTCGCTGTCAGACACAGCGGGCAGGGCTTCCCAAGTGGCGCTTGAGTAGGTGGCCAGTGCATGGGTTTTCGGTTTGTCGCTGTCACCGCCGGTGCAGCCAGTGAGTGCGGCCAGCAGGGGAAGGGTGGCAAGCAGTGGGTGACGCCAGGCCTGGAAACGGCGATTCATGGAGTGATTCCTGTGCCGGTTGCCCAAGTGCTCCATGCGCTCAGGCAACCCGTATTTTTAATAGGGCTATTGGTGTTTGACGGTGACGCGAGGATACTGGCCGCCGATTTCCGCGACCTGAAGCCGCCATGACCCTCAAACGAATTGCTGTTGTATTGCTGGCCTGCCTGACCCTGTCCGCCTGTGGCGGCGTTGACCCGAATTCGCCGCTGGGCCAGCGCAAGGCCATCTTCAAGCAGATGCTCAAGACCAGCGAAGACCTGGGCGGCATGTTGCGCGGGCGCATTGCGTTCGACGGGCCGACATTTGCCGAGGGCGCGGTCAGACTTGATACGTTGTCTCATGAACCGTGGAAGCATTTTCCGCAGGTGCGCGAAGAAGATCACACCAGCGCCAAAGATGATGTCTGGCAGAAACAGGCGCGTTTTCAGCAACTGGCCCGCGCACTTGAAGCCGCCACCGGTGAACTGGTGGTTGCCAGCCAGGTTCAGCCGTACAAGGTCAGCAATCTCGGGCCGGCCGTGCAGAAAGTTGAAGATGCCTGCAGTGCTTGCCATAAAGAGTTTCGCGATCATTGATTTGTATTGCTTGAGCTGACACCTTCGCGAGCAGGCTCGCTCCCACCGTTGACCAGGTGGTTCATGTGGGAGCGAGCCTGCTCGCGAACGCGGTTTGCCATTCGCCACGAAACCAAAGTCTTACTTGTCGATCTCGTCCAGCGCTTCCTGCAGCTCTTTACGCGACTCTGCCAGTTTTTCCTTACGCTTGTTGATCTTCTCCGGATCGCCTTTCTTCATGGCTTTGTCGAGGTCCGCCTGACGCTGGCTCACCTCATGCTTGGCCTCCAGCACCTTGTTTTCGCGTTCTTTCTTCAAACCGGCGTCGGTGCAGTGTTCGTTCACTTCGCGCAGTGCGGTTTCCAGACCTGCCTGCTGCTCCATGTTGCCGCGCGATTTGGCCTGTTCGATCTGATTGATGATGCCCTGCTTCTTGGCAGCGCAACCGGTCAGGCCCGGGCCATCTTCTTCGGCCATGACCGGAGCGGCCATGACACCGCAAAGAGTAAGCAGGGCGAGCGGTGCGAGAAATTTCATAAAAGCTCCATGTGCATAGGCAATCGGGGTTGGAGGGCACTGCGCTGTTGGAGCGTCTGCCCGGCCGTTGGGTTCCCGCAAGGCGGGGATTGCAGATTCAGAAGCCGTCGATTCCGGCGGCTTTGAGAGTGTCACTCAAAGCCAGCACCTGCGGATCGCGAAAAAATGCGCTCAGCTGTGCCGCGCGTCCCGGGCCGATGCCGGCTTCTGCCTGCCATTGTTCAGTGTCGCGTTGTGCCAGGGCCTGCCATGAATCTTCCAGTTGTGCCTGTCCGGTCGGTGGCATGCCCAGCGCTTTCAACCAGTGAGCGAACGGCTGTTGCCGTGCGCCGTGAAAACTGTGGATCAGGCGTGCGCTGCTGCGCTCGCCGAGGCCGGCAATGTTAGCAAGCTCTGACGCGTCGAGGGTCAGCCAATCCAGCAGGTGTTTCAGGCGGCCTGTTTCCAAAAGTTTCTCCCAGGTGCCACGCCCGACATGGTGCATGGCCAGACCCTGCTTGCCACTGAGCCAGGTCAGGCGCGCGAGAAACTGGCTTTCACACCCGGGCGTTGGTTGCCAGCAGCTCAGGGCGTGGTAGTCGCCGGCATGGGGAATGCGGATGTCTGCCCGTTCGCTGGTGCGCAGCACGACACTGTCCAGACGTGGAATGGTCAGCCCGGCCAGACTGATTGCCACCTGGTCGCCCGGACGGATGTCGAGCGTTTGCCAGCGTTTGAGCGAGCTGACGCTGACCCGTTTGATCTCGCGGTCATCGAGTCTGACCGGCAGCAGTTCCAGTACCGGCGTGATGCGCCCGGTGCGGCCGATGTTGAAATTGACCTTGCGCACTTCGGCCAATGCCTGGGCGAACGGGTATTTCCAGGCAATCGCCCAATAAGGTGCCTTGGGCTGCCAACGGTGCGCAGGTGGCCGCTGGTTCTGGCGCAACACCACGCCGTCACTGGCAAAGGGCAGCGGCGAGCGATACCAGTGTTCGCGCCATTTTTTTGCGTCTTCGAATCGGGTGATGGGTTGTGTATAGGTCTGGGTTGTCGCGAATCCCAGCGTCTGCAGTTCTGACAAGCGTTCAGGAAGGTCTATCGGGCCTTGCGGCCAGTCCCAAACAAACAGGCCGATCCCGGCGGCCTGTTCGGCATCGAGGGTTTTACGCCCCATAAGGCCGGCCACGGTGGCGCGGGCATTAATACTGCCGGACCTGGCTTGCACATGTGCATTCAAGCGCCAGTAGAGTTCACCCTGCACCAGCAGATCCCGTGGCTGCGTCAGGCGTTGCGGAATGGTCGCGATCTTGCGCGCCGAGACTGTCCAGTCTTGACCAGTGACCCCGTCACCGCGACTGATGGCCTGGCGCAATATTCCCTGGCGGTAGATCAGCGTGACAGCCACACCGTCGACCTTGGGCTGCACCCAGACGTTCTGGCGATCGCGTAGCCAGTTGGCGACATCTTCGGCTTTGTGCAGCTTGTCCAGACCGGTGTGGGCGATCGGGTGGGTAACCGTGCCGGACGCGGTGCGCAACGGCTGCGGTGATGACGGTTGGTTGAAGCAGGCTCGCCATTCTTCCAGTCGCAGCAGGGACTGGTCGTAGAGTTCGTCGGTGATCAATGAACGGCCTTCGCGATGATAGGCGTTGTCCCATTGGTCGATCTGGGTCTGCAGGGTGGTGATTTGCTTTTGCGCTTTGAGAGCCGTCCAGTCGGGGCAGCTGGCGAGCGTCGGATGGGCAATAACAATCAGCAGTAAGGCAAGCAGCGAGCGCATCTTGAGCATCCTTGCTCAGGGATAGTTCTTGAAGGCTAGTCAGAATTTCGAGCAAGGTCGGGCGGGTGTTTTGCGGGGTATTTCGTTAGATCAAAGTCAAATGATCGTCCGAAGGCTGCGAACTTTTGCTCTTGCATGAAAAAGCCCCGCACGGCGCGAACCGTGCGGGGCTTTCATGCAGCCAGGGTTTTACAGACCAGCGGCAGAACGCAGGGCGTCGGCGCGGTCGGTTTTTTCCCAGGTGAACGTGGTGAAGCTGTCTTCGCCAACGGTCTTGGTCTGCGGCGCGCGACCGAAGTGGCCGTAGGCTGCGGTTTCCTGGTACATCGGGTGCAGCAGGTCGAGCATGGTGGTGATGGCGTATGGACGCAGGTCGAACACTTCACGCACCAGTTTGATGATCTTGTCATCGCTGATCTTGCCGGTGCCGAAGGTGTTCAGCGAGATCGAAGTCGGTTGGGCCACACCGATCGCGTAGGAAACCTGAATCTCGCAACGCTCGGCCAGGCCGGCCGCGACGATGTTCTTGGCCACGTAACGGCCAGCGTAGGCAGCCGAACGGTCAACCTTCGATGGATCCTTGCCGGAGAACGCGCCGCCGCCGTGACGGGCCATGCCGCCGTAGCTGTCGACGATGATCTTGCGACCGGTCAGACCGCAGTCACCTACCGGGCCGCCAATGATGAACTGGCCGGTCGGGTTGATGTGGAACTGGGTGTCCTTGCTCAGCAGTTCGGCAGGCAGTACGTGCTTGACGATCAGCTCCATCACGCCTTCGCGCAGGTCTTTGTACGACACTTCAGGGTTGTGCTGGGTCGACAGAACAACTGCGTCGATACCGACAACCTTGCCGCCTTCGTAACGGCAGGTCACTTGCGACTTGGCGTCCGGACGCAGCCAAGGCAGCAGGCCCGACTTGCGCGCTTCAGCCTGACGCTGCACCAGTTGGTGCGAGAAGGTGATCGGCGCTGGCATCAGCACGTCGGTTTCGTTGCTGGCGTAGCCGAACATCAGGCCCTGGTCGCCGGCGCCCTGATCTTCAGGCTTGGCACGGTCAACGCCCTGGTTGATGTCGGGGGACTGCTTGCCGATGATGTTCATCACGCCACAGGTCGCGCCGTCGAAGCCGACTTCGGAGCTGGTGTAGCCGATGTCGCAAATCACGTCACGAACGATCTGCTCCAGGTCGACCCAGGCGCTGGTGGTCACTTCACCGGCAACGATGGCCACGCCGGTCTTGACCAGGGTTTCCACGGCCACACGAGCGTGTTTGTCCTGGGCAATAATGGCGTCCAGCACCGCATCGGAAATCTGGTCGGCGATTTTGTCCGGATGTCCTTCAGACACGGACTCGGAGGTGAAGAGGGAGTATTCGCTCATCTCGATGTTTTCCTGAATTTACCGATGGTGAGTGTCGCCAGCCGGTCGCTGAAAGTGGCGAACCTGGATCTGGAAACCAT
This sequence comes from Pseudomonas sp. TSRC2-2, assembly GCF_049897785.1. NCBI lineage: Bacteria > Pseudomonadati > Pseudomonadota > Gammaproteobacteria > Pseudomonadales > Pseudomonadaceae > Pseudomonas > Pseudomonas sp. TSRC2-2. Next base: position 345,970 of record NZ_JAFCWZ010000003.1, read on the forward strand.
TACGTAAGCCTACATAGAGGCTTTCCCCGGGAACGAGTCCCGCAGCGGTGGCCCAACGGGCCAGATCGTCCTGTTCAAACCCCAACCAGAGATCACCGCAGGCCTCCCTGGCCCAACTCTGGTTGTGGCTACATAACTCTGTCACGAGCAGGCTACCGCCCGGTTGCAGCAGGTCGGCCATGTGCCTGAGCGCATCGGCCGGGGCGGCGAAATGGTGCAACACCATGTTCAACACCACGCAATCGGCCTGAAGGCTTGTGCCGTTCAATGCATCGGCCAATTGCAGGCTGACGTTAGCCAGCTGTTCACGTTCACACACCTGACGCGCCAGTTCGAGCATCGCCGGGCTGTTGTCCAGCGCGGTCACGGTGCCGAAGCGACGGGCCAGTTCCGGCAGAAAAGCACCATCGCCGGGGCCGACTTCAATGGCCGTGGCTGCAACATTGAAGTTCAGTTTGTCGAGCAGGGCCAGCACGCTGTCACGGTATTGCGGCAGGCCTGCGATCAAGTCTTGCTGGGCTCGGAATTTTTCCGCCACCCGGGCGAAAAAGTCCTGACTGGCGGCGGCTCGCTGGCCGTGAACCTGCTCGATGCGCGCTTGCACATCATCAGGCAGGTCCAGATTGTCGACTTCTTCCAACAATGCCGCGTGCAGCTTGCCGCCGAGCAATTCGCTGTGGGGCAGGGCGCGACGATAGAAAATCGCATTGCCTTCACGGCGTGTCGCTACCAGATCGGCTTGTGCCAACACTTTCAGGTGATGGCTCATGCCGGACTGGCCGATGCCGAAAATCTGCGCCAGCTCCAGCACGCCGAACGAATCGTTGGCCAGCGCGCGCAAGACATTCAGCCGCAGCGGATCGCCGCCGGCTTTGCACAGGGCCGCCAGCTCGTCGCAATCGTCATGGCGAATGGAAGGCACGCGTAGGTTCATAGGGCAGGCAGTCTAGAGACGGGGGGATAGCATCGCAAGGCCAATATCAAAAAGTTTTGATATTGCTCGATAAATGGCACTTCTCAGCGCAAGGCAGTCTCTACAAAACGAATAGCGGAAAGGTTTCACCAAGCGAAACCTGTGCTATCGATTGGAAAAACGCCTGCCGATGACTATCTGTCATTGCCCCGAGGCGCATGGGTGAGGGAAAATGCCCTCCTTTTTTCCGTTTCAGTCTATTCACACCCAGGAGATCAGCGATGCCTAGCCGTCGTGAGCGTGCCAACGCCATTCGTGCCCTCAGCATGGATGCCGTGCAAAAAGCCAACAGCGGCCATCCCGGTGCCCCTATGGGTATGGCAGATATTGCCGAAGTGCTGTGGCGCGACTACCTCAAGCACAACCCGAGCAACCCGTCGTTCGCCGACCGTGACCGCTTCGTGCTGTCCAACGGCCACGGCTCGATGTTGATCTACTCGTTGCTGCACCTGACCGGTTACGACCTGTCGATCGACGACCTCAAGCAGTTCCGCCAGCTGCACAGCCGCACTCCGGGCCACCCGGAATTCGGCTACACCCCAGGCGTCGAAACCACGACCGGCCCGCTGGGTCAGGGTCTGGCCAACGCCGTCGGCTTCGCGCTGGCAGAAAAGGTCATGGGCGCACAGTTCAACCGTCCCGGCCACAACATCGTCGACCACCACACCTACGTATTCCTCGGTGATGGCTGCATGATGGAAGGCATTTCCCACGAAGTCGCTTCCCTGGCCGGCACGCTGGGCCTGGGCAAGCTGATTGCCTTCTACGATGACAACGGCATTTCCATCGACGGTGAAGTCGAAGGCTGGTTCACCGATGACACGCCGAAGCGTTTCGAAGCCTATAACTGGCAGGTGATCCGCAACGTCGACGGCCACGATCCGGAAGAGATCAAGACCGCTATCGAAACCGCGCGCAAGAGCGCCCAGCCGACGCTGATCTGCTGCAAGACCACCATCGGTTTCGGTTCGCCGAACAAGCAGGGTAAGGAAGATTGCCATGGCGCCCCACTGGGTGACGCGGAAATCGCCCTGACCCGTCAGGCGCTGAACTGGAACCACGGCCCGTTCGAAATCCCGGCCGACATCTATGCCGAGTGGGATGCCAAAGAAGCAGGCCGCGCGGTCGAAGCCGAGTGGGATCAGCGTTTTGCTGCCTACTCCGCTGCATTCCCGACCGAAGCCAACGAGCTGATCCGTCGCCTGAGCGGTGAGCTGCCGGCTGACTTCTCGGAAAAAGCCTCGGCCTACATCGCCGAAGTCGCGGCCAAGGGCGAAACCATCGCCAGCCGCAAAGCCAGCCAGAACACCCTCAACGCCTTCGGCCCGCTGCTGCCGGAAATGCTTGGCGGTTCGGCTGACCTCGCCGGTTCCAACCTGACCCTGTGGAAAGGCTGCAAGGGCGTCAACGCTGAAGACGCCAGCGGCAACTACATGTACTACGGCGTGCGCGAATTCGGCATGACCGCGATCATGAACGGCGTCGCCCTGCACGGCGGTCTGGTGCCTTACGGCGCCACCTTCCTGATGTTCATGGAATACGCGCGCAACGCCGTACGTATGTCGGCACTGATGAAGAAGCGCGTGATCCACGTCTACACCCACGACTCCATCGGTCTGGGCGAAGACGGCCCGACGCACCAGCCGATCGAGCAACTGACCAGCCTGCGCAGCACGCCGAACCTCGACACCTGGCGCCCAGCCGATGCCGTTGAATCGGCGGTGGCCTGGAAAAACGCTCTGGAACGCAAGGACGGCCCGTCGGCGCTGATCTTCTCGCGGCAGAACCTGCAGCACCAGGAACGCGATGCCGGCCAGATTGCCGCCATCAGCCGTGGCGGTTATGTGCTCAAGGACTGCGCAGGCGAGCCTGAGCTGATCCTGATTGCCACCGGTTCGGAAGTCGGTCTGGCCGTGCAGGCCTTCGACAAGCTGACCGAGCAGGGCCGCAAGGTCCGCGTGGTTTCCATGCCGTGCACCAGCGCGTTCGATGCTCAGGACGCGGAGTACAAGCAGTCGGTTCTGCCGCTGCAGGTCAGCGCACGTATCGCCATCGAAGCGGCCCATGCCGACTTCTGGTTCAAATACGTGGGTCTGGAAGGTCGCGTGATCGGCATGACCACCTACGGTGAGTCGGCGCCGGCTTCGGCACTGTTCGAAGAGTTCGGCTTTACCCTGGAAAACATCCTTGGTCAGGCTGAAGAGCTGCTGGAAGACTAAGCAGCAGGAATGCGGTGGCTACGGCTGCCGCGTTCTCCTGTAGGAGCTGCCGAAGGCTGCGATCTTTTGATCTTGATCTTGAAAAACAAGATCAAAAGATCGCAGCCTCGTTTCACTCGTCAGCTCCTGCAGGGGTTGTGTGTCAGTGAATTCTATCGAGAACCCCATGCCTCAACCGCGTCCCTACAAAGTTGCACTCAACGGCTACGGCCGCATTGGTCGTTGCGTCTTGCGGGCGTTGTTCGAGCGCGGCGACAAGGCCGGGTTTGAAATTGTCGCGATCAACGATCTGGCCGACATGGCCAGCATCGAATACCTGACACGCTTTGACTCCACCCACGGCCGTTTTCCCGGCGAAGTGCGGGTGGAAGGCGATTGTCTGCATATTAATGGCGACTGCGTGAAGGTCCTGCGCAGTGCCACCCCCGAAGGCATCGATTGGGCGTCGCTGGGCGTCGATCTGGTGCTCGAATGCTCCGGTGCCTATAACACCCGTGAAGACGGCCGGCGTTTTCTCGACGCTGGCGCGCCACGCGTGTTGTTCTCGCAGCCCATGGCCAGCGAGGCGGATGTCGACGCCACCATCGTTTACGGCGTCAATCAGGACTGCCTGACCGGCGACGAATTGCTGGTGTCCAACGCCTCGTGCACCACCAACTGCGGCGTGCCGTTGTTGCGTCTGCTCGATCAGGCGATCGGCCTCGATTACGTGTCGATCACCACGATTCACTCGGCAATGAACGATCAGCCGGTGATCGACGCCTATCACCACGAAGACCTGCGCCGCACCCGTTCGGCGTTCCAGTCGGTGATCCCGGTGTCCACTGGTCTGGCGCGCGGTATCGAGCGCCTGCTGCCGGAACTTGCCGGGCGAATTCAGGCCAAAGCCGTGCGTGTGCCGACAGTCAACGTGTCCTGCCTCGACATCACGATGCAGACCGCCACCGCGACTGACGCCAATGAGGTCAACCGGATCCTGCGCGAAGCCGCCATCAGCGGCCCGCTCAAAGGCCTGCTGGCCTACACCGAATTGCCGCACGCCAGCTGTGATTTCAACCATGACCCACATTCGGCCATCGTCGATGCCAGCCAGACCCGTGTCTCCGGCCCCAAACTGGTGAACATTCTGGCCTGGTTCGACAACGAATGGGGTTTTGCCAACCGAATGCTGGACGTTGCAGACCACTATCTGCAAACAGCAACTTCAAAAAAACCGTAGGAAGTGCGACCCATGACCGTGTTGAAGATGTCCGACCTCGATCTGCAAGGTAAGCGCGTATTGATCCGCGAAGACCTCAACGTCCCCGTCAAGGACGGTGTTGTCACCAGCGACGCGCGCATCCTGGCTTCGCTGCCGACCATCAAGCTGGCCCTGGAAAAAGGCGCGGCAGTGATGGTCTGCTCGCACCTTGGCCGTCCGACCGAAGGCGAGTTCTCTGCCGAGAACAGCCTCAAGCCTGTCGCCGACTACCTGAGCAAGGCGCTGGGCCGCGAAGTACCACTGATGGCCGATTACCTTGGCGGCGTTGACGTCAAGGCCGGCGACATCGTGCTGTTCGAAAACGTGCGCTTCAACAAGGGCGAGAAAAAGAACGCTGACGAGTTGGCCCAGCAATACGCCGCTCTGTGCGACGTGTTCGTGATGGACGCTTTCGGCACCGCACACCGCGCCGAAGGTTCGACGCATGGTGTAGCCAAGTTCGCCAAAGTCGCTGCCGCTGGCCCGCTGCTCGCCGCTGAACTGGACGCACTGGGCAAAGCCCTGGGCGCACCGGCCAAGCCAATGGCGGCCATCGTTGCCGGCTCCAAGGTTTCGACCAAACTCGACGTGCTCAACAGCCTGAGCCAGATCTGCGATCAACTGATCGTCGGCGGCGGCATCGCCAACACTTTCCTCGCGGCGGCCGGTCACCCGGTGGGCAAATCGCTGTACGAACCGGATCTGCTCGACACTGCGCGGGAAATCGCGGCGAAAGTCAGCGTACCGCTGCCGGTTGACGTCGTGGTTGCCAAGGAATTCGCCGAAACCGCCGAAGCCACGGTCAAGCTGATCGCTGACGTCGCGGCTGACGACATGATTCTCGACATCGGCCCGCAAACCGCAGCCAACTTCGCCGAACTGCTGAAATCGTCGAAAACCATTCTGTGGAACGGCCCGGTCGGCGTGTTCGAATTCGACCAGTTCGGCAACGGCACCAAAGTGCTTGCGCAGGCCATTGCTGAAAGCTCGGCATTCTCCATTGCTGGCGGCGGCGACACGTTGGCGGCGATCGATAAATATGGCGTGGCTGAGCAAATCTCCTACATTTCCACCGGTGGTGGTGCGTTCCTCGAATTCGTCGAGGGCAAGGTGCTGCCGGCCGTCGAAGTCCTGGAAAGCCGGGCCAAGGCCTGAGGCCGCCCGTTTGGCCAGGCAAAGGAGTGTTCACATGGTCAAGTCGTTAGCGCTGTTGTTGCTGAGCGGTACGCTGGCGGCCTGCGGGAGTACCCCGAAGGCCGACGCGACGCCAGCACCGAGCGAGCCGCACAAGGGCTGTTATCAGGCCGACTGGCAGGCCGAAACCAACCCGGTGCTGAACAAGCGTTCCGGGCCGGACGGTCTGGAGAAATACGAGACGCAAACCCCGGCCAAGGAACATGGTTGTCCTTGACGGGTCTGACTCTTAACTCAGGGCTGGCGGCGTGTGCCGTCAGTCGAGGAACACGGATGAAAGGCTTGATCGCCATTGCGGCGTTGGCATTGTTGGGCGGTTGCGCGCAGTTGAACCTGTTTCAGTCGTCCGCCCCGGCGGACAACTGGGCCACCTGGACCTGCGACAGCCAGGCCAAAGTGCTGTGGCGCTACGCCGATGCCGGTCAGAAAGAAGTGGATGTGCGACTGGGCGGCGGTGATCAGGTCTATCGCCTGAAAGAAGAGCCGGGCGCCTCGGGCACGCTGTACAGCGACGGCATGCTGGCGTTTCACGTCAAGGGTGACGAAGGCCTGGTGTACTGGGTCGCCACCAATGACCTGATTGGCCGTGGTTGTAAAGCCGAGTAAGACGATTGATTTGATTCACAGCGATCCAGATGTGGGAGCGGGCTTGCTCGCGAAGGCGGTGGATCAGCTCGCATAAGATGTTGAATGTTTAACCGCATTCGCGAGCAAGCCCGCTCCCACAGTGGTTGTCTGTAGTTCTTGAGATTTTGTATCACCGAATTCGCAGCCCGGGCCTCAACCCCCGATCTGCATTAACTTGAATAGCCGCCGCCGCTCCGGCAGGCTGGCACGATCAACGACCCTCAACCGGGAGAGACACACACAATGGCACTTATCAGCATGCGCCAGATGCTGGACCACGCAGCCGAGTTCGGCTACGGCGTTCCAGCTTTCAACGTCAACAACCTTGAGCAGATGCGCGCCATCATGGAAGCCGCTGACAAGACTGACTCCCCGGTGATCGTCCAGGCTTCGGCCGGCGCCCGCAAATACGCCGGCGCGCCTTTCCTGCGTCACCTGATCCTCGCCGCGATCGAAGAATTCCCGCACATCCCGGTGTGCATGCACCAGGACCACGGCACCAGCCCTGACGTCTGCCAGCGCTCCATCCAGCTGGGCTTCAGCTCGGTAATGATGGACGGCTCGCTGGGCGAAGACGGCAAGACCCCGACCGACTACGACTACAACGTCCGCGTTACTCAGCAGACCGTGGCCATGGCCCACGCCTGCGGCGTATCTGTAGAGGGCGAGCTGGGCTGCCTGGGTTCGCTGGAAACCGGCATGGCCGGTGAAGAAGACGGCATCGGCGCGGAAGGCGTTCTGGATCACAGCCAGATGCTGACCGACCCGGAAGAAGCCGCCGACTTCGTCAAGCGCACTCAGGTCGACGCCCTGGCCATCGCCATCGGCACCAGCCACGGCGCCTACAAGTTCACCAAGCCACCGACCGGCGACGTGCTGGCGATCGACCGCATCAAGGAAATCCACAAGCGCATTCCGAACACCCACCTGGTGATGCACGGTTCCTCCTCGGTGCCACAAGAGTGGCTGGCGATCATCAACCAGTACGGCGGCGACATCAAAGAAACCTACGGCGTGCCGGTTGAAGAAATCGTCGAAGGCATCAAGCACGGCGTGCGCAAAGTCAACATCGACACCGACCTGCGCCTGGCGTCCACCGGTGCGATGCGTCGCCTGATGGCCACCAACCCGAGCGAGTTCGATCCGCGTAAATTCTTCGGCGCCACCGTGACTGCGATGCGTGACGTGTGCATCGCGCGTTATGAAGCGTTCGGTACTGCCGGTAATGCTTCGAAGATCAAACCGATCTCGCTGGAAGCGATGTACCAGCGTTATCTGAAGGGTGAGTTGAACGCGAAGGTCAACTGAGCCTGAGTGTTGAGCTGATTAAAAAGAAACCCGCCGAGAGGCGGGTTTTTTGTGGGCTTAATTAAACAAATATTTCCGCTATCTCTTCAAGCGTGGGCATGACTGCTGGATTGACGGTGAGCTCGTCGACGAAGAGTCCTTTATCAGTGGCTACGCCTTCAGCTCAACGTGATCCAGTGCCTGATTCACTGCCAGTTCACCGAGCATGACGACCTGCGCGATCCCCAGCGCGGTTTTGCGATGCGAGTTGTCGAGCATCGCGGCGAAGTTGTTGAGCATGACGCTGGCTGAGCCCAAGGTTTCGCTGGCGTTGGCCAGCAGGGATTCGGTGTTGTATTTCGGGTTTGCGAAGTACATGGGCTCGGGTTCGTTGGTGCTCGCCATGATAAGGGCGGCGGGGTTGAGGTAGTGGTCGAGGGCGCGTTCGGCGGCGTCGTTGAGTTTTTTTGAGTCGAGGGATTCGTATGGCGAGGCCGGGTCGGTGGCCGGCGGGTGTGGCGGATGCTTGTGCATCACGCTTGAAACCACGGGCTACTAAACCCGATCACTGGGAATCAGTGACACGAATCAAGTTACCGATGGCCCGCCAGGCGCACAAGCCGGCGAATTCTGGCGTAGTGGTAGGCAACGACGCAAGCTGTTGTAGGCATCCGGAAGTAACCGCTGACAGCTCTAAACAGCGATGTTTAAAGGTAGGAGCTGCCGAAGGCTGCGATCTTTTGATTCTGTCTTTTTAGAATCAAAAACAAGATCAAAAGAGCTCCTACAGTAGGATTTGCGTTACTTGTCGTGGTCAATATCCAGTTTGGTAAACGTCACCTGCCCACCCTCGCTGGTGTACCCGGTGTTGTCCTGCACATACACCCCGGCCTTGAAGTACAAGGGCTTGTCCCGCCAGGTCGCGCTGACCTGTGAATCCCACTGATAACCTGCCGCACTCACGCCCAGCGCCCCGCCGGGGCTCAAGTGGATGAGGTAGTTGAATTCGCGATCGAGCTTGATGCCGGTGGCGAGGGTGATGACGCGGCTTTCTTCGTCATCGGGGCGCATGCGCACTTTGATCACCAGGTTGCCGGTCTCGGTTTTGGTTTTGTATTGGTATTCGAGTTTGACCATCGGCCGCTGGCTCTCGTACGCATGAATCTGGCCGATGACAATCTTGCCCGAGCTGGGCACTTTGTTTACCGCGAGGGTCGCGCGCAGCAGGTTGTCGGCGTCCGGGTAGTACCAGTTGCGCAGGGTGCCGTTGCTGTAGGTTTCGCGCAGTTCGGTGCGCGGGTACACGGCGTTTTCGGTTTTTGACCCGGTAACCGGGGACCAGAAAAACAAGGTGCCGGTGTCGGAATGGAAGTATTGATCCTTGAAGCCGTTCACCAGTTTTTCGGTTTCGACGGTGTACGGCGGGCTGCCAACGGGAACGCTGAGGTTCCAGGTTGCGAGATCGATCATGTCGGTTCTTCCACTCGATTCATCCTGAACGCGGGTGCCAGAAGCTCTAGCCCGCGCCTTTTTCGGGGCGCCTTTATAAGCGTAGCGGCTATTTTTGTTAATGCCCGTCCGGCGGTTGATTGACGTCAACATCCTGTCGAAATGCCATCCTCCCCGGTTTTCGGGGGCTGTAGCGGCGACCGTTAGTCGGCTCGATGGAACATTGGCCAAATGATGGCGAAGCGGCAGCTTCTGCTTTGCCGCATCCGCGACTAGAGTGAAGGCTCAGTATGTCTATGGTTTTTGCCGGCAACCGGTCCCGAAAAGAGAAGCAGCATGGAATGCGCGCAACCCCAGCCAGGTGAAGGCAGCTCGGTCCTTTTGATCGTCGATGATTACCCCGAAAATCTGATCAGCATGCGCGCCTTGCTGCAGCGGCAGGATTGGCACGTAATGACCGCGGCCTCGGGTTTCGAGGCGCTCAACCTTTTGCTCGAACACGATATCGACCTGGTCCTGCTTGATGTGCAGATGCCCGGCATGGACGGTTTCGAGGTCGCGCGGCTGATGCGCGGCAGCCAGCGCACGCGGCTGACGCCCATCATTTTCCTCACCGCCAACGAGCAATCCCAGGATGCCGTGATCAAGGGCTACGCCAGCGGTGCGGTGGATTACCTGTTCAAGCCGTTCGATCCGCAAATCCTCAAGCCCAAGGTCCAGGCGTTGCTTGAGCACCAGCGCAATCGCCGCGCCTTGCAGCGCCTGAGTCATGACCTGGAAGTGGCGCGCGCCTTCAACGCCTCGGTGCTGGATAACGCCGCCGAAGGCATTCTGGTGCTGAGCGAGGACGGCGTGATCCGCTTTGCCAATCCGGCGATTTCGCGGCTGCTCAACGCGCCGGTGAAGGAGCTCGAGGGCAAGGAGTTTCTCGATTTCCTGCAGAAACCGCACATTGCGCTGTGGGCCGATTCCGAGTTCTACGCCGGCTACCAGCGCGGCGAAACCCTGCGCCTGCATGATGCATTGCTGCGTACTGCGCCCGGGCAGCAAGTGCCGGTGGCATTGTCCTGCGCGCCGCTGCCCTCGGAGCAGCACGCGATGGTGGTGACTGTGCTGGACATGTCGGTGGTGCGTCACTTGCACCAGCAGCTGGAGTTCCAGGCGGTGACCGACCCGCTGACCGGCCTGCTCAACCGGCGCGGGTTCTACCAGACCGTGGAAAACCTGCTGTTGCGCGGGGAACGCAGCGACAGCAGTTGGGTGTTGCTCTATCTCGATCTCGACGGTTTCAAGCGGGTCAATGATTCACTTGGGCATGACGCCGGTGACCGTGTGTTGCGCTGGGTCTCCGAACAACTGAAGGCGTGCCTGCGGCCCTTCGATATTCTCGCGCGCATGGGCGGCGATGAATTTACCGCGCTGCTGGATCTGGAGTTTCCCGAGCAAGCGGCGAAAATTGCCGAGAAGCTCATCGAACGGGTGTCGGTCTGTCAGCAGATCGAAGGTCTGGATATTGTCCTTGGCGCCAGCATCGGCATTGCCACCTATCCCGACTGTGGCCGCAATCTTGATGGCTTGCTGCGCGCCTCGGACATTGCCATGTACGAAGCCAAACGTGCCGGGCGTCAGCAATATCGCTTCTATGATCCTGAAATGAACGGCCGCGCACGCTCGCGCCTGATGCTTGAAGACAGCGTGCGCGAGGCCATCGAGAATCGCGATTTCAATCTGGTCTATCAGCCGCAGGTCGCGATTGGCAGTGGGCGGATTCGTGGCTTCGAAGCGCTGCTGCGCTGGCAGCATCCGAGTGTCGGCGATGTGCCGCCGGGGCTGTTTCTGCCGCTGCTGGAAGAGGCGCGGTTGATCAGTCGCCTCGGCAGCTGGATCTATCACCGTGGCGCTGGCCAGCGTAAAGCCTGGGAAAGGCTGTTCGCTGATGATCTGGTGCTCGGTGTGAGCCTCAGCAACACCCAGTTCGGCCTGCCGAATCTGGTCACCGAGTTGCGCCAGGTCATGGAGCGCCATGCCCTGCAGCCACGTCAGCTGGAAGTCGAGGTCACCGAAGAGGCTCTGATGCAAAACCCCGATGAAACCCGCAAACAGCTGCGGCTGTTGCGTCATTTCGGCGTGCGCGTGGCGCTGGATGACTTCGGTTCCGGGCCGTGCTCACTGGCGCATCTGCGTGATCTGGAACTGGACACGCTGAAGCTCGACCGCCACGTGATCGCACGCTTGCCGGACTCGCCGCGCGACGCTGCACTGGTGCGTATGGTCATCGACCTGTGCAAGCAATACGGTCTGCTGGTAATCGCCGAAGGGGTGGAAACCGTCGAGCAATATCGGTGGCTGCAAGCCCATGGCTGCGAATACGTGCAGGGCTTTCTGGTGGCGCGACCCCTGGTCGCCGAGGAGGCCGTCCGCTTCGCCGAGCCGTTCGACTGGAGCGCGCTGCCCGGCTGAATTCGCTACACTGGCGCACCATTTTTTCCAACCGTGCTGCCCGCCCATGACTGCGTTGAAGTACCTCCAGGCCTATCCCGAGCGTTTGCAGGATCAGGTGCGCCAATTGATCGCCGAAGGGCGGCTGGGTGATTACCTCGATCAGCGCTATTCGGGGCGACATGACGTGCAAAGCGACAAGGCCCTGTACAGCTACGCGCTGGATCTCAAGCAGCAGTACATGCGTAACGCGCCGGCCATCGACAAGGTGCTGTTCGACAACCGCCTCGACCTGACCCACCGCGCCCTCGGTCTGCACACCACGGTTTCGCGAGTGCAGGGCGGCAAGCTGAAGGCCAACAAGGAAATCCGCATCGCCTCGCTGTTCAAGGACGCCGCGCCGGACTTTCTGAAGATGATCGTGGTGCACGAACTGGCGCACTTCAAGGAATCAGACCACAACAAGGCGTTCTATAAATTGTGCGAGCACATGTTGCCCGGGTATCACCAGATCGAGTTCGATCTGCGCGTGTACCTGACGTGGCGGGATATGCAGGTTTAACCAATCAGGAAGATGTGGATGGACGTCAGCAAGACCAAGAGCAGTTTCTACCGCCGTTTATACGTGGCTTATCTGATCGATAGCGGCCTGGCGCCAAGTGTGCCGACGCTGACCGAAGTCACCGGCATGCCTCGACGCACGGCGCAGGACACCATCGCCGCGCTGGCCGATCTGGATATCGTTTGTGAATTCGAACAGGAACAGGGCGCGCGCAATCATGCCGGGCGCTATCGAATTCGCGAATGGGGGGCAATTGATCGCGGGTGGATCGAGCGCAATTTGCGGCAAATAAAAGCGGTGCTGGAATATCCGTGATGTCTGCAGTACCTGAGACTGTCGTCTTCGCGAGCTAGCCCGCTCCCACAGTAGACCGGCTTCTGCAGTCAGAGCATGGTCAAATGTGCGCGCGAGCTTGCTTGCAAAGGGCCTCAGGAGCGACGCATTCCGATGTGGGGAATGCCATCCTCCAGATACTGCTCACCCGCCACTTCAAAGCCGTACCTACCGTAATACCCCTGCAAATGCGCCTGCGCCGATAGATAGATTGGCACCTGCGGCCAATGCTTTTGCGCCTGTTTCAGCGCTTGTTCCATCATTGCGTGGCCCAGCCCTTTGCCCCGACCGGCAGGCGCGGTGATCACACGGCCAATCACCACGTCGCCGCCCTGGGATTCCGGATCGAGCAGGCGCAGATAAGCCATCAACTGATCGTCCTCCCAGCCCATCAAATGGTAGGTATCGCCTTCCAGATCCTGGCCGTCGAGGTCCGGATAGGCGCATTTCTGTTCGACCACGAACACGTCCGATCGCAGCTTCAGCAGCGCGTACAGCTGCTCTTTACCCAGATCGCTGTGATGTTTGCAGATCCACTCGATTGTCATTTTTCGATTCCTTGAGCATGTGGCCCGATACTAAGCGCACTGGCTCCGTCTGTCTGTATGGCGCAACAGTCTGTGATAAAGGTCAAAATGCCATCATTCCTTTCGCGCGGCGCCTGCGACTTTGTGTAATCTGCTGAAAAGCGCTGGGCACTGGCTCGCATGAGCCAATGTCCAAGGGTTGGGTGTTGCCGGTAAGGGGCCTTGGGTTTTTGGCGTGAAGACGCGTCGGGCGGTGCCCGCTGAGGATGTTCAAGCATGCTGCGATTGCTTCAAGCCGTTGCGTTGATCGGACTGCTGTCGCTCGGCCAGGATGCTGCAGCGCAGAAGCTGCGGCTGGCGTTCGATAACTGGCCGCCGTTTACCGACGATGCGCTGGTCAACGGTGGACTGGCGACCGATATTGTCAGCACCGCACTGGCTCGCGCCGGTTATGCCAGCGGGTACGAGCAAGTGCCTTGGGCACGGGCGTTGCTGGGGATTGGCGAAGGACGTTACGACGTGCTGGTCAACGCCTGGTACAACGACGAACGCACGCAGATCGGCCAGTTCTCCGGCGAGTACCTGATCAACCGCATTCGCTTTCTCAAGCGCAAAGATGCACCGATTGACTACAGCAACCTTGAGCAACTGCACACCTATCCTGTTGCAGTGGTGCGCGGGTATGCCTATTCCGCACCGTTCGATGCCGACACGGCGATGCAGAAAGTGCCTGTGCATAACTTCGCCATGGGCGTGCGCATGCTTGCGGCGGACCGGGTCAAGCTGACGCTGGAAGACGAGTATGTGGCCAAGTATTACCTGGCACGGGAATCGGCCAAGGTACGCAATTCGGTGGAGTTTTTACCCAAGCCGCTGAGTGAGAACAGCCTGCATATTCTGGTCAGTCTGAAAAATCCGCAGCATGAGCAGATTGTCGCCGGGTTTGATCGGGCGATTGCAGCGATGAAGGCTGACGGGACATATGACAAGTTGCTGCGGCGCCATGGCATGTGAGGCTGATCCAGCATCTGCTGTGCGGCTGGTGGCCCTTTGGCGAGCAAGCCCGCCCGCGAAGGCGCTCTTTCAGCCAGCGCTGACCTCACTGGTGTCCTTGATCAAATGCGCCGCCAACGTGCGAAGCGGCCCCAGCTGCCGGCAAATCAGCGCCAATTGCGTCTGCACCAGTCGCTGCCCTTCATCAATCTCGTCCGGCATCTGCTCCAGCTCATTGGCCAGCGCTTCCTCTTCATCACTCTGAATGGCAATCGGCTGCTTGCTGGCCAGGCCTTGGGCGATTTCGTCGATGCTGGTCGCCAGTTTCACCCCGGCGCCTTCGATCAGATGCTCACGCACTTCGGCTGGCAACTGCGTCTCGCGGTGGGCGCCCAGGCCTGAGAGGTAACTGAGCAACGTGTGCGACAGCACCAGAAAACGGAAGCCGACATCCGCCTCCTTACGGAAATGCCCCGGCTCCATGAGCATGTTTGCCAGGGTCGTCGACAATGCCGCATCGGCGTTGTGCGCGTTGCGTCGGGCGAGGCGATAGGCGAGGTCGTCGCTCTTGCCGGCGGCGTATTGCTGCATGATCTGGCGCAGGTAGATGCTGTTGCAGGTCAGTGTGTTGGCCAGCACTTTGTTCAGGCGCCGACCCTGCCAGTCCGGCAGGAACAGGAACACCGCCAGCCCCGCAATCAGGCTACCCAGCAGCGTATCGAACAGGCGCGGCAGGAACAGCCCGTAGCCATCGCCGACCTGATTGAAGCAGAACAGCACCATGATGGTGATCGCTGCAGTCGCCAGGGTATAGCGGGTCGTGCGGTTGGTGAAGAACACCACGCCGGCAGCGATGGCGAAGCACGATTGCACCACCGGGCTGGGAAACAGATCGAACAGCGCCCAGGCCACCGTCAGGCCAATGGCCGTGCCGATGATCCGCTGGCCGAGCTTGCGCCGGGTGGCGCCGTAATTCGGCTGGCAGACGAACAGCGTGGTGAGAATGATCCAGTAGCCTTGCGACGGGTGGATGAGGTGCACCATGCCGTAGCCGATGCTCAGCGCCAATGGCAGGCGCAGAGCGTGGCGGAACAGCAGCGAGGTCGGCGTCAGTTGCGTGCGCAGGCGAATCCACACGTCCTTGAGATTGCGCGGTGAGCGGTCGAGCAGGCTGCTGTCGGTCGCATCAGCGAGGGCATCCGGATTGCTCGCATCGCTGAGCAAGCGGTCGAGGGTGCCGAGGTTGGCCGCCAGTGCGCGCAGCGAGCGCAGCAGCCCGCGCCATGCCGGGTTGCTCTGGATGCGCAAGTGCTCGAGGGAGGCATGCAGGTCGTTCAGGGCTTCGGCGAAACTGGCGTCATAGATGAACGGCTGGCGCATCTGGATCGATTCGGCCAGGGCGCGGCAGGCCTTGCCTTGCTGGCGCAGCAGGCGCTGGCAGCGGAACAGCACGTCACTGTGGAAGAACGCCTCGGCCAGTGCGTTGTAAGGGTAGTGCGAGGAGCTGGCGCGTTCGTGGATGTCCTGGGCAAGGAAGTACAGCTTCAGATACCGGCTGACTTTGGAGCCCGGCCGACCGTTGCCGACCCGGTGCAGGATGATTTCCTTGGCTGTGTTCAGTGCGGCGACCACGCGCCCATTCTGCTGCGCCAGTTCCAGACGGCGGGCTTCGACGTCCATTTGCCGGATGGGCTCGAACAGCGAGGATTTCAGCTTCAGGTAAAGGCCCAGTTCGCGGAACAGCCGCGCCAGACTCTGCTGCACCGGCTGATTGGAAAACAGCGCCTGCCACAGCACCGAGAGCAAGCCGTACCACGCCGCGCCGGCGACCAGCAGCATCGGTTCGTGCCAGAAATCGGTAACCGCGCCGCCGCGCTGATCGACGCCGATCATCGTGTACACGGAAAGGATCAAGGTTGCCGAAGCGATCGCCCCATAACGCTCGCCCAGCGCACCGAGCATGGTCAGCCCGAAACTGGCCAGCGCCAGGGCTACGGCGAAAATGATCGGGTAGGGGAAGAGCAATTCCACTGACAGCGCGGCGATGCTGAAACACACCAGCGTCACCGCCAGAGCGTTGAGACGACCCTGCCAACTGTCGTCGGTCTCGGCCAGGGCGCTGGCGATGATGCCGAGGAACAACGGGATCAGCAGGCCCATTTCATCCTGATGCCAGCACAGCGCCATGCTGCCGGTCAGGGCGATGAATACCCGCACGCTGTAACTGAATTTATCCAGCGCCCACAGGCGCCGCAAAGACTGACGAAACGAGGTCGAGGACATGAAGTGCGAAGGCCTTCCGAGGCGATGCCGCTAAATTGAGCCAGTAATGACGCCGACGCAATGGCGCCGAGCACATCTGACAGCAAAAAGTGTTCCTGACTGCATCACACGGAGCAAATGTGGGAGCGGGCTTGCTCGCGAAAGCAGAGTGCCAGCCAACGATGATTTTGAATGACACACCGCATTCGCGAGCAAGCCCGCTCCCACAGTTTTGATTTGTGCTGGATCAGACGTACTGCGCGGCGGCGTAGCCCGAGGCCCATGCCCATTGAAAGTTGAACCCGCCCAGATGGCCGGTGACATCCAGCACTTCACCAATGAAATACAGACCCGGGCTTTTCAGCGATTCCATGGTTTTCGACGACACTTCACGGGTATCGACGCCACCCAGAGTCACCTCGGCCGTGCGATAGCCCTCGGTGCCTGCCGGCACGACTTTCCAGCTGCCCAGCTTGTCGGCGATCTCCGCCAGTTCGGCGTGGGTGTACTGCTTCATCGGTTTGGAGACGAACCAGTTGTCTGCCAGCAGATTGGCCATCTTCTTGGTGAAGATTTCGCCGAGCAGCGTTTTCAGTTCGCTGTTCGGGCGTTCGGCGACTAGCTGTTGCAACCAGCTCGCGGCGTCGTGATCCGGCAGCAGGTTGATTTGCACCGTATCGCCCGACTCCCAGAACGAGGAAATCTGCAGAATCGCCGGGCCACTGAGGCCGCGATGAGTGAACAGGATGTTCTCGCGAAAGCTCTGGTCGTTGCAGCTGACCAGGCAATCCACCGAAGTGCCGGACAGTTCTGTGCACAATTCCTTGAGCTGATCGGTGATGGTGAACGGCACCAGTCCGGCGCGGGTCGGCAGCAACTCATGGCCGAACTGTTTCGCTACCTGATAACCGAAACCGGTGGCGCCCAGTGTCGGAATCGATAGCCCGCCGGTCGCGATCACCAGCGATTGGCATTGGATCTGGCCAAGGGTGGTGTCGAGCAGGTAGCCGCTGTCGGTTTTTTCGATGGTCTGGATCGAGGTGTCCAGACGCAGCTCGACGCCGGCCTGATCGCATTCGTCCAGGAGCATGCCAAGGATGTCGCTGGATTTGTTATCGCAGAACAGCTGGCCGAGTTTCTTCTCGTGGTACGGAACGCCGTGTTTACCGACCAGACCGATGAAATCCCACTGGGTGTAACGCGCCAGAGCGGATTTGCAGAAATGCGGATTCTGCGAGAGGAAATTGCTCGGCTCGGTGTACATGTTGGTGAAGTTGCAGCGGCCACCGCCCGACATGAGGATTTTCTTGCCAGCCTTGTTCGCGTGATCGAGCAGCAACACCTGACGCCCGCGCCCGGCGGCGGTCAGTGCACACATCAACCCAGCGGCGCCAGCGCCAATGATCACGACTTCGGTAGAGCGCAAAACGGTGTCCTCTGAAATGTCACCACAAAACGAACTGTAGGAGCTGCCGCAGGCTGCGATCTTTTGATCTTGCTCTTAAAAAACAAAGTCAAAAGATCGCAGCCTGCGGCAGCTCCTACAGGGGAGTTACGTTGTTCTTACAAAATGCGTACGCGCAACGAGCGGCCCTTGATCTTGCCGTCATTCAAACGCTGCAGGGCCTGCATGGCCACGGTGCGTTCCACGGCAACGTAGGCCTGGAAATCGAAGATCGCGATCTTGCCCACCTGCGCGCCGGGAATGCCGGCTTCGCCCGTCAACGCGCCAAGAATGTCGCCCGGACGCACTTTGTCTTTACGGCCGGCGCCGATGCACAGGGTGGTCATCGGCGGTTGCAGCGGCGCCAGGCCCTGGGACTTGAGATTGTCGATCTGATCCCAGTTCAACGGCGCCTTCTGCAATTGTTCGATGGCTTGCGCGCGGTGCGCTTCGGATGGCGCGACGAGGCTGATGGCAATGCCTTTCTCGCCAGCCCGACCGGTACGGCCGACGCGGTGGATGTGGATTTCCGAATCGCGGGCCAGTTCGACGTTGATCACCATGTCCAGCGCATCGATATCCAGACCACGGGCGGCGACGTCGGTGGCGACCAGTACCGAGGTGCTGCGGTTGGCGAACATCGCCAGCACCTGATCGCGGTCACGCTGTTCCAGATCGCCGTGCAGGCCGACCGCCGAAATGCCTTTGGCGGTCAGGTGATCGACGGTTTCCTGCACCTGCTGCTTGGTGAAGCAGAACGCCACGCAGGACGCCGGACGGAAGTGATGCAGGACTTTGGTCACCGCGCTCATGCGCTCTTCCGGGGAGATTTCGTAGAAGCGCTGCTCGATCTGCGTGTCGTCGTGGAAGGCTTCAGCCTTGACCGTCTGCGGATCGCGCATGAATTTCGAGGCCAGTTGCTTGATGCCTACTGGATAAGTCGCCGAGAACAGCAACGTCTGACGGCGCTCCGGGGTCTTGATGATGATGTCTTCGATGGCGTCGTAGAAACCCATGTCGAGCATGCGGTCGGCTTCGTCGAGGATCAGCGTGTTCAGGCCATCGAGCACCAGCGAACCCTTGCGCAAGTGCTGCTGAATGCGCCCCGGGGTGCCGACGATGATGTGCGCGCCGTGCTCCAGCGAAGCGATCTGCGGACCGAACGACACGCCGCCGCACAGGGTCAGGACCTTGATGTTGTCTTCGGCGCGGGCCAGACGGCGGACTTCCTTGGCGACCTGGTCGGCCAGCTCGCGGGTCGGGCAGATCACCAGCGCCTGGCAACCGAAATAGCGCGGGTTGATCGGGTTGAGCAGGCCGATGCCGAACGCAGCGGTCTTGCCGCTGCCGGTCTTGGCCTGGGCGATCAGGTCCATCCCTTTGAGGATCACCGGCAAGCTCTGCGCCTGGATCGGCGTCATCTGGGCATAACCGAGTGATTCGAGGTTAGCCAGCATGGCGGCGGACAGCGGCAGAGTATTAAAAGCGGTGGCGATGGTGGTCACGGGACTGGCCTGCAAAACAAAATGTCGCGCAGTGTAGCAGCCCCGTGCCCGTTTCCTCGACAGTTCTGGACGAACAGCGATTAATGTTCGATGTGCTCCTGCGGCCGTTTCGCCCGGCGCCCGTCTTCCTTCGACAGCTGCGAGAAGATCGTCGCCGCCAGCATCGCCATCACCCCGACCGTGACGAAGGTCAGCTGGAACGCACCGAGCACGGTTTCCACGCCATCGTTGCCGACTTTCGCGGTGAAGCCGCCGAGCAGCGCGCCGGCGCAGGCCACGCCGAGGCTCAGCGACAACTGCGCCACCACCGACAGCAAACTGTTGCCGCTGCTGGCGCTGGCATCATCGAGATCGATCAGGGTTACCGTGTTCATCGCGGTGAATTGCAGCGAGTTGATCGCACCCAGCACTGCCAGCAGGCACAGCAGCAACCAGTACGGCGTCTGTTCGCTGACCAGACCCATGCTCGCCAGCATGACCCCCAGCGCCAACGTGTTGCCGGTGAGCACGATGCGATAGCCAAGGCGTTCGATCAGCGGCCGCGCCACCCACTTGGCGACCATCGCCGCCGCCGCCAGCGGCAACATGCTCATCCCGGCTTGCGACGGCGAATAGCCCAACGCGACTTGCAACAGCAGCGGCACCAGAAATGGCAGAGCACCGCTGCCCAGTCGCGCAAACAGGTTGCCGAGAATGCCGACGGCGAACGTGCGGGTCTTGAACAATGACGGCGCGAACAACGGGTTTTCGATGTGCCCGGCGCGTAGCCAGTACGCCGCCAGACAGGCCATGCCGGCGAACAGCAGCAACATCACCCGCAGGTGCGGCAGGTGCAGTTCACCAAGGCCTTCCATGGCGATGGTGATGAGGATCATCGCCGCGCCGAACAGCAGAAAGCCGAGGCTGTCGAAGCGCGTGCGCTCCGTGCCGCGCAGGTCGGGAATGAATTTCCACACTGCATAACAGCCGATCACGCCGACCGGCAGGTTGATCAGGAAAATCCAGTGCCACGTCACGTATTCCACCATCCAGCCGCCCATGGTCGGGCCGATGAGTGGGCCGAGCAGGCCGGGAATGGTGATGAAACCCATGATTCGCACCAGTTCCGAGCGCGGATAGGCGCGCAGCACCACCAGCCGCCCGACCGGTAGCATCAGCGCACCGCCGAGGCCTTGAATGACGCGGGCTCCGATGAGCATGCCGAGGCTGCTGGACAACGCACAGAGCAGCGAGCCAAAACTGAACAGCAGGATCGCGCCGAAGAAAATCTTCTTGGTGCCGAAGCGGTCGGCAATCCAGCCTGACGCTGGGATTAACAGAGCCACGGTGAGCATGTAGGCGATGATCACGCCCTGCATGCGCAGCGGGTCTTCGGCCAGATCGCTGGCCATGGCCGGCAGCGCAGTGTTGAGGATGGTCCCGTCGAGGGACTGCATGAAGAACGCAATGGCGACGACCCACGGCAACCAGCGGGCGGTGATGGCGTCGAGAGGCGGGCGGTTGGGCATGGAACCTCTGTTGTTGGAGTTAATGCATGTCCATTGTCTAGCGCAGTCAGTGTGGGAGCGGGCTTGCTCGCGAATGCAGTTTTTCAGTCGACAGACAGGGTGACTGATACACCGCATTCGCGAGCAAGCCCGCTCCCACAGGTTTTGCGTTTACAGGGTCAGGGTCAGTCGGCTGACCAGCGCACCCGGCAACAGCGATGACGAGGTGTTGCGCTGGCTGTACGTACTCGCCGACAACAGCAATTCGCGCTCGGCAGTCAACGCTTCCAGCTGCGAGCCGAGCAGGTTGTAGGCGCTGTCGTCGAAACGCATGGTACTGACCGGCGCCTGGATCTCGCCATTCTCGACCCAGAAGGTCGCGAAACGGGTCATGCCGGTCATGCGCGCCGCCGGTTGATCCGAGTAGTTCAGGTACCACAGGTTGCTGATGTACAGCCCGGTGCCCAACTGCTTGAGGATCTCTTCTTGCGACAGATCACCGGCGGCCATGTTCAACGCACTGGGCATCTCGCCGCCGCCCGCACCGTTGGCCGCCAGGCCGTATTCGGCAGCGCTGCGCGAACCGACCAGTTGATCGCCGGCCCGTCCTTCGATGATCAGACGCAGATCGCTGCGCGGATAACCTTCAGCGGAAAACGCCGGGCTCAGCGATTCGCTGACTTTTTCATCCAGCGACAGCAATGGGCTGAATGTCTGGTCGCCGACGTAGAGCTTCTGCAGTGGACTGCTTTTGCTGGCGATCGATTGCGCCGAGAACCCGCCCCAACTGAGCATGCCCATGATTTCTTCCAGCGCTGCCGGCGCCAGATAGGCGCGGTACTGACCCGGCGCCAGAGTGCGTAACGGTCGGCCGAGAAACTCGAGCTGTTCGCGGGCCAGGGCGAAACGCCGGGCGAAACCCTCGTCGCTCCAGTCGTGCCCCGCGTAGCTGGCCTTCACCGCTTCGCCATTTTCGTGGAACAGGCTGAAGTCGAAATTGAAACTGTTGGCTTCATGCCAGCCGAACGCGCCGGCGGAACTGGCGAAACCGCGACTGATCGGACCGGCAGCATAAAAACCGACCAGATCGAGACCTTTAGCGGCGGCGCAGATTTGCCCGACGACATGTTCGGTGTCCGGCAGCGGATGCGCTTGTACATGTGTGCTCTGCCAGCTGTTGTGATTGAGCAGCAGGTACGGATCCTGCGGCAGCAGCGGCAGGGTTTCGCGCAATTGTTGCAGGCCTTCAGCGAGCCGTTGCAGATCGGCTTCCGGATCCCCGGACAAGGTGATTTGCAGGTCGGCATGGCGACCGTCGTCGATCAGTTTCAGGCCAACGTTGGCCTGCTGCACTTGCCCGGCCTGGCGCACCTTGGCGTGATTGAAACGCACGAATGCCGAGGCTTCGGCGGCGTAGCTGAGCGTGAACTGTTCCGGCTCGCGCACGCTGTCGCGCAACCAGTTGACCATGACCTTGAAGGCGTCGGACTGACGCTTCGAAATGCTCATCAGGCGTCTCCCCCAAACACATCAATGTTACTGAATACGCAGGCCGGCGAAGCGTGGCCGACGCGAATCACCTGGTTCGGTTCGCCCTTGCCGCAGTTCGGCGTACCCAGCACCTTGACGGTGTTGGCGTCGCCGACGGCGCGCAGGCTTTTCCAGAAGTGCGCGGAAATGGCCCGGTAGTTGGGATTTTTCACCACGCCTTTAAGCTCACCATTCTCGATCAACTGGCCCCATTCACAGCCGAACTGGAATTTGTTGCGCGCATCGTCAATCGACCATGAACGGTTGGTGCTCATCAGAATGCCGTGTTCGATACCACCGATCATCTGCTCGAGCGTCTGATCACCCGGCTCGATGTTGAGGTTGGCCATGCGGTCGATCGGCGCGCGGTTCCAGCTGCACGCGCGGCTGTTGGCAACGCCATCGAGGCCGGCGCGGTATTGCGACAGCGCCCCACCCAGTGGCCGCAGCAGCAGGCCGTCGCGAATCAGGAATTGTTTGCTCGCCTGGCTGCCGTCGTCGTCATGCCCGTAACTGGCGAGTTCTTCGGGAATGCCCGGATCGAAGGTCACGTTGAGCAGCTTCGAGCCGTATTGCAGGCTGCCGAAGTCGCTGGTCTTGACGAAACTGGTGCCGGCGTAATTGCGCTCATCGCCCAGGATCCGGTCGAGTTCCAGCGGGTGGCCGATGGATTCGTGGATCTGCAGCATCATTTGATCGGGCATCAGCAGCAGGTCGCGCGGGCCTTGCGGGGTGTTTGGCGCGAGCAGCAGTTGCAGGGCCTGATCGGCGACTTGCGGACCGGCACCGACCAGGCCGCAACGGCTGATGACATCGGCGCCACCCTGCTGGCCGAAGTTCTCGCGGCCGAGGCTGCGGGTCTGGCTGTCGTTGCCGTCGTAAGCGGTGACGTCGAGACCCGGGTAGACGAAGCGCTGCGCTTGGCGCAATTGGGCCCCGGCGCTGCTCAGGTAAATCTGTTCAACGTGGGTAATGCCAATGCTCACCTGCCAATTGACCAGGCGCTCATCCTTGGGCACCGAGGCGGATTCCGCACCAAGCAGATCGAAGCATTCGCTCAGTGACGGGAAGGGCTGTTCGAGGTTGGGTGAAAAATAATCAGCGCGGTCGCTGGAAAGCGGCTGCTCGCGCAGATCGAGCAAGGCGTGCGGCTTGAGGCGGCGGGCCTGTTGCTCGGCGCGTTCGAGGGCGGCTTGCAGGCCTTGTTGCGAGAGGTCATTGGTCGCCGCGTAGGCTTCGACGCCATTGACGCGCACGGTGAGCATCGCCCCCTCATCGCGGCTCAGACTCGGCGGTTCGGCGACGTTCTTGCGCACCGACAGGTACTGCCCTGACTCGCGTACATACCGCAGGGAAAAAAATTCAGCGCCCGTGCGCAAGGCAGCGAAGCGCTGCTTGAGCTGGGGGTGGAAATCGAACATTCGTGAACCTCCTTGTAATGGAGTAGCGGCATGGCGACAGCGGGGAGGGGGTAATACGGTTGCGCGAGGTCTAGAGTAGGCCTGCGTGGGGGGAGGATCAAGTGAAGAGGGGGTGTATGGGGATTTACTGCGCAGCAGGGGAATTTGTGCTGAATGTGAGGGCCCCTTCGCGAGCAAGCCCGCTCCCACAGTAGATCTTCAGTGAACACAAAATTTGTGAACACCAGGATCCAATGTGGGAGCGGGCTGCTCGCGAAGGCCGCGCCTCGGTATTACGGTTTTATTGAGTAACCGGGGTGATATCACGCATCGGCTTGCCTTTGACCGGCGCGCCGTTCGCGACGTAGTAAGCGGCATTGCTGCGCGGCAGCGGCTTGCGGCCACGGATCCTGTCGGCGATTTTCTCGGCCATCATGATCGTCGGTGCGTTGAGGTTGCCGGTGGTGATGATCGGCATGATCGAGGCATCGACCACGCGCAGGCTCTGCATGCCGTGCACACGGCCTTCACCGTCGACCACCGCCATCTCGTCGGTGCCCATCTTGCACGAGCAGGACGGGTGGAACGCGGTTTCAGCGTGCTCGCGGATGAACTTGTCGAGCTGCTCATCGGTTTGCACGTCAATGCCGGGGCTGATTTCTCGGCCACGGAACGCGTCGAGTGCCGGCTGCTGCATGATTTCCCGGGTCAGGCGGATGCCATCGCGGAATTCCTGCCAGTCCTGCTCGGTGGCCATGTAGTTGAACAGGATGCTCGGGTGCTGGCGCGGATCCTTGGATTTGACCTGGATGCGGCCACGACTCGGCGAACGCATGGATCCCATGTGCGCCTGGAAACCGTGCTCTTTCACACCGTTGCTGCCGTTGTAGTTAATCGCCACCGGCAAGAAGTGGTACTGGATGTTCGGCCATTCGAATTCCGGACGCGAACGGATGAAACCGCCGGCCTCGAACTGGTTGCTGGCGCCGATGCCGGTGCCGTTGAACAGCCACTCGGCACCGATGGCCGGCTGGTTGTACCAGAGCAACGACGGGTACAGCGAGACCGGTTGGGTGCAGGCGTATTGCAGATACAGCTCGAGGTGATCCTGGAGGTTTTCACCAACGCCCGGCAGGTCGTGGACCACCGGGATGTCGAGGCTTTCCAGCAGTTTCGCCGGGCCGACACCGGAGCGCTGCAGAATCTGCGGCGACGCGATGGCGCCGGAGCACAGCAGGACTTCCTTGCGCGCCTTGGCTTCGACGCGCTCTTCAGCGTCGCCGATCAGATAACGCACGCCGACTGCACGCTTGTCTTCGAAGAGAATCTTGTCGGTCAGCGCGTGGGTGACGATGGTCAGGGTCGAGCGCTTTTTGGCGACGTCGAGATAACCACGGGCGGTGGAAGCACGACGGCCATTCGGCGTCACGGTGCGGTCCATCGGGCCGAAGCCTTCCTGCTGGTAACCGTTGAGGTCTTCGGTGCGCGGATAACCGGCCTGCACGCCCGCTTCAACCATGGCGTGGAACAGCGGGTTGTTGCCGGCTTTCGGTGTGGTCACGCTGACCGGGCCGTCGCCACCGTGGTAATCGTTCGGGCCGATGTCACGGGTTTCGGCTTTGCGGAAATACGGCAGGCAATCAAGGTACGACCAGTTTTCCAGGCCCGGCAGTTTCGCCCAGCCGTCATAGTCCATGGCGTTGCCACGGATGTAGCACATGCCGTTGATCAGCGACGAACCACCGAGGCCCTTGCCGCGACCGCACTCCATGCGGCGACCGTCCATGTGTGGCTCTGGATCGGTTTCATAGGCCCAGTTGTAGCGACGGCCCTGCAGCGGGAACGCCAGCGCGGCCGGCATCTGTGTGCGGAAGTCGTAACGGTAATCCGGACCGCCGGCTTCGAGCAGCAGAACGGTGACGCCTTCGTCTTCAGTCAGACGGGTCGCCAGGGTGTTACCGGCCGAGCCGGCACCGATGATGATGTAATCGAATTCTTGGGACATTGAATGCACCCTCTTTGAAGTTGGTCAGGTCAGGCCGGGCGAGTGCTGCGCACTCAATTGCCAGCAGGCTGGCTCCCACTGGGGATCGGGGATGCCACAGATCTGGTGCATGACACCAAACCTGTGGGAGCGAGCCTGCTCGCGAAGGCGGCCTCGCGAGCAATACAAACCCGGGTCTTAGAACACCGAGACGTAATCGCCCAATTCAACCTGTACCGATTTGATGCGGGTGAAGTTGTTCAGCGAGCTGATCCCGTTCTCACGGCCCACGCCCGACTGCTTGTAACCGCCCACCGGCATTTTCGCGTCGGACTCGCCCCAGGCGTTGATCCAGCAGATGCCGGCTTCCAGCTGATGAATTACGCGGTGCGCGCGGTTCAGGTCGCGGGTGACGATACCGGCGGCGAGGCCGAAGTCGGTGTCGTTGGCGCGGCGGATCACTTCTTCTTCGGTTTCGTAGGAGAGGATCGCCATGACCGGGCCGAAGATTTCTTCACGGACAATGGTCATGTCGTCGGTGCAATCGGTGAACACGGTCGGTGCCACGAACGCGCCTTTGGCGAATTCGCCGTCGGTCAGACGACCGCCGCCGCACAGGACGCGTGCGCCTTGCTCCTTACCTTTCTCGATGTAGGCCAGTACGCTTTCCATGTGGGCGAAGCTGACCAGCGGACCGAAGTTGGTATTTTCGTCTTCCGGGTTGCCGACGCGAATGCGCGCAACGCGTTCAACGATCTTGGCTTCGAACGCGGCTTTCAGGTGCGCGGGTACGAATACGCGGGTGCCGTTGGTGCAGACCTGACCGGAGCTGTAGAAGTTGGCCATCATCGCGGTGTCGGCGGCGCGATCCAGGTCAGCATCGTCGCAGATGATCAGTGGCGACTTGCCGCCCAGTTCCATGGTCACGTCCTTGAGCGACGAAGCCGAGGCGCTGGCCATGACTTTCTTGCCAGTGTCGGTGCCGCCAGTGAAGGAGATTTTCTCGATGCGCGGGTGCTCGGTCAGCCAGGTGCCGACTTCACGGCCGCTGCCGGTCAGGACGTTGAACACGCCGTTCGGCACGCCGGCTTCGGTGTAGATCTCGGCCAGTTTCAAGGTAGTCAGCGAAGTGACTTCGCTTGGCTTGAAGATCATCGCGTTACCGGCCGCCAGGGCTGGCGCGGATTTCCACAGGGCGATCTGGATCGGGTAGTTCCACGCGCCGATACCGGCGACCACGCCCAGCGGCTCGCGACGGGTGTAAACGAACGAGGTGTCACGCAGCGGGATCTGCTCGCCTTCGATGGCGGGCACCAGGCCTGCGTAGTATTCCAGCACGTCGGCGCCGGTGACGATGTCGACGTACTTGGTTTCGGAGAAGGATTTGCCGGTGTCCAGGGTTTCCAGCGCGGCCAGCTCATCGTTGCGCTCGCGCAGGATGTCGACGGCACGACGCAGGATGCGCGAACGCTCCATGGCGGTCATCGCGGCCCAGATCTTCTGGCCCTTTTCGGCGCTGACCACAGCGCGCTCGACGTCTTCCTTGGTCGCGCGTTGCACTTGGGCGAGGACTTCACCGTTCGCCGGGTTGATGGCTTCGAAGGTGGCATCGCTGCCAGCGTCGGTGTACGCGCCATCGATGTAGAGTTTTTGCAGTTCGAAACGGGCCATAGTGTCCTCGCAAGTGCATTGGTTGTTGGCCTTGGCCACCGCGATGACGCTACGGTGGGGTTCAGGCGTCGAGCGGTTTCTGTGTGCTCTGACCTGCCTGCTTGGCCAATTGGAAATCCATGTATTCGTAAGCGATCCGTTGCGCCTGCGCCGTGTCGAAAGCGTCTCCCGACAGCGCGCCGCGCAACCACAAGCCGTCAATCAACGCTGCCAGGCCTCGCGCGGCATTGCGCGCTTCTTCGAGCGGCAACACCCGACGGAACTCGCAGCACAGGTTGGAATACAGACGGTGATCGTTGATCCGCTGCAACCTGTGCAAAGACGGCTGGTGCATGCTGGTGGCCCAGAAGGCCAGCCAGGTTTTCATTGCCGGGCCATTGACCTGGCTGGCGTCGAAGTTGCCTTCGATGATCACCTGCAGATGCGCCCGTGGGCTGTCATCTGTCAGCGCCTGACGGCGCGCGGTGACGTTCTCGCTGAGGACGCTCATCAGGTACCGCATCGTGGCGGCGATCAGGCCGTTCTTGTCCTGAAAGTAATGACTGATGATGCCATTCGAGACACCGGCCAAACGGGCGATCAGCGCAATGCTGGCGTCCCCCATTCCGACCTGATCGACCGCTTGCAACGTGGCTTCGATCAGTTGTTGACGGCGGATGGGTTGCATACCGACCTTGGGCATCTTGCACATCTCCTTAGGCCTTCCGAGGGGCGAATGACGCCGATCGGATTGAGGGCCAGTCTATTTTGTTTTGATTGAACGTTCAATCAACAAAGAATAAGATCCGCGACAATTCGTCGCTGCCTACAGCTTTTTCCTACGTGTAATGACGATAAAAACCGACACCTGAAACGGCTCGAAACCTGCGTGGGGCATGGCGCGGTTCGCGATTCGATGGACGTGTTGAAAGGGCAAGACGCTCGGGACCAGGTTTCGGATGAACGTCCGCACACCGGGGCCACGAAAGCGATCAGCGCGCCATTTCGGCAGGTTCGGGCTTTTTTCGGAGTGTCTTTATATCACCCGCCGGTCGGCTGCCAACTAACCGATTGGTCGGGTTCCGTGATGCCTTGTGTTCTTCTCTCGCACTGCCTGGAGCATTTGTGCCATGAGTTCTGCCTCGCTAATAAAGACCCCGCCCGAGAAGGTGACGGTCAACGGTTGGGTGTTCTACACCTCGACCGCGTTGATTCTGTTGTTGACCGCCATTCTGATCATCGCCCCGCAAGAGGCCGGCAGAGTGTTGGGGATGGCTCAAGCCTGGTTGTCGCGCAGCTTCGGCTGGTACTACATGGTGGTGATCGCCGCGTACCTGGTGTTCGTGGTCGGTCTGGCGTTTTCCTCGTACGGCAAACTCAAACTGGGCAGCAAGGACGACACCCCGGATTTCAGTTACGGCGCATGGGCGGGGATGCTGTTCTCGTCTGGCATCGGCATTTCGCTGTTGTACTTCGGCGCGTCCGAGCCGCTGGATCACTACTTCAATCCGCCGGAAGGCACGTCGGCCAGCAATCTGGCCGCGCGTCAGGCGGTGCAGCTGACGTTCCTGCACTGGGGCCTGCATGGCTGGGCAATCTACGCACTGGTCGGTCTGGCCGTGGCTTACTTTGCTTATCGGCATAACCAGCCGTTGGCGTTGCGTTCGGCGCTGTATCCGCTGGTCGGCGAGCGTTGGGTCAAAGGCGCGGCCGGGCATGCGGTTGACGGCTTCGGCATGTTCGTGACGCTGCTGGGGCTGGTGACCAACCTGGGCATCGGTTCGCTGCAAGTATCGTCGGGGCTGGAAAACCTGTTCGGCATGGAACACAGCAACACCAACCTGCTGATCGTGATTATCGTCATGAGCACCGTGGCGACCATCGCTGCTGTGTCCGGCGTGGAAAACGGCATCCGGCGTCTGTCCAACCTGAACATCGTGCTGTTCAGCGGCTTGCTGATTTTCGTCCTGCTGTTCGGCCCGACCCTGCACTTGCTCAATGGTTTTGTGCAGAACATCGGTGATTACCTGAACGGCGTGGTGCTGAAGACGTTCGACCTGTACGTCTATGAAGGCGACAACGCCAAGTCCGATCGCTGGCTGGGCCTGTGGACGCTGTTCTACTGGGCGTGGTGGATTTCCTGGGCACCATTCGTGGGCATGTTCATTGCGCGGATTTCCCGTGGTCGCACTGTGCGTGAACTGGTCGCCGGCGTGCTGTTGATTCCGCTGGGCTTCACTTTGGCGTGGCTGTCGATCTTCGGTAACTCGGCGCTGGATCTGGTGATGAACCACGGCGCGGTGGAGTTGGGCAAGACGGCACTGGAACAGCCGTCGATGGCAATTTATCAATTGCTTGAGCACTACCCTGCGTCGAAAGTCGTCATCGGTGTGTCGATCTTCGTTGGCTTCGTGCTGTTCCTGACCCCGGCCGACTCCGGCGCGGTGATGATGGCGAATCTTTCGTGCAAGGGCGGGAACGTCGATGAAGATGCGCCGCACTGGCTGCGGATTTTCTGGTCGGTAGTGATCACGCTGGTGACCATCGGCCTGCTGTTCGCCGGCAACTTCGAAGCCATGCAGACCATGGTGGTGCTGGCCGGCCTGCCGTTCTCGGTGGTGCTGATCTGCTTCATGTTCGGCCTGCACAAGGCGATGCGTCAGGACGTGCAGATCGAGCAGGAGCAGGCGCAACTGGCCGAGCGCGGACGTCGCGGTTTCAGCGAGCGCTTGACGCAACTGGATCTGCAACCGAGCCAATCGGTGGTTCAGCGTTTCATGGACAAGCACGTCACCCCGGCGCTGGAAGACGCCGCCGCGCAATTGCGCAATCAGGGCATTGAAGTGCAGACGCTGCTGGGCAAGGCCAAACGTTGCATGGGCGTGCGGGTCGAGATGGGAGAGGGCAACCCTTTCGTTTACGAAGTCAGCCTGGACGGTTATCTGGCGACCCCGACCGAATCGGCGCAGTCCGATGAAGCGCGGCAGCGTTATTACCGGGCTGAGGTGTATCTGCACAATGGCAGCCAGGATTATGACTTGATGGGCTTTACGCCGGAGCAGATTACCCGGGATGTGCTGGATCAGTTCGAGAGCCATCGGCAGTTGCTGGGTCGGGTTTATAGCTAAACACCGAGCGCGGTGTTTCTCCGGAGACACCGCATTGTTCCTTTAAAAGATCGCAGCCTTCGGCAGCTCCTACATGGATCGCATTATCCTGTAGGAGCTGCCGAAGGCTGCGATCTTTTGATCTTCAAACAAAAACGCCGCGATCCTCTCGCGGCGTTTTCGTGTCTGCGGGTTTACCCCAGATTCTTGCCCAACAACGCGTGATACAACTCGCTGTCGCCCAGAATCCCCACCACATGATTGTCATCATGCAGCACCAGCTTGTTGCCGGTCTGATATCGAATCTGCAGCGCGTCGCGCATGCCGATGTTCGAGTCCACCAGCGTCGGCTTGCGCTCCAGGCCTTCCACCGCTTGCCCCGGTGCCCAGTTCTGCAGGTTCAGCACCGAACCGTTCTGCCGTGCGCCTTTGATGGTATTGCCTTCGGCCAGGTCCAGCCACGAATCGCCGCCCGGGTCCAGGCATACCGAGCCGTTGATGCGTTTGCACTTGTCCAGTGTGCGCATCAGGCTGCGGCCGCAGAGCACGTTGAGCGGGTTGGTATGCGCAACGAAGGTGCGCACATAGTCGTCTGCCGGGTTGAGGACGATCTCTTCCGGCACGCTGTACTGGATGATCCGGCCGTCTTTCATGATCGCGATGCGGCTACCCAGTTTCAGCGCCTCGTCGAGGTCGTGGCTGACAAACACGATGGTCTTGCTCAGCTTGCGTTGCAGCTCCAGCAATTCATCCTGCAGACCCTGACGGATCAGCGGGTCGAGGGCCGAGAACGGTTCGTCCATCAGCAGAATGTCGGCGTCCATGGCCAGCGCGCGGGCGAGGCCAACGCGCTGTTGCATGCCGCCGGAAAGTTCGTCCGGCTTCTTGTTGCGCCATTGGGTCAGGCCCACCAGTTCGAGTTTTTCATCGACCAGCTTCTTGCGTTCCTTTTCCGGTCGACCCTGCATTTCCAGACCGAAGCTGATGTTTTCGCGCACCGTCAGCCATGGCATCAGGGCGAACTTCTGGAACACCATGGCAATGCGCTTGGTGCGCATCATCTTCAGCTCGGCGGGCGTGCAGGACGCGATGTCGATCTGACGGTTTTCATGCTCGACGAACAGCTTGCCGCGGCTCACGGTGTTGAGGCCGTTGATGCAGCGCAGCAGGCTCGATTTGCCCGAGCCGGAGAGGCCCATCAGCACGCAGATCTCGCCTTTGTTGATGTCCAGCGTGGCTTTTTCCACGCCGACGATCTGACCGGTCTTCTTCAGGATCTCGTTGCGGGTCATGCCCTGATCGAGCAGCTTGAGTGCCTCGCGCGGGTCCTTGGAGAAGATTACGTCGACGTCTTCGAAGCGAATTATGCTCATGCGTCACCCCCTGCTTTGGCGTCGGGTTGTTTGCAGATACGGTCGAGCATGATCGCCAGCAGTACGATTGCCAGGCCTGCTTCGAAGCCCAGCGCAATATCAGCAGTGTTCAGTGCGTTGACCACCGGTTTGCCGAGTCCGTCGGCGCCGACCAGTGCTGCGATCACCACCATCGACAGCGACAGCATGATGCACTGGGTGATGCCGGCCGCGATGCTCGGCATGGCGTGCGGCAGTTCGATCCGTGAGAGCAATTGGCGACGCGAGCAGCCGAAGGCCTTGCCGGCGTCCATCAGTTCTTGCGGGACATCGCGGATGCCCAGGTAGGTCAGGCGGATCGGCGCCGCGATGGCGAAGACCACCGTGGAGATCAGGCCCGGAACCACACCCAGCCCGAAGAGGGTCAGGGTAGGAATGAGGTAAACGAAGGTCGGCACGGTCTGCATCAGATCGAGCACCGGCCGCATCATGGTGTAGAACATCGGTTTGTGCGCGGCGACGATGCCCAGCGGCACGCCGATCAACACGCAGACCAGGGTGGCGAACAGCACCTGGGCGAGGGTTTCCATGGTTTCCTGCCAGTAACCCAGGTTGAGGATCAGCAGGAACGAGGCGACCACGAACGCGGTCAGGCCCCACTTGCGTTGAATCAGATGGGCGATGATTGCAATCAGGCCAATCAAGACCAGTGGGTTGAACCAGGTCAGCGCAAACGTCACGCCGTGGATCATCGTTTCCAGTGTCACGGCGATTGCGTCGAAGGTGTTGGCGCCGTGTTGCGTCAACCATTCGACGAAGCCCGCGATGTACTGGCCTAAAGGTATTTTCTGATCAATCAGCATGGTAGTGAACGTCCGCATGCAAGGAAATTAACAGCCCGGGCAGGCACGCCTGCCCGGCATAAGCGGTGCCTTTCAAATCAAGGCGCGAGCTTGGCTTTCACGGCCTCCAGGCCTGGTTTACCGTCAATGGTGGTCACGCCAGCGAGCCAGGTATCGAGCACCTGTGGATTCTTTTTCAGCCAGGCCTTGGCGGCCGCGTCAGGCTTCATCTTGTCGTCGAGAATGTTGCCCATCAGTTCACTTTCCATGTCGACGGTGAACTCCAGGTTTTTCAACAACTGACCGACGTTGCTGCATTCTTCGGCGTAACCCTTGCGGGTGTTGGTCGCCACGGTGGCGGCGCCGAAATCGGGGCCGAAGAAGTCGTCGCCGCCGGTCAGGTATTGAATCTTGAAGCGCTTGTTCATCGGGTGCGGCGCCCAGCCGAGGAAGACCACGGCGGTGTCGCGCTTCTGCGCCCGGTCGACTTGCGAGAGCATGCCGGCCTCGGAGGATTCGACGATCTTGAAGCCAGCGGTTTTCAAGCCGAAGGCATCCTTGTCGATCATGCTCTGGATCAGCCGGTTGCCGTCGTTGCCAGGCTCGATGCCGTAGATCTTGCCGTCGAGTTCTTTCTTGAATTTGGCAATGTCGGCGAAGTCATGCAGGCCTTTTTCGTACAGGGCTTGCGGCACGGCGAGGGTGTATTTGGCGCCCTTGAGGTTGGTGCGCACGGTGTCGACGGTGCCGGCATCGCGATACGGCTTGATGTCGTTCTCCATGGTCGGCATCCAGTTACCGAGAAACACGTCCATGTTCTTGCCGTCGGCCAGCGACTTGTAGGTCACGGGCACGGAGATCATGGTGGTCTTGGTCTTGTAACCGAGGGCGTTGAGAACAACGGAAGTGGTGGCGGTGGTCGCGGTGATGTCGGTCCAGCCGACATCAGAGAAGTTAACGAGGCTGCACTGTGCCGGTTCTGCGGCTTGCGCCAGTAACGGCAGACTCAGCAGGGCGGCCAACAACAACGACGGGGAACCTTTCATGGATGGACTCCTTGGTGTTTTTTTTGGCAGTGTTCCGACTGTGGACCACCGCACTTATGGGTTGCGGTTGGTGGCGTTCTGACGACAGCTCTACCGCAGCGCCTTGCAATCGAGTCATCCCGATCATGTACCAGTGAAAATCTGACGCCTACAGGGAGGGTCGTATCCAGTACAGGGATGGTCGCTTCCAGTGTCGGTGACGTCGCTTACAGCTTTTTTCCGCCCCCGATGACCTGCTCAACGGCATAAAAACGGCGTATTTGCGGGGCGAAAACGTAACGACGCTGCTGGACATGACTGCGTCGGTGTCAGACGCCGAGCGCGCCGACAAAAGCCCGATGATGCCGGCATTCGGCGGATCGCAGCTTGAGCGTAGCAGCTCCGCCAGCGGGCGCTTTTGCCGCCCGGACCGGTATTCTCAGGAGCTTCGCAGCAATGGCTATCAGCGTTTTCGACCTGTTCAAAATCGGCATCGGCCCTTCCAGTTCCCACACCGTCGGGCCGATGCGCGCCGCCGCATTGTTCGTCGAGTCGCTGCGCGGCAAGCATCAGCTGGAACAGGTGCGGCGCATCGAGGTGCAGTTGTTCGGATCGCTTTCCGCCACCGGCATCGGTCACGGCAGCGACAACGCAGTGATCATGGGTCTGATGGGCGAGTGGCCGGACGCAATCGACCCGGCGCAGATCGGCCCGCGCATTCAGGCGCTGCGCGAGACCGACACGCTTCTATTGGATGGCAGCCTGGCGGTGCCGTTTGTCTGGGCGCGCGACATGCGCCTGATCGATGAAAACCTGCCGTTCCATCCCAATGCCATGACTATCGTTGCCGAGGGGGATCACGGTGAGTTGCATCGCGACACCTACTATTCGGTCGGCGGCGGCTTTGTCGTGGACGAGGCGCAAGCGGCCAGCGGTGTAGTCGACCTCGATCGCACCGAATTGCCCTACGACTTCTCCAGCGCGGTCGAGCTGCTGCAGTTGTGCAAAACGCACAACCTGCGCGTCGCCGAACTGATGATGGCCAACGAAAGGGTCTGGCGCAGCGAAGAAGAAATCCGCGCCGGGCTGATGAAGCTGTGGCGGGCGATGCAGGATTGCGTCGAACAAGGGTTGAAGCACGAGGGCATTCTGCCCGGCGGGCTGAACGTGCGCCGGCGCGCGGCGAAGTTGCACCGCAGTCTGCAGGAACTGAACAAACCCAATGTCATCGGCTCGACGCTGAGCGCGATGGAATGGGTGAATCTGTTCGCCCTGGCGGTCAACGAAGAGAACGCTGCCGGTGGGCGCATGGTCACCGCACCGACCAACGGCGCGGCGGGGATCATTCCGGCGGTGTTGCACTATTTCATGAAATTCAGCGAAGCGGTCACCGACGCCAATGTCGTTGACTATTTCCTCGGCGCGGCGGCGGTCGGCATTTTGTGCAAGAAGAATGCTTCGATCTCTGGCGCGGAGGTCGGTTGTCAGGGCGAGGTCGGTTCGGCCTGCGCGATGGCAGCGGCGGGGCTGGCGGAGATTCTTGGCGCCACCCCTGAACAATTGTGCAACGCGGCGGAGATTGGCCTGGAGCACAACCTCGGCCTGACCTGCGATCCGGTTGGCGGCCTGGTGCAAGTGCCGTGTATCGAGCGCAATGCGATTGCGGCGGTGAAGGCGATCAATGCGGCGCAGATGGCCCTGCGCGGCGATGGCCAGCACTTTATTTCGCTCGACCGGGTGATCCGCACCATGCGTGATACCGGCGCGGATATGCATGACAAATATAAAGAGACGTCGCGGGGCGGGTTGGCGGTCAGTGCGGTGGAGTGCTGAGTCAGCAGCACCGAGTTGAATGCTTCGCGAGCAAGCTC
The DNA here is from genome assembly GCF_049897785.1 of Pseudomonas sp. TSRC2-2. Lineage (NCBI taxonomy): Bacteria > Pseudomonadati > Pseudomonadota > Gammaproteobacteria > Pseudomonadales > Pseudomonadaceae > Pseudomonas > Pseudomonas sp. TSRC2-2. Next base: position 381,272 of record NZ_JAFCWZ010000003.1, read on the forward strand.
GCTCCCACATCGAAACCCTGGGGTTCACAAATTTTTTGTCCACTGGAGATCTATTGTGGGAGCGAGCTTGCTCGCGAAGGGGCCAGACCAGTCAAAACTGCTCACGAAAGGAACACCACCATTTAACCGCGCCACGTTTTGGCGCGTCGCAATCAGACAAGAGCCAATGTCGCTTGTGACTTGTCGGTCGTTAGCTGACCGTCCGTCGTCCGTGCTTGTGGTTACATTTTGTACGAATCCCCTGCAGGCCTGTTCCCACAAGTGCTACCGATCTGCTCACGGAGCGCGGAGCAGGGTGTTCTCGACGCTTGATGGCACTTCGAAATGCCCTGTTCGCAGGTCTCGAATAGACACGTCGCGAGGTCGTTTTCAGGAGTTATTGAATGGCCATCCAACTTTAGGCATGGCAATTGCTCTGTCATAACAAAGCCTGCTTCCCTTGTGAGAACGCCGGCAATAACAAGAGCCTCCGCCTGAGGCCACCACCCGCTTTGTGTGAGGAGATACCGCGATGACGACGTTCAACTCCGGGGCCCAACCCCAGAACCGTGCGCCTCAATCCATCGGCTTTCTGCTGCTGGACAATTTCACGCTGATTTCCCTGGCGTCCGCCGTTGAGCCGCTGCGCATGGCCAACCAGTTGTCCGGTCGCGAGCTGTATCGCTGGAGCACCCTCACCGTTGACGGCGGCCAGGTCTGGGCCAGTGACGGGCTGCAGATCACCCCCGACGCCTCCATGCACAAAGCCCCGCCACTGGACATTGTTATCGTCTGCGGCGGGGTCGGCATTCAACGCACCGTGACCCGTGAACATGTGTCCTGGCTGCAAAGCCAGGCGCGCCAGTCCAAGCGGCTTGGCGCGGTGTGTACCGGTAGCTGGGCGCTGGCCTGCGCCGGCCTGCTCGACGGCTTCGATTGCAGCGTGCACTGGGAATGTCTGGCGGCGATGCAGGAAGCGTTTCCGCGAGTGGCCATGAGCACACGCCTGTTCACCCTCGACCGTAACCGTTTCACCAGCTCCGGCGGCACCGCGCCGCTGGACATGATGCTGCACCTGATCAGCCGTGATCATGGCCGCGAATTGTCGGCAGCAATCTCGGAAATGTTCGTCTATGAACGCATCCGCAATGAACAGGATCACCAGCGCGTGCCGCTCAAGCACATGCTCGGCACCAACCAGCCGAAGCTGCAGGAAATCGTTGCGCTGATGGAAGCCAATCTGGAAGAGCCGATCGACCTCGATGAACTGGCGGTGTATGTCGCGGTGTCGCGTCGACAGCTGGAGCGGCTGTTCCAGAAATACCTGCACTGCTCGCCGTCGCGTTATTACCTGAAGCTGCGGCTGATCCGCGCCCGGCAACTGCTCAAGCAGACGCCGATGTCGATCATCGAAGTGGCGTCGGTGTGCGGTTTCGTTTCTACGCCGCATTTCTCCAAGTGCTACCGCGAATATTTCGGCATTCCGCCGCGTGACGAGCGCGTCGGCTCCAACACCACCCAGCAAGTGGCAATGCTGCCACTGCCGCAGGCCATCGTGATGTCGCCGCTGTCGGGGCCGATGTCGGCGTTGAGTCAGGCGCGTAATGAGTCGACGTTTGCCAGCGTAAGGCTGTAAACCGAGTCATCGTTCTTCGCGAGCAAGCCCGCTCCCACATTGGAATGCATTTCAAATGTGGGAGCGGGCTTGCTCGCGAAGAGGACCTGTCAGGCGCTATGACTTTGCTGATAGTCCGCGAGTGCCGGCAACAACTGCTTGTCGATCGCCTGACGCACCGCCGGCTGAATGCTCGCGCCACTGGTGTACATGTCCTTGACCATCTTGCGCAGTTCGAATGCGCGAACATTGTCCAGGCCGCGCACTGCACACTCGCAGGCCTGCTCGGCGGTGGTACCGCTCGGCACCTGAATACCCAAGGCCTTGAGCTGGCCCAACAGATCTTCCTGGTCAATCAAATCGGCGTACATCATCACGCAAATCCTTCTGTGGCAACGGAGGTCTTGGCTCGATTCTGGTGGCCCCGACCGGACGCGGCAAGGGCGTTTTGTCGCGGTGGCCGGGACGACTATGAACAGGTCGTTTTCGGCTAATCGACTGGCTTGGCGAGTAGGCACACTGGCTCCAGCTCGCTTCACGAAGGTTTGGTCACCCTCGCCTGGCAGCTCCTCAACAGTACCCTCCTCAGCTCCGATCCTGTCACGGCTTGATCGGAGTTTTTTTTGCCTGTGAATCAGGGGTCGGGATGTTGATCGAGCTGACGCCATCGCTGGCAAGCCAGCTTCCCACAGGTCTACCTCTGCAACACCAGAATCCGCGACAACAACTCATCCCGATCGACATAGCAGCCCTGAAAATGCCGCGCCCCGGTGGCCGGATCAAAGGCATTGCGCGCATGCAACGTGCGGCGGTTATCGAAGCACCACAACTCCCCCGGATTGAGCCGTTGCACCAGCCGAAACCGCGGCTCGCGGGTCATCGCGATAAGGCGTCGATAAGCTCGATAGAGCAACGGCATCTGCGCCACCGACGTATCGAACGCCCCGCGCAGGAAATTGGCCATGCGAATTTCCGCCACCCGGCCCAGCGCATCCAAAGCGATGATTGGCGCCAGGCAGCGATAGTCGCTGTGCCGATCCTTGTTGCGAAATTCCACGGGGATTTCACACAAGGCCTGAAACAGCTGCGGATCCTCCTGACGCAAGGCATCGGCGATCGCAAAGCCATCGACGAAAACACTCTCGCCGCCCTCGGCATCATTCACCAGGCAATGCAGAAATTGCAGCCCCGGTTGCAACTCACGAGTCGGTAGATCCGTGTGCAATGGCAGGTTGAATGCGGTGTAAGCGTTGCTGTCGGCATCGGCCTTGGACTGCACGTTGAACAGCACGCCGAAATTGCTCTCGCGGATGAAGGAAATCCGTTGCGCGATGGATTTCAGCGAGCCGGGCTCGGTCGGCACGCCGCGCACTTGGGTCAGGCCGATGTCGCGCACGGCGAGCAACCATTGCAGCAGTGCAGCGTTGTCGTTCATCAGCGCGGTGTATTCGAACACCGGCAACTGCAGATCGCTGTGCCACAAACGGTTTTGCGGTTTACCGGCCAGGCGCTCGGCGCGGGATTGGTCGTCATAGGCGTGAGCGCGCAACCAGCCCGGGTCGAAGCGGCTGAGGTGACCGTCTTCCCAGTCGAGGCGCAGACCGCCATCGGTGTCGATGCGCGTGGCCAGCGGTTGCAAATCCTCGGCGGCATCGACGCTTTCAAAGACCTGCTCGCGAGTGACGCTGTAGACACATTGATCACACGGGCAATTGTCGCGCAGCCAGACGTGGTGAAACGGGCTGACACGCCCGTCGGCCCATTCGATGACAACGCGATCCGCCAGACCCTGCACGCCACGCAGCGCGCTGATCAACGGATAGGTACGAAAATCGGCAACAGCGGCAGCGGTATTCATGGCGGCTCCTGATCGAAGGGATTACCGGGCGGGTGGCAGCGTGATCACGCGGCCGATGTAAGCAGGGGCGGGCAGGTCGGTCTGGTCAGCGACGATGGCTTGCAGGCGATGCAACGTATCGGGGCTGAACGGCGCTGAGCGCGGGCCGGCGAGGTCGACGTGCAGCAGCATCTGTTCATTGCCGGCCAGTTCCTGCGCATCACCGACCTTGTGCAGGCTGTGATAGAGATGCAGGCGTTTGTTGTCGTGGCCGATGATCTGCGTACGCACTTCGACCTCGCTGTCGAGCTTCACTTCGTGCAGGTAATTGAGGTGCAGTTCGAGGGTGAACAGCGAATGGCCGCTGGCTTCGCGGTTGTTGCTGTCTATGCCGAGACGATCCATCAGCGCGTCGGTGGCGTAGCTGAAGATCAGCAGGTAGAAGGCATCGCGCAGGTGGCCGTTGTAGTCGACCCAGTCGGCGATGATGGTGGTTTGGTAGGTGGTGAGGTGGGGCATTGCACGGCTCCGATGTTGATGTTGGCGGGACTGCAGCCTTCGCGAGCAAGCCCGCTCCCACACTGGATCTGCGTCGTTCACAACACCAATGTGGGAGCGGGCTTGCTCGCGTAGGGGCCAGACCTGCTGAATGGTTACTCGCTGAACGCCATCCCATGCTTCTCTTTGGTGGTTTTCACCGCCTCGAGCACCGCCAGCAGACAATCATCACGATAGCGCTCCAGCGCCGAAATGCTGTGCCGGCCAAGCTGATCGCTGGTGCCATCGACCACATCATCGATCAGCTTGTCGGTAAGCTCCGGTGCGGGCAGATACGTCCACGGCAATTGCAACGCCGGGCCGAATTGCGCCATGAAGTGACGCATGCCGGCATCGCCACCGGCCAGGGTGTAAGTCAAAAAAGTACCCATGAACGACCAGCGCAAACCGGCGCCAAAGCGAATCGCATCGTCGATTTCGCCGGTGGTCGCCACGCCGTCATTGACCAGGTGCAGCGCCTCGCGCCACAGCGCTTCGAGCAGGCGATCGGCGATGAACCCGGGGACTTCCTTGCGCACATGCAGCGGGCGCATGCCGAGGGATTCGTAGACTTGCATCGCCGCTTGCACTGCCTCGGGCGCGGTGTGTTTGCCACCGACCACTTCCACCAGCGGTAACAGATAGACCGGGTTGAACGGATGCCCGACCACGCAACGCTCGGGGTGCGTCGAGCTCTCATAGAACTCGCTCGGCAACAGGCCTGAAGTGCTGGAGCCGATCAACGCATCGGGTTTGGCCGCGGCGCTGATTTTGCTGTGCAGATCGAGTTTCAGCTCCAGCCGCTCGGGGGCGCTTTCCTGAATGAAATCGGCGTCGCGTACGCACTCCTCGATGGTGGTGACAAAGCGCAGACGATCCTGCGAGGCGCCCGGCGCCAGGCCGCTCTTTTCCAAAGCTCCCCAGGCATTGGCCACGCGTTGGCGCAGTGCCGCTTCGGTGCCGGGCGCCGGGTCCCAGGCCACCACGTCGAGGCCATGGGCGAGGGCGCGCGCGACCCAGCCACTGCCAATGACACCGCTGCCGAGCGCGGCGAAGGTTTTGATTTCGGTGATAAAGCGCATAGGTATTCCCTGATGGTCGAGGACCCTGTACGAGCTGCCGAAGGCTGCGATCTTTTGATCTTGCTTCTAAAAATCAAAATCAAAAGATCGCAGCCTTCGGCAGCTCCTACAGGTGAAATGGGTGATGGGATCAGCCGCGCTGGGTCAGGCCCATTTTTTTGCGACCTTCCGCCGGGGTGAGCACGCGAGCGCCGAGGCGGCTGAGGATTTCCGTGGCGCGCTCAACCAATTGCCCATTGGTTGCCAGCACGCCTTTGTCCAGCCAAAGATTGTCCTCAAGCCCGACCCGCACGTTGCCGCCCAGCAGCACTGCTTGCGCCGCCATCGGCATCTGCATGCGGCCGATGCCGAAACCGGCCCACACCGCGTCGGCCGGCAGGTTGTCGACCATGGCTTTCATGGTGGTGGTGTCGGCCGGCGCGCCCCACGGGATGCCCAGGCACAGCTGGAACAGCGGGTTGTCGAGCAAGCCTTCCTTGATCATCTGCTTGGCGAACCACAGATGCCCGGTGTCGAAAATCTCCAGTTCGGCCTTCACGCCCAGCTCGGTGATGCGCTTGGCCCCGGCACGCAGTTGCGCCGGGGTGGAGACGTAAATGGTGTCGCCGTCGCCGAAGTTCAGCGTGCCGCAATCGAGGGTGCAGATTTCCGGCAGCAGCTCCTCAACGTGGGCGAGACGGGTCAGCGGGCCGACCAGATCGGTGTTCGGGCCGAACTCCATCGGGTTCTCGCCAGCGCCGATTTCCAGGTCTCCGCCCATCCCGGCGGTGAGGTTGACGATGATGTCGACGTCCGCCTCGCGGATGCGCTCCATGACTTCGCGGTACAGCGCCACGTCACGGCTGAACTTGCCGGTCTGCGGATCGCGGACATGGCAGTGCACGACGGTGGCGCCGGCCTTGGCCGCTTCCACCGCTGCTGCGGCAATCTGTTTCGGGGTGACCGGCACGTGTGGACTTTTGGCGCTCGTGTCGCCAGCACCGGTAAGTGCGCAGGTGATGATGACGTCGTGGTTCATGGTGCGTTTTCCTTCAGGCGTGATGGGTCTGTTCGCAGCCCGTGGCGGGGCTGCGAAGCGTCGTCAAATTCCCCTCTCCCTTGGGGAGAGGGTCAGGGTGAGCGGCTCTTCAATCGAGGGGTTATTTGCTGGTCAGTTGCAGATTTTCAGCGGCCGGTTTGCCATCGAAAGTCGTCACCCCTTCGAGCCAGCGCTGCTTGTCTTCGGGGTGATCCTTGAGCCATTGCTTCGCCGATTCGAAAGCGTCCTTGTGGTCAAGCAGCGGCTGCATCATCCGGCTCTCGTCTTCGGCGGTGAAGGTCAGGTTGGTCAGCAGACGGCCGATGTTCGGGCACTGCTCGGCGTACTTCGGCGCGGTGACCGTCCACACCGTGGCCATGCCTTCGTTCGGGCCGAGGGCGTCTTCGCTGCCGGTCAGGTAGGTCATCTGGATATTGACGTTCATCGGGTGCGGTGCCCAGCCGAAGAACACCACGGCTTCCTTGCGCCGCACGGCGCGGTCGACTGCAGCGAGCATGCCGGCCTCGCTCGATTCGACGAGCTGGAACTTGCCGAGGCCAAACTGGTTTTTGGCGATCATTGCCTTGATTTGCGTGTTGGCGCCCGAGCCTGGCTCGATGCCGTAGATCTTGCCGCCCAGTTCTTTCTGGAATTTGGCGATGTCGGCAAAGGTTTTCAAACCCTTGTCGGCGAGATAAGTCGGCACGGCGAGGGTCGCGCGGGCGTCTTTCAGGCTCGGTGCTTCGAGCACTTTGACCTGATTGGCTTCGACGAACGGCGTGATGGTCTGGGTCATCAGCGGGTTCCAGTAGCCGAGGAACAGGTCCAGGCGCTGGTCGCGAATTCCGGCGAAAATGATCTGCTGGGAGGCGCTGGTCTGTTTGGTGCTATAGCCGAGGCCGTCGAGCAGGACCTGGGTCATGGCACTGGTGGCGATCACGTCAGTCCAGTTGACCACGCCCATGCGCACGTTCTTGCAGGACGCCGGTTCGGCCGCCATCACGCCGGTGCTGAAGAAAGCGGTACCGCTGAGTGCAAGAACGCAGCTGCTGATCAGTCGTTTCATGTCGGGTTCCTCGGCAGTTCGATTATTGTGGTTTCCGGCATCTGCGCACCGGTGAGGCCAAGTTACGCAGCTATGCGCCCGTGAAAGCGCACTGCGGCGACTGGCATTTGCACTGTAGCGACCTGCGCGCTTGAATGCCGCCGGCAAACGGCGTATCAACGTTCCACGCGACCCGCCAACCGAGTGCGCCCATGTCTCAGGATTTCTACTTTTTGCTGATGCCGGGGTTCTCCGCCATCGGCTTTATCTCCGCAATCGAACCGCTGCGCGTGGCCAACCGCTTTCGCGGCGAGTTGTACCGCTGGCATGTGCTCAGCGCCGATGGCGGCGCGGTACTGGCGAGCAACGGCATGTCGGTCAACGCCGATGCGGCGCTGGAGCCGCTGAAGAAAGGCGCGACCTTGCTGGTGGTGGCCGGGTTCGAGCCGCTGAAATTCGTTACGCCGATGCTGGAACACTGGTTGCGTCGGCTGGACAACGAAGGTGTGACGCTCGGTGGTATCGACACCGGCAGCTTCGTCATTGCCGAAGCAGGCCTGCTCGACGGCTATCGCCTGACCCTGCACTGGGAGGCGATCGATGCGTTCAGGGAATCTTATCCACAGCTCAGCGTGACCCAGGAGCTGTTCGAGATCGACCGCCGGCGGATCACTTCGGCGGGTGGCACGGCTTCTATCGACTTGATGCTCGACCTGATCGCCCAGGCCCACGGCCCGCAACTGGCGATTCAGGTCAGCGAGCAATTTGTGCTGGGGCGGATCCGCCCGCGCAAGGATCACCAGCGCATGGAAGTCGCCACGCGTTACGGCATCAGCAACAAGAAACTGGTGCAGGTGATCGGCGAGATGGAGCAGCACAGCGAACCGCCGCTGACCACGCTGCAACTGGCGGAGTCGATCAAGGTCACGCGGCGGCAACTGGAGCGTTTGTTCCGGCTGCATCTGAACGATACGCCGAGTAATTTCTATCTGCGCTTGCGCCTGGAAAAGGCCCGGCAGCTGTTGCGCCAGACCGACATGAGCGTGCTGGAAGTCAGCATTGCCTGCGGCTTTGAATCACCGTCTTATTTCACCCGCAGTTATCGCGCACGTTTCGCCCGCTGCCCGCGCGAGGATCGGCGTACCGCACAGGCCTGAAAGTCAAAAGATCGCAGCCTTCGGCAGCTCCTACAGGGAAATGCATTCCAATGCAGGAGCTGCCGAAGGCTGCGATCTTTTGATCTTGCTCTTGGTTACTTTTTCACCAACGCCGAGCACGCCGCTTTATAAGCCTCATGCTGATATTTGTTCAAAGTCCCCGGCAGCTCGAAATTGTGCTTCTTGGCCTGCGCATTGATCGTCTGCGGCGACAGCAGCGTCACCTCACAACCATCCAGCAACTGAAATACGCCCTCAATCTTGAACGTCGTCGGCCCTCCGGCAAACTCACCCTTCTTGCTGCGCTTCTTGATCGCAATCCGGTCCACCGAGTTCTCGCGCACAAACGACGCCACCTGCGCCGCGAACCGCCGCACGTTCGCCGCCTCGTCATCGTCATCCAGAGCAATCTTTTTCGTGGCGAGTGGGACATGGCTCAAGGTCGAACCGTCGAGCGCAGCCACGGCGATGATCGCTTCGCTGCCTTTGATTTCAATGCCGCAGATGTTCATGGGAATCCTTAGACTGGCTTAAGAGGTTCAGCTTACAGCTCAAACACTCACTCCTGCCCGATCGACTCCAAAAACTCCGACCGTTCATCACTCATCCGCGCCACACAATCGTTCTGCGCAATGGTGAACGCTTTGCTGCCTGCGGTCGCCGGAAACGCTTCCACTGCGCAATCGGCGTCGCGGGTTTTCAGCCATTGCTGCTGGGCGGTTTTCAGTTTGGCGGTGATGTCGGCCAGTTGCGTCGGGTTCTTGCCGTACGCGGCCTGCATGCGTTCGTTGAGGCTGGCGTAGTTGTCCTTGAGCAGGTCTTCGGCGGTGCTGCGGCTGTAGGCGGAGCATTCCAGGGTCTGGATGTCGTTTTCCACCGCGTCGCACGGGTTGTTCTCGGATTCTTCGGCGGCGTGGACGCCGGTCGCAATCAATGCCAGGGCGAGGAAGATCGATTTCATTGGGGTCGCTCTAATCCGTGGGTAGGTGCAGGCTGCGGCAGATTCTGGCGCAAGCGCGCGGGCTTGAACAGGTAGCTGATCGGGGCGGGGCACGACCCTTTGTCGCGGATTGACGCTTTCGGCAATTCCCCTGTCGTTTTTGCACCCGGTCGCCCCGACACCTAGGCATATGCTGGCCCCAAAGCGCCGGCAGACGATTCGGCGCATGAATCGCCAACAAGGGGACGCCTGATGAGCCCAGCCGAATTACACGCCGACAGCATCGTTATCGACGGTCTGATCATTGCCAAATGGAACCGCGAGCTGTTTGAAGACATGCGCAAGGGCGGTCTGACGGCGGCCAACTGCACGGTGTCGGTGTGGGAAGGCTTTCAGGCGACCGTGAACAACATTGCCGCCAGCCAGAAGCTGATCCGCGAGAACAGCGACCTGGTGATGCCGGTGCGCACCACCGCTGACATTCGTCGCGCCAAGGAACAGGGCAAGACCGGCATCCTCTTCGGCTTCCAGAATGCCCACGCCTTCGAAGACCAGATCGGCTATGTCGAGGTGTTCAAGCAGCTCGGCGTCGGCATCGTGCAGATGTGCTACAACACGCAGAATCTGGTTGGCACCGGTTGCTACGAACGCGACGGCGGCCTGTCGGGTTTCGGTCGTGAAATCGTCGCCGAGATGAACCGCGTCGGCGTCATGTGCGACCTGTCCCACGTCGGTTCCAAGACATCTGAAGAAGTCATTCTCGAATCGAAAAAACCGGTCTGCTATTCGCACTGCCTGCCGTCGGGCCTCAAAGAGCACCCGCGCAACAAGTCCGACGCAGAGTTGAAGTTCATTGCCGACCACGGCGGTTTCGTCGGCGTGACCATGTTCGCGCCGTTCCTCGCCAAGGGTATCGATTCGACCATCGACGATTACGCCGAAGCCATCGAATACACCATGAACATCGTCGGCGAAGACGCCATCGGCATCGGCACCGATTTCACTCAGGGCCACGGCCAGGACTTCTTCGAGTACCTGACCCATGACAAGGGCTACGCCCGCCGCCTGACCAGCTTCGGCAAGATCATCAACCCGCTGGGCATCCGCACCGTCGGCGAATTCCCCAACCTCACCGAAACCCTGCTCAAGCGCGGCCATTCCGAACGCGTGGTACGCAAGATCATGGGTGAGAACTGGGTGAACGTTTTGAAAGATGTTTGGGGCGAATAAGCCGCCGCACTTCTGAATCCTTTCCCGCGGCCATCCGCGCCGGGGGCAACACACAAAATTTTCTGGAGTTAAGTTTCCATGGCCAAGATCGCCCCGCAATTGCCTATCGAAGTCGACAGCGAGACCGGTGTCTGGACCTCCGACGCCCTGCCAATGCTGTATGTGCCGCGTCACTTTTTCGTCAACAACCACATGGGCATCGAAGAAGTATTGGGCGCTGACGCCTACGCCGAAATCCTCTACAAGGCCGGCTACAAATCCGCCTGGCACTGGTGTGAAAAGGAAGCCGAATGCCATGGCCTGGAAGGCGTCGCGGTGTTCGAGCACTACATGAAGCGCCTGTCGCAGCGCGGCTGGGGTCTGTTCAAGATCCAGGACATCGACCTCGACAAAGGCACCGCCAGCGTCAAGCTCGAGCACTCGGCGTTCGTCTATGTCTACGGCAAGGTCGGGCGCAAGGTCGACTACATGTTCACGGGCTGGTTTGCCGGCGCCATGGACCAGATCCTCGAAGCGCGTGGCAGCAAGATTCGCACTGTGGCCGAACAAGTCTACGGAGGCTCCGAAGAGGGCCACGATGACGGCTTGTTCACCGTCAAGCCGTTGTAAGCCGAGGACCGTGAAATGGCTTTCGAAGCAATGTTCCAGCCGATCCAGATCGGCAAACTGACCATCCGCAACCGCGTGCTCAGCACCGCGCACGCCGAGGTCTACGCGACTGACGGCGGCATGACCACCGACCGCTACGTCAAATACTACGAAGAGAAAGCCAAGGGCGGCATCGGCCTGGCCATCTGCGGCGGTTCGTCCGTGGTGGCGATCGACAGCCCGCAGGAATGGTGGAGTTCGGTCAATCTGTCCACCGACCGGATCATTCCGCACTTCCAGAATCTGGCCGACGCCATGCACAAGCATGGCGCCAAGATCATGATCCAGATTACCCACATGGGCCGTCGCTCGCGCTGGGACGGTTTCAACTGGCCGACCCTGATGTCGCCATCGGGCATCCGTGAACCGGTGCACCGCGCCACTTGCAAAACCATCGAGCCGGAAGAGATCTGGCGAGTGATCGGCAACTACGCCCAGGCTGCGCGCCGGGCCAAGGCTGGTGGCCTCGATGGCGTCGAACTGTCGGCCGTGCACCAGCACATGATCGACCAGTTCTGGAGCCCGCGCGTCAACAAGCGCACCGATGAATGGGGCGGCAGCTTCGAAGGGCGGATGAAGTTCGGTCTCGAAGTACTCAAAGCCGTGCGCGCCGAGGTCGGTGACGATTTCTGCGTCGGCATGCGCCTGTGCGGTGACGAGTTCCACCCGGACGGTTTGTCCCACGAGGACATGAAGCAGATCGCCAAGTATTACGACGACACCGGCATGCTCGATTTCATCGGCGTGGTCGGCTCGGGTTGCGATACGCACAACACCCTGGCCAACGTTATTCCGAACATGAGTTATCCACCGGAGCCGTTCCTGCACCTGGCTGCCGGGATCAAGGAAGTGGTCAAGGTGCCGGTGCTGCACGCGCAGAACATCAAGGACCCGAACCAGGCCACGCGCATCCTTGAAGGCGGTTACGTCGATATGGTCGGCATGACCCGCGCGCACATCGCTGACCCGCACCTGATCGCCAAGATCAAGATGGGCCAGATCGACCAGATCAAACAGTGCGTCGGCGCCAACTATTGCATCGACCGTCAGTATCAGGGTCTCGATGTGCTGTGCATCCAGAACGCCGCGACCTCCCGTGAATACATGGGCGTGCCGCACATCATCGAGAAATCCACCGGGCCGAAACGCAAGGTGGTGATCGTCGGTGCCGGCCCGGCCGGGATGGAAGCCGCACGCGTAGCTGCCGAGCGTGGCCACGACGTGACCCTGTTCGAGAAAAAAGAATTCATCGGCGGGCAAATCACCACCGCATCGAAAGCACCGCAGCGCGACCAGATCGCCGGCATCACCCGCTGGTTCCAGCTGGAACTGGCGCGGCTGAAAGTCGATCTGCGCCTGGGCACGGCGGCGGATGCCGACACCATCATGGACCTGCGTCCGGACGTGGTGGTGCTGGCGGTCGGCGGCCACCCGTACCTTGAGCAGAACGAGCACTGGGGCGCCGCCGAAGGGCTGGTGGTCAGCAGCTGGGACGTGCTCGACGGCAAGGTCGCGCCGGGCAAGAACGTGCTGGTCTACGACACCATTTGCGAGTTCACCGGGATGTCGGTCGCCGACTTCCTCGCGGACAAGGGCAGCCAGGTCGAGATCGTCACCGACGACATCAAGCCGGGCGTGGCGATTGGCGGTACGTCGTTCCCGACCTACTACCGCAGCATGTACCCGAAAGAAGTGATCATGACCGGCGACATGATGCTGGAGAAGGTCTACCGCGAAGGCGACAAGCTGATCGCGGTGCTGGAGAACGAATACACCGGCGCGAAAGAGGAGCGGGTGGTCGATCAGGTGGTCGTCGAAAACGGCGTGCGCCCGGACGAGGAGATCTACTACGCCCTCAAGGACGGCTCGCGCAACAAGGGCCAGATCGACGTCGAAGCGCTGTTCGCGATCCAGCCGCAACCTTCGCTGAGCGAAGCGGGCGACGGCTACTTGCTGTTCCGTATCGGCGACTGCGTGGCGCAGCGTAATACCCACGCCGCGATCTATGACGCCCTGCGACTCTGCAAGGATTTCTAACGAGGTGAACTCGGTCAAATGTGGGAGCGGGCTTGCTCGCGAAAGCGATGTACCAGGCACTGGATGCATCGACTGACACGCCGCCTTCGCGAGCAAGCCCGCTCCCACATTACGGGCCAGTTTGACGGTAGACCTGTGTGGTCTTTGGGAGCTTCACCATGTTGAACACCCTTCTTCCAATCCTGTTGTTCGCAGCCTTGGGCCTTGCTGTCCTCGGCGCGTTGCGGCGGATGAACATGTGGCGCCTGGGGCGGGCGGCGAAGGTCGATCTGCTCGGCGGTCTGCTGGCCATGCCCAAGCGCTACATGGTCGACCTGCACCACGTCGTGGCGCGGGACAAATACATTGCCAACACCCACGTCGCCACGGCGGGCGGTGCGGTGGCGTCGATCGTGCTGGCGATTCTGGTGCACGGTTTCGGCCTGCATAACCGCATCCTCGGTTACGCCTTGTTGCTGATGTCGGCAGTAATGTTCGTCGGCGCGATCTTCATGTACCTGCGCCGCGTCAATCCGCCTGCACGTCTGTCGAAAGGCCCTTGGATGCGCCTGCCGAAAAGCCTGCTGGCCTTCTCCGCGTCGTTTTTCCTGGTGACCCTGCCGGTGGCCGGGATCCTGCCGGAAAACTTCGGCGGTTGGGTGCTCGCCGCCATTCTCGGTATTGGCGTGTTGTGGGGCGTGTCGGAACTGTTCTTCGGCATGACCTGGGGCGGGCCAATGAAACACGCCTTCGCCGGTGCCCTGCATCTGGCCTGGCACCGCCGCCCGGAACGTTTCGGTGGCGGGCGCTCGACCGGTTTGAAGCCGCTGGATCTGAACAATCCCGATGCGCCGCTGGGCGTTGAAAAACCCAAGGATTTCACCTGGAACCAGTTGCTCGGTTTCGACGCCTGCGTGCAGTGCGGCAAGTGCGAAGCGGCGTGCCCGGCGTTCGCCGCCGGCCAGCCGTTGAACCCGAAAAAACTGATCCAGGATATGGTCGTCGGCCTCGCGGGCGGCACCGATGCCAAATTCGCCGGTAGCCCGTATCCAGGCAAACCGATCGGCGAACACGGCGGCAATCCGCATCAACCGATCGTCAACGGCCTGGTCGATGCCGAAACCCTGTGGTCGTGCACCACGTGCCGCGCCTGCGTTGAAGAATGCCCGATGATGATCGAGCACGTCGATGCGATCGTCGACATGCGCCGGCATCTGACCCTGGAAAAAGGCGCGACGCCGAACAAGGGCGCCGAAGTGCTCGAAAACCTCATCGCCACCGACAACCCCGGCGGTTTCGCCCCGGGCGGGCGGATGAACTGGGCAGCGGACCTGAACCTCAATCTGCTCAGCGAGAAGCAATCCACCGACGTGCTGTTCTGGGTCGGCGACGGCGCCTTCGACATGCGCAACCAGCGCACCTTGCGTGCCTTCGTCAAGGTGCTGAAGGCGGCGAAAATCGACTTTGCCGTGCTCGGCCTCGAAGAACGCGACAGCGGTGATGTGGCACGGCGTCTCGGCGATGAAGCCACGTTCCAGTTGCTGGCCAAGCGCAACATCCAGACCCTGGCCAAATACAGCTTCAACCGCATCGTCACCTGCGATCCACACAGTTTCCACGTGCTGAAAAACGAGTACTGCGCCTTCGACGGCAACTATCTGGTGCAGCACCACAGCACCTACATGGCCGAGATCATTCAGGCCGGCGCGCTCAACCTCGGGCAGCACAAAGGCAACAGCGTGACCTATCACGACCCGTGCTACCTGGGCCGCTACAACGGCGAGTACGAAGCGCCGCGCGAAGTGCTGCGCGCGCTCGGCATCGAAGTCAAAGAGATGCAGCGCTCCGGTTTCCGCTCGCGCTGCTGTGGCGGTGGCGGTGGCGCGCCGATCACGGACATTCCGGGCAAACAGCGCATTCCCGATATGCGCATGGACGACATCCGCGAGACCGGCGCCGAACTGGTGGCCGTGGGTTGTCCACAGTGCACGGCGATGCTCGAAGGCGTGGTCGAACCGCGTCCGCTGATCAAGGACATTGCCGAGCTGGTCGCCGACGCGCTGCTCGAAGACGCCGCGCCTAGCAAACCGGCGACACCGGCCAAACGTGAACCTGCGGAGGTGCATTGATGAGCGACATTATCCGCCGCGACCCGCGCGCCGAATGGATCGCGCGCAACCGTCTGCACCCGCTGCACGCGGCGATGCAACCGGCGCAACACAGCTGGATGGGGCCCAATGGCGTCATCCGCAAGAATCTGCACGGCATGGGTTTTATCGGCCCTAACGGCATCAAACGCATTGACCGCAGCGGCGCGCAGCAGGGCGGGGCGGTCAAGCGTTCGGCCACGGTTGAAGTCCAGTTGCCGTTGCATCAGGTGCCAGCGCCGGCGTTTTACATCAGCGTGGTGCCCGACATGGTCGGCGGCCGCCTGAGCAGCCACGATCGCGACTTGCTTGGTCTTGCCCATCAACTGGCCGGCACGGACGGTGCGGTGTTGGCGGTGGTGTTTGGTGAGCACAAGGAATCCGCTTTCGAAACCGCCGGCGTCGACCGCTTGCTGGTACTCGAGGGCGACGAGTTCAGCGGTTATGCACCGGAACAACGGGTGCAAGGGCTGCGGGCTGTGGATAACCAGTTCAGTCCGCGCCACTGGCTGCTGCCGGACAGTCGCAGCGGTGGCGGCGAACTCGGCCGGCGCTTTGCTGCGGCACTGGGCGAACGCCCGGCAACGCGGGTCTGGCAAGTCAAGGATCAGCAGTGCATCGGCCGCGCTGGCGCCGGGCTGCAAGACCTCGCTCGTCCGGTGGCGCGGTTGATTCTGGCCGCTGCCGAATGCGCCGAGCCGGTCAGCGAAACCCGTCACGAAGCGTTGCCAGTGGAGTTATCCACAAGCGTGGCGCGCAGCCTGTCGCGAATCGAAGATCTCGGCGCCGTAGCGGTGGACCCGGGCGCGATTCCGATGGCCGAAGCCGAATTCATTTTCTCCGGTGGCAACGGCGTGAAGGACTGGTCGCTGTTCCACGAAACCGCCGCTGCACTCGGCGCCACCGAGGGCGCGTCGCGGGTCGCCGTGGACGATGGTTTCATGGCCCGTGATCGCCAGGTCGGTGCGTCTGGCACCTGGGTCACCGCTCGGGTGTATGTCGCCGTGGGTATCTCCGGAGCGATCCAGCATCTGCAAGGCATTGGCGCCTGCGACAAGGTGGTGGCGATCAACCTCGATCCGGGTTGCGACATGATCAAACGCGCCGATCTTTCAGTGATCGGCGAAAGCGCAGCGATTCTGCAAGCGTTGATCGAAGCGGTCGCGGCTTACCGCAACGACGCCAAGCGCGATGCGGCTTAAGGAAACCCTATGAACACGAACGTTATCAGTCTGGTTTCAATCGGCGCTCACCCGACCTCGGGTCGGCCACGGCGCGCCGATCAGGATGCGCGCGCGGTGGAACTGGGCCTGCAACTGGCTGGGGATAACCTGCAAGTGCTGCACGCCGGTGATGTTGCCGAACCGGCATTGCGTGCGTATTTGGGCATGGGCCTGGAGCAGATGCACGTGCTTGAACAACCGGCTGGCGCTGATGCGTTGCCGGCGCTGACCGCATACCTGCGCGATGCCGGCGCGCAGGTGGTGCTGACCGGCAGCCAGGCGGAAACCGGGGAAGGCTCGGGGATGTTGCCGTTCCTGCTGGCTGAAAGTCTGGGCTGGCCACTGGTGGTGGGCCTGGCGCAGGTCGAATCGATCAATGACGGCTCGGCGTTGGTTCTGCAAGCGTTGCCGCGCGGGCAGCGGCGGCGCTTGAAGGTGAAACTGCCGTTTCTGGCGACTGTGGATAACGCCGCGCCGAAGCCTCGGCAAAGTGCTTATGGCCCGGCACGGCGGGGCGAATTGGCCGCCGATGACGTTGAAGTGGTCGAGGACCCATTGTTGGCCGTCGCCATCCTGCAGCCGGCCAAGCCACGGCCCAAGCGTTTGAAGGTGATCAAGGCCAAGAGCGGCGCCGACCGGATGAAAGCCGCTACTGCAAAAGCCAGTGGCGGCGGGGGGCAGGTGCTCAAAGGCGTCACTGCGCAGGCGGGTGCCGAAGCGATTCTCAAACTCCTCATCGAAGAAGGTGTTGTCCGCTGACACTGCACCCAATTCCTTGTGGGAGCGGGCTTGCTCGCGATAGCAGTGTGTCGGGCGACATTGATGTTGACTGACTCGGCCTCTTCGCGAGCGAGCCCGCTCCCACAGGTGCGTGTTCGGCAGGCTGTCATTTGTTGACATGGAAAAACCTCCGCATTCCTTTGCGATCAGCTTCAACCACAGGTTAAAACCCCCAACTCGAACGCGAGGAGTCAAGTGAATGGCTGTTGAGTTTCGACCTGCCCGTCGCACGGATGCGCGCGATATCGCACGTTTGTTTCAGATTTCGTCGGAGGGCGCTTCGGATTACATCTGGAGCCAGTTGGCGGCGCCCGGAGAGGCGCTGCTGGACGTCGGGGAGCGACGTTATGCCCGCGACGATGTGGATTTTTCCTGGCAGAACTGTCTCATCGCCGAGGCGGAAGGGGGCGTCGTTGGCATGATGCACAGTTACGCCATGCGCGAAGATCCTGAACCGACGCCGCCCACCGATCCGGTACTGGCGCCGTATGCGGATATGGAAGTGCTGGATTCGTTGTACATCTCCAGCCTGGCGCTGCACGAAGGCTGGCGCAACCAAGGGTTGGGTGTGCAGTTTCTTCGGCATGCCAAGAAGCGCGCCGAGCAGTTCGGACTGAATGGTCTGAGCCTGATCGACTATGCGGCCAACACTGGCGCGCGCCGCTTTTATGAGCGTCATGGCTTCGGCATTGTCAAAACCTGCCAAGTTGTTCCCCATCCGATGATACGGGTAACGGGCGAAGCCCATTTGATGTACCGAGCATGAATCAGGTTATCCACTCCTGAGGGGTTACACACAATCGCTGTTGGTCAGTCTGTGGATAACGTGTTCGTCCCTCACTGCAAGCCATATCCGCCGCGGCTTACAGGCCTCAGATCAAAAAACAATCAATCTAAGTGGCGGTTTTTACAGAGTTTTCCACGCGATAACGCTTCGAGTTGCCCCCAATCTCTGTTGGCGCCTCTGTGGATAAGATGTTCGTCGTCTGCCAAGAGCCTTATAAATCGAGGCCTCCAAAGAATTGCTCATATTTTGCTCAAATGAAGCTCTGCTGCAACGAAATACTCTTGAGCGCGGGTTTTTCCCGAGTTTCATGCGCTTTTCCACAGACGAGACAAAGTTACCCCCGTTCTCTGTTGGCGCTTCTGTGGATAAGGTGTTCGCTACCCGCTACGGGCCTTATTCTGCGTGGCTTACAGTGAGCTGATCAAAAAACAATCAGTCGTTTGGGCGATCCGTGCTTTTGCAAAAGTCACGGTTTTTCTTTGCAAATCAGCAGGATAATTTCCGACTCACACACAGTTACCCCCATTTGCTGTGGGTGGGCATGTGGATAACTTGTTCACGGACGGCTGGAGGGCTTGGTGGGTATGGGTGGGGGGTGGTTGATCAGAAATTGTGCAATCTGCTTTTGGGGTGTGGTATTTGGCAGGACGCCTTCGCGAGCAAGCCAGCTCCTACAGCTGGAATGCATTCCAGCTGTAGGAGCTGCCGAAGGCTGCGATCTTTTGCTCTTGATCAGCCCTGAACCGGTACGCCTTTGAGATAAGGCGCAGGCTCGGCCCCGAGGTTGTTCAGCATCCGCTCGCTGTACCAATCGACGAAGTTGACCACGCCAAACTCGTAAGTCTTCGAGTAAGGCCCTGGCTGGTAGGCCGTGGAGTTGATCCCGCGCTGGTTTTCTTCAGCCAGACGCCGGTCCTGATCGTTGGTCGCGTCCCACACCTGACGCATGCGCTCAACGTCGTAATCGACACCTTCCACCGCGTCTTTGTGCACCAGCCACTTGGTGGTAACCATGGTTTCCTGGGCGCTGATCGGCCACACGGTGAAGACGATGATGTGGTCGCCCATGCAGTGGTTCCACGAATGCGGCAGGTGCAGGATGCGCATCGAGCCCAGATCCGGGTTCTTGATCCGGCCCATCAATTTGGCGCAGCCCTGCTTGCCATCGAGGGTCATCGACACGGTGCCTTTGAGCAGCGGCATGCGCACGATGCGGTTGCGCAGGCCGAAGCTGGCGTGGGCGTACGGAATCTTCTCGGCTTCCCAAGCCGCAGCGGAGGCGGCGACGTGATCCTTGAACGCCTGATCGGCGCGCGGGTCGGTGACGTCGTCCCACTCCAGCAGGGTCTTCAGCAGCTCCGGGTGCGACGCGTTGCAGTGGTAGCACTCGCGGTTGTTTTCCAGCACCAGTTTCCAGTTGGCCTTTTCCATCAAGGTGGTGGTGATCGCCACCTTGGTGTTCTCCATGTCGTACGGTTCCATGTAGTGGTTGAGCGTCGACAGGAAATCATCGATGGCCGGCGGGTTTTCCGCCAGGCTGATGAAGATGTAGCCACCGGCGGTTTTCACGTTCACCGGTTTGAGGCCGTACTGCTTCATGTCGAAGTCGGCGCCCATCTCGGTGCCGGCGAACAGCAGGCGCCCGTCCAGTTCATACGTCCACTGGTGGTAGTGGCAGACCAGTTTCGCGACCTTGCCTTTTTCACTGGTGCACAGGCGCGAGCCACGGTGGCGGCAGACGTTGTGGAAGGCATGCACCACACCTTCGGCGCCGCGAATGACGATGATCGGGTTCTTGCCGATCTGCAAAGTCAGGTAGTTGCCCTTGGCCGGGATTTCGCAGGTCATGCCGGCGATCAACCACTCTTTCTGAAAGATCTCCTGCATGTCGATATCGAACAGGCGCTCGTCGCTGTAGAACGGCTGCGGCAGGGAAAAGGTCCGCTCGCGTTCCTGGAGCATTTGTGCGGTGGCCTTGCGTGCGGGTTCCAGCGGATCGCCCAGGCTGATTTTTGCGGTGACGTCCATCGATGTAATCCTCATGGCCCTCTGCGTGGCCGGCGAAAGTGGCTGATCAGGTGTGCTGCAAAACGGTTGCTACGCAAGGTGTAAAGAAATCGTCTTGTGTTGGGGCGAGTGTGGGGCCGGCGCTGCCCCGAACCTTATCCATGGGCGACATGGTGCAATCTGTTCCCGACGCGCAAGCCCCGGTGTTCAAGGGCTGGTCGCGATAAGTATGTCAATGTCGCGGATAGGTAAACGCACGGTCTGCGCTATACGCAGAATCGCCGACAAGAGGCCGACAGTCGGCCGTGGAGAACAGCATGTCCAACAGCTTCCTGAATCCGGTCACCACCCAGACCTGGGCCAATGGCCGACACATTGTCCGTTGCGTCAAAGTCATCCAGGAAACCTGGGATGTGCGCACCTTCTGCTTTATGGCCGACCAGCCGATCCTGTTCTTCTTCAAGCCGGGGCAGTTCGTCACCCTGGAGCTGGAAATCGAAGGCCAGCCGATCATGCGCTCGTACACGATTTCCAGCTCGCCGTCGGTGCCGTACAGCTTCTCTGTGACAATCAAACGCGTGCCGGGCGGCAAGGTCTCGAACTGGTTGCACGACACCCTGCATGAAGGTCAGGAGCTGGCGGTGCACGGCCCGGTCGGGCTGTTCAACGCGATCGACTTTCCGAGCCCGAAGGTTCTGTATTTGAGCGGCGGCGTCGGCATCACCCCGTGCATGTCGATGGCGCGCTGGTTCTACGACACCAACGCCAACGTCGACATGACCTTCGTGCACAGCGCGCGCTCGCCGAAAGACATCATTTACCACCGCGAGCTCGAGCACATGGCGTCGCGGATCGACAACTTCAGCCTGCACCTGATCTGTGAGAAGCACGGCCTCGGTGAGCCATGGGCCGGTTATCGCGGTTATCTGAATCACAAGATGCTCGAACTGATGGTGCCGGATTTCCTCGAACGCGAAGTGTTCTGCTGCGGCCCGACGCCGTACATGACCGCAGTCAAGCGCTTGCTGGAAGCGGCCGGCTACGACATGTCGCGCTATCACGAAGAATCTTTCGGCGCCACGCCACCCGAGGCGCGTGCCGACGCGGTGGAGCAGGCCGAGCAAGCCGCCGATGCGCCGGAAATCGACGCGGCGGATCTGCACCAGGTCGAATTCACCGCTTCTGGCAAGAGCATCCGTGTCGGCCCGGGCGAAACCGTGCACGCAGCCGCCGCCAAACTCGGCCTGATGATCCCCAAAGCCTGCGGCATGGGCATTTGCGGAACATGCAAGGTGATGAAACTGGGCGGCGAAGTGGAGATGGAACACAACGGCGGGATTACCGAGGAAGACGAGGCCGAGGGGTTCATCCTGTCGTGCTGCAGCGTGCCGAAGGGGGATGTGCGGATTGAGTTTTAAACAGGCTTGAACTTGGCTAGCTGATCGTTCCCACGCTCTGCGTGGGAATGCCGCCCGGGACGCTCCGCGTTCCCTTTCAATACCAGCGCTGAACCTCGATCATACCCTCGATTCCCGCGTAGTCCCTGGCACTCGAGTAACGCCAATGCTCCGGTAGATCCACATACCCGCGTTTCACCGGATTGTTGTGGATGTATTCAAGCTTCTGACGCATCACTGATTCGCTGTAGACCATCTCCGCGTGCGCGCCTTCCTGCCACAGCTGATACACCCGGTCATGTTTGTGCGCACGCTTGCTGAAGCGCAGACGCTGCAAGGCTTTGTCGGCGCCTTTGGTTTGCAAGTCGTTGATGATCTGTCGCGCGGTGAATGATTTGAACTGACTGAGGCATTTGCCCAGATCGGGTGCGTGGGCGACGAAGTGCAGGTGGTTTTCCAGAATCACGTAGCCGTACAGTTTCAAGTCATGGTGGGTCTGTTGATAACGCCAGCAGTTGAGCAGGTGCTCAACGATGTATGGACGAATGAATAACGGCAACCACTCCATAACTGTGCAAGTGAGGAAATGCGGCTTGTCGGTTTCGGTAATCGTATAGCGGCTGCGGCCCATGGGATTCGATCCTTGAATCTTGCGGTGCGACGGAGATGGAACGCGGAGCGTCCCGGGAGGCGTTCCCACGCGGAGCGTGGGAACGATCAGGATGAGGCGGGCGAAATGATTGTGCTAGAAGAGGCTTCTGGTATCACGGTGGGAAAAGTCATTCCGCTCCAAAGATCATTCCCACGCTCTGCGTGGGAATGCAGCCACTGACGCTCTGCGTCATAGCGGTCTTGACCGTGTCGATAATGGTGGTGCTGGAACGCGGAGCGTCCCGGGATGCATTCCCTCGCTGAGCATGGGAATGCGTCCCTGGAGAGGAATCAGGCCGACATGACTTCGCGAATGTCGCGCGCCAGTTCGCGCACGCGTTCTTCTTCGGTGTCCCATGAGCACATGAACCGTGCGCCGCCCTTGCCGATGAAGGTGTAGAAACGCCAGTTCTTCGCAGTCAGCGCGGCAATGGCCGGCTCCGACAGTTGCAGGAACACGCCGTTGGCCTGGACCGGGAACATCAGTTCGACGCCGGGAATGTCGCTGACCAGTTCCGCCAGCAGTTGCGCGCAGTGGTTGGCGTGGCGGGCGTATTTGAGCCAGGCGCCGTTTTCCAGAATGCCGACCCATGGCGCCGAGAGAAAGCGCATTTTCGACGCCAGTTGCCCGGCCTGTTTGCAGCGGTAATCGAAGTCTTCGGCCAGTTTGTGGTTGAAGAACAGGATCGCCTCGCCCACCGCCATGCCGTTTTTGGTGCCGCCGAAGCACAGCACATCGACGCCCGCCTTCCAGGTCAGATCGGCGGGTGAGCAACCGAGGAATGCGCAGGCGTTGGAAAAACGCGCGCCGTCCATGTGCAGGTGCAGGCCCAGCTCCTTGCAGGTGGCGCTGATGGCGCGGACTTCTTCCGGGGTGTAGACGCTGCCGACTTCGGTGGCCTGGGTCAGGGTGACTACACGCGGTTTCGGGTAGTGAATGTCCTGGCGTTTGAGCGCGACTTCGCGGATCGATTGCGGGGTGATCTTGCCGTTTTCGGTGCCGGCGATCAGCAGCTTCGAGCCGTTGGAAAAAAATTCCGGGGCGCCGCATTCGTCGGTTTCGACGTGGGCGGTTTCCGAGCAGATCACGCTGTGGTAACTCTGGCACAGCGACGACAGGGCCAGCGAGTTGGCGGCGGTGCCGTTGAAGGCGAAGAACACCTCGCAGTCGGTTTCGAACAGGTTGCGGAAATGATCGGCCGCACGGGCGGTCCATTCATCGTCGCCGTAAGCGCGCTGGTGGCCGTGGTTGGCCTGTTCCATGGCTGCCCAGGCTTCAGGGCAGATACCGGAATAGTTGTCGCTGGCGAATTGTTGGCTCTTGTCGGTCATGGCCGGCTTCCGTAATCGAGACTCTTGTGAAGGCTCGTGGTCAATGAGGATGCGCACTTTACCGAAGATCTTCCGGGGAGCACATGCAATGTCGGGTGGGGAAAATTACCAGTTTATGGGCCGATTATGCACCTGAGCCAACGCGACGGTGCGCTGGACCTGCTCAAGTGGTTGGCGCTGCTGAGCATGTTGCTCGATCATCTGCGATATGTCGGCTTCTCCGTCGACTGGCTGTTTGTGCCAGGTCGCTTGGCGTTTCCATGGTTTTGCCTGGCGATGGCGGCGAATCTGGCGCGCGACGGTTCGCGGAAGATGGAGTGGCGATATCTGGGCTGGCTGTTGCTGTTCAGTGCCATCAGTGAAATTCCTTACCGCTTGTACATTCCCGAGCCTGACACGTTGAACGTGATGCCGACTCTGGCGTTGGGGCTGCTGGTGGCGCGGGGTTGGCAGGATTCGGCATCGATTTCGCGGTTGCTCGCATTGGCCGCGCTGGTAGCTGGGGCGTTTTTTTCAGATCGGCTGATGTTCGGTTTCTTCGGCGTGCTGCTGCCGTTGGCGATGCTGCTGATATTTCGGCGGCCGTTGTATTTCAGTCTGTTGCCGGGGCTGGTCTGTCTGGCGGCGAACCAATGGCAGGTGTTGCTCGAATCGGCGCGGTTCGGCAACTGCGTGGCGATTCTCGGTCTGGCGACGTGTCTGTTTGCGCCAGTGCTGGGAATGTTCCTGTTGCGACATCTGCGACACCTTCAGCCGCCAGCGATGCGGCGCTGGGCGTATGCGCTTTATCCGGCGCATTTCCTCCTGCTGCTCGCCGCCCGCCAGTTGATCGCATAACCCCTGTAGGAGCTGCCGAAGGCTGCGATCTTTTGATCTTCAAAGTCAAAGTCAAAAGATCGCAGCCTTCGGCAGCTCCTACAGGGGAACGCATTGTCCAGTCATTTCCAGCCATGTCGTAAACGCACCTTTGCGTGGCGCCCGCAGGCATTTGACCACTCGAAGCCGGCCATACCATCGCATCAAAGGGCACCGCTGCGATTGCCGGTGCCTTACCGAGACGAATGGCGCACAGATGCCGCTGGGAGAGACGCGATGTTCAGCAAGCAAGACCAGATCCAGGGTTACGACGATGCACTGCTGGCGGCGATGAATGCCGAGGAGCAACGTCAGGAAGATCACATCGAGCTGATCGCGTCGGAGAACTACACCAGCAAGCGCGTCATGCAGGCGCAAGGCAGTGGCCTGACCAACAAATACGCCGAAGGCTATCCGGGCAAGCGCTACTACGGCGGCTGCGAGCACGTGGACAAAGTCGAAGCGCTGGCGATCGAACGCGCCAAGCAACTGTTCGGCGCCGATTACGCCAACGTCCAGCCGCACTCCGGTTCTTCGGCCAACAGCGCGGTGTACCTGGCGCTGATCCAGCCGGGCGACACCATTCTCGGCATGAGCCTGGCCCACGGCGGTCACCTGACCCACGGCGCGAAAGTGTCGTCTTCGGGCAAGCTCTACAACGCCGTGCAGTACGGCATCAACACCGACACCGGGCTGATCGACTACGACGAAGTCGAGCGTCTGGCCGTTGAGTGCAAACCGAAAATGATCGTCGCCGGGTTCTCCGCTTACTCGAAGACCCTGGACTTCCCGCGCTTCCGTCAGATCGCGGACAAGGTTGGCGCGCTGCTGTTCGTCGACATGGCTCACGTCGCCGGTCTGGTGGCTGCCGGCCTGTACCCGAACCCGCTGCCGTACGCCGACGTGGTCACCACCACCACCCACAAAACCCTGCGCGGTCCGCGTGGCGGGCTGATCCTGGCCAAGTCCAACGAAGAAATTGAAAAGAAGCTCAACGCTGCAGTGTTCCCCGGCGCCCAGGGTGGCCCGCTGATGCACGTCATCGCCGGTAAGGCGGTGTGCTTCAAGGAAGCGCTGGAGCCGGGTTTCAAGGCCTATCAGCAACAAGTGATCGACAACGCTCAGGCGATGGCCAGCGTGTTCATCAAGCGTGGCTACGACGTCGTCTCCGGCGGCACCGACAACCATCTGTTCCTGGTCAGCCTGATCCGTCAGGGCCTGACCGGCAAAGACGCCGACGCTGCGCTGGGCCGTGCTCACATCACCGTGAACAAGAACGCCGTGCCGAACGACCCGCAGTCGCCGTTCGTGACCTCGGGCCTGCGCATCGGCACCCCGGCGGTGACCACGCGCGGCTTCAAGGTCAGCCAGTGCGAAACCCTCGCCGGCTGGATCTGCGACATCCTCGACAACCTCGGTGACGCCGATGTCGAGGCCAATGTCGCGCAACAGGTTTCGGCGCTGTGCGCAGACTTCCCGGTTTATCGCTGAGTCGGTTTTGGAGTAATGACTATGCAACGCTATTCCGGCTTCGGCCTGTTCAAACACTCGCTCAGCCACCACGAAAACTGGCAGCGCATGTGGCGCACGCCCACCCCGAAAAAAGTCTACGACGTGGTCATCGTCGGCGGTGGCGGGCACGGTCTGGCGACCGCCTATTACCTGGCGAAGGAACACGGCATCACCAACGTTGCAGTGGTCGAGAAAGGCTGGCTGGGCGGCGGTAACACCGCGCGCAACACCACCATCGTCCGCTCCAACTACCTGTGGGACGAGTCGGCGCACCTTTACGAACACGCGATGAAATTGTGGGAAGGCCTGTCGCAGGACCTCAACTACAACGTGATGTTCTCCCAGCGTGGCGTCTACAACCTGTGCCACACCCTGCAGGACATCCGTGATTCCGAGCGTCGGGTCAGCGCCAACCGCCTCAACGGCGTTGATGGTGAACTGCTCAACGCGAAGCAAGTCGCGGACGAAATCCCCTACCTCGACTGCTCGAAAAACACCCGTTACCCAGTGATGGGCGCCACGGTGCAGCGTCGCGGCGGCGTCGCCCGTCACGATGCCGTGGCCTGGGGCTTTGCCCGTGCCGCCGATGCCTTGGGCGTGGACCTGATCCAGCAGACCGAAGTGATCGGTTTCCGCAAGGAAAACGGCGTGTGCATCGGCGTCGAAACCAACAAGGGCTTCATCGGCGCCAAGCGCGTCGGCGTGGTCACTGCCGGTAACTCCGGGCACATGGCCAAGCTCGCCGGTTTCCGTCTGCCGATCGAATCCCACCCGCTGCAAGCGCTGGTGTCCGAGCCGATCAAGCCGATTATCGACAGCGTGATCATGTCCAACGCCGTGCACGGTTACATCAGCCAGTCCGACAAGGGCGACCTGGTGATCGGCGCCGGTATCGACGGCTACAACGGTTACGGCCAGCGCGGTTCGTACCCGGTGATCGAGCACACCGTGCAAGCGATCGTCGAGATGTTCCCGGTGCTGTCCCGCGTGCGCATGAACCGCCAGTGGGGCGGCATCGTCGACACCACCCCGGACGCCTGCCCGATCATTTCGAAAACTCCGGTACCGAACATGTTCTTCAACTGCGGTTGGGGCACCGGTGGCTTCAAGGCTACACCCGGCTCGGGCAACGTGTTTGCCGCGAGTCTGGCCAAGGGTGAAATGCACCCGCTGGCCGCACCGTTTTCCATCGACCGTTTCCACAACGGCGCACTGATCGACGAACACGGCGCTGCTGCCGTCGCCCACTAACAGGAGAAATCCCTATGTTGCACATCTTCTGTCCTCACTGCGGCGAACTGCGCTCCGAAGAGGAATTCCATGCATCCGGTCAGGCGCACATCCCGCGGCCGCTGGATCCGAACGCCTGCACCGATGAAGAGTGGGGCGACTACATGTTCTTCCGCGATAACCCGCGCGGTCTGCACCACGAACTGTGGGATCACGTCGCCGGTTGCCGCCAGTACTTCAACGTCACTCGCGATACCGTGACCTACGAGATTCTCGAGAGCTACAAGATCGGCGAGAAGCCGCAATTCACCGACAAGGCTGGCGCTGCAAAAACAGCCACGACGGCGCTGGGAGAGAAGGTATGAGCCAGACCAATCGCCTGTCCAACGGTGGACGGATCGACCGCAACAAAGTGCTGAGCTTCACCTTCAACGGCCAGACCTACAAAGGCTATGAAGGCGACTCGCTGGCCGCCGCACTGATTGCCAACGGCGTCGATATCATCGGCCGCAGCTTCAAGTATTCGCGTCCTCGCGGCATCTTCGCCGCCGGTTCCGAAGAGCCGAACGCCGTGCTGCAGATCGGCGCCACCGAAGCCACGCAGATTCCCAACGTGCGCGCCACGCAACAGGCGTTGTACCAAGGTCTGGTCGCGACCAGCACCAACGGCTGGCCGAGCGTCAACAACGACATGATGGGGATTCTCGGCAAGGTCGGCGGCAAGCTGATGCCGCCGGGTTTCTACTACAAAACCTTCATGTACCCGCAATCGTTCTGGATGACCTACGAGAAGTACATCCGCAAGGCTGCCGGCCTCGGCCGTTCGCCGACCGAGAACGATCCGGACACCTACGACTACATGAACCAGCACTGCGACGTGCTGATCGTCGGTGCCGGCCCGGCCGGTCTCGCCGCTGCCCTGGCCGCTGCGCGCAGCGGTGCCCGGGTGATTCTGGCCGATGAGCAGGAAGAGTTCGGCGGCAGCCTGCTCGACTCGCGCGAAAGCCTCGACGGCAAACCGGCGATGGAGTGGGTCGCCAGCGTCCTCGCCGAGCTGAAGAACACCCCGGACGTGCTGCTCTTGCCGCGCGCCACGGTCAATGGTTACCACGACCATAACTTCCTGACCATTCACGAGCGCCTCACCGATCACCTCGGTGACCGTGCGCCGATCGGCCAGGTGCGTCAGCGCATCCACCGCGTGCGCGCCAAGCGTGTGGTGCTGGCGACCGGTGCGCATGAGCGTCCTCTTGTTTATGGCAACAACGATGTGCCGGGCAACATGCTCGCTGGTGCGGTGTCGACTTACGTGCGTCGCTATGGCGTAGCGCCGGGCAAAAAACTGGTGCTGTCGACCAACAACGATCACGCCTATCGCGTCGCTCTGGATTGGCTCGATGCCAGTCTGCAAGTGGTCGCCATCGCCGATGCGCGCAGCAACCCGCGTGGTGCGCTGGTGGAAGAAGCGCGTGCCAAAGGCATTCGCATCCTCACCGGCAGCGCCGTCATCGAAGTGCGCGGCAGCAAGCGCGTGACCGCCGCCCGCGTCGCCGCGATTGACGTAAAGGCCCACGCCGTGACCAGTCCGGGCGAATGGCTCGATTGCGATCTGGTGGCCAGCTCGGGCGGTTACAGCCCGGTGGTTCACCTGGCGTCGCACCTCGGTGGCAAACCGGTCTGGCGTGAAGACATTCTCGGTTTCGTACCGGGCGAAGCACCGCAGAAGCGCGTGTGCGTCGGTGGCGTCAATGGCGCTTACGCGCTTGGCGATTCGCTGGCCGACGGTTTTGAAGGTGGCGTGCGCGCTGCTGCCGAAGCCGGTTTCCAGACGGTTGAAGGCGTGTTGCCGAAAGCGCTCAGCCGTCTTGAAGAGCCGACCCTGGCGCTGTTTCAGGTGCCGCACGAGAAGAATTCGGCGCGTGCCCCGAAGCAATTTGTCGACTTCCAGAACGACGTCACTGCCGGCGGCATTGAACTGGCGACCCGCGAAGGTTTCGAGTCGGTCGAGCACGTCAAACGCTATACCGCGCTGGGCTTCGGCACCGATCAGGGCAAGCTCGGCAACGTCAACGGTCTGGCGATTGCCGCACGTTCCTTGAACGTGACGATCCCGCAGATGGGCACCACCATGTTCCGTCCGAACTACACGCCGGTGACCTTCGGCGCCGTGGCCGGTCGGCATTGCGGGCACATCTTCGAACCGGTGCGCTACACCGCCCTGCATGCCTGGCACGTGAAGAACGGCGCCGAGTTCGAAGACGTCGGTCAGTGGAAGCGTCCATGGTACTTCCCGAAAAACGGTGAAGACCTGCACGCGGCGGTCAAACGCGAATGCAAAGCCGTGCGCGACAGCGTCGGCCTGCTTGATGCCTCGACCCTCGGCAAGATCGACATTCAAGGCCCCGATGCCCGCGAATTCCTCAACCGCGTGTACACCAACGCCTGGACCAAGCTCGACGTGGGCAAGGCCCGCTACGGTCTGATGTGCAAGGAAGACGGCATGGTCTTCGACGACGGTGTGACGGCGTGTCTGGCCGACAACCATTTCGTCATGACCACCACCACCGGCGGCGCCGCGCGTGTATTGCAGTGGCTGGAGCTGTACCACCAGACTGAATGGCCGGACCTGAAGGTGTACTTCACCTCGGTCACCGACCACTGGGCGACCATGACCCTGTCGGGGCCGAACAGCCGCAAGCTGCTCAGCGCCGTGACCGACATCGATCTGAGCAACGAAGCGTTCCCGTTCATGACCTGGAAAGAAGGTCTGGTCGGCGATGTGCCGGCGCGGGTGTTCCGTATCTCGTTCACCGGTGAGCTGTCGTACGAAGTCAACGTGCAGGCCGATTACGCGATGGGCGTGCTGGAGAAAATCGTCGAGGCCGGCAAGCAGTACAACCTGACGCCGTACGGCACCGAAACCATGCACGTGCTGCGGGCCGAGAAGGGCTTCATCATCGTCGGCCAGGACACCGACGGCTCGATGACCCCGGACGACCTGAACATGGGTTGGTGTGTCGGTCGCACCAAACCGTTCTCGTGGATCGGCCAGCGCGGCATGAACCGTGAAGATTGCGTGCGTGATCAGCGTAAGCAACTGGTGGGGCTGAAACCGATCGATCCGACCAAATGGCTGCCGGAAGGTGCGCAACTGGTGTTCAACACCAAGCAGGCGATCCCGATGAGCATGGTCGGCCACGTGACCTCGAGTTACGCGCACAACTCCCTCGGTTATTCATTTGCCATGGGTGTGGTCAAGGGTGGTCTCAAGCGCATGGGCGAGCGGGTGTTCGCTCCGCTGGCCGATGGCAGCGTGATCGAGGCGGAAATCGTTTCTTCGGTGTTCTTCGATCCGAAGGGTGAGCGGCAGAACATCTGACAGCCCCCGGGAGCGGTGGGCGGGCGGCTATTCGCGAGCAAGCCCGCTCCCACAGGGGAATGCGGTCAAATGTGGGAGCGGGCTTGCTCGCGAAGGCGGCGGTACCGCCACCACAAGGGCCGGAACCAACAGAATTCAGAAGGTGCTTTATGACCACAGCCAATGTTTACCAACAACGCCCGACTACCGGTGCCCGTGCCGAGTCGTCGCTGCACCATGCCGACCTCGCCAGCCTGGTCGGCAAGGGCCGCAAAAACGCCGGCGTGATCGTGCGTGAGAAAAAACTCCTCGGCCACTTGACCATTCGTGGCGATGGCCACGACGCGGCGTTCGCGGCCGGTGTGCACAAAGCGCTTGGCATTGAATTGCCCGGCGCGCTGAGCGTCATCGTCAAAGGCGAAACCAGCCTGCAATGGATGGGCCCGGACGAGTGGCTGCTGATCGTGCCAAGCGGCGAAGAATTCGCCGCCGAGCAGAAACTGCGCGAAGCGCTGGGTGATCTGCACATTGCTGTCGTGAACGTCAGCGGCGGCCAGCAGATCCTCGAACTGAGCGGACCGAACGTGCGCCAGGTGCTGATGAAATCCACCAGCTATGACGTCCACCCGAACAACTTCCCGGTCGGTAAAGCGGTGGGCACGGTGTTCGCCAAGTCGCAGCTGATGATTCGACACACGGCCGAAGACACTTGGGAGTTGCTGATCCGTCGCAGCTTCTCGGATTACTGGTGGTTGTGGTTGCAGGATGCTTCGGCCGAGTACGGGCTTAGCGTTCAGGCTTGATGGATGGTCGTTCCCACGTCGAGGCGTCGAATCGTCTGCGTGGAATTACATCCCGGGACGCTCCGCGTCTCAAGAGCGGACGCAGAGCGTCCATGGCGGCATTCCCGCGCAGAGCGCAGGAACGATCAGAGAAAAAAATATGAGCCGCGCCCCAGACACATGGATTCTGACCGCCGACTGCCCCAGCGTCCTCGGCACGGTGGACGCGGTCACGCGTTTTCTGTTCGAGCAGGGCTGTTATGTCACCGAGCATCACTCGTTCGATGACCGCCTCTCGGGGCGCTTCTTCATTCGCGTCGAATTCCGCCAGCCGGACGGCTTCGACGAGCAATCCTTCCGCGCCGGCCTGGCCGAGCGCGGGCAAGCGTTCGGCATGCTGTTTGAGCTGACCGCACCGAACTACCGGCCGAAAGTGGTGATCATGGTCTCCAAGGCTGATCACTGCCTCAACGACTTGCTCTACCGCCAGCGCATCGGCCAGTTGTCGATGGACGTGGCGGCGGTGGTGTCCAACCATCCGGATCTCAAGCCGCTGGCCGACTGGCACCAGATTCCCTACTACCATTTCCCTCTCGACCCCAACGACAAACCGGCGCAGGAGCGTCAGGTCTGGCAGGTGATCGAAGAAGCCGGTGCCGAACTGGTGATCCTCGCTCGCTACATGCAGGTGCTGTCGCCGGAGCTGTGCCGCAAGCTCGATGGCAAGGCGATCAACATTCATCACTCGCTGCTGCCGGGCTTCAAGGGCGCCAAACCGTATCACCAGGCTTACAACAAAGGCGTGAAACTGGTCGGCGCGACGGCGCATTACATCAATAACGATCTGGATGAAGGGCCGATCATTGCTCAGGGCGTCGAGGCGGTGGATCACAGTCATTACCCCGAGGATCTGATCGCCAAGGGGCGCGATATCGAAGGCCTGACGCTGGCGCGGGCGGTTGGGTATCACATCGAAAGACGGGTGTTTTTGAACGCCAACAGAACCGTCGTTCTCTAGATCGCCAAAAGATCGCAGCCTTCGGCAGCTCCTACAGGGGGATGCGATCCATGTAGGAGCTGCCGAAGGCTGCGATCTTTTGATTTACCGAGCACTCAACGCGCTGCCCAACCGGGGCAACGCAGTTCCATAAAAACAACAGCGAGGTGAAAGCATGTCTGGCAATCGTGGTGTGGTGTATCTCGGCGCTGGCAAGGTCGAAGTACAGAAAATCGACTATCCGAAAATGCAGGATCCGCGCGGTCGCAAGATCGAACACGGGGTCATCCTCAAAGTGGTTTCCACCAACATTTGCGGCTCCGACCAGCACATGGTGCGCGGCCGGACCACGGCGCAGACCGGTCTGGTGCTGGGCCACGAGATCACCGGTGAGGTGATCGAAAAGGGCTCTGACGTCGAAAACCTGAAAATCGGCGATCTGGTTTCCGTGCCGTTCAACGTGGCTTGCGGGCGCTGCCGTTCCTGCAAGGAGCAACACACCGGCGTCTGTCTGACCGTCAACCCGGCCCGTGCCGGTGGCGCTTACGGTTACGTCGACATGGGCGACTGGACCGGCGGCCAGGCCGAATACGTGCTGGTGCCGTACGCCGACTTCAACCTGCTGAAACTGCCAGACCGCGACAAGGCCATGGAGAAAATCCGCGACCTGACCTGCCTCTCCGACATCCTCCCGACCGGTTACCACGGCGCCGTCACTGCTGGCGTTGGCCCGGGCAGCTCCGTGTACATCGCCGGCGCCGGTCCGGTCGGTCTGGCTGCTGCCGCTTCGGCACGTCTGCTCGGCGCGGCGGTAGTGATCGTCGGCGACGTCAACACCATCCGCCTGGCTCACGCCAAAGCCCAGGGTTTTGAAATCGTCGACCTGTCCAAGGACACTCCGCTGCACGAACAGATCGCTGCACTGCTGGGCGAACCGGAAGTCGACTGCGCGGTGGACTGCGTCGGTTTCGAAGCACGCGGCCACGGCCACGACGGCGTCAAGGCCGAAGCCCCGGCCACGGTGCTCAACTCGCTGATGGGCGTGGTACGCGTGGCCGGCAAGATCGGTATCCCCGGCCTTTACGTCACCGAAGATCCGGGCGCCGTCGACGCCGCCGCGAAAATGGGCAGTCTGAGCATTCGCTTCGGTCTGGGCTGGGCCAAATCCCACAGCTTCCACACTGGGCAAACGCCAGTGATGAAATACAACCGCCAGTTGATGCAGGCGATCATGTGGGATCGCATCAACATCGCCGAAGTGGTCGGCGTGCAGGTCATCAGCCTCGATCAGGCGCCGGAAGGCTACGGCGAGTTCGATGCCGGTGTGCCGAAGAAGTTTGTGATCGACCCGCACAAGTTGTTCAGTGCGGCTTAAGGTCTTACCGCAACAGAAGACGGCGACCCGAGGGTCGCCGTTTTTTATTGTCGTGCTTTTCACATTTTCTCGACGGATCGTAGCTGAAAATGGATCTGCAACCCGGAACATGCCACCCGATCCCCGGTCAAAGCGCCAGTTTCGTCGCCGTTACCCGGTGGCAGCTTTTCCCCAAGAGGATGTCTGAATGAAGATTTCACGCGGTTTTGCCCTGGCATCGCTCCTGACCCTGGCAGCGGGGCCGGTATTTGCCGGTTTCAGCCTGAATGACGTGGCCGGTGCGGTATCGGGCATGCAGGGTGGTGACAAGGCCGCGGCGGCTGCGCCGACCTCGGAAACCGCCGGTTTGCTCAGTGCCCTCAGTGCGCTGGATGTCACGCCGGAGCAGGCCGTTGGCGGCACCAGCGCGATGCTGGGTCTGGCGAAGAATCAATTGAGCAGCACCGACTACTCGCAACTGGCCAAGGAAGTGCCGGGCATCGACAAGTTGTCCGGTGGCAGCGGCAATCTGGCGGCGCTCGGGGCGTTGCTCGGTTCGTCCGGCAAGTCTGCTGGCCTTGAGAATGCGTTGGGCAATGTCAAAGACAGCAACGACCTCAACAACGCGTTCAGCGCGCTGGGCATGGACACTGGGATGATCGGCCAGTTTGCCCCGGTGCTGTTGCAGTACTTGGGTCAGCAGGGCGTCGGCGGTTCGCTGTTGAGCAGCCTGGGCAACATCTGGGGCACCGGCACCGGCACCGGCAGCTGAGTCAGCGGCGCTCGTTGCGCAACGCGACGATGCGCTGATCCTTCTCGGTCCAGAGCTGGTTGACCCAGTTCTGGACGCGCAGACGAAACGCCGGATCCTTCTCGTAATCGCCCTGCCACAGCGAGGGGTCGAGTTCGCGGGTGCGGATGTCGATGATCACGCGTGGCACGTTGCCGCTGATCAGGTCCCAGAAGCCCGGAATTTTCTCCTGCGGATACACCACCGTCACATCGAGCATCGCGTCGAGCTGTTCGCCCATTGCCGCCAGCACAAACGCCACGCCACCGGCCTTGGGTTTGAGCAGGTGGTTGAACGGCGATGCCTGCTGCGTGCTTTTCGCCAGGGTGTAGCGGGTGCCCTCCAGATAATTGACCACTGTCACGGGCTGGCGCTTGAACAGCTCGCACGCCGCTTTGGTGATCTCCAGATCCTTGCCCGCCAGTTCCGGGTTCTTCGCCAGAAAGGCTTTGGTGTAGCGCTTCATGAACGGGTAATCCAGCGCCCACCACGCCAGGCCCAGGAACGGCACCCAGATCAGCTCTTTTTTCAGAAAGAATTTGAAGAACGGCGTGCGCCGGTTGAGGGTCTGGATCAGCGCCG
Source organism: Pseudomonas sp. TSRC2-2 (assembly GCF_049897785.1). Taxonomy (NCBI): domain Bacteria; kingdom Pseudomonadati; phylum Pseudomonadota; class Gammaproteobacteria; order Pseudomonadales; family Pseudomonadaceae; genus Pseudomonas; species Pseudomonas sp. TSRC2-2. The sequence continues at coordinate 416,160 of NZ_JAFCWZ010000003.1, forward strand.
GAATGTCGACCCACGACTGATGGTTGCTGACCACCAGATAGGACGTGTCGCGGCGCAGATCGTCGCCGCCGCGTATGTCCCACTGCGTCGGGATACACAGCTGAAAGATCAGCTTGTCGATTTCGGCCCAGGTCTCGGCAATCCACATCACCGCCCCGGATGCACAGTCACGCCAGCGCCCGGGTACGACCAGTTTGAGCAGGGCGAACACCATCAGTGGCCCGATCAGGATCAGGGTGTTGAGCAACAGCAGCAGGGTGACGAAACAGCCGGTGAGCAGGCGGCGCATAAGCAACTCTATTAAATGTCGGGGGCGGGCCATGATAAGCAGCTTCGCGCGGCAGGCCAAATCGGCGCTGACGAATGTTTCACTTCAGTCCCGTTAACCTGATCGTTCCCACGCTCTGCGTGGTAACGCCGCCCAGGACGCTCCGCGCCCCCTGTGACGCAGAGCGTCACAGGATGCATTCCCACGCAGAGCGTGGGAACGATCAACCGCGCGGCGGTCTAAAATCCCGTTGCCCAACCTCCCAAGGAAGCCCCTTACGTGAAATCCCTCCTTGCTCTGTTTGCCCTTGTCGCGCTGCCGGTCATGGCCGCCGAGCCGACGCTGTACGGTCGCTACGAATACATCGCGCTGCCGGAAATCGGTGGCGAAGTGCTCAAGGCCAAGATGGACACCGGCGCGCTGACCGCCTCGCTGTCGGCCAAGGACATCGAAACCTTCACCCGCGATGGCGAAGACTGGGTGCGTTTCCGCCTCGCCACCAAAAATGCCAGCAACAAGGTCTTCGAACATAAGGTCGCGCGCATCAGCAAGATCAAGAGCCGCTCCGATGAAGATGACGAAGAGCGCGACACCAGCGAGGTCGCCAAGCGCCCGGTGGTGGATCTGGAATTGTGCCTGGGCAACGTCAAGCGCACCGTCGAGGTCAATCTGACCGACCGCAGCCACTTCAACTACCCGCTGCTGATCGGTGCCAAGGCTTTGCGCGAGTTCGGCGCGGCGGTCAATCCGGCGCGGCGTTACACCGCCGACAAGCCTGACTGTTAAGTGGTCTGATTGACGTAACCCCGGGCTTGGGGCACCGTTCGCGCACTAACTGCCACGGGCTCGGACGCCATGCCGCATATCCTGATTGTCGAAGACGAAGCGGCGATTGCCGATACACTGATTTTTGCCTTGCAGGGCGAGGGGTTCAGCACCACGTGGCTGAACCTCGGCGCGGCGGCGCTGGAGCATCAGCGGCAAACCCCGGCCGACCTGATCATTCTCGATATCGGCCTGCCCGACATCAGTGGCTTCGAAACCTGCAAGCAGCTGCGGCGCTTCACTGAAGTGCCAGTGCTGTTTCTCAGCGCCCGCGACGCCGAGATCGACCGCGTGGTGGGCCTGGAGATCGGTGCCGACGATTACGTGGTCAAGCCGTTCAGCCCGCGTGAAGTGGCGGCGCGGGTCAAAGCCATCCTCAAGCGCATGGCGCCGCGCGCAACCCTGGAAACAGGCTCAACACTGTTTCGCATCGATGCTGAACGCGTGCAGATCGGCTATCGCGGCCAGCCGCTGAGCCTGACCCGCCATGAATTTCGTCTGTTGCAATGCCTGCTTGAGCAACCCGAGCGGGTATTCAGTCGCGAGCAACTGCTTGATGCCCTCGGCGTAGCCGCCGATGCCGGCTACGAGCGCAGCATCGACAGTCACATCAAGAGCGTGCGCGCCAAGTTGCGCCTGGTGCGCGCCGAAGCCGAGCCGATCCAGACCCATCGCGGCCTGGGTTACAGTTACAGCCCGGGGCACAGCTGATGTCGTTGGGTCTGCGGATCTTTCTGGTGTATGTGCTGTTTGTCGGCCTGACCGGTTATTTCGTCCTCAACACGGTGATGGAAGAAATTCGCCCTGGCGTGCGTCAGTCCACCGAAGAGACGCTGGTGGATACCGCCAACCTGATGGCAGAAATCCTGCGCGACGATTTCAAGGCCGGCACCCTCAGCGAGAACCGCTGGCCGCAGTTGCTCCGTGCCTATGGCGAGCGCCAGCCGCAAGCGACGATCTGGGGCTTGCCGAAGAACCAGGTCAACCATCGCATCTACGTCACCGACGCCAAGGGCATTGTTGTGCTCGACTCCAGCGGCGTGGCGGTCGGCCAGGATTATTCGCGCTGGAACGATGTCTACCTGACCCTGCGCGGCGAGTATGGCGCGCGCTCCAGCCGCAGCGATCCTGACGATCCGAACTCCTCGGTGATGCACGTCGGCGCGCCGATTCGTGACAACGGCAAGATCATCGGCGCGGTCACCGTGGCCAAGCCCAATAGCTCGCTGCAACCCTATGTCGATCGCACCGAGCGGCGTTTACTGTTTTACGGCGCCGGGCTGATCGGCCTCGGTCTGTTGTTCGGCGCGTTGTTGTCGTGGTGGCTGAGTCGTGCGCTGCACCGCTTGACCGGCTATGCCCAAGCGGTCAGCGAAGGCCGACGCGTGGAAGTGCCGCATTATCGTGGCGGCGAACTGGAGCAACTGGCGACGGCGGTCGAGCAGATGCGCACGCAGCTCGAAGGCAAGGCCTACGTCGAGCGCTATGTGCACACCTTGACCCATGAATTGAAGAGTCCGCTGGCGGCGATTCGTGGTGCGGCGGAGTTACTGCAAAGTGAAATGCCGGCCGTGCAGCGTTTGCGCTTTGTCAGCAATATCGACAGCGAAAGCGCACGGATGCAGCAGTTGATCGAGCGCCTGCTCAATCTGGCGCAGGTCGAGCAACGCCAAGGCCTGGAAGAACGGGTGGCAGTGCCGCTGGCGCTGTTGGTCGCAGAACTGCTCAAGGCGCAGGCAGCACGGATCGAGGCCAAGCGACTGCGTGTCGAGCAAGCGATCGGTGAGGATCTGCTGTTGCTTGGTGAGCCGTTTCTGCTGCGTCAGGCGCTGGGCAATCTGCTGGAAAACGCACTGGATTTCACCCCGGCGCAAGGGTTGTTGCGCTTGAGTGCCGAGCGGGTTGGCGAGCAGATCGAGTTCCGCCTGTTCAACCAGACCACGCCGATCCCCGATTACGCCTTGCCGCGCCTGACCGAGCGTTTCTACTCACTGCCGCGCCCGGACAGCGGACGCAAGAGCACCGGGTTGGGGCTCAATTTTGTCGAAGAAGTGGTCAAGTTGCATGGTGGCGGGATGCGCATTGGCAATGTCGAGGGCGGGGTCGAGGTGGTATTGCGCCTGCCTTGAGATAGCCAAAAGATCGCAGCCTTCGGCAGCTCCTACATTTGGAATACGGTACAACTGTAGGAGCTGCCGAAGGCTGCGATCTTTTGATCTTTCCACACAATCTCCATATTCCCCGCACATTCCCTCCACACCGCATCACCAGACTCCCCGCATCCAAACAGGGAGAGTCCCATGAACAAGAATCTGACCATCAAGCTCGGCGCCATCGCCTTGCTGATCCTGCTGTTGCTGATCCCGCTGCTGCTGATCGACGGCATCATCGATGAGCGTCAGCAATTGCGCGACGGCGTGCTCGAAGACATCGCGCGCAGCTCCAGTTACAGCCAGCAACTGACCGGGCCGGTCATGGTGGTGCCGTATCGCAAGGTCGTGCGAACCTGGAAAACCAACGAAAAAACCAACAAACGCTACGAGGACATCAGCGAAGCCCGCGGGCGCTTGTACTTTCTCCCCGAGCATTTCGAACTCGACGGCCAAGTCCAGACCGAGCTGCGCAAACGCGGCATTTACGAGGCGCGACTGTTTCACGCCGACAACCGCATCGACGGGCATTTTTCCCTGCCGGCGCAGTTGGGCATCAAGGAAAACTTTGCCGATTACCAGTTCGACGCACCGTTCCTCGCCGTGGGTATCAGCGATATTCGCGGTATCGAAAACGCGCTGAAACTCGAGCTCGGCGGCCAGCAACTGGACTTCGTACCCGGCAGCGAAGTGGCGTGGATTGGTGAGGGCGTACACGTGACGCTACCGGCACTCGACGCCAGCAAAGCCACGCAGCTGACCTTCGGCTTCGACCTGCGCCTGCAAGGCACCGGTTCGCTGCGCGTGGTGCCGGTGGGCAAGACCAGCAGCGTCAGCCTCGCCGCCAACTGGCCGCACCCCAGCTTCGTCGGCAACTTCCTGCCGGCCAAACGCGAGATCAACAATCAGGGCTTCAGCGCCGATTGGCAGACCTCGTTTTTCTCAACCAACCTGCAAGAGGCAATGGAGCGCTGTGTCGCCGGCGATTGTGACGCACTCAACGGGCGCAGCTTTGGTGTGAGCTTCATCGACCCGGTGGATCAGTACCTCAAGAGCGACCGGGCGATCAAATACGCGCTGCTGTTCATCGTTCTCACGTTCGCCGGTTTCTTCCTCTTCGAAGTGCTCAAGAGCCTGGCGGTGCACCCGGTGCAATATGCCTTGGTCGGTGTCGCGCTGGCGTTCTTTTACCTGCTGCTGTTGTCGCTGTCGGAACACATCGGTTTTGCTCTGGCGTATCTGCTATCGGCGAGTGGCTGTGTGTTGTTGATCGGGTTTTATGTCAGCCACGTCCTGCGCAGCGCGCGGCATGGCCTGAGTTTTTCGGCCGGGCTGGCGGCGTTGTATGGCCTGCTTTATGGATTGCTGAGCGCTGAGGATTACGCGCTGCTGATGGGCTCGCTGATGCTGTTCGGTCTGCTCGGGGTGTTCATGGTGCTGACGCGCAAACTGGACTGGTACGGGATCGGGCAGAAATCGGCCAAGCCGTTGGAGTTTGATGTGGAGGTGATGCAATGAGCCGGGTGGGATTGCGTGAAGATCGGCGGGAGCTGGAGGTTTTGGTGACGCTGATTTTTGCAGCGCTGCCATCGGAACCGAGGTGGTGCATTCGCGAGCAAGCCCGCTCCCACATTGGATTTTTGTTGCTGCAACCATGGCATGAACAACACAAATCAACTGTGGGAGCGGGCTTGCTCGCGAAAAGGCCGGAACAGGCGCCGCCGGCTTAAGGCTTGGGCATCGTGGCGATCATGGACGGTCGCTGACTCACCTCAACGAACCAGTTGGCCAGTTGCGGGTTGGCATCCCGCCAGTCCATGTCCGGGAAGCGCAGGTCCAGATAACCCAACGCGCACGCCACGCTGATCGCCGCGACATCGAAATGGCTGGTCAGCTCGGCAATCGCCTCGCTCTCAAGCACCGCGAGGGCGCGGCGGATCTTGTCGCGCTGGGCATCGAGCCATTCGTCCCAATGTTTTTCCGCCGGGCGCAGCACGGTTTCATAACGCACCATCACTGAAGCATCCATGATTCCGTCGGCCATCGACGCCAGCGTCAGGCGCCGCCAGCGCGCCGCGCCTTCGCGGGGGATCAGCGGATTGCCGACGTGCTGCTGATCGAGGTACTCAAGGATGACGCGGCTGTCATGGATGACATTGCCGTCGGCCAGGCGCAGGGCAGGGATCTTGCTCAACGGGTTGTCGGCGATCAGCGCCGGGTTCGGGCTGACCGGGCTGAGCACGCAGTCTTGCAGCGCGACGCGATCCTGCTGACCGGTCTCGTGAAGCAGCACCATGACCTTGCGGACGAAGGGCGACAGGGTGTTGTGGTACAGGGTCATGCTGGGGGCGGACATGGGTGAACCTCGGTGGTCGGCGAAGAGCAGGAGATTAGCCGTAGGAGCTGCGGAACGCTGCGATCTTTTGATTTTGCTGTCAACAGCAAAAGATCGCAGCGTTCCGCAGCTCCTACAAGGATCTCAGCTTCGCCGCATTAATCCTGTTATCGCCAGAAATGCCGGCACGCCAAGCCCGACCCAGCTCAACGCATCCCAGATTCCATCCCCCAGCAATGCGGCAAACAGCCCCGCCGCACTGAGCAGGGCGATCACGATCGGTGTGCTGAAGACTTTCCAGAAACTCGACTGACGTGGCTTCATGCCGAGGCCTCCGCCGTTTCCAATACAGGCTTGGCCGCCTTGCGCCGCACCACCCACAAATACACACCACTGGCCAGCACGATGATCGTCAGCACGTCCAGCGTCGCCCAGAGAATCTTCATCGGCATGCCGCCGTAGTCACCAAAATGCAGCGGCTGCGACATGCCCATGGCGTCCATGTACCACGGCCGTTCCGCCACAGCTGTCACTTGCAAGGTCGTTGCATCGATCAGTACCGGCGTCAGCAGATGCGAGGTCAGATGCGTGCCACCCTTCATGAACACCGAGTAATGGTGCTCGCTGGAAAAACGGGTGCCGGGGAAGGCAATGAAGTCCGGCTTCATCCCCGGGGCTACTTCCTCGGCGATGTCGAGCAAGCGCGTGGCCGGGGCCAGTTGGGTCAGCGGCGGCGCATCGCGATACGGCGCGATCAGGGTGGTCAGCGCGTCGTTGCGCCACGCGGCGATGAGCAGGTCGGCGCAGGCGCTGATCACTCCCGTCACGCCCACCACCAGGCACCAGGTCAGGGTGACGACGCCAATCAAATTGTGCAGATCGAGCCAGCGCAGTCTTGTCGACTTGTCCTGGCGCACGGTGCCGAATTTCAAGCGGCGCATGAACGGCAGGTACAACACCGTGCCGGAGACGATCGCCACGACAAACAGCAGCCCCATGAACGCCAGCAGCAACTTGCCCGGCAGCCCGGCGAACATGTCCACATGCAGGCGCAGGATGAACAGCATCAGGCCGCCGTTGGCCGAAGGGGTTTCCAGCGCTTCACCCGTGCGCGCATCGAGCATGAAGGTGTGCGAAGAGTTCGGCTCGGTGTCGGCGGTTTTGGCCATGATCGCGAACGCCGCGTTCGGCTCTTCGTCGTCATAACCGAAGTACTGCATGACTTCGCCCGGGCGATGCTGCTGCGCAGCGTCGACCAGTTGCTGCAGGTTGAGTTGCGGCGTGTCGGCCGGCATCTCGCGCAGCTCGGGGGCGTTGCCGAGCAAATGATCGATCTCGTGGCTGAAAATCAGCGGCAGACCGGTCAGCGCCAGCATCAGCAGAAAGACTGTGCAGATCAGGCTGGTCCAGGTGTGGATGAACGACCAGCGGCGGATGGTTTTACTTTTCATTGCATGACCTTCAAAAACACCAAAGCCGCCCGCTGCGGGCGGCCTGGGAACAGGGCCTGTTTCAGCTCACTGGCTTACCACTTGTAAGTGGCGCTGGCGACGACACTGCGCTGGTCGCCGTAGTAGCAGTTGTAGCTGTCGCAGGTGGAAAGGTAGTCCTTGTCAAACAGGTTGGTCGCGTTGAGCGCCAGCGACGCACCTTTGAGGGTTTCGTCCAGACGACCGAGATCGTAATGTGCCGAAGCGTCGAACACGGTGTAGGCATCGGCTTTGCCCAGCCAGGTGTTGGCTTGATCGCCGTAGGTGTTGCCAGTGTAACGGGCACCGAATCCGATGCCGAAGCCGTCGAGTACGCCGCTATGCCAGGTGTAGTCGGTCCACAACGATGCTTGCTGATTGGGCATCAGTTGAAGGCGGTTGCCTTTGAAGTCGCCTTTTTGCACTTCGGATTTCGCCAGCGTGTAAGCAGCGATCACTTTCAGGTTTTCAGTGAGGTCGGACGTGGCTTCCAGCTCCAGACCCTTGACTTTCACTTCGCCAGTCTGGCTGGTGATCGGCGTGTTGCCAACGGTAGTCGTCACGGCAACGTTTTTCTGGGTCAGGTCGTAGACCGCTGCGGTCAACAGGGTTTTACTGCCCGGCGGCTGGAATTTAACGCCCAGTTCCCACTGTTTGCCTTCGGTCGGCTTGAGCGACCCGGTAGCGCTGGCGTCTGCGCCTGCAGTGGTCTGGAAGGATTCAGCGTAAGACAGGTAGGGCACGAAGCCCGAGTCGAACACATAGCTGATCGCTGCGTTGCCGCTGAAATGTTTCTCGCGATCGGTGTTCGTCGCATCGGTTTTGTTGAAGCGGGTAGCGGTGTGAACCCAGTCTTCGCGACCACCGAGCGTCAGGCGCCACTGGTCGAGAGCCATCTGATCCTGCACGTAGAGGCCGGTCTGGTTGATCTTCTGGTTGTAATCCAGATAGGCCGCCGAACGATCCGGCCGGACGATAGGTTGCCCATAGATCGGGTTGTTGACGTTGGTCTTCAGACCATCACCATAGATCGAAAGAAAGTTGCTGTTGTTACGCTGGTGATCCAACCCCAGTAACAGCGTGTGGCGAACGTCTCCAGTCGAGAAATCGGCTTGCAGATTATTGTCCACAGCAAACTGACTGATGTCTTCATCGACAGAAGTGCTGGTTCGGCCAACGTTGCCCTCGGCATCAACCGGGTTGAATTCATAGGCGCCGACGGTCAGAGCCTGGAACGACAGGTCCGACTTGGTGTAGCGCAAATTCTGCTTGAACTGCCAGACGTCATTGAGCCGATGTTCGAAGGCATAGCCCAGCGCGTAATAGGTGCGGTCGTAGTATTCCCAGTCCGGATCGCCGAGATTCTTGTGGTGAGAGATATCACCGAGCGGCGATTTGATCTTGGTGCCCTGGATCGGCAGAAACTGGCTGGTGATGCCGGTGTCGTCGCGGGTGAACTGGCTCAGCAGGGTGAACCGGGTGTCGTCGTCGATGTTCCAGGTCAGGCTCGGTGCGATGTTGTAGCGCTTGTTGTCGATGTGATCGACCTGCGTGCCGCTGTCGCGCACCACGCCGCTGAGGCCATAGAGAAACTGCCCGGCGTCATCGATCTTGCCGGTGCTGGCGAAGTTGATCTGGCGGTGGTTGTCGCTGCCGTATTGCAGCTGTATTGCGCTGCTGGCCTCGGCGCTCGGGCGGCGGCTGACCATGTCGACCAGGCCGCCCGGCGGAGTCTGGCCGTAAACCGACGAGGCCGGGCCACGCAGCAGGGCGAGGCGGTCGAGGTTCCAGGTTTCCTGTTTCGGGTTGGCGTACACGCCTTTGGGCAGCGGCAGGCCATCGAGGAACTGGGTCGGCTCGAAACCGCGCACGCGCAGCCAGTCGGCACGGGTGTCGCTGCCGTAGCTGCTGGCGGTGATGCCGGGCATGTAGCGCACGGCATCGTCGAGGCTGTGCACGCTGCGGTCGTCCATCTGCTGGCGGGTCGCCACCGAGATCGAACGCGGTGCTTCGACCAGTGCGGTGTCGGTCTTGGTGCCGGCGGCGGTGCGCGTTGCGGTGTAGCCTTCGACCGGGCCCCAGGCGCTTTCGAAGTTTTCCACGCCAATGACCGAAGTTTCCGGCAGGGCCAGCGTGCCCTCAGGCACGGCCACCAGGGTGTAAGTGCCGGCGCTGCTTTGTTCCAGTTGCAGACCGGTGCCGCGCAAGGCTGCGCGCAGGGCACCGGCGGCGTCGTACTGGCCGTCGACCGGCGCCGAAGTCTTGCCTGCGGCCAGCGCTGGATTGAGTGAAAGGGCGAGGCCGCCCTGGCTGGCGATCTGGTTCAGCGTGGTCGACAGCGGCGCTGCTGGCAGGTGGTAGGCGCGCACGCTGGACGCTTGCTCAGCGGCGAGCAACGGAGTGCTGATCAGTGGTGTGCCCAAAGCGATGGCAAAAGCCAGCAGACTGGGGCGCAACAAGGTGTCTGGCGAACGGGACATACGGCGGCTCCTGAATGGAAATATTTCTCAATTGCCTGTGTGCCGGACGAGATTGGAAAAGTGATAGGGCCAGATGAAAATTATTTCTATTAACTGAAAAACAGCCACATTTCTGCGGGATTGATCGTTGCCATGCGCAGCAAAGGAATGCCTCAATGGACGCTCTGCGTCCGCTTCGGCAGGGACGCAGAGCGTCCCGGGCTGCATTCCCACGCAGAGCGTGGGAACGATCAGGTCAAGGGGAGGAGGGCTCAGCCTTGGCCACGGTGACCCAATACGGCGTATGCCGCTCGATCTGCACGGGCAGGGTCGGCAGCAATGCACTCAGCGCTTTATCGGTGTCATGCAGCGGAAAGCTGCCGGTAATGCGCAGCTCGGCCACTTCCGGCGCCACGCCGAGATGGCCGCGCCGGTAGCGCCCGAGCTCGTGCACCAGATCGCCCAGCCGTGCGTTGTCCACCACCAGCATGCCGCGCGTCCAGGCATCGGCGCCGGGGGCGAGGGCGGCAATCGAGCCCAACCCGTCACTGCGCAGCAGCACTTGCTGGCCTTCGCGCAGGATCTGTTCCTCCGGGTTCGCCTGCGCATGGGCCGCGACCGCCGACTGCAACACGCTCAGGCGCGTGCCATCGTCCTCGCGCTTGACCAGAAAACGCGTGCCCAGTGCACGCATGCTGCCTTCGCGGGTTTCGACGATAAATGGCCGCGCATCGCCATGCCCGGTTTCGACGAGGATTTCGCCTTCCTGCAGCACGACCAGGCGGCGCTCGTCATCGAAGCGCACGTCGACCGCACTGTGGGTATTGAGGTTGAGCAGGGTGCCGTCGGACAGGCGCACAGTGCGCTGTTCACCGGTGGCGGTGCGCTGATCGGCGAGCCAGTAATCGAGTGGCAGATAGCGCTCACTGACAAACAGCCCCAGACCGATGATCACCACGACACTGGCCAGCCCGCCGCCGAGTTTGCGCACGCGCCGGCGAATGCCTTCGCGCGATTGCAGCAACGCACTGCGGGCCGGGCCCTTGGCGACGTTGAAGCGCTGATCGAGCATGCCCAACTGGCGCCAGGCGCGAGCATGTTCTTCATGGGCCGCATGCCATTTGGCGAACTCTTCGCGTTCCAGCGCGGTGCCCGAATCAAGGGTCAATTGCCAGGCAATCGCCGCGTCGAGTACATGCGCCGGTACCGGGCGCGAACTGGCCGCGGTCATGTCGGCTCACCGTAAAGGGCGATGTAGCACTGGCGCAGGCCTTGCGCCAGATACTGGCGCACGCGCGGCACCGAGACGCCGAGTCTGGCAGCGATCTCGGCGTGGCTGAGGCCGTCGAGGCGGTTATACAGAAAGGCTGCACGAGCCTTGGTCGACAGTTTGCCGAGCAGGCGATCGATGGCTTTGAGGTCATCGAGGATCATTTGCTGTTCTTCCACCGACGGTTGTTCGCCCTCGGGAATCAGCATCAGTTCGGTGAGGTAGGCCTGTTCCAGCGCGGCGCGGCGGAAGTAGTCGAACAACAGGCCCTTGGCGATCGCCACCAGAAAGGCCCGAGGTTCGCGCGGCGTCAGCAGTTCGTCGCGGTTGAGCAGCCGCACAAACGTGTCCTGGCTCAGGTCTTCGGCACGCTGCGGACATGCCACATTGCGCCGCAACCACGCCAGCAGCCAACCGCGATGGTCGCGATACATCGCACCGACGAGCTCACTGTGGGGGTTGGGCACTGACGACACCGGACATCACCGATTGGGAAATGTTAACTAACGAGAACAGTTCGCGATTCTGGCAGAGGTGGGAATGGTTAGCAATTGGCCACTGATCAGGTGACATGGACGCATGCCCCTGTAGGAGCTGCCGCAGGCTGCGATCTTTTGATCTTGCTGTTTATAAAATCAAAAGATCGCAGCCTGCGGCAGCTCCTGCAGGGGTAGTGCTAGAAAGAGTGAGTTTGCTGCCGCCGCTTCCACTGACTCAACCGCTGCTGCAGCTGCAATGGACTGCCAATCTGCAGCGCCCGCGCCCGGCTGAACAGAATCAACGCCAACTCTGCCGTTGCCAGCGCATCGGCACTCGCGTTATGCCGTTCAAACACTTCAAGGCGAAACCACTCGATCCATTCATCCAGCCCGGCCTCGCGAATCTGCGCCTGCGGGCATAACAGCGGCGCTATTTCCGCCACATCCAGAAACACATGCTGCAGCTTGTGCCCCAGATGCTCCTTCAGCGCCCGCCCGAGCATGTGCTGATCGAACGGCGCATGAAACGCCAGCACCGGGCTGTCAGCGATGAACTCCAGCAGCTCCAGCAATGCCTCGGCCGGGTCGCTGCCTGCGGCGATCGCATTCGGCCCGAGGCCGTGAATCAGTACGCTGGGGCTGAGCTTCACTTCCCGACATTGCAGGGTCTTTTCGAACTGCTGGCGGAAATCGATCGCGCCGTCCTCGATCACCACCGCGCCGATCGACAACACGCGATCCTTGTTGATGTTGAGACCGGTGGTTTCCAGATCCAGCACCACCCAGCGCTGCTCGCGCAGGCTGCAATCGCTCAGCTCGGCAAGCGCCGTCAGCTTCGCCAGCCGCTGCTGCAAATCCACCGGCACGACAGGACTGGCCGGGCGCAGCCAGGAAAACAGGCTCATAGCTGATACCGCAACGTCAGGCTGCTTTGCAGGCGCTGCGCCTGGCGCAGGGATTCACGCAGGATGCGCCGGTCGAGGTGATTGAGGCTGTCGGGATCGACTCGATTGGAGTACGGCTGATTTTCCCGGGTCTGCAGCTGATGCTGCTGCATGCGCGTTTGCTGAATGAAGTGATACGCCTCTTCATAGGCCGCGCCGTCGAGTGGTTCGATGACTTCTTTATCGACCAGCTGGCGAAAGCGCTCCAGGGTGTTGTTGGCCTCGATGCCGTTGGCCAGCGCCAGCAGACGGGCGCCGTCCACGAACGGCGTCAGGCCCTGGATTTTCAGATCCAGCGTGGCCTTCTCACCGTTCTTGCGGGCCAGCACAAAGTCACGGAAGCGCCCCACCGGTGGGCGGTTGCGCAGTGCATTTTCGGCGAGCATGCGCTGGAACAAACGGTTGTCAGCGACCTGGTCGAGAATGCCCCGGCGCAATTGCTCGCAGCCTGGCTCATCGCCCCAGACCACGCGCAGGTCGAAATAAATGCTCGAGCCCAGGAGGTTCTCCGGCGTGGCTTCGCGGATAAACGCCGCAAAGCGCCGCGCCCATTCGGCCCGCGACAGACACAGCTCGGGATTGCCGGCCATGATGTTGCCCTTGCACAGAGTAAAGCCGCACTGCGCCAGGCTCTGGTTGATCTGCTGGGCAATCGGCAGCAGCTTGCCGCGGATCTCCGCCGCGTGCGCTGCGTCGCGGGCATCGAACAAAATGCCGTTGTCCTGATCGGTGTGCAGCGTCTGCTCGCGCCGGCCCTCGCTGCCAAAACACAGCCAACTGAACGGCACGCCCGGGTCGCCTTTTTCGGCGAGGGTCAGTTCGATGACCCGGCACACCGTGTGATCGTTGAGCAGGGTGATGATGTGGGTGATCTGCGTCGACGACGCGCCGTGGGCGAGCATGCGTTCGACCAGTTGGCCGATTTCGCCGCGCAGGGTCACCAGTTGCTCGACACGTTGCGCGCTGCGGATGGTCCGGGCCAGATGCACCAGATCGACCCGTTGCAGGGAGAACAGATCGCGCTCGGACACCACGCCGCACAGGCGCTGATCCTTGACCAGACAGACGTGGGCGATGTGCCGCTCGGTCATCGCGATCGCTGCATCGAATGCGCTGTGATCCGGCGACAGATAAAAAGGTGATCGAGTCATGTGCTGCTCGATGGCGTCGCTGAAATCGCCGACACCTTCGGCGACCACGTGGCGCAAATCGCGCAGGGTGAAGATCCCCAGCGGCGCCTTGTGCTCATCCACCGCGACGATGCTGCCGACCTGTTGCTCGTGCATCAGCTTTACCGCTTCACGCAGCGGCGTAGTGGCGCTGCAGGTCACTGGATGGCGCATCGCAAGCTCACCGAGACGGGTATTCAGCGAATATTGGGTGCCGAGGGTCTCCACGGCTTTTTGCTGCACTTGCTGGTTGACCTGATCGAGCAGGCTGCTGACCCCGCGCAGGGCGAAGTCGCGGAAGGTGCTGGAAAGGGCGAAGAGTTTGATGAACGCCAGTTTGTTCAGTTGCAGGCAGAAGGTGTCTTCGCCTGCCAGATGTTCGGTGCGGGTGGCGCGCTCACCGAGCAGGGCGGCCAGCGGAAAGCATTCGCCGGTGGTGATTTCGAACGTGGTTTCGGTGCCGGGTTTGGTGATGTGCTGGCGTTCGCCGACCACCCGGCCCTGTTTGACGATATGAAAATGTTCCACCGGCCCGTCGGCCGGTTTGATGATGCTCTCGCCCTGGGCAAAAAAACGCAGCTGACATTGCTCCACCAGATAGGCGAGGTGGGCATGTTCCATCTGATTGAAGGGCGGGAAGCGCTGGAGAAATTGCAGGGTGCCCTGAATGTTCTGCAAAACCGCGGTTTTCCCTGCCTGGGTGAAGGCGTCCGCTTTGCTCATAACCATTACCGCAGTCTTTTTCGAATTGTTGTTGTCGGATCGTTGCGGCCATGGTCGACCCCGGCGGGCAGGGTGCCCATTGGACGTAAGTCTAGGTTTTGCCACCATTGGCCGATTTTCGGAAATAACCTACGCAAAAGCTCGGAAAAGCTTGGGCTAGCCACTTGGAAAAAATTCCGACGAAGTGCACATTGAAGCGCTGTCCGGCGATGTCTGACGACTTGCCAGGGATTGATTGAACATTTAGAGAGCGCCATGTCCGACCACGATATTTTGAGCGACGCCGAGCGTGAAGCGCTCAGCGCAGTGATGCTCGAACCCGATCTGCCGCCGCAGCGTGTCTTGATCGTCGACGACGACAAGGACGCCCGCGAGCTGTTGTCGGAGATTCTCGCGCTCGATGGCATTCATTGCATGACCGCAGCCAGCGGTGAAACCGCGCTGAAAATGCTTGAGGAAAAACCTTCGATCGGCCTGGTCATTACCGACCTGCGCATGGGCAATGTCGATGGCCTCGACCTGATTCGCCAGGTGCGCGAATCGGTGCGGGCAGCGATGCCGATCATCATCGTCTCCGGCGATGCCGACGTGAAGGACGCGATCGAAGCGATGCATTTGAGCGTAGTGGATTTTCTGCTCAAGCCAATTGATACGGGCAAGTTGCTGGGGTTGGTGAAACACGAATTGGGCATTGAGCCCTAAGACACATCCCGTTGCCCAGGAGATGATCGTTCCAACGCTCTGCGTGGGAATGCACCAATGGACGCTCCGCGTTCGCTGTTGTGGGACGCGGAGCGTCCCGGGCTGCATTCCCACGCGGGAGCGTTGGAACGATCAAAGCATTCAATCCACCTCACAAAAAAAGGCCCTGATCTCTCGATCAGGGCCTTTTGTATTCCAGCCATCAGCGCCAGTTACAGACCATTCCTGGCCTTGAACTCGCGACGACGACGGTGCAGCACCGGCTCGGTGTAGCCGTTCGGCTGTTTGGTGCCTTCAATCACCAGTTCAACCGCTGCCTGGAAGGCAATGTTGCTGTCGAAGTCCGGTGCCAGCGGGCGATACAGCGGATCGTTGGCGTTCTGCCGGTCGACCACCGGCGCCATGCGCTTGAGGCTTTCCATCACTTGCTCTTGGCTGACGATGCCGTGGCGCAGCCAGTTGGCGATGTGCTGGCTGGAGATACGCAGCGTCGCACGGTCTTCCATCAGGCCGACGTCATTGATGTCCGGCACTTTCGAGCAGCCGACGCCCTGGTCGATCCAGCGCACCACGTAACCGAGAATGCCCTGGGCGTTGTTGTCCAGTTCGTTCTTGATCTGCTCTGGGGTCCAGTTCGGGTTCACCGCCAGCGGAATGGTCAGGATGTCATCCACCGAGGCACGCGCACGTTTGGCCAGTTCGGCCTGACGCGCAAACACGTCAACCTTGTGGTAATGCAGCGCGTGCAACGCAGCCGCGGTTGGCGACGGTACCCACGCAGTGTTGGCACCGGCCAGCGGGTGAGCGATCTTCTGCTCAAGCATGGCGGCCATCAGGTCCGGCATCGCCCACATGCCTTTACCGATTTGCGCACGGCCTTGCAGGCCGGTGCTCAGACCGATATCGACGTTCCAGTTTTCGTAGGCGCCGATCCACTTCTCGGCCTTCATGTCGGCCTTGCGCACCACCGGGCCGGCTTCCATGGAGGTGTGGATTTCGTCGCCGGTGCGGTCGAGGAAACCGGTGTTGATGAACACCACGCGCTCGCTGGCCGCTTTGATGCAGGCCTTGAGGTTGACCGTGGTGCGGCGCTCCTCGTCCATGATCCCGACTTTGAGGGTATTGCGCGGCAGGCGCAGGACGTCTTCGATACGCCCGAACAGCTCGTTGGTGAACGCCGCTTCTTCCGGGCCGTGCATCTTCGGTTTGACGATATACACCGAACCGGTGCGGGTGTTGCGGCGCGACGTATTGCCGTTGAGGTTGTGCATTGCCGCAAGACAAGTCACCAGACCGTCGAGGATACCTTCCGGGACTTCGTTGCCTTGGCTGTCGAGGATGGCGTCGATGGTCATCAGATGGCCGACGTTGCGCACGAACAACAGCGAACGACCGTGCAGGGTCACTTCACCGCCATTGGGCGCGGTGTAGGTGCGATCCGGGTTCATGGTGCGGGTGAAGGTCTGGCCGCCCTTGGACACGGATTCTGCGAGGTCACCCTTCATCAGGCCGAGCCAGTTGCGGTAGATCACCACTTTGTCGTCGGCATCGACGGCGGCGACGGAGTCTTCGCAGTCCATGATCGTGGTCAGCGCCGCTTCCATGAGAATGTCTTTTACGCCGGCGGCATCGGTCTGGCCGACCGGGGTGCTGGCGTCGATCTGGATTTCGAAGTGCAGCCCGTTGTGCTTGAGCAGCACCGCGATCGGCGCGTTGGCGTCGCCCTGGAAACCGATCAACTGAGCGTCATCGCGAAGGCCGCTGTTGCTGCCGCCCTTGAGCGTCACCACCAGTTTGCCGTCAGCGATTTTGTAGCCGGTCGAATCGACGTGGGAGCCGGCGGCCAGTGGCGCGGCTTCGTCGAGGAAGGCACGGGCGAAGGCGATGACTTTGTCGCCACGCACCTTGTTGTAGCCTTTGCCTTTTTCCGCGCCGCCGTCTTCGCTGATCGCGTCGGTGCCGTAGAGGGCGTCGTACAGCGAACCCCAGCGGGCGTTCGAAGCGTTGAGCGCAAAGCGCGCGTTCATCACCGGCACGACAAGTTGCGGGCCGGCGGTGCGGGCAATTTCATCATCGACGTTTTGCGTCGTCGCCTGGAAATCAGCCGCTTCTGGCAGCAGGTAACCGATTTCTTGCAGGAAAGCTTTGTAAGCCACGGCGTCGTGCGACCGGCCGGCATGCTGCTGATGCCAGGCATCGATGCGCGCCTGGAAGTCATCGCGTTTGGCGAGTAGGGCTTTGTTCTTCGGCGCCAGGTCGTGGATGACCTTGTCGGCACCTTCCCAGAATTGTTCGGCGGTGAGGCCGGTACCGGGAATGGCTTCGTTGTTCACGAAGTCGAACAGGACTTTGGCGACCTGCAGGCCACCGACTTGAACGTGTTCAGTCATTGCTTGCCTCACTCTGCTCAGCTATTTCGCTTTTCAGCTCGTCAATTTAACAATGAAGCTTCTGGCCATTTAAACCACAAACCTGCCGACCAGTACATGCCATTGCTGGCGGCTGGGCTAGGACCAATCAACGGCTTGGAGGCCTTGCTGACGGGGCTTTCAGGGTTGCGAAGGGCCTTGGGCAGACATCGATCCAGCGTTATGTAGTGCGCGCTGCGGCATACTACATGATGAGTTGCGCTTGTGAAAATCAGACTAATTACGTCGTTCTGCGACCTCATGACGCATTGCGGTCACGTCGCGGAACCGGATGTTCTCAAAAAAGTGTTGGATTGTTCCAGCTAAATATCGAAAGTTGTACACGATTTGTTCGGTCAGATATCTCGCTGGTGCGGCTATTCGCGCGCAGGCTCGTTCCCACGGGACGATCGCATTGCCAATGTGGGAGCGAGCCTGCTCGCGAAAGCGCCGGTCCATCCAACGCAAAACAAGCCCTTGCCTATACTTGCCCTTCGATAACAAAAGTCATGAACAGAGGGCTGCGCCATGGACCATCTCGTACTCACCGTTTTTGCGCCGGACAAGCCCGGGCAGGTCGAGCGCATCGCCCAATGCATCGCCGAGCACGGCGGCAACTGGCTGGAAAGTCGCATGTCGCGCATGGCCGGGCAGTTCGCCGGGATCCTGCGCGTGGGCGTGCCGGCGGAGGCTTACGATGAACTGGTCGATGCCCTGCAAGCGCTGTCGGCCCATGGCATTCGCGTATTGATTGCCGAAAGCGGAGTGGAGCAGTCCTGCACGTGGAAACCGATCGCCATGGAATTGGTCGGCAATGACCGGCCAGGCATCGTCCGCGATATCACTCGGCTGTTGAGCGAGCAGGGTGTGAACCTGGAACGGCTGGTCACTGAAGTGCGTCCGGCGCCGATGAGCAGTGAGCCGCTGTTTCACGCCGAGGCGATTCTGGCGGTGCCGCTGACCTTGTCGCTGGAGGTATTGCAGGCTCGGCTGGAAACCCTGGCCGATGATCTGATGGTCGAACTGGTGTTACGCACAGAGGTTTGAGCCGTGCGGGTTATCCAGTTTAAACGTGCACCTGCCTGTGGATAACCTGTAGAGACCGAGCGCCACGCCACGCCCGCCGTGGCTTTGCTGCGAATGATCAAAAAAACGCCAACATTCAGTGACTTGCACACAAACGGCGGGGATCACGCTGTGGATAAGCTTGGGAAGGAACGATGCAGGCCACGAAAAACGTGGCCTGTGAAGGTTTGTGCGTTTTTTGATCAGGCGCGCCGACGCAAACTTATCCACGCGTCGACGCTGTAGATCGCCAGACCGGCCCAGATAAACATGAACGCGACCAGCGTGCTCGAAGACAAATGCTCACCAAACAGCAGCACGGCTTGCAGCAGCACCAGGGTCGGCGCGATGTATTGCAGGAAGCCAATGGTGGTGTAGGGCAGATGGCGCGTGGCGGCGTTGAAACACACCAGCGGCACCAATGTCACTGGACCGGCGGCGACCAGCCACCAGGCTTCGGAGGTGGTCCAGAAGGCCGGCTGCACACTGGTGGCAGTCTGGTTGAACAGCAACCACGCGATCGCGATCGGCACCAGCATCCAGGTTTCCACCACCAGCCCCGGCAACGCCTTGACCGGCGCCTGCTTGCGGATCAGACCGTAGAAACCGAAAGTCAGCGCCAGCGCCAGCGACACCCAAGGCAAACTGCCGACCTGCCACACCTGCTGCGCCACGCCCACCGCAGCAAAGCCAACGGCCACCCACTGCATGCGCCGCAGCCGTTCGCCAAGGATCACCATGCCCAGCAGCACGTTGACCAACGGATTGATGTAGTAACCCAGACTCGCTTCGAGCATGCGGCCGTTGTTCACCGACCAGACATAGGTCAGCCAGTTGGCCGCGATCAGCGTGCCGCTCAGGGCCAGAATCGCCAGACGTTTGGGGTTGTCGAGCAGCTCGCGCAGCCAGCCCGGGTGTTTCCATACCATCAGCAGCAACGCACCGAACAGCGCCGACCACAGCACCCGGTGGATGATGATCTCGACGGCCGGGACTTCGGCGATGGCTTTGAAATAGATCGGGAACAGGCCCCAGATGATGTAGGCGCTCAGGCCCAGAATGTACCCGCGACGCGGGTTGGCGGCTTGCATGCAGGATCCTTGCTCAGGCAACTGACAAAGAAAGGATTGTAAGGAGGTTGTATAGATGTGTCGTGTCAGAAAGCAAAAAGATCGCAGCCTTCGGCAGCTCCTACAGGGATATGCGTTCCAAGGTAGGAGCTGCCGAAGGCTGCGATCTTTTGATCTTTGATCAGAAGAGTTTCAGCGGCTCTTCATTCAGCGCCGCCAACTGCTCACGCAACGCCAGCACCTGATCGCCCCAATAACGTTCGGTGCCGAACCACGGAAAGCTGTGCGGGAACGCCGGATCGTCCCAGCGCCGTGCCAGCCAGGCGCTGTAGTGCATCAGGCGCAGGGCGCGCAGCGGTTCGATCAGTGCCAGTTCGCGCGGGTCGAAATCATGGAATTCGTTGTAGCCGTCCATCAATTCCGACAGCTGCCCCAGACACTCCTGGCGATCGCCAGCGAGCATCATCCAGATGTCCTGCACCGCCGGGCCCATTCGGCAATCGTCGAGGTCGACAATGTGGAACATCTCGTCGCGGCACATCATGTTGCCGGGGTGGCAGTCGCCGTGCATGCGGATGTTCTGGTGCGGCGTGGCGGCGTAGGCATCTTCGACGCGCTTGAGCAGGTCGCGGGCGACGGATTCGTAAGCCGGCAGCAGGCTCTTGGGAATGAAATTGCCTTCGAGCAATGTCTTCAGCGAGGCATGACCGAAGTTCTGCACGGCCAGGGCTTCGCGGTGCTCGAACGGCTTGGTGCCGCCCACTGCATGCATGCGCCCGAGCAACTGGCCGAGGCGATACAGCTGATCAAGATTGCCCGGCTCCGGTGCACGGCCCCCCCGGCGCGGGAAAAGCGTGAAGCGGAAACCGGCATGCTCGTGCAGGGTTTCGCCGTTGTGGATCAGCGGCGCCACTACGGGGATGTCGATGTCGGCCAGTTCGAAGGTGAACTGGTGCTCCTCAAGGATGGCTTCGTTGGTCCAGCGCTGCGGACGGTAGAACTTGGCGATCAGCGGCTCGGCGTCTTCGATGCCGACCTGATAGACACGGTTTTCATAGCTGTTGAGCGCCAAAATGCGCGCATCGCTGAGAAAACCGATGCTTTCGACGGCATCCAGGACGAGATCGGGGGTGAGGGTTTCAAACGGGTGGGCCATGCTGACTCCTGCGCGCAGCAGGCTGCTGCGTCCGGCTCGGCATGGTAGCGCAGACTGTAGCGGTTGAGGGTTTTGCCTTGGATATGGACGCCTGTAAGCGCTTCTTCGCGAGCAAGCCCCCTCCCACAATGGATCTGCAGTGTGCCAATCCTCTCATTCACACAGGCGATCAAATGTAGGAGCGGGCTTGCTCGCGAAAGCGGTTGATCAGGCGCCGACGATCCCGCCGTCTTCGCGAGTAATCGCCATCACCGAAGACCTTGGCTTGCCGTTGGGCAGATGCTCGGGAAAGGTCGAGCCGCCGTTCTCGCCCGGATGCTGAATCCCGACAAACAGGGTTTTCTGATCCGGCGAAAAGCTGATTCCGGTCACCTCGCAACCCACCGGCCCGACCATGAAGCGGCGAATCTCTCCGGTCGCAGGATCGGCGCAGAGCATCTGGTTGTTGCCCATCCCGGCGAAGTCGCCAGCGTTGCTGGAATCGCCATCGGTGAGAATCCACAGGCGTCCGGCCTTGTCGAAACCCAGGCCGTCGGGGCTGTTGAACATGTTCTGCGGGGTGATGTTCGATGAGCCGCCCTTCGGCGTTCCGGCATGCACGCCCGGGTTGCCGGCGACCACAAACAGATCCCAGGCAAACGTCTTCGAGGCATGGTCATCGCGGTCGGTACGCCAGCGCAGAATCTGCCCGTAAACGTTCTTCTCGCGTGGGTTCGGCCCGCCCACCGGCTGACCGTCTTCGCCGCGCTTGGCGTTGTTGGTCAGGGTGCAATAAACCTGACCGTCCTTGGGGCTGACGACGATCCACTCCGGGCGGTCCATGCGCGTCGCGCCGACGACGCTGGCGGCGAGGCGCGCGTGGATCAGCACTTGCGCCTGATCGGCAAACCCGCTGCTGGCGTCGATGCCGTTTTTGCCGTGGCTCAGTTCGATCCACTGGCCGCGGCCTTTCGGGTGATCGGGGTTGCCGTCGCCGGCATCGAATCTGGCTACATACAAAGTGCCGTGATCGAGGATGTCGCGGTTGGCTTTCTGGTTACGGTGATTGATGCGATCGCGGCTGACGAATTTGTAGATGAACTCGCCACGCTCGTCGTCGCCCATGTACACCACGGCGCGACCGTCGTCGGTCTCGGCCAGCGCGGCGTTTTCATGTTTGAAGCGGCCCAGAGCAGTGCGTTTGACCGGAGTCGATTGCGGATCGAACGGATCGATCTCGACCACCCAGCCGTGACGGTTGAGCTCGTTCGGGTTCTTGGCCATGTCGAAGCGCGGGTCGTGCGGGTGCCAGTTGATGTCTTTGCTGCTCGCAACAACGCCATAGCGCTTTTGCGCGGCATCGAACTGTTGCTGGGCGTTGCTGCTGCCGAAGCAATCGGTGAAGTTTTCTTCGCACGTCAGATAAGTGCCCCACGGCGTCTTGCCGTTAGCGCAGTTCTGGAAGGTGCCGAGGACTTTTTTGCCGTGCTTGTCGGCGGCGGTTTTCATCAAGTCGTGGCCGCGGGCCGGACCACTGATGCGCAGCGGCGAGTTACCGTGAATCCGCCGGTTATAGCGCGAGCCCTGGACGAATTGCCACTGGCCGTTCTTGCGCTGCACTTCGATCACCGACACGCCTTCGCAGGCCAAGGCCTTGCGCACGTCTTCGGCCGATTGCGGCATGCCGCCGTGCGGATACAGATAGCGGTAGTTGGTGTATTCGTTGTTGATCGCCATCAACGCGCGGTTTTTGTCGTCGGGGAAGGCGAACAGGCTCATGCCGTCGTTGTTGTCGCCGAACTGCACTTCCTGTGCGGCGGCGGTGCCATTGCCGCTCGGGTCAAAGGCCGGGCCGTTCTTGTGCAACGGCTGGCCCCAGCTGATCAGCACCGAAGACTTGTAGCCCTTGGGCAGGCTGATGGCGTCGGTGGTCGCCGCCGGGATGCTCTCGAAACCGAGCAGGCGGCTGTTGCCGGCGCTGACGCTGGCGGCCATGACGCTGCGGCTCAACAGGTTGCCGCCGAGGAACATCGCCGCGCCACACAACGCACCGGCGCTGATGAAACCGCGACGGCTGAGGCCGACCATTTTTTCCAGATCAGTGGATTGGTTTTCTTCTAATAGGCTCACATCAGGCTCCCTGCTTGGTTATGGGCAACACCTTAATGCGGGTCGATGACGCTTTTGTGGCAAGGGCCGATCAGAGCGGCGTGCCGATCAGCACATTGGACGGCGCGCATTGCACCTGCACCTGATCGCCGACGCCCAGGCTTTGGCGGTGCAAGTGCAGCGGTTCGGCCAGGGCGCAAAGGGTCTGGCCGTTGGGCAGCGAAATGCGCACTTCGCTGGGGCCGTCCTCGGCCTCGAGAATCGCCTCGATGGTGCCGCGCAGGACATTGTGCCCGGGCGTTGCGGGCTGATCGGTGCCGAACAGTTCAAGCCAGCCAGCCTTGATCAGCGCCATCACTTCTGTGCCGATCTGCAATTGCAGATGCACGGTGCTGTCGTGGGTGATCTGCGCATCCAAGGCTATGTGTCCGGCCAGGTCGAGGCGGACCAGATCATTGCGCCCCTGTGCCTGAATCGCTGCCACCGTGCCATGCAGTTGATTGCGTGCGCTGGTCCTGAGCATCAGCCGCCCGAGCAAATCCAGATCGCTGGCGTCTTCCGCCGCCTCCAGCACCTGCGCCTGCAACGCCTGCAATTTCTGATACAGGCGCAGCACCCGCTCACCCTCGCTGGACAGTCTCGCGCCGCCACCCCCCTTGCCGCCCACCACGCGCTCGACCAAGGGGTTCTGCGCCAGGTTGTTCAGCTCATCGATCGCATCCCACGCCGCCTTGTAGCTGAGCCCTGCACTCTTCGCCGCACGGGTTATCGAACCCTGCTCGGCGATGTGTTGCAGCAGGGCGATGCGCTGCGGGCGGCGGACGATGTGTTGGGACAGCAGGGTGGGCGTGGACATGGCAGAACGCTTCTGGCTCGGGCGATGAGAGGGACGTTGGCCACTTGCAGCGCATGAGTCAAGCCGAACACGGTTTTCTGTAGGAGCTGCGGCGCGCTGCGATCTTTTGATCCTGTTTTTTACAATCAAAAGATCGCAGCGTGCCGCAGCTCCTGCAGGGCTATGTCTCGTCTTCAAGAGCCTGGTTTCGGCGTACGAGCCAGGCAGTACACATCCACCCGCGCCGCACCTGCATTCATCAACAACCGCGCCAGCGCCCGGGCGGTCGCGCCGGTGGTCAGGACATCGTCAATCAGTGCGAAATGGCGACCGCTTACCTGCGCTTCAGGCGCCAGCGCGAAGGCATTGCGCAAATTGCGTTTGCGCGCCTTGGCATCCAGATCCTGCTGGGCGTCGGTGTCCATGATCCGCCGCAGAAGCTGTGCTTCACAGGGCAAATCCAGCGAAACACTCAACCAGCGTGCAAGCATCGCAGCCTGATTGAAGCCCCTCTGACGCAGACGTTTATTCGCCAGCGGCACCGGCAGCAGCACATCGGGTCTCGGCAAGTCCTCGTCAAAACGATGTTGCAGGTATTGGCCGAGAACGTCGGCGAGCAGGTGACCAAACGGCCATTTTGCGTTGTGTTTAAAGCGCGTAATCAGACTGTCCACCGGGAAGCCATACACCCAGGGCGCGACGACCTGTTCGAAAGCCGGCGGCTCTAGCAGACACTCGCCGCAGGTCAAGCCATGTCCAGTCAGTGGCAAAGCGCAGCTCCGGCAATGGCTACCGAGCCAGGGCAGTTCAGTTTCGCAGGCCTCGCACATTGGCGTTTGTGCTTCTGCGGGCTCATCGCACAGCAAACAGATCTGTACGTTTTTTAAACAGATGTAAACCTGTCCTTGGTATTGCGGTTGACAGTGCATCGCTCTTCCTTAAATATGCCGAACATCCGTGTAGCGCCTGTGGGTATTCCGTTTCCCCGGCGCCAGCCAAGCATAACCAAGGAATTGCCCATGAGCGCGAGCACCACCGCCACCCTGCGTCACGATTGGTCTCTGGCCGAAGTCAAAGCACTCTTCGTACAGCCATTCAACGACCTGCTGTTCCAGGCGCAAACGGTGCACCGCGCACATTTCAACGCCAACCGCGTGCAGGTCTCGACGCTGCTGTCGATCAAGACCGGTGCCTGCCCGGAAGATTGCAAGTACTGCCCGCAGTCCGGGCACTACAACACCGGCCTGGAAAAAGAAAAACTGATGGAAGTGCAGAAGGTCCTCGAAGAAGCGGCCCGAGCGAAAGCCATTGGTTCGACGCGATTCTGCATGGGCGCGGCGTGGAAACATCCATCGGCCAAAGACATGCCGTATGTGTTGAAGATGGTTGAAGGGGTGAAAGCCCTGGGTCTGGAAACCTGCATGACACTTGGCCGTCTCGATCAGGAGCAGACCGAGGCGCTGGCCAAGGCCGGCCTCGACTACTACAACCACAACCTCGACACCTCGCCAGAGTTCTACGGCAGCATCATCACCACCCGCACTTACAGCGAGCGCCTGCAGACGCTGGCCTATGTGCGCGAGTCGGGGATGAAAATCTGCTCCGGCGGCATTCTCGGCATGGGCGAATCGCTGGACGATCGCGCCAACCTGCTGATCCAGTTGGCCAACCTGCCCGAGCATCCGGAATCGGTGCCGATCAACATGCTGGTGAAAGTCGCCGGCACGCCGCTGGAAAACGCCGAGGACATCGACCCGTTCGACTTCATCCGCATGCTCGCCGTGGCGCGCATCCTCATGCCGCAATCCCACGTGCGCCTGTCCGCTGGCCGCGAAGCGATGAACGAGCAGATGCAGGCTCTGGCTTTCTTCGCTGGTGCCAACTCGATTTTCTACGGCGACAAATTGCTCACCACCGCCAACCCGCAGGCGGACAAGGACATGCAGTTGTTCGCTCGCCTCGGTATCCAGCCGGAGGCCCGTGAAGAGCATTCCGATGAGGTTCATCAGGCTGCGATCGAGCAGGCACTGGTGGAGCAGAAGAGCAGCGAGCAATTCTATAACGCAGCGGTTTAATCCTGCGCGAATGTATCTGAAGGAATGCAACACCCTGTGGGAGCGGGCTTGCTCGCGAAAGCGTCAGGCCAGTCAACATACCGTTGAATGTTAGACCGCATTCGCGAGCAAGCCCGCTCCCACAGAGGATCTGTGTCATTTGAAAAATCGAGGCCTGCATGTCTTTCGATCTCGCCGCACGCCTTGCCGCCCGCCGTGCCGAAAACCTCTACCGGCAGCGCCCGCTGCTTGAATCGCCGCAAGGGCCAGAAGTGGTGGTGGACGGCCAACCGCTGCTCGCGTTCTGCAACAACGACTATCTGGGCCTGGCCAACCATCCGCAGGTGATTGAAGCCTGGCGTGCCGGCGCTGAGCGCTGGGGCGTTGGTGGCGGCGCCTCGCACCTGGTCATCGGCCACAGCAGCCCGCATCACGCGCTGGAAGAAGCGCTCGCCGATCTGACCGGACGGCCACGTGCGCTGCTGTTCACCACCGGCTACATGGCCAACCTCGGCGCGGTCACCGCGCTGGTCGGGCAGGGCGATACGGTGCTGGAAGACCGGCTCAATCACGCCTCTTTACTGGACGCCGGTCTGTTGTCCGGCGCGCGTTTCAACCGCTATTTGCACAACGACGCCGAGAGTCTGAGCAAACGCCTGGAAAAAGCCACCGGCAACACGCTGGTGGTTACCGATGGCGTATTCAGCATGGACGGTGATGTTGCCGACCTGCCGGCACTGGCCCGCGAGGCCAGAGCCAAAGGCGCGTGGCTGATGGTTGACGATGCGCATGGCTTCGGCCCACTGGGCGCCAACGGTGGCGGCATCGTCGAGCATTTCGGCCTGAGTCAGGACGATGTGCCCGTGCTGGTCGGCACCCTCGGGAAAGCTTTCGGCACCGCCGGGGCCTTTGTCGCCGGCAGCGAAGAGTTGATCGAAAGCCTGATCCAGTTCGCCCGCCCATACATCTACACCACCAGCCAGCCGCCAGCCCTGGCCTGCGCGACGCTGAAAAGCCTCGAGCTGTTGCGCAGCGAACACTGGCGCCGGGAACACTTGCAGACCTTGATCCGCCGGTTCCGCCAAGGCGCCGGGCAGATCGGGCTGGAGCTGATGGACAGCTTCACGCCGATCCAGCCGATCATGATCGGCGATGCCGGGCGCGCTGTGCGGCTGTCGCAGATGCTGCGTGAGCGCGGGCTGATGGTCACTGCGATTCGCCCGCCTACTGTGCCGGTCGGCAGTGCGCGATTACGCGTGACGCTGACCGCCGCCCACAGCGAGGCGCAGGTGCAACAGTTGCTGGAAGGGTTGGCAGATTGTTTCGCTCGACTGTCGTTGGAGCCAAGCCATGCGTGATCGTCTGATTTTGCTGCCCGGCTGGGGCCTTGGCGTGTCACCGCTGGAACCGCTGGCGGCGGCTTTGCGTGGCCTCGACGAATATTTGCAGGTCGAGATCGAACCGCTGCCGGAGCTGGATTGCGCTGACCTCCAAGCATGGCTCGATGAACTCGATGCGCGCATTGCGCAAGAAGTCTGGCTCGGTGGCTGGTCGCTGGGCGGCATGCTCGCCTCCGAGTTGGCGGCACGGCGCGGCGAGGCGTGCTGCGGTGTGCTGACGCTGGCGAGCAACCCTGCGTTTGTTGCGCATCAACAGTGGCCGAGCGCGATGCCCAGCGAGACTTTCGATGCGTTTCTTGCCGGTTGCCAAGCCGATCCTCGTACCACGCTCAAGCGCTTCGCTCTGCTATGTGCGCAAGGTTCGCCAGACCCGCGTGGCTTGTCGCGCTTGCTGCTCAGTGGCGCGCCCGCCACCGCCCCGACTGCCCTGATGGCGGGTCTGGAGCTGCTCTCGCAGCTGGATACACGCCAGGCGTTGCAGGCGTTTCGCGGCCCGCAGCTTCATCTGTTTGGCGGGCAGGACGCGCTGGTTCCGGCGCAAGCGGCCGGCGCACT
The DNA here is from genome assembly GCF_049897785.1 of Pseudomonas sp. TSRC2-2. Classification (NCBI taxonomy): domain Bacteria; kingdom Pseudomonadati; phylum Pseudomonadota; class Gammaproteobacteria; order Pseudomonadales; family Pseudomonadaceae; genus Pseudomonas; species Pseudomonas sp. TSRC2-2. The sequence continues at coordinate 443,584 of NZ_JAFCWZ010000003.1, forward strand.
GTTCGCGCTGTTGCCGGATATCGAAATTGGCCTGATCGAACAGGCCAGCCATGCTTTTCTGCTGGAAGATCCGCACGGAGTCGCGGGTGCGATCCAGGCGTTTCTACATGAGTGCGCTGATGACTGATCTGTCCTTTGTGCTGCCCGGGGGCTTGCCCGACAAGCGCCAGGTAGCGGCGTCTTTTTCCCGCGCAGCGGCCAGTTACGACAGCGTCGCCGAGTTTCAGCGGGAGGTCGGCACGCAGTTGCTTGAACGGTTGCCGGCGAGTTCCATGCCGTCGCGCTGGCTCGATCTTGGTTGCGGCACTGGCTATTTCACCCGGGCGCTGGCCGCACGTTTTACCCAGAGTAGCGGTGTTGCGCTGGACATTGCCGAGGGCATGCTCAATCACGCTCGGCCGTTGGGCGGAGCTGAGCATTTCATTGCCGGCGATGCCGAAAGGCTGCCGTTGCAGGATGCGAGCCTAGAGCTGATTTTCTCCAGTCTCGCGTTGCAGTGGTGCGCCGACTTCGATGCCGTGCTGAGCGAAGCCTTCCGCGTGTTGAAGCCAGGCGGGATATTTGCGTTTGCTAGTCTGTGTACAGGGACGCTGTTCGAGTTGCGTGAGAGTTGGCAGCAGGTCGACGGGCTGGTGCACGTCAATCGCTTCCGTGAATTCGTCCGCTATGAGCAGTTATGTGCTGGCAGAGGCATGCGCATCTTGGCTCTGGAGAATCAGCCGCATGTGTTGCATTACCCGGATGTGCGCAGCCTGACTCATGAGCTGAAGGCGTTGGGCGCGCACAATCTGAATCCCGGCCGGCCGGGCGGTTTGACCGGACGCGCGCGGATTCTCGGGCTGATCGATGCGTATGAGCGGTTCCGTCAGCCGGCGGGGCTGCCGGCAACGTATCAGGTGGTGTACGCCGTATTGGAGAAACCCCTATGAGCGCAGCTTATTTCATTACCGGTACCGACACCGATGTCGGCAAGACTACCGTCGCTGCCGGGTTGCTCCACGCGGCGCGGTCGGCAGGCTTGAGCACGGCGGCGGGCAAGCCGGTGGCTTCCGGGTGCGACGTCACGCCCAAAGGCTTGCGCAATTGCGACGCTTTGGCGCTGCTGGCCGAATGTTCGCTGCCGCTGACTTATCAACAGGTCAACCCGGTGGCATTCGAGCCCGCGATTGCTCCGCATCTGGCGGCGCGCGAAGCTGGTGTGGCGCTGACCGTGCAGTCGTTGCTGGTGCCGATGCGCGGGATTCTGGCGATGAACGCCGATTTCACCCTGATTGAAGGCGCGGGCGGCTGGCGGGTGCCGTTAGCGGATCAGGACAATCTGTCGGACTTGGCGATCGCGCTGAAGCTGCCGGTGATTCTGGTGGTGGGTGTGAGGCTGGGTTGTATCAGTCATGCCTTGCTGACTGCCGAAGCGATTGCACGAGATGGCCTGCAATTGGCGGGTTGGGTGGCCAACATCATTGATCCAAAGACTTCACGATTGGAGGAAAACCTTGCGACACTGGCCGAGCGCATTCCCGCGCCGTGCCTGGGCCGAGTGCCGAAACTCAAGGCGTTGAGCGCCGAAGCGGTGGCCGAGCATTTGCAACTGGATTTGCTCGATTAAGTTTCTCGCTATGAACAGGCACTGTGCCATTAGTGTTTTTGACGGGTGTTTTGCCGGCGCGTCTGCTTCAATGGCGTCCATTGATCCTTTACAAGGACGAGCACGACTATGGAAATCTCCGGCAACACAGCTTTTTATGCAGGGCTGAGTTCGATTCAGTCCGGGCAGAACCGCGTCGACCAGGCTGCCAGCCAGATCGCCAACAACACCATCGAACGCTCGGTGACCAGCCAGTCGTCCGAAGTGCAGGTCAATCGCCTGCGCGGTGTGGATCGCGCGCAGGAATCGGATCTGACCAGCAATATCGTCGAACTGTCGCAGGGCAAGATCCAGGCAGAGCTGGGTGTGAAGGTGGCCAAGGCGTCCGACGAAGTGCTTGGGACGATTATCGACACCTTCGCCTGATTGGATTTTTTGTAAACATCGAAACGCCGCGCATGTCGCGGCGTTTTTCGTTTAAGTCCTTCTTGCTCAACCAATCTTTTTCAGAAAGCTCGTGGCCTGCGCGCAGTCACGACGATTTATCGTGTCCGCAATTTGATGAAGCCGATGACGAACGGCAAAAGAACGGCGCTTGACAAGATTTCGGCGTAAACGTATGTTTCAAACAACTGTTTGACCGTCATAACAACTCAACACGGTCGTTCATTCCCGGTTACATCAGCAGAGGTTTATCGCTATGCCTGACTACAAGGCCCCCTTGCGTGATATTCGCTTCGTTCGTGACGAGCTGCTCGGCTACGAAGCGCACTATCAGAGCCTTCCGGCTTGCGCAGACGCAACTCCGGACATGGTTGACGCCATTCTCGAAGAAGGCGCCAAGTTTTGTGAGCAGGTACTGGCACCGCTGAACCGCGTGGGCGATCTGGAAGGTTGCACCTGGAGCGAGTCCGGCGTGAAAACCCCGACTGGCTTCAAAGAGGCATACAAGCAATTCGTCGAAGGCGGCTGGCCAAGCCTGGCTCACGACGTTGAGCACGGCGGCCAAGGCCTGCCGGAGTCGTTGGGTCTGGCAGTCAGCGAAATGGTTGGCGAAGCCAACTGGTCGTGGGGCATGTACCCAGGCCTGTCGCACGGTGCGATGAACACCATCTCCGAGCACGGCACCCCTGAGCAGCAGGAAGCCTATCTGACCAAACTGGTCTCCGGCGAATGGACCGGCACCATGTGCCTGACCGAACCGCACTGCGGCACCGACCTGGGCATGCTGCGCACCAAGGCCGAGCCTCAGGCCGACGGTTCCTACAAAGTGTCCGGCACCAAGATCTTCATCTCGGCCGGTGAACACGACATGGCCGACAACATCGTCCACATCGTACTGGCCCGCCTGCCGGACGCACCGGCTGGCACCAAAGGCATCTCGTTGTTCATCGTGCCGAAATTCCTGCCAAACGCCGATGGCACCCTTGGTGCGCGCAACGCCGTGAGCTGCGGTTCGCTGGAACACAAGATGGGCATCCACGGCAACGCCACCTGCGTGATGAACTTCGACGGCGCCACCGGTTACCTGATCGGCCCGGCGAACAAAGGCCTGAACTGCATGTTCACCTTTATGAACACCGCTCGTCTCGGCACCGCACTGCAAGGTCTGGCTCACGCTGAAATCGGCTTCCAGGGCGGCCTGAAGTACGCTCGCGATCGCCTGCAAATGCGCTCGCTGACTGGCCCGAAAGCGCCGGACAAAGCCGCTGACCCGATCATCGTTCACCCAGACGTGCGCCGCATGCTGTTGACCATGAAGGCGTTCGCCGAAGGCAACCGCGCGATGGTCTACTTCACCGCCAAACAAGTCGACATCGTCAAATATGGTGTCGATGAAGAAGAGAAGAAGAAGGCCGATGCACTGCTGGCGTTCATGACTCCGATCGCCAAAGCGTTCATGACCGAAGTCGGTTTCGAAGCCGCCAACCACGGCGTGCAGATCTACGGCGGCCATGGTTTCATCGCCGAGTGGGGCATGGAGCAGAACGTTCGCGACAGCCGCATTTCGATGCTGTACGAAGGCACCACCGGTATCCAGGCCCTCGACTTGCTCGGCCGTAAAGTGCTGATGACTCAAGGCGAAGCTTTGAAGGGCTTCACCAAGATCGTCCACAAGTTCTGTCAGACTAACGAAGGCAACGAAGCCGTTCAGGAATTCGTCGCACCGCTGGCTGCACTGAATAAAGAGTGGGGCGAGCTGACCATGAAGGTCGGTATGGCGGCCATGAAGGATCGCGAAGAAGTTGGCGCTGCCTCCGTGGACTACCTGATGTACTCCGGTTATGCCTGCCTGGCCTACTTCTGGGCTGACATGGCACGTCTGGCTGCGGAAAAACTGGCTGCCGGCACCAGCGACGAGGCGTTCTACACCGCCAAGCTGCAAACCGCGCGCTTCTACTTCCAGCGCATCCTGCCACGTACTCGCACACACGTGGCCACTATGCTGTCGGGCGCTGGCAACCTGATGGACATGAAAGAAGAAGACTTCGCACTGGGCTACTAAGCCTTAGCGCAGTCTGACGAAACCGCTGCTCCCGTTCGGGAGCAGCGGTTTTTTTGTTTGCGGATCGCTCAGATAGTCGGGCTTTCGGCCGTTACAGAGAACGTGTGTGATCTGGATCACATTGTGTGGGCTTGGCCGCACTTTGCAGGCACAATGCCATCTCTTTGCTATGACGGGTCGGAGCTTACCCTTGCCGCGTTCTTCCGCTGTACGTTTCAGTCATTTCCTGCCTTCACTGCTGTTATTGCTTGCGGGGCTGGCGGCTGCGTATGTCAAAGATCTCAGCGTGTTTTTCACGTCCCTGTTCAACGTCTTGCCGACCCTGGTTCTGCTGCTCGGCGGGGCGTATTGCGCGGTGTACCGACGTCAGCGCGAACTGTTTCTGATGCTCACGGTGTACATCGCCTATTTCCTGCTCGATACCCAGACCGACTTTTACCGTGACAACGGCAAGGTTCGCGAAGACGCTGCGGTGGTGTTCCATCTGGTTTGCCTGCTGCTACCGTTGTTATTCGGGCTGTTCGCCGCATGGCAGGAACGCACCCATCTGTTTCAGGACATGGTCGCCCGGTTCGCCGTATTGCTGGCATTCGGCAGCGTGGCGCTGGGGCTGGAGCAAAGTTATCCGCAGGCGCTGCTGTTGTGGCTGTCGGAAATCCGCTGGCCGGCGCTGCACGGCGCGTGGATGAGCCTGATCCAGTTGTCCTACCCGGTGTTCATTTCGGCCTTCCTTTTACTGGCCTGGCAATACTGGCGTAACCCGCGTCCGTTGCACGCGGCGCAACTGGTCGGCTTGCTCGGTGTGTTCTGGATGTTGCCGAAAACCTTCATTCTGCCGTTCACCCTCAACATCATGTGCAGCCAGGTGATGCTGATGATCGCAGCCGCAGTTGCGCATGAAGCCTATCAAATGGCCTTTCGCGACGAACTCACCGGCCTGCCCGGTCGTCGCGCGCTCAACGAACGGATGCAGCGCCTGGGGCGCAACTATGTGCTGGCGATGAGCGACGTCGATCACTTCAAGAAATTCAACGACACCCACGGCCACGATGTCGGTGATCAGGTCCTGCGCCTGGTCGCCAGCAAACTGTCGAAAATCAGCGGTGGCGGTAGGGCGTATCGCTACGGCGGTGAGGAATTTGCCTTGGTGTTTGCAGGCAAAACTCTTGAGGAATGCATGCCGCACCTGGAAGTGATCCGTGAATCGATCGCGTCCTACAGCATTCAGTTACGCAACCAGGAAAACCGCCCGCAGGATGATCAGCAAGGTCGCCAGCGCCGTAGCGGTTCCGGGGCGTCGGCGGTGTCGGTGACGGTGAGTATCGGTGTCGCCGAACGCGTCGAACAGCGTACTCCGGAAGAAGTGCTCAAGTCCGCCGACCAGGCGTTGTACAGCGCCAAGGGTGCCGGGCGTAACTGCGTCATGGCATTCGGGCAGAACCGTCGCGGCGCGGTGCGTATGGATACTGCTGCGGGTTGAGTGATGACGGCGCATTCAGCGCCCGCACAATGATTGTCGGGCGGGATGGCCGCCAGTAGGTTGGTGAAATCTGCTGACGGAGAAGCCACCATGCCCGAGTACAAAGCTCCCCTGCGCGACATGCGCTTTCTGATTGATCACGTCTTCGACTTCCACACCAGTTACGCCAGTCTCGGCGCGCATGACGCCAGCCCGGACATGATCAACGCGATCCTCGAAGAGGGCGCAAAGTTCTGCGAGAACGTTCTGGCACCGCTCAATCGCAGCGGCGACGAAGAGGGCTGCCATTTCGACAATGGTGTGGTGACAACGCCTACAGGCTTCAAGCAGGCTTTCGCACAATACGTCGAGGGTGGCTGGCACGGGTTGGCGGCCGATCCAGCTTACGGTGGCCAGGGGCTACCGAGTTCGCTGGGGCTGGTGATCAGCGAGATGGTCGGCTCCAGTAACACGTCCTGGGGCATGTACCCGGGCCTGACCCACGGCGCGATGTCGGCGATCCACGCCCACGGCACCGCCGAACAGAAAGACACCTACCTGAGCAAACTCACCGCTGGCCAGTGGACCGGCACCATGTGCCTGACCGAAGCCCACTGCGGTACCGATCTGGGGATCATCAAGACCCGCGCGGTGCCTCGGGCCGACGGCAGCTACGCGATCACCGGCAGCAAGATTTTCATTTCCGCCGGCGAGCATGACCTGAGCGACAACATCATCCATCTGGTACTGGCCAAGTTGCCGGACGCACCGGCTGGAACCAAGGGCATTTCCCTGTTTATCGTGCCGAAATTTCTTGCCGATACAGCAGGCGAAGCGGGTGAGCGCAACGGCGTTTCCTGCGGCTCGATCGAGCACAAGATGGGCATCAAGGCTTCGGCCACCTGTGTGCTGAACTTCGATGCCGCCACCGGTTACCTGATCGGCGAGCCGAACAAGGGCCTCAACTGCATGTTCACCATGATGAACCACGCGCGGCTCGGCACCGGCATGCAGGGGCTGTGTCTGGGCGAGGCGAGTTTTCAGGGGGCGATCAAGTACGCCAACGACCGCCTGCAGATGCGCGCGCTGACAGGTGCCAAGGCCCCTGAAAAACCTGCCGACCCGATCATCGTCCACCCGGACGTGCGACGCATGCTGCTGACCATGAAAGCCTTCAATGAAGGCAATCGCGCGCTGACCTATTTCACCGCGCAGATGCTTGATGTCGCGCACCTGAACAGCGATGCCCAGGCGCGTCAGGAAGCCGAAGACCTGTTGGCATTCCTTACGCCGATCTGCAAGGCGTTCATGACCGACACCGGGCTGGAAGTGACCAACCACGGGATGCAGGTGTTCGGCGGCCATGGCTTCATCCGTGAGTGGGGCATGGAGCAACTGGTGCGCGACTGCCGGATTGCGCCGATTTACGAGGGCACCAACGGCATTCAGGCGCTCGACCTGCTCGGGCGCAAGGTGCTGGGCAGTCAGGGCAAGCTGCTGCGCGGCTTCACCAAAATCGTCCACAAATTCTGCGCAGCGCACGCCGGACACGCGCAGTTGGGCAACTTCGTCGAGCAACTCAACGGGCTCAATCAACAGTGGGGCGATCTGACCATGAAGGTCGGCATGGCCGCGATGAAGAATCCGGACGAAGTCGGCGCGGCGTCTGTCGATTACCTGATGTACAGCGGTTACATCATCCTTGGCTACCTGTGGCTGCGCATGGCGTTGGTTGCTCAGGCACAACTGGACGCAGGCGAGGGCGAGGCTGATTTCCTGAAGGGCAAATTGGCAACGTGCGAGTTTTACTTCAAGCGCTTGTTGCCGCGCACAGCGGCGCATCGGGCGGCGATCGAAGCAGGGAGTGATTGTTTGATGAATCTGTCGGCGCAGGCGTTTGCTTTGTAGGGCAGATAGAAAGATCACTGCGATATTTTTCCAGTGACCAAAAATAACAAACCAGTCACCGGTTGACCCTATGTGTCGCAAAAGTTGTTGAGGTACACTCGGGCTCAGAAAATATCATTCCACGAACCACCTGTTTAGATCTTGCGAGGTTTGCCATGGCTGACTACAAAGCGCCGCTGCGCGATATGCGCTTCGTCCTCAATGAAGTGTTCGAGGTCGCCAAACTCTGGGCCGAGCTGCCTGCGCTGGCCGAGACCGTCGACGCCGAAACCGTTGAAGCGATTCTCGAAGAGGCCGGCAAGGTCACCAGCAAAAGTATCGCGCCACTGAGCCGTGCCGCTGACGAAGAAGGTTGCCATTGGGCGGACGGTGCCGTCACCACGCCGGCGGGTTTCCCACAGGCTTATCAGACTTATGCCGAAGGCGGCTGGGTCGGCGTTGGCGGCGATCCGGCCTATGGCGGCATGGGCATGCCCAAAGCCGTGTCGGCGCAAGTCGAAGAAATGGTCAACTCCGCCAGCCTGGCTTTCGGTCTGTACCCGATGCTGACTGCCGGCGCCTGCCTGTCGATCAACGCTCACGCCAGCGAAGAATTGAAAGCTGCGTACCTGCCGAACATGTACGCCGGGATCTGGGCCGGTTCCATGTGTCTGACCGAGCCGCACGCCGGGACCGACCTGGGGATCATTCGGACCAAAGCCGAACCTCAGGCTGACGGCTCCTACAAGATCAGCGGCACCAAGATTTTCATTACCGGTGGTGAGCACGACCTCACCGAAAACATCATTCACCTGGTGCTGGCCAAGCTGCCGGATGCTCCAGCAGGTCCGAAAGGCATTTCGCTGTTCCTGGTGCCGAAGTTCATGGTCAATGCGGACGGCAGCCTCGGCGCACGCAACCCGGCCAACTGCGGTTCGATCGAACACAAAATGGGCATCCAGGCCTCGGCAACCTGCGTGATGAACTTCGACGAAGCGGTCGGCTATCTGGTTGGCGAGCCGAACAAAGGCCTGGCCGCGATGTTCACCATGATGAACTACGAGCGTCTGGGCGTCGGAATTCAGGGCCTGGCCACGGGCGAGCGCTCCTATCAGAACGCTGTTGAATACGCGCGCGATCGCCTGCAGAGCCGTTCGCCAACCGGCGCGCAGAACAAGGACAAAGTCGCTGATCCGATCATCGTTCACCCGGACGTGCGACGCATGTTGCTGACCATGAAAGCCTCGAACGAAGGCGGCCGGGCATTTTCCACTTACGTCGCGATGCAATTGGACACCGCCAAGTTCAGCGAAGATGCGACCACCCGCAAGCGCGCGGAAGATCTGGTGGCATTGCTGACGCCGGTAGCGAAAGCCTTTCTGACCGACCTGGGTCTGGAAACCACCGTCCACGGCCAGCAGATTTTCGGCGGCCACGGCTACATCCGCGAATGGGGCCAAGAGCAACTGGTGCGCGATGTACGCATCACGCAGATCTACGAGGGCACCAACGGCATTCAGGCGCTGGATCTGGTCGGGCGCAAGATCGTCGGCAGCGGCGGCGCGTTTTACCAGCTATTCGCTGACGAGATCCGTCATTTCACCGCAACCGCCAGCGCCGACCTGGGCGAGTTCACCAAGCCGTTGAACGATGCCGTCGACACTCTCGACGAACTGACTGCGTGGTTGCTGGATCGGGCGAAAAACAATCCGAACGAAATCGGCGCAGCCTCGGTCGAATATTTGCAAGCATTCGGTTACACCGCTTACGCCTACATGTGGGCGTTGATGGCCAAAGCCTCGCTCGGCAAGGAAGCGCAAGACGACTTCTATGCGAGCAAGCTGGGTACCGCACGCTTCTATTTCGCCCGTCTGCTGCCGCGCATCCACTCGTTGAGCGCGTCGGTAAAGGCCGGCAGTGAGTCGCTGTTTCTGCTGGATGCAGCGCAGTTCTGATCCTGTGCTCGTTCTGTAAGCATTCGCTTACATGACGCGCTGCTGTTCTCCCATATGCATATATTGGATCCACGGCTAATCTACGTTTCATGGACGTCGCGCAGGAAGCGCAAAGTAAACAACACGGACACGTAGGATTCTGCCAGGGTGGCGGAGTGAAATGGATGTCAGGGAAACAGTCTGCAAAGCCCCGCTTCGGCGGGGTTTTCTTTTGCCTGAAGAAAAATATCAGGCGATAGGATCGAGCGGTGCCTTTGCTTCGCGGTCGATCACCTCCTCAAGCAATGTCTGCAGCAGTGCCAACGAGGCCTGCTGGCGTTGCACATCGCGGCACACCAGGCCGACTTTAAGTGGCACGCGAGGCTCGCTGAGCGGTTTCCACAGCAAATCAACATCGTCGTATTCCTTTTGCGAACGTCCCGGTAGCACCGTCGCCAGCCTGGTGTGCGGCAGGCTGTCGAGAATCCCCAGCATATTGTTCAGCTCGGCCTGCACCTGCGGACGGCGCCCGAGGCTGGTCAGTTGCGCCTGCCAGATCTGCCGAATCTGGAATTCCTCACCGAGCAACAGCATCGGCAGTTCGGCAGCCTGGCGCATCGAGACTTTCTTGAACTCGCGCAACGGATGATCCGCCGGAATGACCAGGGTCAGTTCGTCTTCATACAGCAACACGCCGTGCAGCCCGGGTTGGCGCGGCGGCAGATAACTGATGCCAATGTCCAGCGAACCGTTGAGCAGGCGCCGTTCGATTTCCAGCCCGGTCAGCTCGTAGATCTGCACCACCAGATGCGGCTGCGCCCTGCGCACACGCTCGAGCATTTGCGGCACGAGGCTGGTGTGTACCGTTTGCAGCACGCCGATCGCCAGGGTCCGCAACGCCTGCCCCTTGAAATTGCCCAACGCCTCGCGCGCCCGCTGCAAGCCATCGAGCAGCGGTAATGCGTGGTTATACAAGGTGTGCGCAGCCAGGGTCGGCAGCAGACGCTTGCTGCTGCGTTCGAACAGCGTCACGTCGAGGTTTTGCTCCAGCTGACGGATCTGTTGCGACAGCGCTGGTTGCGAGATCGACAGGCGTTCCGCCGCCCGGCCGACGTGTCCTTCTTCGTAGACCGCGACGAAATAACGCAGTTGTTTGAAATCCATAAGTAGTGCTTATCGAAATGGCTGGGAAATCGAAATGGCCTGATGCCGTTTGCGCGCCTAGTCTAAACGCATTCACAAGGCTTACAGGGCCAGAAAACGTGATGAATTCCATTTGCTTCGTTAGTACTTACATAGGCAGTTCAAAAAACCTCAAGCGAGGTTTTTTCGCATGAATCTGTTCAGTTTGCGGCGCCAGACGCCGAGTCTGGACGACCTCACCTTCGAGGCGGGGCCATCCGCTATGACCGACCACCTCAGTGTCCAACGCCTGATGCCCAGTGTTGAACGACCGCATCAAGTGTTCGTTCGGGGCCAGGGTTCCTGGCTGTGGGACAGCAATGATCGCGCCTACCTGGACTTTTCCCAGGCTGGCGGCGCCAACAGCCTTGGCCACAGCCCCACGGCGTTGGTCAAAGCCATCGCCAATCAGGCCCAGGCGCTGATCAACCCAGGCTTCAATCTGCATAATCGCGGCATGCTCAGCCTCGCCGAACGCTTGTGCGCCAGCACCTCCAGCGATCAGGCGTACCTGCTCAACAGTGGCAGCGAGGCTTGTGACGCGGCAATCAAACTGGCGCGCAAATGGGGGCAACTGCATCGCAGCGGGGCTTCGCGGATCATCGTCGCGCAGCAGGGTTGCCATGGCCGCAGTCTGCCGACGATTGATCGGGTGCCATTCAACGACTTGCCGGCGCTGCATGCGGCGGTCGACGCGCAAACCGTAGCAGTCATGCTTGAACCGATCCAGAGCGATGCCGGAGTTATCCCCGCGACCGAGCACTACCTCAAAGGCGTCGAGCGGCTGTGCCGCGAGTTGGGCATTCTGCTCATTCTCGACGAAGTGCAGACCGGCATCGGCCGCTGCGGCACCTTGCTCGCCGAGCAGTCCTACGGCATTCGCGCCGATATCGTTGTGCTCGGCAAAGGACTCGGCGGCGGCTTGCCGCTGGCGGCGTTGCTGGCGCGGGGCAAGGCCTGCTGTTTTGCCGTTGGGGAGCTAGGCGGCACCCATCACGGCAACGCACTGATGACTGCGGCCGGTCTGGTGGTACTCGACAGCGTGCACGACCGAAGCTTCCTCCAGCAGGTCAAGGACAATGGCCAGCATCTGCGCGAAGGCCTTGCACGACTGGCGCACCGCTATGGCCATGGTGAGTTGCGCGGCCAAGGCCTGTTCTATGGGTTGACGCTATCGGCAGATTGCGCCGATGCCGTCGTGCACGCCGCACTGCACGAGGGCCTGATATTGAACGCCGCGCAACCCGACTGCCTGCGCTTCACCCCGGCGCTCACGGTCAGCAATGCCAACATCGACGAAATGTTCCTGCGTCTGGGCCGTGCCTTCTCACGAGTGCACACCGCCCAATTGCAATGCCGCAAGGGTATCGCCGTCTGAGCTGAAGTCCCCCAACCGATTTCCCGAACCGTCTCGCGGTATAACGCACGCCCCACGCCTGATTCTTTTGGCGTGGGGCGTTTTTTTTGTGGTGCTGGCGATCAAATAGCAAGCGTAATGAACCCTGACGAACGGCGCAGGTCGATTAGCTTGTATGGCTCAAGTGAGCCAACCCCCACTCAGGAGCTGCCCCATGGATTTCATTCGTATCATCATCGCTATTCTGTTGCCGCCACTGGGCGTGTTTCTGCAGGTCGGGTTTGGCGGGGCGTTCTGGCTGAACATTCTGCTGACGCTGTGCGGTTACATTCCGGGGATCGTGCATGCGGTGTATATCATCGCCAAGCGCTGAGTCCGGTAGCGTCTATCAGACAGCTTTCGCGAGCAGGCTCGCTCCCACAGGGAATTAGTGATTGAAGCGGATCCAATGAGGGAGCGGGCCTGCTCGCGAACGGGGCGATACGGTTTTTCAGTCAGTCAGCTCCATCACCCGCCGATAAAACATCCATTCCTGTTCCAGCGCATGCGCCTGGTTGGCCGCGCGGCGAAAGCCGTGGCGTTCGTCGGGGTAGTAATGCGCCTCGACCGGGATGCCGTTGTGCTCCAGCGCCGCGACCATGGCGCGGGTCTGTTGCGGCACGACCACCGCGTCCAGTTCACCCTGAAAGAAAATCACCGGGACGCGGATGTTATCTGCGTGCAGCAGCGGAGTGCGGGCGGCATAGCGTTCGGCATCCAGATCGGGGTCGCCGATCAGCCAGTCCAGGTAATCACCCTCGAACTTGTGCGTAGCCCGGGCCAAAGCGACCGGATCGCTGACACCGTAGAGGCTGGCGCCTGCGCGGAAAACCTGTCTGAACGCCAGTGCGCACAGCGTTGTGTAGCCGCCCGCACTGCCACCACGAATGAACGCACGGTCGCCGTCGATCATCTCCCTGCCGGCAAGGTAATCGACCACGGCGCAGGCATCCTCGACATCCACCTCGCCCCAGCGCAGATGCAGCGCTTGCCGATATTCGCGGCCATAACCGCTACTGCCGCGATAGTTGAGGTCGGCCACCGCAAAACCCCGCTGCGTCCAGTACTGGATGCGCGGGTCGAGCATCGGATAGCACGCCGACGTCGGGCCACCATGGATAAACACCAGCAATGGCGGTTTCGCTTCACCGTTCATGGCCGGGTAGAAGAAACCGTGCGCCTCGCCGGATCCGCTGGGATAGCACAAGGTCTGCGGGCGGCTGATGTGCTCGGCGGGCAACGGAGCCACGCCACCGGCCAATACCTTCACTGCGTGAGACACGCGATCGATGGCAATGACTGCCGACGGACTGACCGGCGATGCGGCGATGCAATAGATGAATTGTTGGTCCATTGCCAAGTGACGGAAGCGGCTGTAGTCGCCGCTGAAGTCTTCACTGCCAAGGGCCAGGCGACCGAAACCACCCTCGCTCCAGCTGGCTAAATATTGATCGCCGACAGGCAACCACGTGCAGCCACCAAGCTGCCACGGCGCGGGCGCATGATCCGCCTCGGCACAGGCCAGCGCTTGCAGACCATCAGACGTTTCGACCCACGGCTGCCAGTAGCCGCCACGATCCGTCAGGCAGTAGAGTCGCCCGTCGGTGCCGAAGCGCGGCTGCTGAATCGACTCCTCCATCTGCTCGCCTGCAATACAGCGGGGCGCAGAAAAATCACCTTCCGCGAGCATCAAACGCGTCGATGTCCACGGTTGATGCGGGCGGCTCCACTCGATCCACGCCAACCGCTGGCCGTCGGGGCTGAGCGTTGGCGACGCATAAAAGTCGGCGCCTTCTGCCAACACCTGTCGCGTGCCGTCCGCCGGATCGATCGCCACCAGCCGATGCTGATCCTGCTGTTCCTCAACCGCCAACACCCGGCCAGCGGCAAACTGCAGATCACCATAGCGACAGTCAGTCGACGTCAGCGCGACCGGCTCGCCATTCAGCGCCTGTCGGTACAGCTGCTGATCCGCTTCATTGACGAAAACCACGCCGTCGGGCGTCAGACAAAACGCGCCACCGCCATATTCGTACACGCGGCTACGTACGCTGTAGCCATCCGGTGTCAGACGTTTCGCCACGCCATCGCGCCAATGCCAGATCCGGCACGCGGCGTCCTCGGGGCGATATTCATTCCAGAACAAGCCGTGGGCGCCGAGCTGCAGTTCGGCGAAGTCGGTGCCGGCGGCGACGGCTTGGGCGGCGCTGAAAGGCTCAGCCCTTGGCGATGAGGCGTGAGTTTCGTTCATTGCGAAAGGCCAATTGTTCGATGGATTGAGTGGCGGTCTCGGCTTCTTCGCGGGCCTTGAGGATCACGCCGTGGTGTTCGGACTTGCTGCACACCGGGTCGGCATTACTGGCATCGCCGGTGAGCATGAACGCTTGGCAGCGACAGCCGCCGAAGTCTTTTTCTTTCTCGTCGCAAGAGCGGCAGGGCTCCGGCATCCAGTCGTAACCGCGAAAGCGATTGAAGCCGAACGAGTCATACCAGATGTGCTGCATGCTGTGATCGCGCACGTTGGGAAACTGCACTGGCATCTGGCGAGCGCCATGGCAGGGCAGGGCCGTGCCGTCCGGGGTGACGGTCAGAAAGATGCTGCCCCAGCCGTTCATGCAGGCTTTCGGGCGTTCTTCGTAGTAGTCGGGGGTGACGAAAATCAGCTTGCACGGATGCCCTTCGGCTTCCAGTTTGGCCCGGTATTCGTTAGTGATGCGTTCGGCGCGTACCAGTTGCTCCCTGGTCGGCAACAGGCCGACACGGTTGAGCTGCGCCCAACCGTAGAACTGGCAAGTGGCGAGTTCGACGAAATCGGCCTCCAGCGCAATGCACAGCTCGATGATGCGGTCGATCTTGTCGATGTTGTGCCGATGGGTGACGAAGTTCAGCACCATCGGGTAGCCGTGGGCCTTCACCGCCCGGGCCATTTCCAGCTTTTGCGCGAAGGCCTTTTTCGAGCCGGCGAGCAAATTGTTCACTTGCTCGTCACTGGCCTGGAAGCTGATCTGGATATGATCGAGCCCGGCCTTTTTGAAGTCGCTGATTTTCTGCTCGGTCAGGCCAATGCCGGAGGTGATCAGGTTGGTGTAGAAACCCAACTGCCGCGCTTCCTGAATCAGTTCGGCAAGATCCTGGCGCACCAATGGTTCGCCACCGGAAAAGCCCAGCTGCGCCGCGCCCATTTCTCGCGCTTCGCGGAAAACCTTGATCCACTGTTCCGTCGTCAGTTCTTTGCCCTGCTCGGCGAAATCCAGCGGATTGGAGCAATACGGGCATTGCAGCGGGCAGCGGTAGGTCAGCTCGGCGAGCAGCCACAGCGGCAGGCCGACTTGCGGTTTTGCCGGTAGATCAGGCAAGGGTGAGCCAGTGTTGCTCACGGGCAACCTCCATGAATTGCTCGATGTCGTCACCGAGCTCGGGCACGCCTGGGAACTGCTCGTCGAGTTTGGCAATGATCGCCGCGACATCGCGCTCACCGTCAATCAAGCCGCCGATCAGCGCGGCCGTCTCGTTGAGCTTGATCATGCCTTCCGGGTACAGCAACACGTGGCCTTTCTGCGCTGGCTCGTACTGGAAGCGGTAGCCGGGACGCCAGCTCGGGACTTTGCTGCGGTCGAAACTCATAAGCTGATTCCTTTATGCCAGACCCTTTGATCGGTGACGCTGTGATACGGCGCACGGTTCAGTTCGTAGGCCATGCTCATGGCATCGAGCATGCTCCAAAGAATGTCCAGTTTGAACTGGAGAATTTCCAGCATGCGCTCCTGGCCTTCGCGAGTCTTGTAGTGCTCAAGGGTGATCGCCAGCCCATGCTCGACATCACGCCGCGCCTGACCGAGACGGGTGCGGAAATATTCGTAACCGGCCGGGTCGATCCACGGGTAATGCTGCGGCCAGCTGTCCAGGCGCGACTGATGGATCTGTGGCGCGAACAGTTCGGTCAGCGAGCTGCTGGCCGCCTCCTGCCAACTGGCGCGACGGGCAAAGTTGACGTAGGCATCGACGGCGAAACGCACGCCGGGCAGCACCAGCTCCTGGGAGCGCAATTGATCCGGGTCGAGGCCGACCGCCTGGCCGAGACGCAGCCAGGCTTCGATACCGCCATCTTCACCGGGCGCGCCGTCGTGGTCGAGCAGACGCTGAATCCACTCGCGACGGATCTCTCTATCCGGGCAGTTGGCGAGGATCGCCGCGTCTTTCAGGGGAATGTTCACCTGATAGTAGAAGCGGTTGGCGACCCAGCCCTGAATCTGTTCGCGGGTCGCGCGGCCTTCGTACATCGCCACATGATAGGGGTGGTAGATGTGGTAGTAGGCGCCTTTGGCGCGCAGGGCCGCTTCGAATTCGGCGGGGGACAGCGGGGTGTCGATCATTGCGGTTCTCCGGGGAACAACCGTTGGAATCCTGGGTGTCTGTTCGGACGCCTTCGCGAGCAAGCCCGCTCCCACATTGGATCTGTGGCGTACACAAAACTCCTGTGGGAGCAGGCTTGCTCGCGAAGAGGCCGGTCGCTACAACACAATACTCATGCCATCAAACGCCACTTCAACATTGCGCCGCGCGAGTTCTGCGCGCTCGGCCGAATCCTCGTCGAGAATCGGGTTGGTGTTGTTGATGTGGATAAGCACCTTGCGCTGCTCAGGCAACTGCTCCAGCACTTCGAGCATGCCGCCCGGGCCGTTCTGGGCCAAGTGGCCCATCTCGCGACCGGTGCGGGTGCCGACGCCACGGCGCTGCATTTCATCGTCATCCCACAGCGTGCCGTCGACCAGCAGGCAATCGCTGCCCGCCATGATTTCCAGCAGCGGCGCATCGACCTTGCCCAGCCCTGGCGCGTAGAACAGCTTGCCGCCGGTGTTGAGGTCTTCAACGATCAAGCCGATGTTGTCGCCCGGATGCGGATCGAAGCGATGCGGCGAATACGGCGGCGCGGCGCTGCGCAACGGCAATGGTGTAAAACGCAGATTCGGGCACGCCGCTACGGTGAAGCTCTGGTCGAGTTCGATGCGATTCCAGTCCAGCCCGCCGTTCCAGTGCGTGAGCATTTTGAACAGCGGAAAACCGGTGCTCAGGTCTTCGTGAACCATGTCCGTGCACCACACCTGATGCGGGCAGCCTTCGCGCAGGCTGAGCAGGCCGGTGGTGTGGTCGATCTGGCTGTCCATCAGAATGATCGCGCTGATGCCGGTGTCGCGCAGGGCCCGGCCCGGTTGCATCGGGGCGAAGCTTTGCAGTTGCGCGCGGATGTCTGGCGAGGCGTTGCACAGCACCCAGTTCACGCCGTCATCGGAAATGGCGATGGACGATTGGGTGCGTGCCTTGGCATTCAGGCTGCCGTCGCGAAAGCCTGCGCAGTTGACGCAGTTGCAGTTCCACTGCGGAAAACCGCCACCGGCGGCCGAACCCAGAATCTGGACGAACATGAACGCTCCATCATTTCAACGCGGAAAATAAAACGCCTCGGCGAGCCGAGGCGTTGCACTGCAATTCTACGTAAGCAGAACTCAGCGGCTGGCGAAGTACATGGTGACTTCGAAGCCGATACGCAGGTCGGTGTAAGCAGGTTTGGTCCAGGCCATGAGATGTCTCCTTCTGAGGGTTGGGATAGCGCTATCCATAGGTATAGTCCACGGCAGCGCGACGATGTTCCAATTAGTTAGGCGGCTATGTTACTCAAAATTTCAGCGTAATGACCCGTGAATCTTTGAGAAAGCTCCTTGCAGCCCCGGTAATGATCAGTTTGCCGCTTGCCACGGCGCGCCCGGTACCGATTCATTGGCCAGGCAGTGGTGGCCGCCGTCCGCATTGATCAGCCGTTGCGCAGCGGCCAGTAAAGCCTGGCGATCAACCTGCCGGATGGCTGTGACAAGTTGCTCACGGTAATCCGACGAGTGGCCGCCGAGTTTGACCTGCCACAGGAATTCGGCCGCATCCCTGGCCGACAGCGTGGCGTCGTCGAACTGATCGGCGAGGTTTTGGCGCTGTTGCTTCAGGCTAGCGTCGTCGAGCTTTTCGATCAGCGCTGGAATGTCCTTGAAGAACGCTTGCATGTGTTCGAGCAACTTGACCGCCGAGGCCGTCGGCGATTGCACGCCGAAGACCATTGCAGTCGTCCCATGCAACTGACGTAGCGCGCTGAACACGGCGTAACCCAATTGCAGCTCGACGCGCAGGCGCTGGTAGAAAGGTGTCTGGCACAACCGTGCGAGCAGGCGCCAAGCGGCTTCATCAGCGATATCGTGGTTGGTCGGGCAGATGAGCAGCAAGGCATGTTCACTGGAAGCGGTGTCGATCTTGCTCCAGCGGTATCCGCCGTTGCCGTGCGGGGCAATCGGCAGTTGATTGTCCGGTGTGCCGGGAATGCGGCTGAGCGCCAGGCCCATGGCTGATTGGGTTTGCTGGTTCAGGCCAAGAGCCAGGCCGTCCCAGCGGGCAGTGGTCCACAGCTGCTTGATGTCATCGCTGGATTCAATCGTGGGCAGGGACTTTTCCGGTAGAGCTTCGAGCAGTTGGCGGATCGGCATCGAGGGTGTTTGCGCCTCGTCGCGCGGCGAATCGGCGTCGATGGCTGTCAGACATTGCAGCGCATGTTCGAGGACGCTCGGCATCGGTTCCTGTAGTCCGGTCATTTTCAGCAGCCATTGGTTACCTGGGGCGCTGAAAGACAGATCCACTCCGGCTTCAGCCGCATCCTGCCGGGTCTGGCGCAGACTACGCTGCAATCTCGAGCGCAGATCTGCGCCGGCCGCCGCCTCGACCTGCCAGCGCAAATAAATCGCCCCTTCATCGCTGTGGTCCGGCAGCGCTTGGCTGAACTGCATCGGCGAGCGTTCGCGACGGCTGCGTGAGCGATCCTGGGCGAACGTGCGCAGGCCGCGGTGGGCGCTGGTCTGGCCGCGAATCAGCCCGGCGTTGGTCAACGGTTCACTGGTGTGCAGGAACGGGTTGGCGGCGGGCGGGCGCCAATGATCGCTGAAGTTATCCACAACACCGATTTCGCTCAGGATGTGCTCTAGTGCGGCGGCGCCCGATTCGGTCAGGCCGAATGCTTGCTGCTCGATGTCGAGGCGCGCCAGTTGCAATGCCCCGCTGACTTGCTGCTGGCGCTGAAGCAGGGCGGCGTATTCCTCGCGCAAAGGCGTCCAGTCCTGTCGGGTGAAGAAACTCAGCCAGTCCAGCAGGTATTCGCCAATGGCGTTCAATTGCTCGCCGTCGGCATGGAGTTGAAGATGCAGCAGTGCTTGCCCGGCGAACTGATAGATCGGTGCGGCCTTCAGGCTTTCTGCCAATTTTTGTTGTTGCAGGTGTGCGAGCAAACCACCGGGTTTTGCGCTGTTCAACCAATGGCACAAAAAGGCCATCGCCTCTGCGGATGACTCGGGTAGGCCATCGAAAGCGATTAACAGGTTCGCGTGAGCGCCGACCTGTTGATAACTTTTCACCGTCAGCGGTGGCGGGGCGACTTGGGCAACTTTATCCCCAACCGGCAACACCGCAGTCAATTGCTGCGCCAACTCCCGAAGCTCATCGATACTTTGCGGCCCGACCAGACTGAGGGTCATTTGCCCGGTTCGATAAAAGCGCTGATGGAAATCTTTCAGCGCCGACTGAAACCCCGGCGACTCCACCTGCAAGCTGTCCCGATTGCCCGCATGAAATCCACGCAGCGGGTGCTGCGCGGGTAAACCGTCATACAAGGCAAACTGCTGCTGCGCTGTCGGATCCTGCGACCAGGCGACAAATTCCGCCTGCAATACTTCCCGTTCACGCAGTTGATCGTCCAGATTCATACGCGGCCGGGCAAGCATGTCTGACAGACGCTCCAGCCCCGCGCTGAAAGACGACACAGGCAGCTCGAAGAAAAAATCCGTGGTGCGCTCGCGGGTGCTGGCGTTGACCTGTCCGCCGTGACGTTGCACGTAGGCCATCAGCCCTTCATCTGTGGGAAAACGCTCGGTGCCGAGAAACAGCAAGTGCTCAAGAAAATGCGCCAGCCCCGGCCATGCCAACGGCACGTCATGGCTGCCGGCCGCCACGCGCAACGCGGCGGCGCTGCGCTTGAGGGCGGGCACATGGCGCAGGGTCACGCGCAAGCCGTTGGCCAGAGTTTCTGTGTGAGGGCGAGGATGAGTCGGCGCAGGCATGGGCACTTCCAGAACAGTGAAGTGCCCATGCTAGCGGATTAGCGACGGTTGAGCGCGCCGTAAAGCTCTGGCCGGCGATCGCCGAGATAGCGGTTGGCCTGGCGTGAATCGTTCATCAGTTGTCGGTCCAGCTCACCGACGATCAACGTTTCGTCCAGACCTGCCAGGGCGCTACGGCTGCCGTCCGGCGCGGCGATGCTGCTTTGCCCGCAATATTGAATGTCGCCTTCATGTCCGCAGTAATTGGCGTAAGCCACGTAGCACTGGTTTTCGAAGGCGCGGGCGCGCACGGTGACGTCGGCGACGAAGTCGAACGGAATCATGTTTGCCGTCGGCACCACAATCAGCTCGGCGCCGGCCAAGGCCAGACGACGCGCGTTTTCCGGAAACTCCAGGTCATAACAGATCAGGAAACCGAGCTTCCAGCCGTTCAGTTCAACCAACGGCAACTCCGCTTCGCCCGGGCTGAACATCGACCGGTCAAGGTCGCCGAACAGATGCGACTTGCGGTAATTGCACAGACGCTCGCCGTGGCCATCGACCAGTTGCACGGCGTTGTAGATCTGCCCATCGGCGGTGCGCTCCGGGTAACCGTAAACGATCGCCAGACCAGCAGCCTTGGCGATGCGACCGATCTGCTGCGCCCATTCGCCGTTGTAGACCTCGGCCAGCGTGCCGACCGCTTCGGCGCCGATGTTGTAACCGGTCATGAACATCTCCGGCAGCACCAGCAGATCAGCGCCTTTGGCCTCCATCGCCACCTGATGCAGGCGATGCAAGTTGGCGGCGGGGTCCAGTGGCAGCGGTGGACATTGGTAAACGGCTACACGCATCGGGGAATCCTCTTACTCGGGCAGGGCGATAGGGCCGATGTCTTTGAACACATCACCCGGGCCGGGGTTCGCTTTATGTGTCGAACCGCCGAAATGCTTCATGATGCCCCACACCGCGTTAAGCGAAGTCTGCACCGCGCCTTCGACCCACGCCGGTGTCCACGACACGTCATCTCCAGCGATGAAAATACCGCGTTGCTCGGCCGGCATCTCGTCCTGCATGAAGTGCGCATACATGCGCTGGTTATAGCGGTAATGGCCGGGCAGGGCACCTTTGAAGGCACCGAGGAAATACGGATCGGCTTCCCACGACACGGTGATCGGATCGCCGATGATCCGTGCGGCGATGTCGACTTTCGGATAAATCTTTTTCAGCGCGTTCAATGCCAGTTCAACGCGTTTCTCCACTGGATGAGGGAGCATTTTCAACGCGTCGCTCATCCACGAGTAGGACAGGCAGATGACACCGGGTTTGTCGTCACCGTTGTCGAACAGATAGGTGCCACGGGTCAGGCGATCGGTGAGGGTCATGCTCATCACGTCGCGGCCGGTTTCCGGATCCTTGTCTTTCCAGAACGGCCGGTCGACCATCACGAAGGTTTTCGACGACTGCATGTAGCGGGTGCGGTCGAGGGCCATCCACATTTTCTGCGAGAACAGGGTTTCGTCGCATTCGATTTGTGTGGTCAACAGCCAGCTCTGGCAAGTGGTGAGCACAGCGGCGTATTCACGGGTGTCACCATTGTTGTCGGTGACGGCGAAACGACCCTGTGGCGCGTGGGCAATTTTCTTCACGCCCGAGCGCGGCGCGCCACGGTGCAGGGATTTCAGGCTGGTACCCGCCGGCCAGTGCACGCAGCGTTCCGGCACATGGCGCCAGATGCCCTGCGGCACCTGCTCGACGCCACCGACCACCAGGTGCTGGTGATCGTCGCAATTGGTCATTACGACGCGGAAGATTTCCAGCATCGAATTGGGAAAGTCCGAATCCCAGCCGCCGGTGCCGAAACCGACCTGACCGAATATTTCACGGTGTTGGAACGACAACTTGGCGAAGGCTTTCGACGTGGCGACGAAGTCATAAAAAGTCCGGTCGTCCCATAGCGGCACAAGCTTGTTCCACAATTCTTTCAGACGCGGCACATCCCGCTCGCGAATGGCTTGCTGGATTTCGGAAAACTGCGAGCCGGCCTCCAGCGCATCCGCCCACGCGTCAGCGACTTCCTGAAACAATGCAGGAAGATCCTTCAGGCTTTCGGCGTAATAGGTTTCGCCTTCCAGGTCGATCACGGTGCTGCCAGAAGCGCCGGTCAACGGGTTGGGGAAAGGTCTGGTTTCGAGGCCAAGCTTGTCAACGTAGTGGTAGAACGCCGTGGAGGACACCGGAAAGCGCATGCCACCGAGCTCCGCGACGATGGCATCGGTGCCGTTGAAGGCTTGCGAGCGCAGACGTCCGCCGAGTTTCGACGCCTCGTACACCACCGGTTTCAAACCGAGCTTCATCAATTCGTAGGCAGCCACCAGACCGGCTATGCCCGCGCCGACAATCGCCACCTCAGCGCCATGGTGCTGCTCGGGAATGCTGCCCAGACCCGCGGGATGCTCGATCCAGTCGTCAAACGCGAACGGAAAGTCCGGACCGAAAATGGTGACTGGTTTTTTCCCGTCTGCAGGATGGCGATTGTTGTTGTTCATGGCTGACCTTGTTGGCGACTCGACGCAGGATTCGCGTCTGAGTATAGAAAAAGATGCCAGCCATTCTAGGGAGCGCGGAGCGCGTTAATAAGACGCAATGTGTCGTCGTTTTGCCTGATTGTTGTGCAGACTGACGATTGCAGGCTGCATACCGACCAAAAAGTGAGAGCGAGCCTGCTCGCGAAGCGGCTCAACTGGAATGCCCGGCCAATGCTCAGACCGGTTGCCCCCGATCAATCTTGCTGCTCAGAATGATCGACGTCGTGGTCTTCTCCACGCCATCGACGCTGCCAATCTGATCCAGCAACTGATCAAGCTGCTCCGGCGAATCGGTGCGCAACCACGCCACATAATCAAATTCGCCACTCACCGCACACAGCTGCTGCACCTGCGCCATCGCACTCAAGCGCCGCAGCACGTCCTTGCCGGAGCGCGGCTGCACCTTGATCCCGACGTAGGCTTGCAGCCCTCCATCGACGACACGCTGACCGAGGCGCACGCCGTAACCGGTGATCACTTTGGCCTTTTCCAGCCGGGCCAGACGCGACGTCACCGTCGTGCGAGCAATGCCTAGCTGACGGGCGAGCATGGCCACGCTTTCGCGGGCGTTGATTTGCAGCGCGGCGATCAGCTGGCGGTCGATTTCGTCGAGCGCAGCAGGGCGGGTGTCTGACAAGGGGGGCTCCATAGGGCGCGGATCTTGGAGCGAGCATGTTACAGGCTCAACCGGCCAGGCGCTTGTGGGCGATAAATCGAATGGTTTACCACCTTGGGGAGCGAAGAGGAGAAACAAAAAAGCAGCGCAATTGCGTTGCTTTATTCGATTGGATTGTCGGTTATCTGGCCATTCTGCGTAATGCCCGATCGATAAGCTCGATCTGAAAGCGGTACCGGAGGTTTACATGTTTGAGCAATACCGCCCCTATGGATAGGCCAAGTACCAAAGCAATGATCATCAATAAGGCGCTATTTCCCCAGTTTCCGCTCACAGGTCCGGTCAACAGGGTCTGACTGATCCAGGGCAAACCGCCGAATTTTTCCGCGCAAACGTAGGCCGTTCCCAGCAAAGCAAGCGCTGCAGCTTTTTCGCCAAAAAACAGGGCAACTCGGGCTTCTGCTCGATTGATTCTGAGTTCGAGCCAATATTTTGCATCTAGAAGCGCCACTTCCGTATGAGGTTGAAGTGAATCTACTAACGCATTCTCGTGTTTGACATCGGCGATCATGCTTCTCAAGGTGATGGTCTCCCATCGGAAGAGCGCGTGGATCAATGCCAGGATAGGTGTAAGCAGCGACAGCAGAGTAAATATTGTCGAGGCGAACACTAGAAGGAGAGCCAGATATTTGGCCTGTTCCGGCAGCGGAGTCTGCGGTGTATGCCAGTAGGCCATGCAGGCAGCCACGGCCATTCCGGCACCGCCAAGAGCGAGACACCAATTGGCAAACTTCTCTGCGTTCACTTCGAGCCTGCTGCGTCTCGCAGATGCCTTCAGGGGCCTGCAGGTACTCAAGTGCTCAAGAACTTTGATGGTGTCTTCGATGTGTATTTCCGGAAGTTCCTTTTCCATTACGCTCACTGCCTGCTCCATTGCAATTGATGTCGGGTATGTCCCGCATGCGCCACTCACATCCTGGTGATGGGTACGGCTGAATGGCCCACAAAACACGAAAACAAAAAAGGCCTATGCCATCAAGCACAAGCCTTTGTTTGTTTGGTGGGCCCACACGGACTCGAACCATTATGTGGTGCGTAAATATCCTGTTTAGATACTGTCCGTCCGGTCTTGTGGCCTGTAATCTCTAGAGTGAATGGGCAATTTTGGTAATCGGAAGATTCAGTGGCAACGTTTTCCAAATATCACCTCGGTGTGGCATTTGAATAAATGTCACCTCATCCCAGTTTTTAGATATCTATTGCTTCCGACAACGCAAGGCATCCGATCTTGCCCAGCAGGCGCCCTCCGGAGCGTGCTCGGAATATCCTAGTATTGTCAGGTGAGCCGCTGCCTGAAATTTCTCAGATGCAGCGGAATGGAACCCCGCACTTCATCGCCGATGTCGCCAACCATGCACCGGAATTCAAGTGGTCACAAAAAAACCGACCTTAACCAATGACTGGTAGCCAGCGGATAACTCATCTGCATGGCAGTCTGCATCCAGCTCGGTGGATCTCTGCACGGGTCTCCAAACGCTCCACGCGATCTACAAAATGATCGCGTTGGTCACAGCTACCCTGCTGGCATCGAGCATAGGCTTCTCGGATAAGCTCAGCAGGAAGCTTTGCTCTTTAGCGACCTCCCGAAGGAGACTGTCCATGGCCACGGAGAGATGCATTAAGCCGTTAAACTTGTCTTCCGTGTTAAATATAAAGCGAGATCCATCTGGCACTATCAGTCGCCTCGCTTCTTCCTTGTTGTTCCACAAGTAATCCAAATATCTTTGGGTCTCAGCTAATATCGCTAATTCATAGTAGGCGCCAACGGAGAGACTATGCATGTTGGCGTGGTACATTATTGAGGCAATATCAAAGCTGGAGATCGTTACAGTTTTTCCTTCCGCCTCGAGATCTGCCTTTATGTTTTTACATAACCTTATTGATTTGCGGAGTCCACCACCCGTAGTTTCACATCGTTCTCGTACCTTTTTGATGTGCAGGAAAGGCCAGTTTTCAATCGTGGTACTTTTATGCGAATCTAGAATAGTGACAGCGCGGTCATGTTTCTGGCCAGAGGCTTGGTAAGTGATAGTGTCATGCCAGTGGGAAGGCACGACGTCTACTGGACGTGCTAATGACCCTCCTTGCAATTTGATGGCCTTAGAGCCAGAAGTGTCAATCGTCGCAGCGGGAAACGCATCACGAAGAGCTCTACCAATTTCGCCCCTGCGAGCGGTTAACACCCCAACTGAGGTGCGTGAGGTCGGTGAGCGGTACTGACCCGATGTACTCATGTACCCACGCGCATCATAGGTATGAAAGTCAGCTTCTATTGCTAAAAGATCAACATCACTTACCCCTCGAATATGGACATTCAGTGGTACTGATCCCTGTAGCTCGAATTCAAGATTGCCGCTTGTCCTCTTAGACAACTGGTTGCTAACCCGTTCTGCGGTTTCGATGCTGATGCGGGTGTAGGTAGGATCTACCTCCTGCATAGCGCCTAAAGCAAATGTTGTATTCGGCTTGTCTTTAACCCTATGTTCCCACGCCTCTTTTGTAAGGCTTCGGTTCACGATGAAGTCCTTCGCATCCATCGCGATTACAGAGGATCTATCAAGGCCCGAGCGTCTGGAGCGCAGACGATTGATTCGTTCGTTAATTGGTGTGTTCATTTTTTCTCCTCAGCTCCATTCGCCCATAGGTGGGCCGACCGTAACCGTTAAAATAGTCACCCTGTGCGCAATCTAGTGATTTAGTAAACAAAAGGTTTGCGCTGCCAACATGTCCCCGAAGCTCAGGTTCGCCGGGATTAGGATCATTCCGGTAGTTATAAAGAAGGCGGTATCCGTCAGCTTCATCGTGAACCAACGCCGCAGTGATACTGTTGGAGCCTGATTGATGTGTCTTCAATCGCACTCTAATCTTGTCCCAAGTTTGACAAATATATACATCGGCTTGCCAAGAACGAATCGGATTTCCTTCGGTGTCCAGTGTTGCTCCAGTGCACTGCCACTCTCCCGACAGATCAGGAACTTTTAGATATTTAACTGCCCAGCGCCATTTCCAAACTGTCTTATTGAATAGAGCGTACAGCAGGGCAAAAACTATACCTGCGCCAATTAGTGACAGGGCTGTCGGTGGAAGATTTACAGGCAGGTCATACTTTTTAGCCAAATCTTCAGCTGACAGCAGCAAAAAAACCGCAATGCCGGAAATCGCGCTTGCCAGTAGTGTCAAGTACCGGCCAATCAGAGCTCGATTTACTCCGCCCAATAGGCTGTATTCATGATCGTGAATCATTAGGCGCAACCTTCATCAGACGCAACTTTGAATAGACTTAATGTCCCGGAAGCCCATTAACCTGCAGAAGATGGGCGGCAGCAAAGCCGCCCAGAGCTTCCGATGAAACTTCAAAATTACTGGGTATGGCATACTGAGGAACACGTCCGGCAACCGTTCGACTGCTGGTAGGTGTTGCGAGCCTGGCGAACAGCGGTCACACAGGTGGTGTGATAGCCAAGATCAAGGCGGTTATGGAGTGCCGGCAAATAGATGCACGTACTGGTATGCACCTCGTGGTCACCATTGGTCTGTGCATTACGGTTCACGAAATACTGAGCCATTTTTACTCACTCCGCTCTTTGTTCGATTGGGCGAGTACCGAGGCCGCTAGGGTCTTGGTGGTGGCGTTGTACTTGTTGCTGTCGAGGATATGACTGGCTTTAGTCTCCATATCGGCACCGGTTTGCTTGCCGGTCGAAGCTTGAGCCATGGCCGACCCTGCCAATTCCTTCTGGATGGCCGAGGAGCTATCACTACGCAGGATTTTGGAGGCCAAGCTGGCCACGTGAGACGAAGTTTGTTTAGGATTTTTCGGCACGATTAGGTGCTCCTGTATCTAGAAAAAATCGAGTAGGCAGGAGCAGCCCTTGAGCGGAAAGCCGAGCTGAATGGTTGACATCCAAAGTCGGTTTTTCTCTAATGCGCGTCCCACCAATGTCCGCATTGGCTCAGGGATTGGCGTGTATGTGTGCTCGGCGTCCAAACTTTGCACGCATACCCGCTGTGTTCACTGAAACCTCAGCCTCTCGCCAAAAACACAACATGTAGTGCTGTTGTAAAGATGACCTACAAGATAATGGGGTCAAAATGACATTGCAAGGCAACAACCCTGTGGATAACTTGCGTGCAAATCAGTGGTTGGATCCATTTTTCCCCTGTATGTATGGCCAGCCCTTCTAAATCGCGGGGTACGACGTTTCGCCCTTGAAATATTTTGAAATACACTCCTTTCGCATGTCCTTGTTCCCTATGGAACAGCCACCCTCAGCGTTTAAAAGTGACAATCCAGTGGCGTCATTTCTTCGTTAGATCTGGTTTGGTTTTATCCGTCAGGTGCTTTTCCCAAACTCTTTCCACGGCCAGTGGATGACGCTAAAAAACTCCACTGAAAACATTCAGCGGGGTATTGCGGGGCTATTTCCTCTGACCTATCATCACGCCAGGCGGTGATGGTCGCCTGGCGCCTGTTTCGCGAAGCAATAGCCCATCTGTGACACCCTTCAGTTTTACATCGGCATGTCCCTAACCAGACGCTGCCCGGTGAACAGGCAATCGGACACCTAAGCGTCGTAGATTTAGGAACCATTGCCATGTCTGATTTTTCCCCGCTAAACATCTTTAAATCCCAAGCTAAACAGCTTGCTCGTGATCGGGGCCTGAAGCTTTCTGTCGCTCAAGAAACCCTTGTGCAAAAAGCGGGCTTCGCTGATTACCATGAGTTTTCTGTCGTCGCCCAACGGAACCTCAAGGATCCGCGTCTGATGTTGGCCGTTTTTGGGATCAAAGACTTTTCCCAAGCGATCCATGAGGATGATGTCTACGCCAACCTGGATCTAGAATTGGAGGATCAGCTCTCCGGCGCGTTTGCGGATACCAATGCGAGTGGATTCACTATTGATGCTCTTGAAGTGGAAACCGCTGACTACAGCGACGCAACCGGGAAGCTTACTTTGGAAGTTTCCCTGACCTACCAGGGGCAGCAAGATCAGGAGAGGATGTATCACGGTGCAGCGTTCTATCTCAAAGCCACGGTCGAATTGCTACGCCGTGATGGTATATGGCTACTTGCTGACGAAGGCGTGGTCATCTCCAGCAGTGAGTCTGATGCTGATCGCGACCGTAGATCTGAATGGGAGCACTGGGCCCAAGTCGAAGAAGCTGAACGCGGCAACCGCAAAACCATGGCCCACGCCCTGGCGAATGAGCTGGAGATTTCTCTCGAAGACGCAGAGCTTCTGGCCGATTCAGAGGTCACGGCCAACGAATCGGATGAGGGCCTCGTATACAGTTACTGGATCAATTTTGAACCCGTAGCCGAGGGTAAAGTGAGAGCAGACCTCCTAGCGCGATTCGGTTCTCTGGAGTACGAGCTTGGCCCGAACTTCTTCGACGATATTGAGCACGAATTCTGAGTTAGACCAGGTGATGGCCGGCGCAAACGCTGGCCATTCAAAACGCCCTCTGCCTTATCCAGCCACTACAAAACAAGCTGCGCATGTCGACAAGAACCATGGTGCTCGTGGAGGACAGTGCGCATCGCCACTTTCCAGCTACGCTGAGGCTCCATGCCCACCGTAGATAGGGAATTCCGGCCATGCACTCCTTGAGCAAAATACACATCAAGAACTTCCGCTCGTGCAAGCAAGTGTTTTTGCCTCTGGGTGATTTCACCCCACTGGTCGGTCAGAACAACGCGGGGAAATCCACCATCCTCGACGCGATCAGATTGGTGTTAGCACCAAAAGCATTTGCGAAAACAGATGCTAATGACCCAAGCCAGCCAATCATCATCAGCGCCTGCGTGTCAGGGATTACAGAAGAGCTAATTGCACAAATCCCTGAAGCCAAACATCAAGCCGCGATTACCCCCTACTGCATCAACGGTGACCTTTGGATAAGGATTTCCGCATCAGGCTCGACTAAACCGACCACGGAAGTCTGGGAAAATGCTGGTCTTGATGAGCAAGGTCTCCCTACTTCATGGCGCTCCTATCCCACGGGCCTGCCTCAAGCCATTTCGGCATTGTTACCCGAAGCGCTGCACATCCGCGCCATGGACGATGTCCAGGAAGACTTGGGCAAAGGCAAAGCTGGGAGCACAATTCGTGGGCTGCTGGATGAGATCATGGCCCCCATCCTCACTGCTCATCAAGAGGTACAGGATGCACTCACAGCGGTCAGGAATATATTGAGAGCCGACGGTGAGAACCGATCCCCTCTACTGACTGAGTTCGATACCAGCGCCACTAATGCCCTCTCAAGCTTCTTCCCTGGTTTGCTATTGAACCTGGACGTACCGTCAATCGATGTTAAGGAGTTTTTCAAGAGCGGTGACCTAAACGTGACAGACGAGATATCCGGTCAAACCAGACGTTTCGACACCTTGGGTAGCGGTGCGCAGCGTGCGATACAGATGGCCTTGATCCGGCTTCTGGCCGATATCCGTAAAACACGCGATCAAGACCTTGCCCGTCGTCTCCTACTGATCGATGAGCCTGAGATTTTCCTCCACCCTCAAGGCGTCAGAGGCCTTAGGGAAGCACTACATGTGCTTTCGAAATCCGGCTACCAAGTAGTGTTCACAACCCATTCGCCCTTGATGGTAAGCAGGGATAACGCGCCTGAGACGGTGATTGTGCGCAGATCTCGGGAGAATGGTTCCGAGGTTCGCATTCCGATGGGCGCGGCGGTTGCGCAAGCTATGGCAGAGGCGCAAGCACAATCCCGAACCCTCTTTGAGCTCGGAAATATCGCTGAGATATATTTCGCTGAAAAGGTAATTCTCTGCGAGGGCAAGACTGATCAGAGGCTGCTACCACTAATCTATGAAAAGCTCTACGGCGTCAGGCCTGAGCTCGAACGGATCTGCTTTGTTGCTCTCGGCAGTTGTACTTCGATTCCCAAAGGCTTTTCTGTCCTGACAGCAATGGGTATCAAATGCGGTGTGATCGCTGACTTAGATTTCGCATTCACTCATGCCAGGGGGCCATGGCTGCCGAAGGAATGCGAAGAGATGGACAAGGTCAGATCTGTGCTTCAAGTCGTCGGCCAAACCGAGGGCTTCCAGATCGGTGGCAACGGCATGCCTCAGAACTCCAGAAGCGGTTCAGCAGCTGACTGCTGGGCTGCCTTTGCGAGAAATGCTGACGGCCAAGCTCTCGCTAATGATGCTCATGAAGCAATGAAAGGTTTTGCAACCTGGGTCTGGCCAATGGGGTGCATTGAGGATGCATTGAGAATTGATGAGAAGGGAGAGGCAGCCATAATCGCTCAAGAAGACAATATCCGGAGCTGGCAACCGGAGATAATTGATCAAGAGTATCCAGTTTTCCGAAGCACCCTAGATTGGATGCGAGCTATCTAATCCCGCACCTTGCAGTAATGCTTAGGCCTGGTGTCGTTTGGCTCGATGACGTGATACGTGGGCACGAATGGCACTCAGGTCTCGCAGCCACTAAGGAATGCGACAGCTTCCTCTCGATTGGTACACACGGGGGCTTGCTGCAATTATCAGCCGATTATTTGGCTGCAATTGCAATAGAGCTATCGTCATTGTGGGCTGCATCCGCCGCTCAGCGTAATGTACCCAAATACGGCCATTAAGCCTAAAAATGATGGTTAATGTGCCATATTGGGGACATTAAATATGTATCTCAGAGCAACGTACCACTAGCGCTCGATTCTAGGAGGGAAGTAGATTCTCTGATTCGCTGGCCTCATGGCAAGCCCAGCGCAAGGTAGCTATGGACATGAATTGCCTAATCGCCAGAGCTCCCCGTTCATTTCTGGCTTTCGATCCTGGCAGGGTCAGCGCTGCCTCTACTTTGGCACGACTCGCTTCGTACATTGCAAATGAGTTGAACTCAGAATCAAGCAGCACCAAGAGCACAGTATCGAAGGGTTGCCGTAGATCAATTGCACCCATACGCCCTGTAATCTTTTGCGGATTCAGGATACAGCGGCCCTTGATCTGGATTCTCGCGACGCCATCTTCCAGCGTCTCTGTAGCGTCGTAACCTGCCTGCCTTGCAGGATGTAGTGACAGGCCGAGCCTAGCAGCAGCTTCGTACTCTGCGACCTCGCCGGTCACGCCCAGCGGCTTGCCGGTCAGGCGATAGAATCTACGCGCGAGCACCTTGGCCTCTTTCAAAATCTCTAGGATTTCATCCTGGATTAATGCAGCCTGGTGAGGTTCCTGGCCATAACTGAGTTCAGTCATCTGCAAATGCCTCAAGCGCGGCGAGCAGCTTGGCAAGCTCAGCCAGCTTGGCTGCCGTCACGATGTCATATTCTCCTCGACTACTCAGCCGATATACCTCTCGAGCCTTTTTGACCCGTTCCAGTAGAGGAACAACAATGCCTGACGCTCTTTCAAGAAATTCGTTAATGTCTGCCCGTGTTTGAGGGATCTTGTAGCCTTTGGCCGCGCTTGTGATGATGACGTCCGCATCCCGAAGCTTGGCAATGCCACTGGATCGGATTCTCTGGCCGTTGACCTCTCCCAGTCCGCAATCTTTTAGATGGGCCATGATCTCCGTAGTCAGCACGTAATCCTTGGTGACGAATTCGCTCTGGAATCTCAAGAACCTCAAGATGCTTAGCTGCAGTCGCTCATCTTCATCGGGGTGGTCACCAATCCGCTCGCTAAAACGGTCGGCTTGGCGGAGAGCCTCCTGGTGTACCTGGTAGTCTGCATACCCAGATTCATCCGCCGGCGGCGGCAGAAGAGACTGGTACTTGGATGGCCACTCAAGCATTCCAAGGGTCAGGCTTCGTAGAATCTTTTTGTAGGCAAGAACTGCTTCTTCCGATGCTTTCTCTTCGTAGATCTGAGCGACTGAGCCAGCAAAAAAATCTGCAACCTGAACCAAGACGTTGTCCTTACTGGCCATCGTCTGGAAGGCATCTTTATCGCCAAATAGGTCATCGACGAACCGTTCTGAAACGTAGCTTTTGAGGCTCTCCTGAAATTCCTGGCCACCATGCTCGTCTACGATCATCTGGAGGTTTGGGTATGCGCGGAACAAACGTTCATAGAGCAACCCATTCACATATTTTATGAATGAGGTCTTGAAACGAAGGCCACCGTCTTTGCGAATTTGGGACTTATCAACGACGGTGAAATAGAGCCTGAATGGCAGATCGGCTAGCTCGTTTAGGATCCGGGCACGGCGATCTGAATCCTTGGGCTTAAGATTGCTGGATTTGATCTCGCCCGTTTGAAAATGCCGCTCGCGGAGTGCTTCAGCTTGGGCATAAGCAGCCTCCAGGTCTTTCTCTGCCACTAGAATGGAGCAGACGATGAAGAAGCTCGAGCTTCCACCCTTTGACGTATCTAGGTCGGAATTCCCGGACTCATCCACGAAGGCATATGTTCTGTCCATGAGCTTGCTCCATCAACAACGTACTGAGCGCGGCGGGTCGCCCAATGACAAGGTGGCGAACTTAGTTCGTCGCAGTGGTAGTGCCTGGAGCGGGGCCTTCGCTGAACGTGTAGTTGATGACCACGTCATTTCGGATCAAGACGTCGAGGGTCTTCTGAGTGCCCGTAGTCGTCACCTTCATGGTGACCACGTAGCTTTGGGCATGCGCTGAGCCATTGGTGTAGGTGTAGATCCACTTCTCGTCAGTCTCGCTGACTGCGCTCTTAGCGTAGGGCTCACCAAACAGCGACTTCAACTCAGTAGTCGTCGTTTTACCTTTGGTGATGCTCGCTACACTGGCCGACGGAAAGTCTCGCCCTGCGGTGTAGTGGGACGTAGCACAACCGCCAAGTGCGACACAGATCCCTATTACTGCGATGAGCTTTTTCATATCCATCCTTGATCGTAGAAAGCTCCAAATCTAGCTGGCATCGAGGCTAAAAGCCATCACCAAGGTGATCAGCTACTTTCGTGCATTCGCAGATAATGCCTTGCACATGTAGCAAGCCGAGCCAGGGCAAAGCCCCCTGAACTGCTCCGTCTGAGAAATAAGAGGTGGCGCAGAGCCTCGTTGATTTACTGCATAGCCCTGCTGCTTAAAAAAGCCTGAAGCAGTTGTTGTCAGCAAATGAAATCGAGCGATTCCCTGCTCGGCGGCTTTCGCTTCAATGACCCGAAGCACCGCGACACCGACCCCCTTCGATCTGAATGTCGACACTACGACCAGAGAACGCAACAACCCGTCCGTACCATGCGTTTCGAATCCTCCCCATGCGACCGTCTCACTGTCCAGTGTGAACTCAAAAAAGGTTCGGCCTGGAAGATCAATATCGTCTGCTGGAAGGTCAGCCAATTTCAGCGCATCACGAAAGCGCTGGGACTGCCCTCCGGCTATTTCCGTTGCCTGGATCATCATATCCCCCTCCATCCTCTCATCTCCGTTATGCCGACACGCATGGAGCGTTAGGGCACATGCCTAAATAGCAGGCATTATATTCGCTTTACCGAATATTCGCCAAAGCGTATATTCGATTTTCCATATGCGTCGAGTTCCACCATGAGCCCTGCTATCAAAGTGCTTTTCGTGTGCGTTGCCAACTCAGCCCGCTCCCTGCTTGCAGAGGCTTTGCTGCGGCACACCGACCCGCGCTTCGAGGCCTTCAGCGCAGGATCTGAACCGTCTGAGGTTGATCCGCGCACCACTCAGGCATTGGAGGCAGTTGGAGTCGATGCAACGGGCCTGCGCAGCAAGTCCCTCAGCGAGTTTCAAGCTGATCGATTCGATTACGTAATCACTCTTTGTGATAAATCCGCAAGCGAGTGCCTACCAATGCCCAATGCAGGTGAAGTCATTGCCTGGGATTTTCCTGACCCAGTAACTAGCGATGATCCTGGCGCATTTCGCCACACGCTCCACGACATCCACGAGCGCATCAAGCTCTTCGTTTTGGTCAAGACCAAACACCTGGAGGATCTATGACAGAACCCATGAACCCCACCACCTTATTCAAGTGCCTGGCGGATGACACCCGAGCAAAAATTTCGCTGCTTGTCGTGAGTGAAGGTGAGCTGTGTGTATGCGAGCTGACGGCAGCACTTGACCTGAGTCAGCCGAAGATTTCTCGTCATTTGGCGCTGCTGCGCTCCGCCGGTTTGCTGTTGGATCGTCGCCAAGGCCAATGGGTGTATTACCGACTGAATCCTGATTTGCCCGAGTGGGTGACGGCAGTTTTGAAGGAAGTGGTAGACGCCAATCAGCAATGGCTGGAAACCGAGGCTAAGCGCCTCTGCGGCATGAACGACCGTCCGATCAACCAAGCCGTGTGTAGCTGATTCACGCCCAACCGGATTAATGAAATGCTGATTGCCGTATTGATCTTTATTGCCACCATCGTCCTTGTCATCTGGCAACCCAAGGGGCTTGGGGTTGGCTGGAGTGCGATGTTCGGTGCCATCGTGGCGTTGCTGGCAGGTGTCGTTACGCTCGCAGACATACCGGAGGTATGGCGCATAGTCTGGAACGCTACCGGAACGTTCATCGCGGTCATTATCATTAGTCTGTTGCTTGATGAGGCAGGCTTTTTCAAATGGGCTGCGCTGCATGTAGCTCGGTGGGGAGGCGGGAGCACCCGCAAACTGTTCGCATTTATCGTCCTTCTAGGCGCAGCGGTGTCGGCCCTGTTCGCCAATGACGGAGCAGCATTAATCCTTACGCCCATTGTGATCGCGATGTTGCTGGCGTTGCGTTTTTCTCCTGCGTCTACTTTGGCATTCGTCATGGCAGCCGGTTTTATCGCCGACACGGCGAGCTTACCGCTGGTGGTTTCCAACCTGGTCAACATCGTTTCTGCCGACTACTTCGATATAGGCTTCAACGAATATGCCTCGATCATGGTGCCGGTAAACATCGTCAGCGTGGCGGCAACGTTAGCCATGCTGCTGTGGTTTTTCCGCAAGGATTTACCAAAGACCTATGACCTCAACCAACTGGACAATCCGGACGAGGCAATCCACGACCGGGCCACTTTTGTAGCCGGCTGGTGGGTGTTGGCACTACTCCTGATCGGCTTCTTTGTCATTGAGCCATTGGGGGTGCCGATCAGCGCCATTGCAGCGGTCTGTGCATTCATTCTTTACGTCATCGCGGCTCGTGGTCACGCCATCAACACAAGCAAGGTGCTCAAAGAGGCGCCATGGCAGGTAGTGATCTTTTCTTTGGGTATGTACCTGGTTGTTTATGGCCTGAAGAACGCCGGCCTGACCGACCACATTGCGCAGATCCTGAACGTGTTCGCCGGTTATGGCGTTTGGGGCGCGTCCCTTGGTACAGGGCTGCTAACAGCGTTGCTGTCTTCGATCATGAACAACATGCCCACTGTTCTGGTAGGCGCCTTATCCATTCATGCCGCTGAAGTCGATGGTGTAGTCCAGCAAGCGATGGTTTACGCCAACATCATCGGCTGCGATTTGGGCCCGAAGATCACCCCAATTGGGAGCTTGGCAACTCTGTTGTGGCTGCACGTGCTCGCCCGGAAAAACATAACGATCAGCTGGGGTCACTACTTCAAGACTGGGATCGTGCTGACCGTACCCATCCTCGTCGCCACATTGTCCGCCCTGGCACTGCGCCTCAGTTTCTGAATCAAGGAATCGTCTGATGAAAGTCTTGTTCATGTGCACCCACAACAGCTGCCGCAGCATTCTGTCCGAGGCGCTTTTCAACCACTTGGCGCCCGAGGGTGTAGAAGCAGTCAGCTCAGGAAGCTTTCCCAGTGGCCGGGTAAATCAACGGGCATTGCAAACGCTGGAGGCGGCGGATATCTCCACGGCGGGCTTGAGCAGCAAGGCTTCGGATGCTTTTGAAGGCTCGCCTCCCGACATCGTGATCACTGTCTGTGACCGGGCTGCGGGTGAGGCATGCCCAATCTTCTTTGGGCCAGCTTTGAAGGCGCATTGGGGTCTGGCCGACCCGTCTGACGCTAGCGGTTCGGAAGCCGAGATCACCGCAGCTTTTGAAACCACACTCGCCAAAATTCACGAGCGCGTGAGCGCATTTCTTGCGCTGCCACTGAAGACCATCAGCGCTGAACAGTTGAAAGCTGAACTGAACCGCATCGGTTCGCTTTAAAGATCAACCGAGGCGGCACCCAACCAGTCGCCGTCGTAGGAGTTTATATGCAAGACACATTGCCGAACGTACACGCCGACCTGATCGACATTCCGTCGCTGGAGCAACTGTCGCCTCGCACGCCTTCGCTCCATAAACCTCGCATTCTTCTGCTGTATGGATCAACGCGAGAGCGCTCATTCAGCCGGTTAGTCACGCAAGAGGCGGCACGCCTGCTGAATGAGTTTGGCGCTGAAACCAAGATCTTTGACCCATCGGGTCTGCCGCTTCCGGATGACGCTGCCGATACACATCCCAAGGTCGCTGAGCTGCGCGAGCTGATGCAATGGTCTGAGGGGCAGGTGTGGTGCTCCCCTGAGCGTCACGGCTCCCTGAGTGCAGTATTCAAAGCCCAAATTGACTGGGTTCCGCTGGCGATAGGTGCTGTACGACCTACGCAAGGAAAGACCCTTGCAGTGATGCAGGTCTGCGGTGGCTCGCAATCTTTCAACGTGGTTAATCAGTTGCGCGTACTGGGTCGATGGATGCGGATGTTCACCATCCCAAACCAATCTTCGGTTGCCAAGGCATTTACCGAGTTCGACGAGGCAGGTCGTATGAAGCCGTCCTCGTACTACGACCGTCTCGTGGATGTGATGGAAGAGCTGATGAAGTTCACCCTGCTGTTGCGGGATCGCCAGGATTATTTGGTTGATCGGTACTCCGAGCGTAAAGAGTCCGCCGAAGAGCTTTCCAAACGCGTCAACCAGCGCTCCATCTAACGTCAGTACGAGGAAGCGATATGAGCCAGATCACGATCTACCACAACCCCGAATGCGGCACCTCTCGCAACACCTTGGAGTTGATCCGTAACAGCGGGGAAGAACCGACGGTTATCGAGTATCTGGAGACCCCCGCCTGATCGCACCGCACTTGTCAGAATCATCGGGGATATGGGTATCGGGGTGCGGGCTCTGTTGCGTATCAAAGGAAATCCGCACGAAGAGCTGGGATTGGGTGATGCATCGCTGACGGACGAACAGCTCATCGATGCCATGATGGCTCACCCTATCCTGATACGCCCCATCGTTGTGACGCCGTTGGGCACACGCTTGTGTCGCCCGTCAGAGGCAGTCCTACACCTGCTACCACAAGAGCAGCGTGGGAGTTTCGTCAAAGAGGACGGCCAAGTGGTCATTGATGAGCACGGTCGCAGAGTCTGATACGACGACAGTGAGGTGCCGCGATTGAGCCTGGAGGATGCTGGTGAGTCAGAATTCGAAACTTGATGTTGTGGTCATTGGCGGTGGTCAATCCGCGCTGACAGTCGCCTATTTTTTGAAGCGGTCAGGCTTGTCTTATGTGCTGCTCGATGCGGAGTCGGCACCAGGAGGAGCCTGGCGGCATGGCTGGGACTCGCTGCGACTCTTCTCTCCATCGGCATGGAGCTCGATTGCGGGCTGGCCGATGCCTGCCGTATCAGAAGAAACGCCTCACCGTGATGATGTTATCGACTATCTGACTCTGTACGAGCGTCGATATGACTTCCCCATCATCCGATCCACCAGGGTGACCCGTGTCGAAAAAATCGAAGAAGGATTACGGGTTGTCTCCGGGGATAGAAACTGGGATGCCAAGGCGGTTATCAGTGCAACAGGCACCTGGAGCCGCCCATTTACCCCGAGCTATGCCGGACAGGAGTTGTTCGTAGGGCAGCAGCTTCATTCCGCTCATTACGTTGGGCCGAATGAGTTTGAGGGGAAAACCGTCCTTGTCGTGGGTGGTGGCAACTCGGGAGCCCAGATTTACGCCGAGGTTTCTAAAGTGGCTCAGGCAACCTGGGTAACTCAAGAGGCCCCAAAGTTTCTACCTGATGAGGTTGATGGGCGCGTCCTGTTCGAACGAGCTACTGCTCGATTTAAGGCGCAACAGGAAGGTGTGGAGCCTGAACAACCCGCTGGGGGGCTGGGCGACATCGTAATGGTGCCATCGGTGAAGGACGCTCGTGAACGCTGTGTATTGAGCGCAGTACGGCCATTCACGCACTTCACTTCAACAGGCGTTGTTTGGTCATCAGGAGACGAAACAGCGGTGGATGTCGTCATTTGGTGCACTGGGTTTTCTCCAGCGCTCGACCACCTAAACAACCTGGGCATTGTAGGCCAGGATGGCAAAGTGGCTGTGGACGAAAACCGGAGTGTTGCTTCACCCAATCTGTGGCTGGTGGGTTACGGCGATTGGACGGGGCTCGCCTCCGCGACATTGATCGGAGTAACCCGCACCGCTCGAGATGTAGTCAAGCAAGTGCAAACGTATCTCACAGGCGGGGTCTGATAGCGCGCCCTGAAAAGTCGAGTGAGCCTACTTTGATGCGACTTCAAGCTCGGGGAAGAGAATAGGTTCCAGTGGAGGGGTTGCCTGGCACAGCCCGAGCCGCCAATAGCCGACGTCGTGCCATTTCCCAAGCTTGAAGCCTACCTCTGGATACGTCCCTATGTGAGTAAATCCTAGCGACTCGTGCAGGCCCACGCTGCCTTCATTGGGCTGCGCAATTCCGGCGTAAGCTGCGCGAAACCTCTGCTTTTCGAGAATCGGAAGCAAGGTTTCATAGAGTTCACGGCCAACGCCCTGCCGGCGAGCCGACTCGGCTATATACACCGTCACGTCCACAGCCCATCGGTAGGCCGGACGAGCGCGATGCTGGCTTGCGTAGGCATAGCCCTTGATCTCCCCACCTTCTTCGGCCACCAAGTAGGGATATGTCAAAAGCGTTGTCGCTATTCGCTGAGCGATTTCCTCAGCGCTTGGCGGAATCTCTTCGAACGAGATGGCCGTTGTCGAAACTATGGGAGCATAAATGCGCTGGATGGCCTCTGCATCTGCTACCGCTGCCGTGCGGATCTTCAAAGCCATACCGGTCATCCATGATCCAAAGCGGTAACAGTACCTTTTTCGGAGCAAATTTTCGATTTCCCCGCGCTCTCTTGTAGTGGAATTGGGGCATGCAATTATTTCGATAGGTAGTTATCCCAAAAAAACGCCGTGTCGGGTTTTTCACCCTAGTGGCCAACCCATCATTCAATGGTTCGCCACTAGGGTGATGACACCTTTGGTCGAAGGGAAGCTCAAGCAGCCATTGACTCGCATGCTTGTGCGCAAGCTAAGCACGCTTTAGAGCATTGCTGGCAATGCTCTGCTTCATGAGTACCGCACTCCTGACCACATGCCTTGCAAATTTTTGCGCAGAGCACACAAATTTCATTTGCAAAGGGGCTTCCCCGTGCCATCAGGGTCGCTGCGAGCCTACAGATATCTGCACAATCCCTATCGAGCTTTATGCAAGCCGCCATCATTTTCACATCCTGCTCTTCTAGGCACGCGGACGCGCAACTCTCACATGCCATAGCACAACGCAGGCATTCCGCAATGCAATCTTCATAGCTACTGTTCATAACCAATTCTCCGAGGTCGACGGTCGATTCACTTGATGTACCTTTCTCGAAGGTACAATTCGTCCGACCCAAGCGGGTAGGCAGGGTTTCGAGAAAAAAATTACAGTTTTGTAAGGTAGGCAAGCTTTCACATCTCAGCTCGCCTCATCGAGCGGTCGCCCTCAGGCATAGGTCTGGAAATTCGGCTCTCCATGCAGGCGGCAATGCGCGGAGCGAGTGGCTGGAGTAGATGGCCTGCAATCCAAATCACCTATGGCACTCCCGTCATGCTGACCAGTTCCGCCCCACGCCGCTGTCAAAGTTGTAATCGCAGGCTCAGCCTGCTGACAGGTGCAAGTCTCCATCATCCTCATTGAGCCGATGCTCAGACTCTCTTGACTACCGGAGAGCTAATTTTGTTGAGGAAATGCGCCATGAAAGCAACCAATGCTCTGATTCTTACATTCAGTTTGGCTATATCGTCGCTGGCGTTTGCTGAGGGCGGTGGCGACCGTACAGCTGAGCGCATGGAGCGAGCCCGCGAGACGGCGATGTCCACTCTTGTCCCGAGTACAGGAACGCAGCCGAAAGAGGACGTTGCGCAGGAAAAACCTGTGGCTGAACAGCCTAACCATCACTGCTGAGTCGCCCAGCTTACGGAAATGTAATTACCTCGTTTGCTGGCCTGTGGCATCTTTCGAGGTATGAAATCGCGCAGGCGATCAATAGATTGAATACTCGGAATGTGCGCAGTAGTGCGCGCCTCTCTCCGACTGACGGGACACGAATCGGTATGCACTCCAACACCTCTCGGCGCACCTTCGTAAAAGGCCTTACCGCAGGCGGAATTCTCGCGGGCCTAGGACTCTGGCGTACCCCTGTATGGGCTGCACCTGGCTTTGGGGAAGCGAATGTCCTGTCAGGAACGGAGTTCGACCTGTCTATTGGAGAAACGCCGGTAAACATTACTGGCAATCGCCGTACAGCGCTGACGATCAATGGAGGGCTTCCGGGGCCCCTCCTGCGCTGGCGTGAGGGTGACACGGTAACTTTGCGCGTCAAAAACCGCCTGAAGGATATGACTTCCATTCACTGGCACGGGATCATTCTTCCCGCCAATATGGATGGTGTACCCGGCCTTAGCTTTCACGGGATTGAGCCCGACGGAACTTACGTCTATCAGTTCAAGGTCAAGCAGAACGGAACATACTGGTATCACAGTCATTCCGGCTTTCAAGAACAGGTCGGTGTATATGGCCCGTTAGTAATTGAAGCGAAAGACCCCGAGCCGTTTGTGTATGACCGTGACTACGTGGTGATGCTCACCGATTGGACGGATGAAGATCCGGCCTCGTTGATGAAAACGCTGAAGAAACAGGCTGACTACTACAACACCCACAAGCGCACGGTTAGCGACTTTATCAATGACGTCGCTGACAAAGGTTGGTCAGCCACCGTTGCTGATCGCAAGATGTGGGCAGAAATGAAGATGAACCCTACTGACATCGCAGACGTCAGTGGTGCGACCTACACCTATTTGATGAACGGCCACGCTCCGGATTCGAACTGGACGGGCACCTTCAAACCTGGCGAAAAACTCAGGTTGAGATTCATCAACGGATCGGCCATGAGCTACTTCGACGTCCGTATTCCTGGACTGAAGATGACTGTTGTTGCTGCTGATGGCCAGTATGTAAAACCCGTGAGCGTGGATGAGTTCCGAATAGCCACAGCTGAAACGTTCGATGTGATAGTCGAGCCCACCCAAGAAGCCTACACATTGTTCGCACAGTCGATGGATCGGTCGGGATATGCCCGAGGTACTTTGGCTGTTCGATCAGGGTTAGTCGCGCCTGTACCCGAGCTCGATCCTCGTCCTCTCGTCACCATGGCGGACATGGGCATGGCGGGTATGAATCATGGCTCGATGGGCGGAATGGGCGACATGGCTGGAATGGATCACAGCAAAATGGCCAGCATGGGTGACAGCTCAATGAATGGCATGTCGGGAATGGACGGCGGCTCCATGACATCGATGAACCATGGCGCTAAGCAGGATAAGTCCGGCATGGAAGGCATGGCCGGAATGGATCACAGCAAAATGTCTATGGAAGGCATGGGTGGGATGGGGGACATGCAGGCGCACCCCAAGACGGAATCCAACAACCCTCTGGTCGACATGCAAGCAATGTCGACCTCACCGAAGCTTGATGATCCTGGTATGGGGCTTCGTGATAATGGTCGCAAGGTGCTGACATATTCAGATCTCAGGAGCACGTTTGAAGATCCTGATGGCCGTGAGCCAAGCCGCACTATCGAACTGCACCTGACCGGGCACATGGAGAAATTCTCTTGGTCGTTCAACGGGGTGAAGTTTTCTGACGCCGAGCCGGTGAGGCTGAAGTATGGCGAGCGGGTTCGGATCGTGCTCGTTAACGACACCATGATGACGCACCCCATCCATTTGCATGGGATGTGGAGCGACCTTGAAGACGAAAATGGCCAATTCCTCGTTCGTAAACACACCATCGACATGCCGCCAGGATCGAAGCGCAGTTACAGAGTCACCGCCGATGCGCTAGGTCGCTGGGCCTATCACTGCCATCTTCTGTATCACATGGAAATGGGTATGTTCCGAGAAGTGCGAGTAGAGGAATAAGGGGTCGACTATGAGCAACTATTTTTGTGGCACTCGCATTCACTCAGTTGTAGCTACGGTCGCTCTGAGCCTTGGCTTTGTTCTGCCGGCAGCCGCTGACACC
The DNA here is from genome assembly GCF_049897785.1 of Pseudomonas sp. TSRC2-2. NCBI lineage: Bacteria > Pseudomonadati > Pseudomonadota > Gammaproteobacteria > Pseudomonadales > Pseudomonadaceae > Pseudomonas > Pseudomonas sp. TSRC2-2. The sequence goes on from NZ_JAFCWZ010000003.1 coordinate 486,148, forward strand.
GGTCAGACTGCAGATGACGGGCAGATGCAGAGCATGGATCACAGCCAGATGAAGGGCATGGATCACTCGCAAATGCAGGGCATGGATCACAGTCAGATGAAAGGCATGGATCACTCCCAAATGCAGGGCATGGATCACAGCCAGATGCAGGGGATGCAGCCCGCCAAGCAGCAGGCTCGTAGTGAAAGCCGAACTCCCATACCTCCAATTACAGATGCTGAGAGAGCTGCAGTTTACAATGCGCCTGGTGGCCATGCGGTTCATGACACTGCTCTTAACTCGTACTTCATTTTCGAAAAATTGGAATGGCAGGATGCTGATGAAGGAAGTGCGCTGAACTGGGAAGCCCAAGGTTGGATAGGCGGTGATGTGGATCGTCTATGGTTGCGTTCTGAGGGAGAGCGCACCAATGGGAAGACAGAGGAAGCCGAGGTGCAAGCGCTGTGGGGTCACTCTATTAGTCCATGGTGGGATCTGGTCGGTGGGGTTCGCCAAGACTTCAAACCGGGTGATCCACAAACGTGGGCGGCTTTCGGCATCCAGGGCTTGGCGCTCTACAACTTCGAAGCCCAGGCTACTGCTTATCTGGGCGAAGGTGGCCAGACTGCGGCGCGGCTGGAAGGAGACTACGACATCCTTTTGACCAATAAGCTCATTTTGCAACCGACTGCAGAATTCAATTTTTACGGGAAAAACGATCCCCAGCGTGGCATTGGCTCCGGGTTATCAGAAAGTGAGATTGGTCTGCGGCTCCGATACGAGATCCGTCCACAATTCGCTCCTTACGTGGGCGTTACCTGGAATCGTAGTTATGGAAAAACGGCTGACTACGCCAGCGAGGAAGGCGAAGACAATAACGAAGCACGCCTGGTGCTAGGCGTTCGGGTCTGGTTCTAAACCAAGTTAGTAGCACCAAAAATAATTATTCAACCTCATTACAACAGCTATGCGCTGTGAGGAGCCTTGCATGTCGTTCTTGAAAGCCTGTGTTGTGGCCGTCGCTCTTTCATCCGGTATTTTGCTGAGCTCGGTCGCTCAAGCCCATCCGAAACTGTTGTCTTCGACTCCTTCAGAAGGCGACTCCGGTGCGGCCCCCTCGAAAATTGAACTGCACTTTTCCGAAAACCTGGTCACCCAATTTTCCGGAGCCAAGCTGATCATGACTGATATGCCAGGTATGCCGAATTCACCTATGGGTGTCAAAGCAAGCGTAGCAGGCGGCAATGATCCGAAGACCATGGTAATCACGCCTTCATCGCCCCTGACAACGGGCACCTACAAAGTAGAATGGCGGGCAGTATCGTCCGACACTCATCCAATTACCGGTGCCGTAACTTTCAAAGTGAAATAAGCATGAGCGACCCTTTGAATGTGGCGCTGCGCCTCGCGCTTTATCTGGATTTGATGCTCCTGTTCGGGCTCGCGGTGTTCGGGCTGTACAGCTTTCGCGGGAAAGAGCGCGAATCGGGAACAGTGTTGCATTTTGGGTCGCTGCTGAGTGGGGCTGCCGTTATAGGCATTCTTCTGTCTGTGGCCGCGTTCTTCGTCATGACAAAAAACATGAGCGGTGCGTCCGATTGGGCGGAGCTGTTACCTCACCTGGAAATGATGTTGTCTGAAACCGAGGTCGGTTACAGCTGGATGGCACGTATGGTCTCGCTTGCGGTGGTGATAATTGCTGCAAGCCAAAGCACTCGATTGCCATCTGCTAGTCTTTGGATTGCTACCCTAGCGGGCAGTATTGCCTTAGCTACGCTCCCATGGACAGGTCACGGGGCAATGGATGAAGGTGCTAGACGGTTCTGGCATTTCGCAGCGGATATTCTCCATTTATTGGCTGCTGGCGGATGGATTGGAGCCTTGGCAGCCTTTGCTCTGATGCTGAGCATGAGGGAAGGTAATCCTGAGCAACTCGTACGAGTTTTGACTCGGGCGCTCAAAGGATTCGAAACAGCGGGCGGGTTCATTGTGGGTACGATCATACTCACAGGAGTCGCTAATTATCTTTTCATTGTCGGGCCAACCATTACAGAGGTAGTGGCCAGCACCTATGGCATTCTCCTACTAGCGAAAATCATATTGTTCGCTGGCATGCTCGGACTCGCGACCCTCAATCGTTTCTACCTGAGCCCCTCACTGGAACGCTCTGTGAGCGGGGGTGATTATTCTGCCGCAGTCACGGCTTTGAAAAAGAGCGTGCTGCTCGAATCGACCTGTGCGGTTGTCATTGTTTGCTTGGTGGCTTGGCTAGGAACGCTCAGCCCTTCAATCGAGATGGCCCAAGGGTAATGCCTAGGCAGGTCTGAGCAGCGCTGGTCGCTCAGATCTGCGTGGCGATCATTTGCTGTTCGGGTAGTCAGCGACCACCTCTTGAGCACCATCCCTGGTGAGGCCCAGGACTTGGTAAGGTTGATGTTTCTGACCATAGTCCATACCAGGCGAACCTGCTGGCATGCCTGGCACTGCAATCCCTACAAGGTCGGGACGATCATTCAACTTCTTGATGTCATCCGCTGGAACATGGCCTTCTACGAATTTCCCACCAATAACGCCCGTGTGACAGGACGCTAGTCCTTGCGGCACACCCAGCCCTTTCTTGATAGCGCTCATATCGCTTTCCACATGGTCGACTACTTTGAATCCATTCGATTCCAAGTGCTTGACCCACTCCTTGCAGCATCCGCAATTCGCGTCGCGGTGGACATCGATACTGAGCAGCTCCGCAGCTTGTGCAACGCCCATGAACATCAGCCCCGTAGCAAGGAGTAAATTACGCTTCATCATTTGGATGCACCTTTTAACGATTCGTTGCGCGGTTGCTATGTACAGCTTGGCCGATAGCCATGGCCTCGCATCCGCACCGTTCCAGGGTAGGTTAAGCGCAACAACGATTATTGCCGATTACATTTTCGTAAGCTGCCGTCTAGCTACTCACAACCTACCAAGCCGTGATGTCCCGGCGCTTTCAGGTAGCTGTCGAAACGATTACATTTGCGTCAGCTTGCGCATTGTTGTCGGTTTCGTAGCACACTTGAGCAACGCAAAGCTGGAGTTCCACCATGAAAATCCTGGTAGCAGAAGACGAACCCAAAACCGGAATGTATCTCCAGCAAGGACTCTTGGAAGCGGGTTTTACTGTCGACCGGGTCGTGACAGGCACGGAGGCACTGCATCAGGCGCTGAACGAGAGCTACGACCTCCTGATTCTGGACGTGATGATGCCTGGGGTTGACGGCTGGGAGGTCATCCGAAGTGTCCGCGCAGCTGGAAGCTTGGTTCCCGTGTTGTTCCTTACAGCGAGGGACGGAGTCGATGACCGAGTTAGAGGCTTAGAGCTTGGTGCAGATGATTATTTAGTAAAGCCGTTCGCGTTTTCTGAGCTACTCGCTCGCGTCAGAAGCCTGCTGCGTCGGGGTGCCGGTGCTCCCAATCTGACGTCTATAAAAATCGGTGATCTTGAAGTCGACCTGCTCAAACGTCGTGCCTCACGCTCAGGTCAACGCATTGACCTGACGGCGAAGGAGTTTGCTTTGTTAGAGCTGCTGATGCGCCGAAGAGGAGAGGTTCTCTCAAAGTCACTCATCGCATCCCAGGTCTGGGATATGAATTTCGACAGCGATACAAACGTGATTGAGGTCGCCATTCGCAGGCTTAGGGCCAAGATTGATGATGATTTCGATACAAAGCTGATTCAGACCTCGCGAGGCATGGGCTACATGCTTGATGCCCCGGACGCAGAATGAAGCGCCCATCTCTAACGCTTCGTCTAAGCTTGATGTTTGTGTGCGCTGTGGTAGCAGTGCTCGTGGTAGCAGGCTTTACCTTCGATGGTTTCAGCCGGCATCACTTCAAGGCACTCGACCGGCAAGCAATGACAGAAAAGCTCGAATCTATTCGTCAAATTATGGACGGTGAAGCTGGCTCGGCTGACCGTTCAGATGTGTTGCTTCAGTTACAAGCGCTTTTGGGGGCACACCAGGAACTCTCAGCCTCGATTGTCATGCACGGCGGAAAAACGATTTTTGCGACCTCCAACTCAGCTCAGCATCCTTCTATTCCTCCTGATACTCCTGATGATGATATGTGGGAGTGGACAGACGGAGGCCATCTGTACCGAGGGATGAAAGCCCAAGTTCATCTGGTGAATGAATCAGAGCCACTGACGGCCTGGCTGAGTATGGATATCACAAGCCACATGCATTTCGTGGAGACCTTACGCTGGTGGTTAGTGATAGGTTTGGCGATCAGTGCGTTGGTCAGCGCCGGCTTGGGTTGGTTGGTCGCGCGCAGCGGCCTTAAACCAGTCGCTCGAGTGACGCAGGTCGCGGCTTCGATGTCGGCTGGATCGCTGAAAGAGCGCATTCCAATGGATTTTGTGCCTCGTGAGCTTGAGCTACTCGTCAGTTCGTTCAATGCCATGCTTGCTCGGCTAGAAGAGTCATTTTCTCGATTATCTAATTTCTCAGCCGATATTGCCCATGAGCTACGTACGCCAATAAGCAATTTGCGAACACATACTGAAGTCATCCTTACAAAAAAGCGTGCGCCAGAAATATACGAGGAGAATCTGTACTCCAATCTGGAAGATCTAAACCGACTTTCAAGCATCATCGATGGCATGCTCTTTTTAGCGAAGTCTGATAATGGTCTGGTTCTACCCGCTAAAGAAAAAGTCGAATTGCGGTTGGTGGTGGAGAAGCTCTTTGAGTATTACCAGCTGCTTGCAGATGACACCGGACTAAAGCTACAGATCACCGGACACGGTGAGGTTCGTGGCGACAGAACGATGCTGGATCGAATGGTTTCCAATTTGCTGTCGAATGCGATCCGGTACACACCTTCGGGTGCCACCATTTCTGTGAACATCGAGCCATCAGGCAACATGATGAGCTTGTCAGTGCAAAATCCAGGTGAGCGAATCGCTGCTGAACATCTGCCTCGGCTGTTTGATCGGTTTTATAGGGTTGACCCTGCGCGCAGGGAAAGCTCTGCAAACAATGCAGGGCTGGGTTTGGCAATCGTGAAATCGTTGGTAGACGCTCATGGGGGCAGCGTTGGATGCGTTTCCGAAGTGGGTCGGACGACTTTTACGATAAGCCTGCCTGCTTGGTCTAATGCTCGTGAATGAAAGGCTGGCGAATCTTGGAAGTCAGAGCCTTGAAATGGGAGCTTTGACGTTTGAACTGTTCATTTGTAAGGACGGTTCGCGCCAACTACACTCCACTTCTATGAAACGCTACCTGCGGTTTTGCATTCTCTTCCTGATCAGCTTGACGCTTCCCCTGTCCGGGATGGCGGGTGTTCAGGCGCCCGCAGAACCGTGCCCGATGATGACAATGGGCATGGCGATGATGGATGACATGGGAATGGACTGCTGTAACGACATGAAAAGCCCGACAGAGCATGGCAAACCCTGCAAGCCAGGCCAGGAATGCAAGACTGGCGGCATGCTTGAAGTTTCGATCCTGAAGCCTCCAGTTACCGTATTCAGCCCCGTAGTGGCTTCCTTCTTCACTAAATCCCTACCCATACAGACCCCATCCGGGGTGTGGCGACCGCCCCGCGTTTGATTCCTGTCCCACATTGAGCCTCATTCTGCATTAGCGGGATGGACTAGCTGCGCGCATGTCTTTTGACGCGTGCAGTGGATGATTACAGGAATCGTAAACATGAAATCCAAGTGCTATTGCACAGGTTGGCCCCTCGTGGTCGGTCTGGCGGCAAGCGTACTGGCATTGCCGAGCTTCGCTGCCGCATTGACACTCGATGAAGCGTTGCGGCTGGCAGAAAACAATGCGCCGTCACTGACCGCACAAGACGCCAAAATTCAGGCTGCCAGCAGTGCAGCCATCCCTGCTGGTGAATTACCTGATCCCAAGCTCTTGGTGGGCGTTCAGAACTACCCCATCGGCGGCCCGGATCGTTGGAGTATCGACCAGGACTTCATGACCATGCAGATGGTCGGGGTCAGGCAGGAGATACCCAATAGCGACAAGCGCAAAGCGCGTATCGCAGTCGCCGATGCAGCTATTGATCGTGCTTCTGCGGAGCGTCGAGTCGAACGTCTGAAGGTGCGCCAGTCCACGGCGCTGGCCTGGATCAGCAGCTATTCGGTTGAGCGCAAAGATGTGCTATTCCAGGACTTCTACAAAGAAAACCGCCTGCTGAGCGATACCGTCCGGGCCCAAATTGCCGGTGGCCGCGCTCAACCCGCCGATGCGGTGACACCCAAGCAGGAAGCAGCTCAACTGGCGGAGCAGCAGGACGATCTGATTCTCCAGAGAGCGCAGGCTCGTGCGGCCCTCAAACGCTGGATTGGCTCCGCCGCCAACGACAAGCCTGTGGGCAGCTTGCCTGAATGGCCCGTCGACACCTCAAGTTACTCTCATAAGCTGCAACACCACCCCGAGTTGGCCGCGTTTGCGCCGATGACCCGCGAAGCGCAAGCCAAAGTTCGTGAAGCCGAAGCGGAAAAGCAGTCGGACTGGAGTTGGGAACTTGATTATCAGCATCGTGACCGTCAGTTCGGCGACATGGTCAGCGTTCAACTTTCCTGGGATTTACCGCTATTTCCCGACTCTCGCCAAAACCCCAGGATTGCGGCCAAGCAGGCTGAGCTTAACCAATTGGAGGCCGAGCGCGAAGCGCTGTCACGCGAGCATACCCAGCAGCTCGAAAATGAACTGGCTGACTATGAGCGTCTGGATCGTGCCGTGCGCAGAAATCAGGACAGCCTGGTGCCGCTGGCCAAGGAAAAGGTCGAACTCAGCATGGCCAGTTACCGTGCAGGCAAGGGCGATTTAAACGCGGTGGTTGCCGCCCGACGTGAACTCATCGAAGCCCGCCTTAAACAGATCGACGTAGAAGAGCAGCGAGCGCTGACCAGTGCACGTCTGTACTTCGCTTATGGGGAGTCCAGCCAATGATCCTTAAGAAATGGAACGGGGCATTGCTGGTAGGCGTCTCGCTGGCATTGGGTGTTGCTGGTGGCTACTGGTTCGCGCATCAGCGCATGAGCGGAGTACCCGGTACTGCCCCGGAACAGAGCCTCAATTCCCCGGACGAACGCAAAGCCCTGTATTGGTACGACCCCATGTACCCGCAGCAAAAGTTCGACAAACCGGGAAAATCTCCCTTCATGGACATGCAGCTGGTTCCTCAGTACGCCGGTGGCGCAGGAGATCGTGCGACCGTCAGTATCGATCCGAGTCTGACTCAAAATCTCGGTCTGCGTTTTGCGACAGTCACCCGTGGAATCTTTGATTCCAATATCGACGTTACAGGAGTCTTGGGATTCAACGAGCGTGATGTCGCGGTGATCCAGCCACGCACCACTGGCTTTGTGGAGCGGGTCTATGCACATGCTCCCGGCGATGTACTCAAAGCCAACGCGGCGTTGGCGGATATCTTGGTTCCAGAGTGGGCGGCGGCTCAGACAGAGTTTCTTGCTCTCAAGCGCAGCGCAGATGCTGAGTTGCTAGCGGCGGCCCGTCAGCGGCTGCGACTCACAGGGATGCCGGCTGCATTGATATCCCAGGTAGAGCGCAGTGGGAAAGTCCAGCCGACCCTGAAGCTAACCACCCCCATCAGCGGCGTTCTGCAAGAGCTGAATGTGCGAGCGGGTATGACCGTGACGACTGGCGAGACCCTGGCTCGCGTTAATGGTTTGGACACGGTCTGGCTAGCTGTAGCCGTTCCAGAATCGGACGCCGGAGCTATTACCGTGGGGCAGGCAGTCGAAGCGCGTCTACCAGCCTTTCCTGGGGAAATGCTCAATGGCAAGGTCAGCGCGATTTTGCCTGAGACCAATCCGGACAGCCGCACACTTCGGGTACGTGTTGAGTTACCCAATCCGGATGGGCGTCTCAGGCCGGGTTTGACGGCGCAAGTACGCCTGAATCGTTCGACCGAGCAGAGTGTATTGTGGGTGCCGAGTGAGGCGGTGATTCGCACTGGCCGACGAGCGCTGGTGATGCTCGCCGAAGACGCTGGCCGCTACCGTCCCGTGGAGGTGCTCCTTGGGCAGGAAAGCGATGGCAAAACGGCGATAGTGAAAGGTCTGGAAGCAGGCCAGAAGGTGGTTACATCTGGCCAGTTCCTGCTCGACTCGGAGGCCAGTCTTAAAGGCATTGCTGCCCGCACGGAGGAAGAGTCGCCACCCAGTGAAACAGCCTCCAGTTTTCATGAGGCTGATGGTCAAATCGTTGAGATCAACGACAAAGAAGTCACGCTCGCCCACGGCCCTTTCAAGACGCTGGGTATGCCTGGCATGACGATGACTTTCCCTCTCGCTAGTCCGGCGCTGATGCAGGGCCTCAAGGCTGGTGACAAGGTTCGGGTCGCGGTGAGCCAGACCGATGATGGCTTGCGTGTTGAACGACTGGATAAAACGGGGAGCCAGCCATGATTGCTGCCCTGATTCGTTGGTCAGTGGCCAACCGATTCCTAGTGCTACTCGCGACACTGTTTGTCACCGCTTGGGGCATTTGGTCGGTGCAAAGCACGCCCATTGATGCGTTGCCAGACCTCTCCGATGTACAGGTGATTATCCGCACCCCTTATGCAGGACAAGCGCCGCAGATCGTCGAGAACCAGGTCACCTATCCGTTGGCGACCACCATGCTCTCGGTGCCGGGGGCCAAGACCGTGCGTGGTTATTCCTTCTTTGGCGATAGTTTTGTCTACGTGCTCTTTGAAGACGGCACTGACTTGTATTGGGCTCGCTCGCGGGTGTTGGAGTACCTGAGTCAGATACAAAGCCGCTTGCCGGCCAGCGCCAAACCGGCGTTGGGGCCGGATGCGACGGGGGTTGGTTGGATCTATCAGTACGCACTGGTGGATCGCAGCGGCGGGCACGATTTGGCACAACTTCGCGCTCTTCAGGACTGGTTCTTGAAGTTTGAACTCAAGACCCTACCGAACGTTGCGGAAGTGGCCACCGTGGGAGGCATGGTTAAGCAATACCAAGTGCAGATTGATCCGCTCAAACTGGCCAGCCTCGGCATCACTCAGTCTGAGGTGACCGATGCTATCGGCAAGGCCAATCAGGAAACCGGTGGTGCGGTGCTGGAGATGGCAGAGACCGAGTTCATCGTGCGTGCTTCCGGCTACTTAAAGACACTCTACGACTTTCGGGCGATCCCACTGAAGCTGGGCTCGGGCGGTGTGCCGGTGACCCTGGGCGATGTCGCCACGATCCAGCTGGGGCCGGAAATGCGGCGTGGCATCACCGAACTTGACGGTCAGGGCGAGACCGTCGGCGGCGTGGTGATTTTGCGCAGCGGCAAGAATGCTCGCGAGACCATTGCAGCGGTCAAGACCAAGCTCGAGGAACTGAAAAGCAGTTTGCCGGCTGGTGTAGAAATCGTCACCACCTACGACCGCAGTAAGCTGATCGACCGCGCCGTGGAAAATCTCAGCCACAAGCTCATCGAAGAGTTCATCGTTGTCGCGTTGGTTTGTGGGATCTTCCTCTGGCACATACGCTCGTCGCTGGTTGCGATCATCTCCCTGCCGGTGGGGGTACTGATTGCCTTCATCGTCATGCGCTACCAAGGGATCAATGCCAACATCATGTCCTTGGGCGGGATTGCCATTGCCATCGGCGCCATGGTCGATGCTGCCGTGGTAATGATCGAGAACGCCCACAAGAAGATTGAAGCGTGGCATGTGGCTAATCCAGGGGAAGAACTAAAGGGGGAGCGTCATTGGCATGTGATGACCGAAGCGGCGGCAGAGGTAGGCCCGGCGCTGTTCTTCTGTTTGTTGATCATCACTCTGTCGTTCATTCCGGTGTTCACCCTAGAAGCTCAGGAAGGACGTCTGTTCGGCCCATTAGCTTTCACCAAGACCTACGCCATGGCCGCAGCGGCGGGATTGTCAGTGACCTTAGTGCCCGTGCTGATGGGTTACTGGATTCGAGGACGAATCCCCAGTGAGCAACAGAACCCGTTGAACCGGTGGTTGATTCGGATCTATCAGCCAGCCTTGGACGCAGTCTTGCGTCGACCAAAGATCACGCTGCTGGTGGCGCTATTGGTTTTTGTCAGTGCGCTATGGCCAATGTCTCGCTTGGGTGGTGAGTTTCTCCCCCCGTTGGACGAGGGCGACCTGCTCTATATGCCTTCGGCTCTGCCGGGATTGTCGGCTCAAAAAGCGGCGCAACTGCTGCAACAGACCGACCGCCTGATCAAGACCGTGCCCGAAGTCGAACACGTCTTCGGTAAAGCGGGGCGCGCCGAAACCGCCACCGACCCGGCACCGCTGGAGATGTTCGAAACTACTATCCAGTTCAAGCCACACGAGCAATGGCGCCCAGGCATGACTCAGGAGAAACTGGTGGAAGAACTGGATCGAGTGGTACGAGTTCCAGGGTTGACCAACATCTGGATACCGCCGATTCGCAACCGTATCGACATGCTGGCCACCGGGATCAAAAGCCCCATCGGAGTAAAGGTTGCCGGCACAAACCTGACCGAGATCGATGCCGCAACTCAGGCGGTCGAGCGGGTGGCCAAGGATGTGCCCGGTGTCAGCTCGGCTCTGGCCGAGCGACTGACCGGTGGCCGCTATATCGATGTAGATATCGACCGCAAGGCCGCCGCCCGCTACGGACTGAATATCGCTGATGTGCAGTCCATTGTGGCTGGCGCTATCGGTGGTGAAAACGTAGGGGAGACAATCGAAGGTCTCGCACGTTTCCCGATCAACGTACGTTACCTACGGGAGTGGCGTGACTCGCTCGGCGCCCTGGAGCAATTGCCGATCTACACCCCGTTAGGGAGTCAGATCACCCTGGGAACGGTGGCGAAGGTTAAGGTCAGCGACGGGCCGCCGATGCTCAAGAGCGAGAATGCACGGCCTTCAGGCTGGGTGTACATCGATGTGCGTGGTCGGGACATTGCCTCGGTGGTCGCCGACCTACGCCGGGTCGTCAATGAGCAGGTCAAGTTGCAGCCCGGTATGAGTCTGAGTTACTCAGGGCAGTTCGAATTTCTGGAACGGGCCAACGCACGACTCAAGTTGGTGGTGCCTGCCACGCTGTTGATCATCTTCGTGTTGCTCTACCTGACTTTTGCCCGATTCGATGAGCCCTTGCTGATCATGGCCACATTGCCATTCGCACTGACTGGTGGAGCATGGTTTCTCTATCTATTGGGATTCAACCTGTCGGTCGCCACCGGAGTCGGCTTTATCGCCTTGGCCGGGGTTTCTGCCGAGTTCGGCGTGATCATGTTGCTCTACTTGAAAAACGCCTGGGCGGAGCGTGAAGACCTCGGCGACCGCACTGAGCGCGGGCTGGTGGCGGCGATCCGTGAAGGCGCTGTGCAGCGCGTTCGACCCAAGGCCATGACCGTGGCCGTGATCATTGCCGGTCTGTTACCCATCCTGCTGGGCAGCGGCACCGGCAGCGAAGTCATGAGCCGCATCGCCGCGCCCATGGTCGGCGGTATGGTCACGGCACCCTTGCTGTCCCTGTTTGTCATTCCGGCAGCGTATCGCCTGATGCGTCGCCGTCACCTCCAAGATGAACCCAACCTCCCTCAAGGAAAAGTCGTATGAAACTGACCCTGTTTGCAGCTGTTAGCACCGTACTTACCCTGTCTTTTTCTGCCCTAGCAGAGGACATGCCGGGCATGAAAATGGAGGGTATGGAACTGAAGCAAGAAACAAAGCAGGCTCCAGTAGCCACCGCCGACGGATCGATCAAGGCTATCGATTCTACAGAGCATACCGTGACCATTGCCCATGGCGCTGTTCCATCAGTGCAATGGCCACCGATGACTATGGCGTTTTCCGCGACAGAGGATCAGTTGAAAGGGCTGGCAGCCGGAGACCGTGTCTCGTTTACCTTTCGTCTAGAGGGTGGCAAAGCCACAATCGTTTCCATAAAAAAATGAGCCTGCGATGATAAAAAACCGGCACGGTTCGTCGTGTCGGTTGCAGTTCAAGTATCGCCAAGCGTTGCGATAGCGACATCTCCACTGGCCGCATCGACGCTTCGATCAACAATCAGAATATCCCCCGATGCTGCTCAGCGATCTTTACCAGGTAGGCAATTCCTCACAGCGGTGTCTTTTACATCGACTTAACGGATTCCACTTCCACGTATTTGTATTTCTTCCTAGCAGCCTTCACAGCATCTTGCTCAGCAAGCAACGAACTCAGCGTGTCGACCTCATGGATCAGCTCGTGCATCTTCCCCTCAAATTCGTTTCCAACTCGAAGCGTAACCCTGAGCCTAGGCGTGAACGGTTTCGCCGGTTTCTTCTTGGCTGCAGACTCAGCTATCGGCTTCGTGAAGACGACTTCTGTCACAGGTTCCGGTGCTGGAGATGCAAGAACCTCTTCAGGCTTAGCTGTACCGAACAAGGCGCGGCGCATTTCTTCCTCAGTTAAATCAGCTTTCATAAATCGTCTCTATAGAACAGCAATTAACTCAACAAGTTGTTTGGGAAGGCTCACGCCAAGATGCCCTATGGAGCAGGAGGAGATTTCAAATGCCTAGGTCAATTTCAAGACACAAACCCCTCCAGGCTCGGGAAAGTTGCACCTTCGGCAGTCGCGTAATGAGCTCGTCCGCTAGGTCACTGGCATGCCGGGAGTACAGCATTACGGTGTCTGGAACCGGTGTCCGATCCGCAACGAATGCACCCACTCGCTCCTGGGCAGTTTTCAGTATATTCAGGACTTCTTGGCTCACCTGTTTGGTGGACAGGTATTCCACGACTGGCTTGGGCGGAGGCGCAGCATGACTCCACATTTCTATGACTATCCTGAGGAGCCCGTCTGAGCCAAAATGCTTGAGAGCCATTTCCCACAGCTGACCTTCCTGCACCATATCCAGGCGAGGCCTAGTCATAACGGAGTTCCGGCAACATGAGGCTCTTTCTTGATTGCGAGTTTACCAAGCTCTCGGCGGCTGCGAAGCTGATATCACTCGCATTGGTTGCGGAGGATGGGCGCGAATTCTACGTGGAATTGCTCGAAGCTTGGCAAGAAGAAGACTGCAGTGATTTCGTAAAGGAAATCGTGCTTCCGCAGCTGTGGGGTGGGAGCTATGCGCTGCCCATTGTTGAAGCCAGGATGTCGCTGCTCAGGTTTCTGACGTCGTTCAAAAAGGAGGTCGAGATCGTCACGGATGCTCCCCAATACGACTGGGAGCTTTTTTGCGATCTGGTCTATGACTGCGGGCGATGGCCCAGAATCGTTCGTAATTTCCCTACTGACGCAACGACCCTTTCTCCGATTAGCGAGGGTGAGGAGCTGCCTCACCACGCGTTGCTCGACGCCAGGATTATCGCTGGCATGTTCAGTTAAAATATAAACGACTTGGAGCCTTCGCAGTGTTATACCGCTCTCTCCAGACAAGCTCTCATCAATCCCTCTCCAAAACACTAGCGGCTCGCTAGACTCGCACTCGGCCCGCCAGTGCGTGGGCAAGTAGAAACCATATCTCGATCAAGGACGAAAGCACATGCCATCCATGCGCCCCTCACAGTACGCCATGCAACAGCGCGCGGATGGCGGCCCATTCCTTCGTTTCGATAATGGTGAAGCGAGAGGGCTGAGCGAGGGAGAACTCGAAGCACTGGAGTCGGGCGAATACGACGAAAATGACTACTATGGCCCCACACTCGTTTTCTACAGCGATGTACCCCTGCCGGACAATGGGTCAGGCTGGCATCTCCTATTGATGGTCACCTCCGAGTATTTGACCATTTATCCTATCAACGCCCGCTCGGAACATTCTGAGTACGGTAAGCCCAAGTACAACAACATCCAGTCGATAGTGATTACTCGCCCTGTCTTCCAAGAATATCCACATCCTAACAATCAGGATGAGCTTGAGGATTTGCTAGGACTTCTCCCTGTAGGGCTCACCAAAGACTGGCGCTACGGTCTCGGCTTCCACTACGAGTACCGATATATCATCCAGGCTTTAAATGATCTGGAGGGGATCGACACACTGTTTCTGCATGGTGGGCCAGGGAATTTTGATGCGAAAATCGAGGGCAATCATTTCTGTTTAGGCGTTGCCCAGCTTGAGAAAATGGAGCGAAGCCTTGATCGGCTAACTCAGCGGCATCAGCGAGAAACCGCTGCCGACAAAAAACTTGTTTGCTACACGGGGCTCCTGCACAAAGCGGCCCCCGAGCTTTATCCTCCACGTGAACGCAAGCTCCCGCCAGATCTGCTTGCAAATCTTGTAGCGCTGGGGTCAGTGGCGCCTCGTCTATCACCCAAAGATCAAAAGCAGGCAGTCATGCTTGCCCAGCAAAGCGTCTCCGCGCTGGCGAAATCTTCACCGAAAACCCTGTATCAGCTGAGGTCTGAGATCGAGCTCATAACGCTCGGCGAACTCATTGAGGTGTACCGGAAAATGCTGGAAAGCCACGCCGCCGAGAACAAGTGGCAACGCTTCCTGAGTGAGCACTCTTTCGTACTCGACATGGCGTTCGGTTATCCCGTCAAGATGATTGCAGAACAGCCCTATGTAGGTGGTAAAGACATCAGAGGTCAAGGGGGCCAGTATTCCGACTTCTTGATGGCTGCGAAGGCCACCGGAAACCTTGCTCTGATCGAGATCAAGCACCCTCAGCACGACCTGCTCGGAAAAGCCTACCGCAAGACCTACGTACCCTCTTACGAGCTCAGCGGATCCGTGGCCCAGGTCATTAGCCAGCGAAGCGTTCTGCAGAAGAACATTCTCGGTCTGAGCGAGGATCTCGATGACCGTGTCCACGCACATGCCATGGCGGCCATTGTCATCATTGGCCGTACCCCATCAAAGATTGGTGAGCAGCGAGCCTTCGAGCAGTATCGGAACAGCCTCAAGGATGTCCTGGTGATTACCTTCGACGAGATGCTAGGTCGGCTTGAGGGCATTCATAAAGCTTTGACGCCAAAACCGCCAGTAGCGCACTTGCTCCTCAGTGATGAAGACTTACCATTTTAGAATGTCCGTCACTGGATAGAGGGGCCGCTGAGGCTGTACAGCAGTTTTGGGTCGCCCAAAGAGGTCGGGCTGCTGATCTATGGTGTCCAGACTGATCAGGGGGTGAAAGCCACCCCGTGAATCTGCCGATCAGGATAGCAAGCGGAGCGCGCAGGCGCTAAATGAGCCAGAGGCCTGTGGGTGACGCCCGCCAAGGCAGAAACCCGGATTTTCCGGGTTTCTGCCTTGGCGGGCGTCCCTGAAGAGGGGCAAGCCCAAAACAACGATCAACGACTACTGGAGGCGATCAGGCGTTGGCAGATACCTGTCTCCAGCTATGCGCATGAATTCACGCAGACTACGCCGTCCGACATCACGCCTAAACGTCGCGATGACGTACTTCGAGTTGACCGTGTTGATCACCCAGAACCTACCTTCCTTCTTAACGGACTGAATGTCCGATGTCCGAATCAGCCTTCCATCTGCAAATCGTTGGTAGGGCCCAGGGCAAATGTGACCAAACACAACGCCAACGGCACTGCACGCATGAATATGGACATTCACCAGATAGGCTGTGACTAGCCCGTCGTAGTCTTGACTCACTGCTTTGCTGATGCGAAGGAGGTCGAAGTCCGAGTAGCGCTTTTCGTGTAAATCGACTGCGACGGTATTGATGTCGTCCATGGCTACACGGCCTCTGACGCTGAGGCTACGTCGGTGGTCGCAGCACTGTGCCGATATAGCTCCCTGACCCCAACCAAGGCATCAACATCCAGATCGCGCTGATGAGTATTGACGTACACCTCGCCACTCTCGACCTGCAGAACACAGATTGGCACTTCTGCCTGGTTGAACCCCATGGAAAGTGATTTCAGCTGTTCCATCTTCCAGCCTGACCCTTTGTTCATCCATGCCGGGGTAACGACCTGGACATCTTGAATGACCATGCTCTCGTCTTGGGAGACCAGCAGCTCCACCAAGCGAGGCTCATCGTTCAGCATCTCTTCATAAGCTACGAATCGCCCTTCATGCCGGCGCTTGAGGCTCACGTGATACCAATGGGTAACCAAGGATCGCGACATGGCGTGGAAGTGAGCGAGACCGTCCCCGAACATACCCACCGGGCCGGCCTGGTCTTGCATGCTTATCCTGAACATCGTGTATCTCGTTTGGAGCAGGCCTGCTTAGCGCCTGCGATTAACATAAGCCGAATATTGTCTTGAGCGATGCGGTCATCTCGCGCCCTTTGCCTACCAAGGCGTACACCGTATTCCGGGTCTCGAACAGGCAAACGCCGTCAAACGACTTGCACAGGGTCGAGCGTACCCAGCCCCCTGGAGGGAACCGGCCCTGGCTGTCGTAGGTGACGCAATGGGAATAAAGGAACATTGTCTGCAGGCCTATGGCGCGTACCCTGGCGAGCGACTCAGGAGGCTCGTCCACGTGAAAGATGAGCCAGTCCTCGACCAAACAGTACGGTTTCCGACCGAAGCGATCCGCCACCAATGCCTCTATTTCGGCTTGAGGTAGCTCTGTTCCGAAGGACGATATCTCACCCTCCCGGAGCAACTCGTGCTCCGAAGAATTACCCATAAATTGATGATCCTCATGACGACAGCAAAATTCAGCGTGCGGCGCACGTGTTGGTTGGCGCAGGCAGGCCGCAAATCCCATCGCTATGACTATATACATTTGAATGGGATCAATCAAACGCGGCATACCGTCTCCTTTTGGGGGAGAACAGCCTGGATGTCTTTGCGCAAGGCGTACGCAGCAACATTACAGTGGCTAAGGATGCGGCGGGGCTTATCGCAGACAGAGCTCCAAGCCCAGACCGATCAAGGGCACATCAGCCGATTGGAGGCATCGACTAGATCAGCCAGTGTCGACCTAACTGCTGATATCGCTCAGGCATTGGGGGTAACACCACTTACATTTCTCACACTGGTAGCTGCCTCCCATGAGGGTAAGACGGCACGCTCAGCTTTGAATGCGACGCTCGCTGAATTGCTCGTCTTGGGTGTTCTCGACGAGGTGCTCCCTAGTGAGCCAAACAAACTTGTAGCCCCCCAATCAGCCGCTGCTGCAGAAAAACTGAAGGCGGTACGGGAACTGAAGAATACTGGGCTTTCCCAGTTGGAAGTCAGTCGGCAGTTGGGACTGCCACGCAGCACCGTTGGTCGGCTTTGGCACATTGAGTGAGTGCCGGGTGTCCAGCCTCATGCTCCTGTCGAAGTTTCTGGTAGGCAAACATCGCTACATGGACTACATACGGAAGTTTACATGGTTAACATCACAAAAAATCAGCATTATGTCCCTCGATTATTAATTAGAAACTTTGCTATCAAAGGCAAAGTTTGGACATACGATAGCTCTCGCGATATTCTTCGCTCCACCAAGCCTGAAGGTGTTTTGTCAGAAAACTTCTTTTACGACAAAGATAACCAAGTTGAAAATTTTCTTTGTACCGTTGAGGCGCTGGCAGCCCCTAAGATTGCTCAGATAATAGCCAACCCAACTGAGAGAATTCCGCGTCAGGACATCGATCTTCTTCGTTTTGTTTTGGTTCAGTTAGGAAGAACACCCGGCGCTTACGGGACGGCAAGAGGTAATTTGAAAAGCTACACAGACTCGTATGTGACCCAGCAGCTTAAAATCCTTGGTCATGATCCCAAGGAGTTTGAAGGGGTATCGATAGTGCTTGAGGATGAGAAGGATCTGTTAAGGATCTCAGCAGTCGGAAGCGCTTTGAATTGGCCACTCATTCGAGATCTGGAGCCCCATGTATTTATTAACTCAACACCCTTGGATTTTGTACTTTCAGACAATCCATCCTGCTTTTATAATTGGTATTTAAAAGACGAAACTGGTATGTGTGCCACCAGCCTGACGAAGCAGGGGGTACACATTTTTCTACCCATATCAAATCGCTTAATGCTTACCTTTTATGATAGTCGTACCTATAAGGTGGGCAGTGGGCGGGATGGCTTTACCAAGTTAAATTCTACAGAAGACGTCAGGTTATTGAACTCTCTGCAGTTCCGAAGTCGGACGTCGTCAGTGATTTTTAGTTCGAGCTCTCAAGCTCAGTACGTCAAAGATAGTTGCCAAAGGCTTGAGCCAGACTCACTCTTTCAAAGCAATTGGGATACCACAGAGCCCGTACCCATCGGCGGAGATAAGCTCTCAGCCCAACATTTTGTATGGCGCTCTCAGTTCAGGCTCAGTCGATGGCTGTCAGTGGTCAAAATTAAGAGAAAGGCAAACCGGTTCGGAGATCGCTGGCAGGATCGTGACCCGGAATTCGTAGCGGATTTTAAACTTATGATAGAGAACTTAGAGACAGTACGAGCGCATCAGAATGGTGGCTCCCCGATGACTTAAAGCTACCTCAAATGAGCGGCCCTGCCTTGGCGGTTTTTAGGTTTGAAACAAAGTCATGAGATTTTGGTGGATGTGGTGTGCTACACCAACCTGGGCGCCACCAGTAGGATTTACTATCAAAAAATTATAGACGACCGATGGCAGACTTTTGGTGGTCTTCTACAGGTAGCTCATAGGAGCTTTTGTGCACAATATCAACTCAAGCGGAGAGTACCTGGAGCGGCTTGTCGCCGAGATATTTCGGGCGCAGGGTTACGAGGATGTTCGCAACAACCCTCAAGGCATGACTGCCTTGGAAAGGCATTATGAGATCGACGTTTCCTTTATTAGGGACGGTGAGGTTGGCGTAGCTGAAGTTAAGCACTACAGATATTTGTCTCCTCCCACCCCCAGTCTATTTCTGAAGGCTCTCAGACAGGCAGATAGTGTAAGAGAGCTGGTAGGAGCCCGCGTTGCTATCCTTGCTTTTTCGTGCCCATTAACACCCAGCTTGGCAGAGGCTGCGAAGGCATACCCTCTGGTCGAAATTTGGGATGCTGCGGAACTATTCAGACGCGCGGCTGGATTTCCAGGACTTACACGGAAGCTGGAGCACTTCTTCGAAGCAACGACATCTCCCTACACCAAGCCAGCCTTGGCGCTAGAAGCCGGTCTTTCCGAAACTAAAGGGATGCCCCAAAAGACTGGGCGCCGATTGGCCGATACACTTCTGGATATCAGACTTGGACGAAAAATGGCGGCTGCTTTCGAGGACGCGTGTATCGCCGCTTTGAAGTATCTGTTTGAAACCGACCTCCATGGATGGCATGAACAGTCGAATACCGATGATGAGCTTCACCGCAGGGATCTCATATGTCGAATACTTCCTAACGCTGAAATCTGGAAACTCATGCTCGATGATTTGGGCAGCCGGTACGTGATTTTTGAGTTCAAAAATTATACCGACCCAATCACTCAGAAAGAGGTGGTTACGACTGAGCGATATCTGTATCCCTCAGCCCTTAGAAAGCTTGCAATTATGATATCGCCCAAAGGGTGTGCCCCTTCAGCAGACAAGGTTATCCGAGGTGCCATGCGAGAAGGAGGAAAGCTGATTGTTTCACTCACCGTGCCCCAAATAGAGAAATTGCTCATCGCGAAGGATGATGGCGGAGACCCGAATACTTATTTATTCGAACGGGTCGACGAGTTTCTGATGGGGTTGGGCAGGTAGAAATTTTTCAGCTCGGTGGTTGCCTATGAGACGTCTTGATACTGTGGGGGAGCGCGCAGGCCAACATGGCCGAAGGCGCGAGGATGGAAGCCCTACGGGCCATGACACTGGCGTTAGCCAGGGCATGGTCTACGACAGCAGTCCCCGTCAGGGGCGCTCCATGAATGCGTTAAGTCAGATTTCCTTCAAAAGCCTCTCGAGTGTTTGATGCTCCCAGACGGAGAGCAGGGCAACAGGATCAGTCCCATATCGATCTCCTGCGTCAAACGACCAGCGCCGCCCATCTGGGCTCACGCAGTTTTCGCAGTAGTCGAGCTCATCGCAGTCGTTGTAAATCGAGACCTTCCAACCGTCTACATTGATCTGGAAGTGGCCGGCATAAATCTCGTCCCACGATTCATGACCCACCTTACTCATGACGGTTCGACCGAAAATCGCCTCCCTAAGTACCTGGGATACCTCTCTTGCGGAGAGCTCAGCCTCAGTGTTTACGCTAACGCTACCTACCTGGGATGAACGCGCTGCCGCTCTGGCCTCTTTCAGCCTTTGCTCAGCGTACATAGCCGGGTCATCAGCTGGCAGCGGGTAGCCAGCAGCGGATAGAGCTTCGGCGCGTTCTTCAATGAGTAGGCGCTCGGGATCGCGAACCTTTTGGTAGGCTCTGCCTGGTACACGTCGAGTTGTGTCCATTCCCGGCTCCCCAGAAGGCTGGTGACTAAGAGCGACTAAATTACTTTTAGAACGATAACAGAACGCTTTGGATAACGATGCTGAGCTGCGAATGATGAGGGCAGGATGCGTCACAATCTAGGCTTTACAGAGCCACCAACACCAAGCAAGCGGAGCGCACAGGCATGAAGGATGCGCGCCCGCAGGGCGAGACACGCCTTGGCGGGGCTCGATTCACCGCAGCCTGACGCCGCAGGCGGCACGCCATCAGCGACGCCTGGCTCAAGCAAGAGGTAACCCAAATGCCCCACAATGATCTCCGCGAACTAGAAGCCAAGAGACGAAAGGCTTTGTGGATGCTATCGAGCATATCCCCAGGCGAGTCGAAGGCGTTCGATGCCTTATCCATCCTTGATGACCTTGAACTTCAAGAGCGAAAAAACTCCCCTCATACGGTCAAGGCACTTGAGCTCAACCAGCTTCGGGATTGTGTCACGGTGCAGCATCGCCATTCCGGAATCGACATCATTTTGGAGCAGACTATTCCGCAGCCCTGGAGGGAGCGTTTCAACCAGGCAAGTATCGGCTCGACCAGGTTGCTTGATGGGCCATACGCCTCGGACTGGTATAAATTCCTGGCTTGCTGGCAATCAGAGATGCAGCATCTCAAGGCACACAGAGCTGCCTGCAGTGAGCCCAAGCTGGATTGATGCAGGCGGAGAATAGACGTGGAACGAGACAACGATGACACTGTGTATTGCGATATCCAAATGCCTGTGGCCCAAGGCCGAGAGCTACTGGAATTAGTGAACGCACTGCGAGAATCGAAAGCTCATCCAAGTCTCGACAGAGTCTTCGAACACATGCAAGACGAGCTCGGTACGTCCATCGATCTCGTGGACAACCCGCCAACGTGGGGGCCTTGGTGTGAGTGAAAACTCCTAGTGGAGCCATCAAAGCTCCGCATCCCAGGCATCCATCGCCTCGCTCAAAGTCGCGTACCAATGGAGTCCACCGCTCTGCAAGGCATTTGCAACTTGCCTGTTGGTATTGCCGTCGACCCAAGTAGGGAGACTCTCTATGGCTTCTGTGAACAGACTGGCTGTAGCGACAGCGGATCGCCCCGGACTTGTAGACTGGAGGCACACGTAGCGCACAGCAGCGCCGGTCTGCAACCGACGCCAAGCCACCACCTCGATAAAGTCCAAGGCGTTCACCAAAGTCATTACGGCGGGACTCGCTTCCTGTTCCGCCTGGACGTCTCCCGCTGGCGTTAATGACCTGCTAGGCGCTCCTGGCTTGTGGACAAGGTGCTTCAACTGCTCACGCGAGGCGATTATCTGATCGCGGAGCTCTTCGGGATCGATGGACATCCCACCCTCGGGTGTCACCTTGAGGGTCTTCAAGGAGTTCGCCGCCCGGATGAACTCACGTTCACGCGCTTTCTCACGCTCGGGGCGGCGGTCGGGGCTGATGACGCTCCAAAGCGTTGTGAGCAACTTCAATGACATTATCCTATCTTGAGGCATTGGGCGCGGATCCTGCAATCATACGAGGAGGGTAAGGCGCCTGAAGCGAAAGCCCTGCCCGCAATATTGTAGGGCTAACGACCTGTTTGGTATTCAAACCGAGAAGCCAACACAGAGGGTGTCGCTTCGGTTTGGGCGAGCTACCCCCTGCTGCATGATGTTCTGCGTGCTTAGGATCAAAGCCAGCCGCTTAGATCGGGAGACGGCTGTGTACAGCATGCTTCGTTCCACAAATTCGCTTTGACTCAAAGTGCAAAGGATCGACGTCTCGTACTCGCTGCCTTGCGCCTTATGAATGGATATGGCGTAGGCTAGCTTCATTCCCAGCCCGAACAAGTCCATCCTGGACAGGTTCACTTCGAACCCATTGAAGAAAAACACACCTGAAGTCTGGCCATCGATTGACGTAACGCCAGTCATGATCCCGGTGTTGCCGTTGAACAGATTATGTTCGTAGCTATTCTGGGTGACGATGACGGGGTCGTTAACTCGCAGCCAGTATTTGCCCATCCAGATGCCCTGCGTCTCGTCTGTATGCTGGAGGGCACTTTGCAAATGTTTGTTTATCTTGTGCCCGGAATCCGGCATGCGATCAGACATGTGTGGCGTCAGGATCTGAGCGTCAGGGATGATCTGCTTGATCTTCGCGAGGCGTGTCAGCATGTCCTGCGTGTTTGTGCAGGGGATCAGATAAACCCCATCGCGCTCGCCATTCCAGAATGGCAAGGTGTCCAGGTGACCAGATCTAATCTTCATGGCGATGTTCTGAAGGTGACTGTTGCCGATAGACCTGTGAACCTTGATCAGGTGAGTCGACGGTATCGCCTTCGATTTGGCCAGTGCATGGAAGAAGATTCCATAACCAACCGGAGATAGCTGACCGGTATCGCCTACTAGCAAAAGAGACAGTTCTTTCTTTGCGAAGGCATTCAGCAGTTTCAGCATCAAGGCGATGTCTACCATGCTGGATTCATCAATGATTACCAGAGGGTCGCCTCCAGTGCTGATCCCTGAGCTTGCGGTGCTGATTTTGATCAAGAAGCTGTGGATCGTGTAGGTGTCTCGGCCAACAGACTCCTTGGCGCGCTCCTTGGCTTTTCCACTCAGTGCTAAGACATGCACTGGGCGGTGCTGAGAGGCTATATCAACGATGGCTTTCAGCACGGTTGTCTTGCCCGTACCGCCAAATCCAGTCAGCGTGCTGATGCGATTAGTAAGCGCCATCAGCACTGCATTTTTCTGGTCTCGGGTGAGTGGGTATCCAGACGCGCTCTCGCTATGTGCGCAGCGATCTTCAATCGCTTGCTCCAGTTCCTGCGGAGAGCCGTGAAGCAATGAGGCCTGAGCGGACAGTAGAGTCGCTACTCGCTGCTCGAGTTTACTTTCGACAAGGGCCGCTCCCAGTGGCTGGATAAGCGTCGTCCCTTGATGCTTCTTAACGCATACAGCACGCCTTTGTAGGGCGCATTCGATAGCTTGGTCTACCAGTCTGGCGGATGGAAGCTTCTGCATCAGGGCGGCTTTTAGCTCTCCTACTTCGTATGCGGTATGGCCCTGATCCAAGCGCACATAGAGCAAATTCTCCACAAGGCCGGCCAGCCTGCGTGGGTCATCACGAGGTATGCCTAGCTTGGCTGCTGCGGCGTCTACGATTTTCCACATGTTTGGGTGGATGCCTTGAAACGCAATGAGGCTGTACGGATTAAGCTTCAGGCGCTCTACCGTATCCGTCTGGCAAACCTTGAGAACGCTTTTGGCGAGCCCAGGATCGAAGTCGTGCTCCATGAGAAATTCAATTGTTGAAATCTCATCCTGCAGTGTCCTCCAGGCATCCACGACCTTTTGGGCGAGATCAGGATTAATCAGTTCCGCCAGGTGGCTGACTCTGCCTGCAGTCAATGCCTGAGCAAGGTCTTCTGCGCCAAATGCCCTGACCAGTTTCGAGACTTTCGCTTTGCCGAATGACAGCCCGCGAAATGCAGGATGCTTTATCAGCAATCGTTCCACATATGCCGCTATGGGCAGGTTTACGATGTGACAGCTTTCGATCAGAACGAAATCCCTGTACTGATCATGCCCTGTGATCGAGCCTTTGAACTGCCAGCATTCACCGGGTTGAGGAATGCGGGTGATGACTTTATAGCTTGCTCTGCATGTGTAAATTTTGTTTTGGCCAATGATGCGCCCGGAAAAGACTGCACCGCCAAAACTGCCTGGCTTCACCGAGCTCACCTGGATCACGCTCGACAGATTGCTCATAGGATGAATGACCGCCCGGAGTCGATCATCAAGTCCTGCTGGCTACTGATTTCCTGTGCAGATGTCCGAAGCAACCGCAGCTCGGCAGAGAGTTGCTCAACTTGCTCGCGGAGCAGTTCGTTTTCCTTCGACTTTTGCTCAAGCATTACTCGCAACCGATTCGCTTCGCGACTTTTCGAATCCGCCATATCAATCGCCAGAGACTCAGGATCTTTGGCCGCAACAAACTCACTGCCTATGCGGCGAATGTCCTTCGCGATGACCTGCTCAAGGGTTTTGCCCTGTGAGCAAAAGATCTTCTTGGCGCTTTCAGAAAACCACTGCCTACGATTACCACATTCATCAGCGATTTTGCTGAAGTTGACGGCGCCAAACTGATTCACAGGGAATTTTTTTCCAGCCTGTTCAAGCTGCAGCACGTAGTCCCTGTAGCGGTCGTACGGAGAGCGCTTCTGATCACTTGTGTCCATGGCTTTTCTCTTTCGCTTTCAACCACAGAATGAACGGCTCAACTACCTCTGTTGGCACGAGTCCCTCCCTAGGTTCAAGGTCGTCAAAACTGCAGCAAATCTTTTTAGCCTGCATGTCAACCGTAAACATCCCATCACTTGCATCGAGCACCAACTTGAGGCCCCGGCAGGTTTTGTCAAACTTCGCCATGAATCCTTGATCCACATGCGTTGTGTCCGGCAGGGTTACTGGCTGAGCACCATGGCTACGGAGGGCTGAGCGCAGAGCTTCGACCTCCTTCCTCAGTTTCTCTGTCTCAGCTTGAAGTTGGTCTGCTCGCTGAACGGCCAGCTTTCCGACAAGCTTGTCCTTCTTGGACTCCATGTTTCCAGCAGCATCCCAGTGCTTGAAGAATATTGGCCCGAGCAGAGTCCAATAGTCAGTGCTCTGTACCAAGGTTCTGTAGCCAATCTTCTTTTCGTTTACAGGAAGCCCATCGTTGTAAAGTTCGGCGCAGAATCTTGAGTAAGGCGTAACCCCATCGAATGATGCTTTTCCTACGAAAGACTTCAGCTTAGGTATTACTTCGTCTTTAATTCGGGAAATTCTATAGTCGCGGTTCAGCTTTTGAGAGCCTGCAAAGCGGTTTTGGCCCTTTTTCGCACCTTTGCTCATGCAGGAACACCTCCTGGGCTCGAAATTAGCTTCAGGATTGCAGTAGGTCGTTCCAAGGCCATGGGCTTACTCATTGCATCATTCAAATCATGCAGTGAAAGACCCAGAACTTCACACGTAGACCGAATCAGGCCCCTAAATTCATCGATCAACGTGAATCCTGTAGGAGCTTCTTGCAGCATGCGGTTAAAGTCCCCAGTGAATGCAAGGAGCTTGTTTCTTGCCACTTTAACCTGCTTGTCTAACTGTGGAGTGAAATACTCCGCATGCGACTTGGCTTCTGCAGTGCGAGCAATCAGGTTGGAAAGGGAGTCTTTTTTAAGCTCTAAGCGCTCTAGGTGCTCCGAGACGATTTCAGGTTTCTCTACCAGAAAGCTCTCGCGCGTTTTGATTTCGTTATGCATTTGCTCAAGGCAGTGAGCAGTAACGCTCCATGAAATGATCTCAGCGGCGAGAAATTTGCGACGATTGGCTTTCGGTACAAGGCTTTCAGGCGATGCCCCATTTCTTTTAGCCTCGGCAATGTATGCCTCCAGCTCGCTACACTCATCAGTCAGCACACGGATGTGACCATAAATCCTCGGGAGATGGTCGACGGTTTTGACCGAGTAATAGCAGCCTCCGCACGGCATGCTAACCCCAGGAATGGCGCCCAGGTCTTTAATGACGTCCGCTGGACAGCGATTACCAAATGGGCAGATATGAGTGGGCATGAAGGCCAGCGAATCTATGGGACGCTGCCTTGTCTCCCTGACGCCCGAAACCACATCATCCTTGGTCTCACGGTCAAATGAGATTGCACCGAAGTCAATCAGAGACTTCTCTTTGTCTCGCCGGAACGCTTGCTGAAGCTTCGATGCAACGTCCTCGGCTTTAATGTTGGACATTGATGGGCGGTCGGCTAACCAGCCATGTTCAATACTCATTTTTTGATACTGGGCGACAGATCTGAGGTACACAGGGTCAACTTTTGCGTAATACATTACATGTTCATCACTGGCCTGGCCGGTAATGAATGCACCGATGATGTGGGGCGGCAAAATTGGGATGTATTCAGACACAACTGATACTCGGCAGGAGTGCGGAGTATGTTCAATTAGTTTGCAGGCCTGCCGTTCAAGTTTGATCGCAGTGAGGTAGTCGTGAGGGTCATCAATAGATTCCAGCTCTCCCACAGCCTCTGGCATTGCGTTCGTCGTCTGAATGCCCAGCTGAAACCTGCAGAAGAGGTCGAAAGAGTAAATGAGTCTTTTAAAATATTTTGCGTACGCCTCTGGATTCAGCACGCCAGGAGTATTTCCCTTTGGAAATAGCGTGATGATTTTTCCGTGCTCATTTTCCTCATGGTAGTCATACCAAGTCTCGATATCCATTGCTGGGTCGTTAAACCAAGGGATCATGGCTTTTTGACGATCCAGTAGTTCAATTACTGACTTCGAAACTGTTGCGTCCCATGCGCCGTTTACTTTATCAGTGTTGATACGTAACTTGCAGAGCGGAGGTAGGGGTCTTGATCTATCAATTAGCATGTCATAGGTTCGCTTCTCCAGCCAACGTATGTGAATGCTACGGACACCTGTCTCCAGCGCGATGATATTATGTCTGATGTAATTGAGCTGGGGATAGAATACCCATTTTCCCTCTCGCTCCACCGAGTGATCAATAATTGGCACGACGAACCTTGGGAGAAGTTTCAGTGCCTCGTATTTCATCGGACGATTGTTTTCGGATTTGGGCTGCGAAGCGTCAAATGATGGGTTCTTGTAGAACACAATTGGAACGTACCCAAGTTTTTCAGTTTGGACGACTTTTTGGGTTTTATTCCAGTCCTTTGTCTCAATGTCGGCCCTGTATATTTTGTCGAACAGATTTATTTGTTCGTGATATACCCTTTCAGCCAGGTGTGTTGTGAAAGATTCTATCGCGTAACAGTATTGGATAAGGTATGGGAAATGCTCGGAATGAAACGCAGGTTTGTTAGAGCTATTACTTCTTCGGACGATGGGGAAGTCGAGCTCAAGTATGGGGCAAACAAAACCACAAAGCTTCTCGTCGGTGTTTGAGCGAGCCGCCAAGTAGTTAAAAAAGCTTGTGATGTGGTACATGATCTGTTGGATCGTTGAGTTTGACCAGCCTCTGTGCAGGAAAGTGAGGAAGCCTATGTATCCATCACCTTCCATGTGCGTCCGATTAAGCTCAGTCGGTTGAGGAGGAAGCAATCCTGTGGCAGTAGGGTATTCGCCAAATAACCAAGTATTCAGGACTGAAAAGCTTTTGGTGTAAGCATCGAAAGATTTAATTCCCCGAGACTTTTGTAGGGTGATGTATTTGTCTTGATATTTCAACCATAATTCGACACTTTCCTTATGCTCATCAGGATAGTCATATTCTCCAGACGCCAAGGCTTTTCTGCTGGCTTGCAAGTAATTTTTAGGGCGGACGACTGCCTGGCTACATCTGTCAGAATACAGCCTCTGAACATAGTTCCAAAACGCGGCTGGGGCGATGGGGTACTGGAACCAGTCAACGTCATTTCTTCGCGCTAAGACTAAGTGGTCGGCGAGGTCAGCGATGTCTTTTGGGTTGATGTCTTCGATTCTATGCCAGTCTGTGCAACGAATCATGCGCCATGCGCACCATCCAAAGTTTCTGACTGCACTAGGTTTCATTACGGAGGTGATATCCGGAATGTCTTCGTAGGGAACATGCGAGACAAATGGTTTGCTCACAAATGCTAGCACCTCGGTGTAGGATGCTGCAGCAAACTCATAGAAATTGGTTCCTGCTTCCTGATTGTGAACCGTGGGCTTCCTTAGGTCAGCTGGGAGCAGAACAGCTCGCGTCTGCCAGAGAAAGTGGAGAATTAAGACGCAGTCCCTACTCAGCCTCTCCAAAGAAGACTTGTTGAGCCAGTCAATAGAGGACTTCGGAACGACCTGCCTCGCAATTTCTATCGGCGCAGTCTTTTTCGTGCAAGCTAAAGCATTTCGCACCCACACTTCATCGTAAATAGGTGCATTCGCCACATTCAGGTGGTCATCAAACAGGCGCACGATGGACGCGTTGTAATATTCGTTACGAGCGCTGCTTGTAACCTTGCTTGGAGAGATATAGTTCGTGCCAAACAACTCTTTGCAGACGCAAGCCTTTGCTTTGGTGATCGCCTCTTTGATTGAGCTCTCCAAGGATGTTCCGGTCTTGATAATCTGAATATCTTTGGTCAGGTTAATCATGTTGCGTCCCTTGAATGCGATTCGCCTCTTCCTTCAATATTTCGAGCTGGCGTAGATGAAATTCCTCACGAATAGTGCTAAAGGAGGCATCGCCTCTCTGCATGACGTATTGGTTAGCATGCTGGATATATGCTTCGATGATGTCGGTATCGTGCTTTGCGTACTTCATCGTGGATGTGACGCTGGCATGGCCCATCAGGATCTTCACGTATGTAATGGGCAGGCCAGGAAGGGGCTGTCCAGAAACTGGCATGTAATTAAGCGTGTAAGTTCCGTACATATGCCTAAGCGAATGAGTGCTGATGCCTGTGACGTCCGGCAAGCCTGCCTTCAAGGCGTATTTCTTGAGGGTTTTGTCACGGCTACTCCTGTCGCTTGCGAAGAAGGGCCTACCGTCAGAGTTTTGGAATAAGAAATCGTGTCCAACGCTAGAGTTGTATTCTAGGGTCAGGTACTTCTCAAGGTTCTCCCAGAATATTTTAGCGAATGGCTCAATCATGAAGGTCACCTCGGTCTCCCGACCTTTCCAGGAGAGAAGCTTATGCTCTTCTTCAGTAATGCCAGGCGTTTTTCTTGCAAAGGGGTCGCGTAGGAACACTGCAAAATCGTCATCATCGATGTCAGGCATTCGAACTTGTAGCGCCTCGCTTGTACGCGAACCTGTCGCGGCGAGTAGGGCATATAGCGTCATGTCCCTGTAAAATGTCGTGGACTTTGCAGGCTTGGCCTGTCTGAGAAAGTCGACGGATCGTTCTATAGGGAATGGGAGAATCTTGAACGGCTGCTTCTCGTTTTTCCCGCTCCTACGCCCTGCTTTAGGAAACAGCTTATCTTTCTTACGTTTTGGCAGAACTGAGTTCAGCGAGCCACGAATGACTGCTGCCATCCAAGAATTGGCTTTTTGGGCCGAAACCTCACATTGACTTCGATATTCGGCCTTGCTCAAGTAGAACCGACTGAACAGATGGTCAGGTGCTGTCATGTTTTTTGACTCGGCTACCTCAAGAAACCATCGAATAGACGACTCTATGGATTCTGCGATTGAGTTTTGACCGGTCAGCCGTGTCTTCCCCAGGCTATGGGCCAGCGTCTTCGCTATTGGGTTCGTGGCGTCCGTACCGAAGAGGAGATAAACCTGGTAGCTGTAGATGACGGTCTCGATAGTGACCTCGACATCTGCAGGAAATTGGGTCTTCGTCGCCTCATACACGTAGTCGATGAAGCGGCCAACGTGCTCCGAGTAGAGCTTATCGGTGTTTGCTGCATAGCCCTTACGTGCCAGCCAAGTCGTGTAGTCGGTGAACGGTTTGAACTCGCGTGCCTCGTCGGGCATGTCAGGGTCGAGATGAAGCAGGATGTAGTTAGCCTCGCTCGTAACAGGCGCTTCGACCAAGATGAAGTTTTTCATGAGCTCTCGATTCCAAATACCACACCCTATTAGCTTTGGGTGTTGCCCTTGCAGTGTCAAGGAAAAATCGAAAATCGCCGGATTCTTGGAACGAAGAAAGCTCCGTCAGCGTGGTCATCGACCTTCTGCGGAGTTGGGTAGGTGCTTGATTTTAGGGGGGGGTATGGGGCCACTGGAGGGAATCGAACCCTCGACCTGCCGATTATGAGTCGGACGCTCTAACCGATTGAGCTACAGTGGCATTGAGTAACTACAAACTAACAAAAATTGGCTCCAAATACCACACTGGCATTCGTACCACATAAGAACCGTGGACCAAAGGATTATGAGTCCTCTGCTCTAACCAACTGAGCTATAGGCCCTCAGTAGGCGGCGGATTATAGCGACGGTTTCGCGGCTGTGCTATCCGAAAAATCCGATACGGTTACATGCAGAAATGTCGCGGCGAATTCGTCCGGTGGCAACGGCAGACTGACGATGTAGCCCTGGATCTGTTCACAGCCTTCCGCGGCAAGGAATTGTTGTTGCGCCTGGGTTTCCACGCCTTCGGCAATCACGGTGAACTGCATGCTGCGGCCGAGTGCGATGATGGCGCGCACGATCGCCGCGTCGTGGGGGTCGTCGGGCAGTCCGCGAACGAAAGACTGGTCGATCTTGAGGATGTCCAGCGGCAGGCGCTTGAGGTAGCTGAGCGAGGAATAGCCGGTGCCAAAGTCATCGATCGCCAGTTGCACGCCGAGGTGTTTGAGCTGGTGCAGTACCGCCAGCGCCTCCTCGGCCTGACTCATGATGAAATTTTCGGTAATTTCCAGTTGCAGTAAATCCGGGCGCAGGCGGTTTTCCTTGAGCAGCTGTTCGATGCGCACCAGCAGATTTGGCTGGCGTAGTTGCGCGCCGGCGAGGTTCACCGAAAGGGGGCCGAGTGGTTGGTAGATCCGGTTCCACTCGAACATCTGCCGACATGCGGTTTCCAGCACCCAGTCACCGATCTGCAGGATCATGCCGTTCTCTTCGGCCAATGGGATGAAGTGTTCGGGTGGCACTTCGCCGAAGGTCGGGTGGCGCCAGCGAATCAGAGCTTCTGCACCGACCAGACGGTGGTCGTCCAAGCTGATTTTCGGCTGGTAGTAGAGAAACAGTTCGTCGCGCTCGATGGCGCGGCGCAGTTCGTGTTCCAGCGCTATGCGTTCACTGGCCTGGGCGGTGAGGTCGCGTGTGTAGCTTTCGACGCGGTTGCGCCCCTTGGCTTTGGAGCGGTACATCGCCGCGTCGGCGTTTTTTACCAGCGTGGCCACGTCGCAACCGTCTCGTGGATAGAGGCTGGTACCGATACTGGCGCTGATGAAAAACTCGTGTTCGCCGGCCTGAAAAGGCGCACCGAAGCAATTGAGCAGTTTCGTCGCGATGTTGTCGGCGTCGCTGGCTTGCTGCAAGCCCGGCAGCAGAAGGATGAATTCGTCGCCACCTAACCGCGCAACGGTATCGATATCCCGTAACTGTTCCTTCAGGCGCACGGCGATGCCCTTGAGCAACAGGTCGCCGACCGGGTGGCCGAGGCTGTCGTTGATGTGTTTGAAGCGATCGAGGTCGAGAAACAGCACGGCGCCCTGGCCGCCATTTTCCTGTTGGCTGGTGAGGGCCATTTGCAAACGGCTTTCGAATAATGTGCGGTTCGGCAAGCCGGTGAGCGGGTCGTGGTGAGCCTGGTAATCGAGCTTGGCCTGGGCGTGCTTGAGGCTGGAAATATCGGCGAACACCGCGACGAAGTGGGTGATGAATTTGTCACGATTGCGCACGGCGCTGATGGTCAGCCAGCTGGGGTACAGCTCGCCATTCTTGCGCCGGTTGGAAATCTCGCCTTGCCAGTGGCCTTCATCGGTCAGCTGGTGCCACATCGCCGCATAGAAAGCGCTGTCATGCAGCCCCGACGCCAATAGCCGTGGCGTGTGGCCCAGCGCTTCGCTTTCGCTGTAGCCGGTAATTTCAGTAAAGGCGCGATTGACCGCGCTGATGTGTTGTTGGGTATCGGTGATCAACACGCCTTCGGCGGTGCTCTCGAAAACGGTCGCGGCCTGTTGCAGTTTTTCCTGCATGAGATGGCGTTCGGTGATGTCGCGGGCGATGGTCAGCATGCAGTCTTCGTCGCCGATCGGCAGTGGGCGACTGGAGACCTCGCACAGGCGGATCTGCCCATCGCTGCGACGGATATGACAAGTGAAGTCGCGGACAAAACCGTCGCGTTGCAGCAGGTCGAGCATCTGTTTGCGTTCATTGAGGTTGACCCAGATCCCCAGATCCAGCGTCGAGCGATCTACTGACATGGCGCTGTTGAAGCCGGTGATGCGACTGAAGCCTTCGTTGACCTCCAACAGCAGCCCGTCGCTCTGGCGCGACAGCAGCAAGCCATCCGGTGATGCATGGAAAGCCTTGGCAAACTTCTCCTCCGAGGTTTGCAGTTGCTGTTGCGTTTCCTTGAGCTGGCTGATGTCGCGCACTACAACCACCAGCGCCGGGGTGGTGTCGAGGTCGAAGGGCTCGGCGGAAATCAGCCCGGTGAACACTTGGCCGTTATTGCGGCGAAAGGGCATTTCCAGATTGCGGATGCTGCCAGCCTGCAAACGCTGCAAGAGGCCCGGCCCGACGCCGGGAATGCCCCAGATATTGAGATTGGTGGCAGTTTGGCCGATCACGTCCTCGGCCCGTAGGCCGATCTGCTCTTCGAACGCCTCGTTGACCTCCAGCAGGCAGCCGTCGGACAGGCGTGCGATCACCAGAATGTCCGGGCATTGCTCGAACACCGAAGCGAATTTCTGCTCCGACAGGCGCAGCGCCTCTTCGGTGCGCTTGATTTCGCTGATGTCGATCATCAACCCGCGCATCACTGGCTCGTGGCCATGCTCAATCAGGCTGACGATATCGCGCACCCACAGGCAGCGGCCGTCGACGGTGATCACGCGATAGTCAACGATATGGTCGCGGCCCTGGCGCAGCGCTTCCTTGCAGTAGTTCTGCGTGCGGGTCAGGTCGGCGGGGTGAATGATGTTGTGCCAGAAGCCCGGGATCAGCCAATGAGCCTGTGGATAACCGAGCAAATCCTCAGCGTGCGGCGAAACATAGCTGTAGGTGAAGTCGCTCATACGCGCTTCCCAGGCGATGGCCGACAAGCTCTCCACCAGGCCGCGGTAGTGATATTCGCTGCTGCGCAATTCCTGCTCAAGGTCGATGCGCCGGGTGATTTCAGAGCTCAGGCGGCGATTGATGCGGATTACCACGGCCAGGATTGTCATCAGCAGCAACAGGCCGGGCAGCCCGTACATCAGCAGGTCCGACCAGAAGGTACGGTGGTCGAGCACATTACCCACCCAATGTTCCTGGATGCTGCTGATTTCCGCTGGCGTCATGTCGGCGAGGACTTCATCGAGAATCCCGACGAGCACTTTGTTATCGCGGGGCACAGCCATCGCCAGTTGATAACGATACGGCGTTTCGCCGCTGACGTAGAGGCCGTCGAGCTTGAGCTGGCGCAGGCTCCAGACGCTGGAAGCCAGATCGCCGACTACCGCGTCCACTTCATCGGTCGCCAGCGCTTGCAGCGCTGAACTGACATTGGGCATGGCGACCAGATTCAGATCGGGGTGGTGAGTGCGCAGCAGTTCGTGGGGGGCGTAGTTTTCCACCACAGCGATTTTCAGCCCGTACAAGTCGTCAAGTTTGCGCGGTTGGGCGCCACCGACATGGGCGAGGATGACGATCGGGAAGTCGAGGTACGGCCGGGTGAATGACAGATAGTTCTGGCGCTCCGGCGTCGACATGATTCCCGGCAGCAAATCGATCTTGCCCTTCTTCACCTGCTCCAGCACTACCGTCCAGCTCACTGGTTCGATGGGCGTGAGTTTGATCGCCAGGCGTTGACGGATCACGTCGATATAGTCGGCTGCCAACCCTTGATAACGGTTCTGATCATCCCGAAATTCGAACGGCGGCCACGATGCATCGACACCCAGGCGCAAGTCAGGGTGAGCCGCCAGCCAGCTGCGTTCTTCATCGGTGAGAGTCAGCGCGTCAGCCGTGGCGGTGCAGATCATCAATGACAGCAGAAAAAGCACGGGCGCCAGTCTGGGCATAACGCTCTCGTCAGGGCTGGGGGGATTGTTTCGAGTGTAGACGGGGTATGCGGCGGGGAGGGGGGAGCGGGGAATTTAATCTGCCATAAAACAAAACCCCCGGCCTGGGCCGGGGGTTCTGGTGTCACTCGTCGAGGAAGGAGCGCAGATGCTCGCTTCGCGTCGGGTGGCGCAGCTTGCGCAGCGCCTTGGCTTCGATCTGACGGATCCGCTCACGCGTTACGTCAAACTGTTTGCCGACCTCTTCGAGCGTATGGTCGGTGTTCATGTCGATACCGAAACGCATGCGCAATACCTTGGCTTCACGGGCAGTGAGGCCGGACAGTACTTCGCGAGTCGCTTCCTTCAGGCTTTCCACCGTGGCGACATCGATTGGCGACTGCATGGTCGAGTCTTCGATGAAGTCGCCCAGATGGGAGTCTTCGTCATCACCGATCGGGGTTTCCATGGAGATCGGCTCTTTGGCGATCTTCAGTACCTTGCGGATCTTGTCCTCAGGCATTTCCATGCGTTCGCCCAGCTCTTCCGGGGTCGGTTCGCGACCCATTTCCTGCAACATCTGCCGGGAAATACGGTTGAGCTTGTTGATCGTCTCGATCATGTGCACCGGAATACGGATGGTGCGGGCCTGGTCGGCGATCGAGCGAGTGATCGCCTGACGGATCCACCAGGTGGCATAAGTCGAGAACTTGTAGCCGCGACGGTATTCGAACTTGTCCACCGCTTTCATCAGGCCGATGTTGCCTTCCTGGATCAGATCGAGGAATTGCAGGCCGCGGTTGGTGTACTTCTTGGCGATCGAGATCACCAGACGCAGGTTGGCTTCAACCATCTCTTTCTTCGCGCGGCGGGCCTTGGCCTCACCGATCGACATGCGACGGTTGATGTCCTTGATTTCTGCGATGGTCAGACCGGTTTCGGTTTCCAGCGCGATCAGCTTCTGCTGGCAACGAATGATGTCCGGCTGTACGCGACCGATGGCTTCGGCGTACTTGCTCTTGCCTTTGGCCAGAGCGTCGGACCAGCTTTCGTCGACTTCATTGCCAGGGAACTGACGCAGGAAATCGGCGCGCGGCATACGTGCATCACGTACGCACAGTTGCATGATCGCGCGCTCTTGCTGACGCAGACGATCCAGGGCACTGCGCACACGCTCGACCAGGGCTTCGAATTGCTTCGGCACCAGTTTGATCGGCATGAACAGCTCGGCCAGAGCGAGCAACTCGGCAACGGCTGCCTTGTTGTGACGACCGTGCTTTTTCAGCGCCTTGCGGGTGATTTCCATCTGGTCGGCCACGGCGCCGAAGCGCTGCGCAGCAATGACCGGGTCCGGACCGCTTTCGGCTTCTTCTTCGTCATCGGAAGATTCGGCTTCATCGTCGTCGGTATCGTCGTCGGCCTTGACGGCTTTCGGATCGACCGGCGGCGGCACTTCTGCCGCAGGCGGCGCGATGCCGTCGTCCGGGTCGATATAACCGCTCAGGACGTCGGACAGGCGACCACCTTCGGTGGTGACGCGGGTGTACTCGGAGAGAATGTGGTCAACCGTGCCAGGGAAGTGCGCGATTGCGCTCATCACTTCACGAATGCCTTCTTCGATCCGCTTGGCGATTTCGATTTCGCCTTCACGGGTCAGAAGCTCGACCGTACCCATTTCACGCATGTACATGCGCACCGGGTCAGTGGTGCGACCGATATCGGTCTCCACCGCCGCCAACGCAGCGGCTGCTTCTTCCGCAGCGGCCTCGTCGGTATCGGCGTCGGCCAACATAAGGGCGTCCGCATCCGGAGCACTCTCGTGTACGGGGATCCCCATGTCGTTAATCATGCGGATGATGTCTTCCACCTGCTCCGGATCTGAAATATCCTCGGGCAGGTGGTCGTTGACCTCGGCGTAAGTCAGATACTTCTGCTCACGACCCAGTTTGATCAACTCAATAATACGAGACTGCTGTTGCGCTTTTCCGGACATAACACCCTATCCACTGAAGGTCTTGGCGGGCAAAAAACAAGCCGAGGATTATACCTGAGCTATGACCTCACGCGCCAGTTGAGGTCGGGTTTGATGCGGAAACATTGCGACTTAAAAGGTCGCGCAGTTGATTTTTCTCTTCGACGCTCAGTTCGCTTTGCCGCGCTTTCCTGAGTAACTGTTCGAGATTTCGCTCGCGTTGGCGGGCTGACAAGCTAGTAATGGTGTCGAAAAACTGTTGTTCAAGGTTATCTCCATCAATCAGCCATTCCTTTTCTGCCAGTGCCTTTAGCAAGCGACCCTGTTCAGTGCCGTGCCATCGCGCGATCAACTGAAATGAGTTTAGCTTGGGATTCTTCTGTACGGCTTCCAGCAACGCCACAAGCAGCTGGGCGTTGGTCTGATTTTCATCGGCGATGTGCCCGGCGTCTTCGACGCGCTTGGCCAGTTGCGGATGATGGAGCAATGTTCTGAGGGCCGTCAGGGTTGGCGATTCAACGCCAATCGGTGTGCGCGGGCGCTGCTGTTCGCGATCGCCGCCACGCTTGCCATTCTTGTCCCACGGTTTCTTGTCCCACTTCTTGCCGCCGGCGCCGGGTTTCTTCGGCGTCCATTCCTGCTGCGGCACATACATGTCCTGTGCCTGCGGCTGATGGTAGTCGCTGTAATCCGGCATGGCGTCGTAATCGATGCCCGGATCGTAAGCGGGCGGTGCTTCCTGCGGCGCACTCTGAACCAGTTGGCTGACGGTCTCGCTGCTCAGGCCGGTGATTTCTGTCAGGCGCTGGCGCATCAGGATGCGCAGATTCGCGCCCGGCACCTTGTCGATCAGCGGTGCGGCGAGAGTGGCCATGTGCGCCTTGCCCTCGAGCGAGCGCGGATCGGATTCTTCGGTCAGTTGCTGAAAAAAATAGTCGGCCAGCGGCTGCGCGTGCTGATTGATGCGCGCCTTGAAGGCATCGGTGCCTTCGGCGCGAACCAGGGTATCCGGGTCTTCGCCTTCGGGCAGAAACAGAAACCGCGCGCGACGACCGTCCTGCAGGCACGGCAGGGTCGCTTCCAGTGCGCGCCACGCGGCGTTGCGGCCGGCCTGGTCGCCGTCGAAGCAGAACAATACGTTCGGCACAACGCGGAACAGGCGTTTCAAGTGTTCTTCGCTGGTTGCGGTACCCAGCGTCGCGACGGCGTTGCGCAAACCTTGCTGGGCAAGGGCGATGACGTCCATATAGCCTTCGACAACGATGATTTCGTCGAGGTTGCGATTGTTCTTGCGCGCTTCATAAAGGCCGTAGAGCTCCTGGCCTTTGTGGAATACCGGAGTTTCCGGTGAGTTCAGGTACTTGGGCTTGTCGTCGCCCAGTACGCGGCCGCCAAAGGCGATGATTCGTCCGCGGGTGTCGCGGATCGGGAACATCACGCGATCACGGAAGCGATCATAGCGCTTGCCGGTTTCGGCGTTCTCGATCAGCAGGCCGGCTTCGATCATGGCCTTTTGTTGCAGGGTGTCGCTGCTCAGATGCTTGAGCAGATTGTCCCAGCCCGGCGGAGCAAAGCCGAGGCCGAAATCCCGAGCGATCTCGCCGGTCAGGCCGCGTCCCTTGAGGTAATCCACAGCAGCCTTGCGCGACGGATGACTCTTGAGTGCCTGCCGATAGAAGTCGGCGGCGGCGGTGAGAAGCGGATACAGCGGCGAATCGGTCGGCTGGCGCGGCTTGCGCTCGCGGCCGCTTTCTTCGCGAGGGATTTCCATGCCGGCGGCTTTGGCAAGATCTTCAACGGCCTGGGGGAAATCCAGGTTGTCGTGATCCATGAGAAAGCCGAGGGCGTTGCCACCGGCGCCGCAGCCGAAGCAGTAATAGAACTGCTTGTCGGGGCTGACGCTGAATGACGGGGTCTTCTCTTTGTGGAACGGGCAACAGGCGGTGTAGTTCTTGCCGGCCTTCTTCAATTGCACGCGCGAGCTGACCACGTCGACGATGTCGGTGCGGTTCAGCAGGTCGTCAATGAAGCTCTGGGGAATCAGCCCGGCCATGGCGTTCTCGTCGTCTGCGCTGTAATGAGTCCGTTGCGACAGGCTGTCGGACGCGGGCCATTGTTGGAAACGCACAAAATATGCGGCTCGACCGGTGTCGTCTGCGTGATCGCTGTCGGGAAGTGTATCTGCCGAAAATCCACTGACGTTAGTACCTATCAGTCTTCGACTATTTGGAAGTGTTGCGCCGAATCCGCTGACGGCCGGTTGTCGACCTCGGATAGCTCAATAACGCGGGCACGCATACAGGTGCCTTGGGCTGATCGTCGTAAGAGGAATCAGTGGGTGTGCTCGTCAGTAGCCTTGAAAGGCTCGTCAGAAAAGACGTGCACCGCTGGCAAAAGAGCCAGGCCTGACGCGGTGAAGCAGATTTGTCTCGGTCGCATCGGCGGCGTCGACGGTGAAGCATCAAGCGTTTTACGCAAATGCCATTAGCCCGGCTGAGGGCCGGGCTTAGGCAAGAAGCTTGCTACGAACGTCTGTGTATTAGTACAGACGAACGGCGCGGCGCTGTTCGCGCTGAACTTTCTTGGCGTGACGCTTAACAGCGGCTGCTGCCTTGCGCTTACGCTCAGAAGTTGGCTTCTCGTAAAATTCGCGGCTACGAACTTCAGCCAGTACACCGGCTTTTTCGCAGGAGCGCTTGAAACGACGCAGAGCTACGTCGAAGGGTTCGTTCTCTTTTACTTTGACGGCTGGCATCCAGAGCTACCTTCATTCATTACCGGGGTCAACATCCTCGCGGCAAAAGAGCACTTGAAGACGTCGGTTTTTAAGGGTTGCGGATGTTAACCCCTCATCGCTCGGAATGCAAAGCCTCTGATCGAAAACCGCTGGTCGGGGCATCACGTGGCGACTATCATGCGCGCCTTCGAATTCAGCCTAAACAAGGCGCAAACCCATGCTAGTACTGGGATTAGAAACCTCCTGCGACGAAACCGGCGTCGCATTGTATGACAGTGAGCGTGGTCTGTTGGCGGACGCACTGTTCAGTCAGATCGACCTGCACCGCGTCTATGGCGGTGTGGTCCCGGAGCTGGCCTCGCGTGACCACGTCAAGCGCATGCTGCCCTTGATCCGTCAGGTGTTGGCCGAGGCCGACTGCGTGCCGACCGAGATCGATGCAATCGCCTACACTGCGGGTCCTGGCCTGGTCGGCGCGTTGCTGGTCGGTGCTTCCTGCGCACAGGCGCTGGCGTTTGCCTGGGGCATACCGGCGCTTGGTGTGCACCACATGGAAGGCCACTTGCTGGCACCGATGCTGGAGCCGAAACCGCCTGAATTTCCGTTCGTCGCTTTGTTGGTCTCCGGTGGGCATACGCAGCTGGTTCAGGTCGATGGCATTGGCCAATACAGCCTGCTCGGCGAGACGCTCGACGATGCGGCCGGCGAAGCTTTCGACAAAACCGCGAAGATGATGGGCCTGAATTACCCGGGCGGGCCGGAAATCGCCAAACTGGCCGAGAAAGGCGTCGCAGGGCGTTTCACCTTTCCGCGTCCGATGTGTGATCGCCCAGGGCTGGATTTCAGCTTCAGCGGGCTGAAAACCTTCGCCCTCAACACTTGGCAGCAATGTGTCAGCGCCGGGGACGACGGCGAGCAAGCCCGTTGCGACATCGCGCTGGCGTTCCAGCAGGCTGTGGTGGAGACTTTGACCATCAAGTGCAAGCGCGCCCTGAAACAGGCGGGGATGAAGCGGCTGGTGATTGCCGGCGGCGTCAGCGCCAACAAGGCGTTGCGGGTTTCGCTGGAAAAAATGCTCGGTGACATGAAAGGTGATGTGTTCTACGCGCGCCCGGAGTTCTGCACCGACAATGGCGCGATGATCGCGTTTGCCGGTTGCCAGCGCCTGAAAGCCGGCCAGCAGGAAAGTCTGGCAATCACCGTGCAGGCACGCTGGCCGATGGAGCAGTTGTCGGCACTGTGATCAGCGATGCTCACGAACGACATTTAAAAATGCCGTTCGCGCCCGGCAAACAGGTCGCGTAGATTGCCGCGGTGACGCCAGACAATCAGCAAGGTCAGCGCGCTCATTGGCAGCAAGGCTTCCGGCTCCTGCCAGGCCAGCAACGGCAGGGTCAGTGGCGTGGCAATCAGCGCCGCCAGTGAACTGGTGCGGGTCAGGTAGAACGTCAGCAGCCAGGCGCACCCGGCCAGCAGCGCGGCGGGTGGATACAGGCCGAGCAACATGCCGGCAGCCGTGGCGACACCTTTGCCGCCGCGAAAGCGAAAGTACAAAGGGAACAGGTGACCGATCACGGCGCACACGCCAATCCAGGCCTGATCCTGCAGGGAAAGGCCCGCGCCGGAGGCGATCAGCACCGGCAGCAGGCCTTTGCACAGATCACCGAGCAGGGTCAGGATCGCCAGTTTGCGACCGGCCAAGCGCAGCATGTTGGTGGCGCCGGCATTACCCGAGCCACTCATTCGCGGATCGGGATTTCCGGTCAGGCGGCTGAGCAAAATGGCGAAGGACAGCGAGCCGAGCAGGTAGGCGAGAATCGCCAGTAACCAAAACATGCTAACTATTCCGGGCGAGGACGCCCTGATTCTAACGGCGCATCGCGCCCTTGTCGTGCAGCGGAGAGAAGTGCTTGGACAGAGTGTTTATCGAGGGCCTGGAAGTCGACACCGTGATCGGTGCCTACGACTGGGAGCGCGGCATCCGTCAGTGTCTGCGGCTTGATCTGAGCTTTGCCTGGGACAATCGTCCGGCCGCCGCCGGTGACGACCTGACCCAGGCGCTCGATTACGCCAGTGTCTCCGCGCGCATTCAGGCCTTTGCCGAGCAGGCGCAGTTCCAGTTGGTCGAGACCTTTGCCGAGCGTCTGGTTGAAGTGCTCATGACCGAATTCAAGATCACCTGGGTGCGGCTTAAACTGACCAAGCCGGGCGCGGTGCCGGCGGCCAAGGGCGGTGTGGGTGTGGAGATCGAGCGCGGATGTCGCTGACTCAGGTCTATCTCGGGCTCGGTAGCAATATCGAGCGCGAAACGCATCTGCGCGCCGGGCTCGACGCGCTGGCCAAATTTCTGGTGGATATCCGATGTTCGGCGGTGTTCGAGAGCCAGCCGGTCGGCATCAAGAGCGGGCCGTTCTTCAATTTCGTTGTCTCTGCCTACACTCATCTGTCGCTAATGGAGCTGGATCGCCGCTTGAAATTCATCGAGGCGGACAATGGTCGTTATGCCCCGGATCGCAAGGGCCTGCCGCTGGACATCGACGTGTTGCTGTATGGCGATCTGGTGGGGAATTTCGACGGACTGGTACTGCCCCGGGCGGAAATCCTGAAAAATGCTTTTGTGCTGTGGCCGCTGTCGTTGATTGCGCCGGATCGGGTGCATCCGGGGGTGGGCAAGAGCTTTGCGACGTTGTGGGCTGAGGCGCAAATTGATCAGGTGTTGGCGCCGGTTGCATTCGAATGGAATGGGCAGCAATTGACTCCGTCGAATCTTTAAAGCAAAAGATCGTCCGATCGCGGCCCGAGCCTTCGGACGATCTTTTGATCTTGCTTCAGGCGTTGTCTTTGTAGATCTGCAATGCTTTCAGCCGCTCACGCTTCAGCGCTTCGCCCAATTCCGGCCCTTTGAAGCCCTTCGCCAGCAATGGCTGCACTGCTACCCCGCGCGCAGCGGTTGCGGCTCCGCGTAAATAATCCGCCTGTGGGTAACTTTGCTGCTCCAAGCCCTTGCGGCCACGCGCATCCATCTCGCACGCAGCGATGAACTCCTCGAAGCGCTGCGGTCGCCGATAGACATCGAAACTCTGCAGCAACTCCAATAGCGTCGAGGCTTTCAAATCCAGCGCCCGGTGCCCATGGGTGTGGTACTGCCCGACCAGCAGCGCCAGTTCCTGACAATCCTTGGGCACCTTGAAGCGCTCGTTGACCGCTTTGATCAATTTAAGACCGGTGTGCTCATGAGCGATATGCCGAGGCCAGTCTTCTTCCGGAGTCAGGCCTTTGCCGAGGTCATGCAGCAGGCAGGCCCAGCGCACCGTCAGCGGCTGCTTGTGCAAGGCTGATTGCTCCAGCACGCTCAGAGTGTGCAGTCCCGTGTCGATTTCGGGATGATGGGTCTCCGGCTGCGGTACGCCGAACAAGGCGTCGACTTCCGGCATCAGCACTCTCAGGGCGCCACAGTCACGCAACACTTGGATGAATACCTGTGGGTGGTTTTCCATCAATGCACGAGAGATTTCCTTCCAGCTGCGTTCGGCAGTCAGGGCCTGCAGTTCGCCGGATTCGCTGAGCTGACGCATCAGGCCCATGGTCTCGTCGGCAACCGTGAAGCCCAGGCCGGCATAACGCGCGGCGAAGCGGGCAACGCGCAGTACTCGCAGCGGATCTTCGGCGAATGCCGGGGAAACATGGCGCAGAATTCGTG
The DNA here is from genome assembly GCF_049897785.1 of Pseudomonas sp. TSRC2-2. Classification (NCBI taxonomy): domain Bacteria; kingdom Pseudomonadati; phylum Pseudomonadota; class Gammaproteobacteria; order Pseudomonadales; family Pseudomonadaceae; genus Pseudomonas; species Pseudomonas sp. TSRC2-2. The sequence goes on from NZ_JAFCWZ010000003.1 coordinate 528,418, forward strand.
CTTCGAGGTCGCGCTGACCATGATACGGGTCTGTCAGGTTGAGCTGCTCGTCCTCGGCCATGGCATTGATCGTCAGGTCGCGGCGAATCAGGTCTTCTTCCAGTGTTACTTCGGGACTTGCGTAGAAGGTGAAACCACCGTAGCCCCGGCCGCTCTTGCGTTCTGTACGGGCGAGGGCATATTCCTCTCCGGTTTTCGGGTGCAGAAACACAGGAAAATCCGCGCCGACCGGGCGAAACCCCTTGGCGAGCATCTCTTCAGTGGTGGCGCCCACCACGACCCGGTCAACATCAGTGACCGGCAAACCCAACAGGCGATCACGTACCGCGCCGCCAACCTTGTAAACCCGCATAAAAAACCTCCGTTAGCCCGACAGGATAACCCTTGCGTCAGACTTGCGGAGGCCGGAACGGATCAAAGATGAATCACGGCCAGGTCGAGCCGGCCGTAATCGCCCTCGCTGTGTTCACTGCGCGGAGGCACATGATGGGTTTTCATGATCTGATCGCCCTGCAGGGTTTCCAGATGAATGTCGAACCCCCATAGCCGATGCAAATGCTTGAGCACTTCGTCGGTTGAATCACCCAACGGTTTGCGGTCGTGCTGCTGATGACGCAGCGTCAGTGAGCGATCGCCGCGCCGATCGATGCTGTAGATCTGCACGTTCGGCTCACGATTGCCAAGGTTGTACTGCGCTGCCAGGGTTTCGCGGATGATCCGGTAGCCACCCTCGTCATGAATGGCTGGTACCAGCAGGTCATCTTTCTGGTCGTCATCAAGGATGCTGAACAGTTTCAGATCGCGGATCACTTTGGGTGACAGATACTGCAGGATGAAGCTTTCGTCCTTGAAACTGCTCATGGCGAACTTGATGGTCGACAGCCAGTCGGAGCCCGCGATGTCCGGGAACCAGCGGCGATCCTCTTCGGTGGGGTCTTCGCACATGCGGCGGATGTCACGATACATGGCGAAACCCAGCGCGTAGGGGTTGATGCCACTGTAGTACGGGCTATCGAACCCGGGCTGGAACACCACGCTGGTATGCGAGGTGAGGAACTCCATCATGAAACCGTCGGTGACCAGGCCTTCGTCATACAGGTCATTCATCAGCGTGTAATGCCAGAACGTCGCCCAGCCTTCGTTCATGACCTGGGTCTGGCGCTGGGGATAGAAATACTGAGCGATCTTGCGCACGATCCGCACGATCTCGCGCTGCCACGGCTCCAGCAGAGGTGCGTGTTTCTCGATGAAATAGAGGATGTTTTCCTGCGGCTCGGCCGGGAATCGGGCGTTGTCCTTGTCGCTGTACTTGTCCGCACCTTTGGGAATGGTGCGCCACAGATCGTTGATCTGCTTCTGCAGGTGCTCTTCGCGATCCTTCTGCCGGCGCCGCTCTTCTTCGGCGGAGATCGGGTAAGGACGCTTGTAGCGGTCGACACCATAGTTCATCAGCGCATGACAGGAGTCGAGCAGGTCTTCCACGGCATCGATGCCGTGGCGCTCTTCGCACTGCATGATGTACTGCTTGGCGAATACCAGGTAATCGATGATCGAGCTGGCGTCGGTCCAGGTCCGGAACAGGTAATTGCCCTTGAAAAAGCTGTTGTGGCCATAGCAGGCATGCGCCACCACCAGCGCCTGCATGCAGATGGTGTTTTCTTCCATCAGATAGGCGATGCAAGGGTCCGAGTTGATCACAATCTCGTAGGCCAGGCCCATCTGCCCACGGCTGTAGGATTTTTCGGTACTAAGGAAGTGCTTGCCGTAGGACCAGTGGTGATAGCCCAGCGGCATGCCCACCGAAGCATAGGCATCCATCATTTGCTCGGCGGTAATCACTTCGATCTGGTTGGGGTAGGTATCCAGCGCATAGCGTGCCGCGATCCTGGCTATCTCGCGGTCGTAGGTCTGGATCAGCTCGAACGTCCATTCGGAGCCGGTGGAAATGGGTTGGCGCTTCTGCTCTTTGGCGGTCATGTCACTAACCTGCGCTGGAAGAGTTCACGGAAGACCGGATAGATATCTCCGGCCGAGACCAGTTGCTGCTGGGCAAATGTGTCAGAGAAGGCTTCGGCGATGCGTTCGTACTCGTACCACAGGGCCTGATGCTCGCGCGGCGTAATCTCCACATAAGTGTAGTACTGCACAAACGGCATGATCTGGTTGATCAGGATGTCCCGGCAGATCGGCGAGTCGTCGTTCCAGTTGTCGCCGTCGGATGCCTGTGCGGCGTAGATATTCCACTCGTTGCTCGGATAGCGCTCGGCCATGATTTCCTGCATCAGCTTCAAGGCGCTGGAAACAATGGTGCCGCCGGTTTCCCTTGAATAAAAGAACTCTTCTTCGTCCACTTCCCGGGCGCTGGTGTGGTGGCGGATGAACACCACGTCAATCTTGTCGTAATTACGCTTGAGAAACAGGTACAGCAGGATGAAAAAGCGCTTGGCGATGTCCTTGGTCGCCTGGGTCATCGAGCCGGAGACATCCATGAGGCAGAACATCACCGCTTTGGAGCTTGGGTTCGGTTGCTTGACCAGCAAGTTGTATTTCAAGTCGAAGGTATCAAGGAACGGCACGCGGTGTATGCGCGCGCTGAGCTTCTCGATTTCGGCTTCCAGTTCCTGAATATCGCCGAAGTTGTCTGGTTCTTCGCGCTTGAGTCGTGCCAGCTCTTCCTTGGCTTCGCGCAGTTTCGCGCGGCTGCTGCCAGACAGCGCAATGCGGCGAGCATGGGCTGAACGCAAGGTTCGAATGATGTTGATCCGCGACGGGTTGCCTTCGTTGCTGATCCCCGCGCGTACGGTTTTGAACGTGTCGGTGCCGGTCAGGTTGCGTTTGACCAGGTTCGGCAGTTCGAGGTCTTCGAACATGAATTCGAGGAATTCTTCCTGGGTTATCTGGAAGACGAACTCGTCCATGCCTTCGCCGGAATTACCGGCTTTGCCCGGACCGCGGCCACCGCCGCCTCCCGGGGGGCGGGCGATATGTTCGCCGGCGGTGAATTCCTTGTTGCCGGGATGCACAACGGTCTGCTTGCCGCCGCGACCATGGTGAAGCACCGGTTCGTCGATGTCGCGACCGGGAATACTGATCTGTTCACCGTGCTCCATATCCGTAATGGAGCGGCGGCTGACTGCCTCTTCGACAGCCTTTTTGATGTGATCACGGTAACGCCGCAGGAAACGCTGACGGTTCACCGTGCTTTTGTTCTTGCCATTGAGGCGTCGGTCGATCACATAGCTCATAGGCCCCTCCGGGGAGCTTCAAGTTTTGAGCCGCAAGCTGCAAGTCGAAGCCGATCCCGAAAAAACTTCGGTTACACGCTTTTTCTTGCAGCTTGTAGCTGGAAGCTTGCAGCTGCCTCACTGCGACTTGCGGACCCGCAGGTACCATTCAGACAGCAGGCGTACCTGTTTATCGGTGTAGCCACGTTCGACCATTCGCGTAACGAAGTCGTTGTGTTTCTGTTGGTCCTCCTTGCTGGCCTTGGCGTTGAAGCTGATGACGGGCAGCAGGTCTTCGGTGTTGGAGAACATTTTCTTCTCGATGACCACCCGCAGTTTTTCGTAGCTGAGCCAGGTCGGGTTCTTGCCGTTGTTGTTGGCCCTGGCGCGCAGGACGAAGTTGACGATCTCGTTGCGGAAATCCTTGGGATTGCTGATGCCGGCCGGTTTTTCGATTTTCTCCAGTTCTTCGTTCAGGGCCACGCGATTGAGGATCTCGCCGGTTTCCGGGTCGCGATACTCCTGATCCTGGATCCAGAAGTCCGCATAGAGCACGTAGCGGTCGAAGATGTTCTGACCGTACTCGCTGTAAGACTCGAGGTAAGCGGTCTGGATTTCCTTGCCGATAAACTCGATGTAGCGCGGCGCGAGGTATTCCTTCAGATAGCGCAGGTAGCGTTCGCGGGTCTCGGCCTGGAACTGTTCCTGTTCGATCTGCTGTTCCAGCACATAGAGCAGGTGCACCGGGTTGGCGGCGATTTCGTGCGGGTCGAAGTTGAACACCTTGGACAGAATCTTGAAGGCGAAGCGGGTCGACAGACCGTTCATGCCCTCGTCGACACCCGCCGAGTCGCGGTACTCCTGAATCGACTTGGCTTTCGGATCGGTGTCCTTGAGGTTTTCGCCGTCGTAAACGCGCATCTTCGAATAGATGTTGGAGTTTTCCGGCTCCTTGAGGCGCGACAGTACGGTGAACTGCGCAAGCATCTTCAAGGTATCCGGTGCGCAGTGCGCCTTCGACAAGGAACTGTTGAACAGCAATTTGTCGTAGATTTTCACTTCATCACTGACGCGCAGGCAGTACGGCACTTTGACGATGTAGATCCGGTCGATGAACGCTTCGTTGTTCTTGTTGTTGCGGAAGGTGTGCCACTCCGATTCGTTGGAGTGAGCCAGCAGGATGCCGGTGAACGGAATCGCGCCGAGGCCTTCGGTGCTGTTGTAGTTGCCCTCTTGGGTAGCAGTCAGCAAAGGGTGCAGCACCTTGATCGGCGCCTTGAACATTTCGACGAATTCCATCAAGCCCTGGTTGGCCCGGCACAGCGCACCGGAGTAGCTGTAGGCGTCGGCGTCGTTCTGCGGGAATTCTTCGAGTTTGCGGATATCGACCTTGCCGACCAGCGCCGAGATGTCCTGGTTGTTCTCGTCACCGGGCTCGGTCTTGGCGACAGCGATCTGATTGAGGATCGACGGGTACAGTTTGACCACGCGGAACTGACTGATGTCGCCGCCGAATTCGGCCAGGCGCTTGGTCGCCCAAGGCGACATGATGGTGTTCAGGTAGCGCCGTGGAATGCCGAAATCCTCCTCGAGGATCGCGCCATCTTCGGTGGCGTTGAACAGACCCAGAGGCGATTCGAAGACCGGCGAGCCCTTGATGGCATAGAAGGGCACTTTTTCCATCAGTTGCTTCAGCTTCTCGGCCAGGGACGATTTACCGCCGCCTACGGGGCCGAGCAGGTAGAGGATCTGTTTCTTCTCTTCCAGGCCTTGGGCGGCGTGGCGGAAATACGAGACGATCTGATCGATGCATTCTTCCATCCCATGGAAGTCTTCAAAGGCCGGATAGCGGCGGATCACCTTGTTGGAGAAGATGCGCGACAGCCTCGAATTGGTCGAAGTGTCGAGCAGTTCCGGTTCCCCGATCGCCATCAATAGACGCTCGGCGGCGGAAACGTAGGCGCTGCGATCTTTTTTGCACAGCTCCAGGTACTCCTGCAGAGAGAGTTCTTCCTGGCGTGTGGATTCGAAGCGTTGTTGGAAGTGGCTAAAGATACTCATGACGTCACCTCGCTCGATACGTGGAGCCGACGCCGGATCACTCAGTCGATGCTGGCAGCAGTCGCTATGGCAGCTGCTGTTTACCCCCCAGAATTCTTCCACGGTCGACAAACCGCAAAAGCTACTCCCGATGACCCGCGCGCCGGTGTACCGGCTCTCCCCTGTTTTGGATGGCCTGCGCTTAAGGATAGTTGGGAATTCGAGAGGTAAAGGCGAGATACGTAATTAGTTATGGCAGACCGTTCGTCTGCCGCGCGCAGGCCCACGGCAGCCGGGGCCTGCGCCGCGCAAAAAAATTATTCGGCGGTGCCTTGCGCGGTTTCCGACGGATAGGTCGCACGCCACAGCTCAAAGCCGCCGTCCATGCTGTAAACATCGGAGAAGCCCTGACTGACCAGATAGGCGGCTGCGCCCTGGCTGGAATTGCCGTGGTAGCAGACCACGACGGTCGGGGCATCAAGGTCGGCGCCTTGAATGAACGCGTGCAGCGAATGGTTATCGAGATGCTTCGAGCCGCTGATATGCAGCGCGGCAAAGGTTGCCGGATCGCGCACGTCAACGACGACGGCGCCTTGTTCACGCAGGGCCTGCGCTTGTTCCGGAGGGATTCGTTTGAATTCGGTCATTACTAAGTTCCTGTTGCTCAACTGAAGGCGCAGTCTAACGCGAGACGTTGGCGGGCGAATTGTCAGGGGAGGGTGGTGCGACTGATGGCGCTAGCCCGCCGTGCTCATCGCATTTGCATGACAAACGTTCGCCGCTGTCAACGTTCATCAGCGTCAGGCTGCCGCCCCATACACATCCGGTGTCCAGCGCCGAAATCCCCGGCTCGTGGATATTGCCCTCGAGCGCTGCCCAGTGACCGAAGATGATGCGCAGGCCTTTGGTCTTGCGCTCCTTGTGCTGAAACCATGGCTTGTAGCCGGGCGGGGCGCTGTCCAGGCCTTCCTTGCTCTTGAGGTCAAGCTTGCCCTCTGCGGTGCAAAAGCGCATGCGCGTGAAGTAATTGGTGATCACCCGCAGACGATCGATGCCTTTGAGATCGTTGTCCCACTTCACCGGCTCGTTGCCGTACATGCCGTCGAGGTAGGCGGGGAACACGTTGTCGTCGCGCAGTGCGGCCTCGACTTCTGCGGCGCACTTCAAGGCACGGCGCAGCGACCATTGCGGCGGGATGCCAGCGTGAACCATGGCCACGTCGCGCGTTTCGTCGTAATGCATCAGCTTCTGCTGGCGCAGCCATTCCATCAGTTGCGGGCCATCCGGCGCCTCGATGATCTCGAGCAAAGTGTCGCTTTTCTTCAATCGCTCGATTTTCTTCGCAGCGGCCAGCAGATGCAGATCATGATTGCCGAGCACGCACACCAGAGACTCACGCATCTGGTAAAGAAAGCGCAGGGTGTCCAGCGACTGCGGACCTCGGTTGACCAAATCGCCCACCAGCCACAGGCGATCCAGCGCCGGTTCGAAGGCCACTTGCTTGAGCAGGCATTTGAGCGGTTCGAGGCAGCCTTGCAGGTCACCGACCGCGTATGTCGTCATCAGTGCAAGGCTCCCGGTACGGCGAGGCGAAACGGTTTGATGATCGCGTCGAAACGCTTGCCGTCATCGGCAAGCATTTGATAGCTGCCTTGCATGGTGCCGACCTTGGTGGTCATCACCGTGCCACTGGTATACGTGTGGCTTTCGCCTGCGGCGATCAGCGGCTTCTGCCCGACGACACCTTCACCGCGTACTTCTTCTACATGGCCATCGCCATCGGTAATCACCCAATGCCGGGAGAGAAGCTTGGCCGCAATCTCGCCGTTGTTCTGCACGGTAATGGTGTAGGCGAAGGCGAAACGGTCTTGTTCGGGTTGCGATTGGTCTGCCAGATAGTGGGTGACGACGCTGACATCGACCTGATAACGGGAATCGGACATGCAAGAAGGCCTTATGAAGCGGAACGCGGGGCGTAGCTGATGGGGAATCAGTCTAGGCAAGTATCGGGCAGTAAACCAGAGTGGTGTGCTGCCCGATAGCGTTCATCGCGGCTCAGTCGGCGGCGGGAGCTGCCGGGACCTGTATCGCGAGCTGGTCCGCCAGGCGTACGAATGCGGCCAGATCCAGTTGCTCGGGACGCAGGCTGCCATCGACGCCGGCGGCTTCGATTTCGGCATTGCTGAGCAATTGCTTGAGGGTATTTCGCAAGGTTTTGCGGCGCTGATTGAAGGCTTCGCGCACAACGCGCTCGAGCAACTTGTGATCTTTGGCCGGGTGCGGTAGCACTGCGTGCGGCACCAGACGAACGATTGCCGAGTCGACTTTCGGCGGCGGATTGAACGCGCCGGGGCCGACATTGAACAGGTGTTCGACGCGGCAATGGTACTGAACCATGATTGACAAACGCCCCCAGTCACCGCCACCCGGGCCTGCCGCCAGGCGCTCGACCACTTCTTTCTGCAACATGAAGTGCATGTCGCGGATGATGCCAGCATTGTTCAACAGATGAAAAATCAGTGGCGTGGAGATGTTGTACGGCAGGTTACCGACCACGCGCAGGCTGTTCGGTGCGGCGTTCAGCGTGTTGAAGTCAAATTTCAGCGCATCACCCTGATGCAGACTGAAATTGCTCATGCCGGCAAACTGCTGGTTGAGGATCGGGATCAGATCCTTGTCCAGTTCCACCACGTCGAGTTGCGCGCCGGAGCCGAGCAAACCTTGAGTCAGGGCGCCCTGGCCGGGGCCGATTTCGAGCAGGCGGTCGTCAGGCTTTGCGTGAATGGAGCGCAGGATGCGGTCGATAACGCCGGCATCGTGCAGGAAATTCTGGCCAAAGCGTTTGCGCGCCTTGTGTTGGTATTGCTCGTTCATAAACGGGTCTCGGCCATCTGGTAGGCGGTTTCCAGCGCGACTTGCAGGCTGCCGGTGTCGATCCTGCCGCTGCCGGCCAGATCCAGGGCTGTGCCATGGTCGACCGATGTGCGGATGATCGGCAGGCCCAGCGTCACGTTGACCGCAGCGCCAAAGCCTTTGTACTTGAGCACGGGCAAGCCCTGATCGTGGTACATCGCCAGCACTGCATCGCAGTGCTCCAGATATTTGGGGGTAAACAGAGTGTCGGCAGGCAGCGGGCCACGAAGGTCCATGCCCTCGCCGCGCAGGCGCTCTAATGTCGGTTCGATGATGTCGATTTCTTCATGGCCCAGATGGCCGCCTTCACCAGCGTGCGGGTTGAGTCCGCAGACCAGAATGCGCGGCCGGGCAATGCCGAATTTCTCTTGCAGGTCGGCGTGCAGAATTCGCGTGACCCGCTCGAGGCGCTCGGGGGTGATCGCATCGGCGATCTCGCGCAGGGGCAGGTGGGTGGTCACCAGTGCCACGCGAAGTCCGCGAGTCGCAAGCATCATTACCACTTGCGCAGTCTGGGTCAGGTCAGCGAGGAATTCGGTGTGTCCGGAGAAGGCGATGCCAGATTCGTTGATCACGCCTTTGTGCACCGGCGCGGTGATCATCCCGGCGAAGTCGCCGTTCAGGCAGCCGTTGCCGGCGCGAGTCAGAGTCTCGAGGACAAACGCCGCGTTGGCCTTGTCCAGTTGCCCGGCAACCACCGGTGCGCTGAGCGGGGTGTCCCAGACGTAAAGACTGCCAACCGGCGCCGGAAGGTCAGGCCACTGCCCGGGCGCGACGTCCAGCAAGTTGATGGCCAGCCCCAGCTGCGCGGCCCGCTCAAGGAGCAGGTCGCGGCTGGTGATGGCAATCAGGGGATGTGGCTGGGCTTGCGAGGCGAGCAGCAGGCACAGGTCGGGACCGATGCCGGCCGGTTCGCCGGGTGTCAGCGCGAAACGCTTGGGTTTCACTGCGCTGCCTGGTCTGCACCAGGGAGTTTGATCTCTACGTACGCTTCGTCGCGGATCTGACGCAGCCAGGTTTGCAGCTCTTCGTCGTATTTGCGGTTACGCAATACGGTCATGGCTTGCTGCTCGCGGGCCTGTTCGGTGCTATCCGTGGCGCGACGGCCAAGGACTTCCAGTACGTGCCAGCCGTATTGAGTCTGGAACGGCTTCGACAGCTGACCTTGTGGCGTCGAGGCCATCACTTCGCGGAACTCCGGTACCAGCACGTTCGGATCGATCCAGTTCAGGTCGCCGCCGTTGAGCGCCGAACCCGGATCTTCCGAGTAGTTTTTCGCCAGTTCGGCAAAGTCTTCGCCAGCGGTGATGCGGTCGTACAACGACTGCACCAGCGCCTTGGTCTTGGCTTCGTCGCGGATCGGGCTTGGCTTGACCAGAATGTGGCGAACATGCACTTCGTCGCGCATCTGCGCTTCGCCGCCACGTTTGCCCAGCAGTTTCAGGATGATGAAACCACCCGGCGTGCGCGCAGGTTGAGTGATGTCGCCGACGGCCATGCTGCTCAACTCGCGGTCGAACGGCGGTGGCAGTTGTGCGGCTTTACGCCAGCCCATGTCGCCGCCTTCCAGTGCGTTGTCGCTACCGGATTTGGCCACGGCCATCTGACCGAAGTCGGCGCCTTGCTTGAGCTGCTGGTAAACCTCCATGGCCTGACGCGCGGCGCTCTGAATGGCATCGGAGTTGGCGCTTTCCGGAGTCGGAATCAGGATGTTGGCCAGGTGCAGTTCTTCGGACAGTTGCATCTTGCCCAGGTCGGAGGCGAGGAAGTTCTTCACTTCCTGCTCGGAGACCTGAATCCGCTCGGCGACACGACGCTGACGTACACGGCTGATGATCATTTCGCGTTTGATCTGATCACGGGCGTCGTCATAGTTCAGGCCATCACGCGCCAGCGCTGCACGAAACTGATCAACCGTCATGTTGTTGCGCTGGGCAATGGTACCGACGGCCTGATTGAGCTCTTCGTCGGTGATGCGAATGCCGGAACGTTCGCCGATCTGCAGTTGCAGGTTTTCAACGATCAGGCGCTCAAGCACCTGTTGATCCAGCACGCCCGGAGGCGGCAAGCCACCACCGCGCTTGGCAATGGTCTGCTGAACTTCGTGAACGCGCTGGTCCAGTTGGCTCTGCATGACCACGTCGTTGTCGACGATTGCCACCACTTTATCGATGGACTGTACGGCGGCGTTGGCCGACGTACCCAGGAACAGCGCGCCCAGCAGCAGCGGGCGCAGACAATCAGAAAGCTTGGTCTTCACGTTCACGATAACCTTGGATGCCTTTGTCGAGGAAGCTCTCTACCTTGGCGCCAGTCAGGCCGCCGAGTCCCTTCAGAACAATTTGGAGGAAGATGCCATGGTCGCCTTTTTCGTTTTCCGGGGCGTTCTGACTGTTTTCGTCATAGGCGACCCAGTAACGGTTGATCAGGCGCAGTTTCCAGCAGCAGTTGTCGTATTCGAAACCACCGAAGGCTTCCAGCGTGCGATTGCGGTTGTAGTCATACTGCCAGCGGCTGATCGCGTTCCACTGTGGAACGATCGGCCAGATGACCGAGAAGTCATGCTGCTGGATCTTGTAGTAGTCCTTCACGTAGCCAGGTTGACCCGGGGTGCCGTAGTCGCCACCGCCCACTGTCCACTTACCGGTGTTCTGGTCGTAACGGACCTGGTCGTTGCGATAGCGATAACCGACGTTGACCACCTTGTTCGGGTTGTCTTCCGGCTGATAGTGGAACATCGCACTGCCGGAGCGTGGGCTGCGGCTGTCCGGATCCCAGTTGTAGTCGGCGGTGGTGCGCCAGTCGCGGTTCCAGCGGTATTCGTATTCCAGCGCGTAAGGCGAAACGTCGGATTTGGCGTCGTCACGATCGTTGAACGCGATGCCCGGCAGTTGAACCTTGCGATCCTTGAAGTACAGAGCCTGGCCGACGCTGATGCGCTGGCGCTCGAAACCGTTGTCTTCAATCCAGCGACTGGTCACGCCCAGCGACAGCTTGTTTTCGTCACCGACACGGTCGGCGCCGGTAAAGCGGTTGTCACGGAACAGCGACGAGTAGTTGAACGTCGTTTCGCTGGTATCGAACACAGGAATGTCTTCCTGATCAACCTCAGGCACATAGAGGTAGAACAGGCGCGGTTCCAGGGTCTGACGGTAGTTTTTACCGAAATACGACGTGTTGCGGTCGAAGTACAAGCCGCTGTCGATGCTGGCGATTGGAACGCCACGGTTCTGGTTGCTATCGAATTCGCCGTTGAGCTTCTTCTGTTCTGCGCTCATCGCATCGATCTGCGATTTGCCGGTGCTGTCCAGATCAAGCTGATACTGCGTGTACTGATACTTCAACGATGGCTTGAGGAAGCCATACGTCCAGTTCATCGGCAGGCTGACGCCCGGCTTCAGATTCAAGCGATCACCGTTGGCCCGAGCCAGGCCGGTGATGTTTCTATCCAGCCGACGCTCGGCAAAGCCATCCTCATTGATGAAGTCACCGTCACGCAGATCACGATCAAAACGAACCAGCTCGGTCTCGTAATCGAAATTCAGGCCTTCCGGGTGGTAGGGCAACTGACCATTGAAGGTGATCTGCGGCAAACGACCATACGGCGTGATGTTCGAAACGGTAGCCAACTGGTACTGCTGCGCGTTCAAGCGAGCGGTATAGCTGTCGCCACGATAAGTGACAGCACCCTGCTGGTTGACGAAATCGCTGCTTTGCACGCCAATTTGATCGGTTTGCAGATCCTGGAAGTAATACGGATCGCTGATCTTGGTGTAATCGACTTCTGTGAGCACACGGGAGTCGAGACCGCCCTTGTGCTGCCAGTTGTACATATAGCGAGTGTCTTTGTAGTCGGACTGGAGCTTGCGATCGTCGTTCTCGTCATTGAGGTACGCCGCACCGAACTGCCCTTCACTGGACTTGGTCAGGTAGCGGAATTCGCCTTCCACCAACATGCCGCGCTTGCTCATGTAGCGCGGGTACAACGTGGCGTCGTAGTTTGGCGCCAGGTTGAAGTAGTAAGGGGTGACCAGCATGAAGCCGGTGTCGCTGCCCGAACCGATGGTCGGCGGCAGGAAGCCCGATTGGCGACGGTCGTCGATCGGGAAGTAGATGTATGGCGTGTACAGGATCGGAATGTCTTTGACGCGCAACGTCACGTTGGTCGCGGTACCGAAACCGGTCGCCGGGTTCAGGGTGATGTTGTTGCCTTTGAGCTGCCACGCGTTGCTGTTCGGTTCGCACGTGGTGTACGTGCCGTCCTTCAAGCGGATGATCGCGTTTTCGGCACGCTTGGCGTACAGCGCGTTACCGCGGATGCGCGATTTGTGCATCACGTATTCGGCGTTGTCGACCTTGGCTTCACCGGTGTCGAGCTGCACATCGGCGTGGTCGCCGACGATCAGCGCGCCGTTGTCGCGGATACGCACGTTGCCGGCCAGTTCACCACGGCTCTCGGCCTGATACAGGTTGGCCTCGTCAGCTTCGACCTGCATGCTGCCCTGGCGCATGATCACGTCACCCGCGAGGCTGGCGACCTGTGTGTCCTGCTCATAACGCGACGCTTTGGCACCGATGAAAGTCGGCGCGTCACTTTTATTCGTCTTGTCATTCATGCCAGGACGAATCGGTTCGATATAGGAACCAGAGCAGTAAGGACCGGTCTCGGCCAGTTGGGCGGCGGTGAGCTTCTCGCGCGGAACCCAGTCGAGGTGACTGTAGTCTTCGCTACGGGATTTCAGGCCGCGGCCCTTGGCTTCGGTGACCAGTGCGGTTTTCGCGCCAGTGTCGGCGTCGGAACCCTTGTCGGCCACAGGCTCGCCGGCGACGCTGACGGCACTGCCGTCATGCACCGGACGCGGCGGCAATGCCGCAGCGGGCGACTTGGGCGCACAGTCCCAGCCACCCGTAGCCGAGACGGAGCAGTCATACTGCTCGGCGGCAACAACGAATTGACTGGCCAGAGGTTGCATAGCCAGCAGACTGCCGGTTACCAACAACGGAAATTTTTTACGAAACGCGGGGGATTTCAATGCCATCTTATTAGTCCGGGCTTCCTGCGTGCCATCTGCCCGCGGTGTGGGCCGCACGCCTCTCGATGGTCTGAAAAAGATGCTGGATAATAAAGCATGACCCGCTTGACGGCTAGCGCCGTCGGAGACCCTTGCAATGCCTGATCAAGATGTACGCTTGCAACACCTGAAAGTTTGGCTCGATGAGCAGTTGGCAAAACTGTTTGCCGAGCAGGGCTGGGGCACCGTGCCCCCGGCCACGTTGACCGCAGCCAGCAGCGACGCAAGTTTCCGCCGCTACTTCCGCTGGCAGGGCGACGGTCGCAGCTTCGTCGTGATGGACGCGCCGCCACCGCAGGAAAACTGCAAACCGTTCGTGGATATCGCTTTTTTACTGGCGAAATCCGGAATTAATGTGCCGAAAATTTACGCCGAAGACCTCGAGCGCGGTTTTCTTTTGCTCAATGACCTGGGCAACAAGACCTATCTCGACATCATCGACGGCGAAAATGCCGACGCGTTATTCCACGACGCCTTGCAAGCGCTGTTGGCTTTTCAACAGCTGCCGATGGTTGCGCCGTTACCCGGTTATGACGTTGCCTTGTTGCGCCGTGAGCTGGAGTTGTTCCCCGAGTGGTACGTCAAGCATGAGTTGGGCGTTGAGTTCGATGCGGCCCAGCAGCAACAGTGGCAGCACATCAGCGAGCTGCTGATCGAAAGCGCGCTGGCGCAGCCGAAAGTGCTGGTGCACCGCGACTACATGCCGCGCAACCTGATGCTCAGCGAGCCGAACCCTGGCGTGCTGGATTTCCAGGACGCGGTGTACGGCCCGGTGACTTACGACGTGACTTGCCTGTTCAAGGATGCCTTCCTCAGCTGGCCGGAAGAACGCGTGCGCGGCTGGCTGGAAAGTTATTGGCAGCAAGCCTCGGCGCTGGACATTCCGGTGCAGGCCGACTTCGAAGAATTCCTGCGCGCCAGCGACCTGATGGGCGTGCAGCGTCACCTCAAAGTCATCGGCATCTTCGCGCGCATCTGCCACCGCGATGGCAAGCCACGCTATCTGGCGGACGTGCCGCGCTTCTTCTCTTATATAGAAGCCGTGATCGCGCGCCGTCCCGAGCTGGCGGAGCTGCAAGCGCTGTTCAGCAGCCTGCGTGCTGGAGCGACGGCATGAAGGCAATGATTCTGGCGGCGGGTAAAGGCGAGCGCATGCGCCCGCTGACCCTGACGACGCCGAAACCGCTGGTGCGTGCCGGTGGCGTGCCACTGATCGAGTATCACCTGCGTGCCCTCGCGGCCGCAGGTTTCAACGAAATTGTCATCAACCACGCCTGGCTCGGTCAGCAGATCGAGGATTATCTGGGCGACGGTTCGCGTTTCGGCCTGAGCATCCAGTATTCGCCGGAGGGCGAGCCGCTGGAAACCGGTGGCGGGATTTTCCGCGCGCTGCCGCTGCTCGGTGACGATGCGTTTCTGGTAGTCAATGGCGATATCTGGACCGATTACGACTTCAGCGTGTTGCACCAGCCGGGCAATGGCCTGGCGCATCTGGTGCTGGCGGATAATCCGGCGCACCACCCGAAAGGTGATTTCACCCTGATCGACGGCAAGGTGCAGGACGGTGAGCCTGGCGCGCAAACGCTGACTTACAGTGGTATCGCCGTGCTCCATCCGCAATTGTTCGATGGCTGCAGCGATGGCGCTTTCAAACTCGCGCCGCTGTTGCGCAAAGCCATGGCCGCCGGCGAAGTGACGGGCGAGCGTCTGAAAGGGCATTGGGTGGATGTCGGCACCCATGAACGCTTGGCCGAAGCTGAAGCCCTGATAGAAGCGAGTCGCTGAAATGCTGTGGCCAGGGACTCTGATTGGAGCCGGAGTGGGCTATGCGATTGCCAGCATTCCGGGGGCCATGCTTGGGGCGTTGTTGGGACAGGCGCTGGATCGGCGCCTGCACCTGCAGAGCTGGGGACATTTACGCGAAAAGCTCGGCGGCCGGCCGATGCTGCGCAACGACGAACTGCTGTTCGTGTTGCTCGGGCGTCTGGCCAAGAGCGATGGGCGTGTCACTGACGGGCATATCCAGCAGGCACGCAATGAAATGCGCTCACTGGAAATGAGCGAGCCGGCGACGCGGCGGGCCATTGCCGCATTCAATCGCGGCAAGTCCGGCAGCGACAATCTGCGCGGCTATCTGCGCCGCTTGAGTGCGCAACCGCATGCAGCCGAAGGTGTGTTGCGCGCCTGTTGGCGCATGGTCTGGGCCGATGGTCGCGCCGGGGTCAGCGAACGCGAGTTGCTGGCGCAGTGGGGCAAGTGGCTGGGCTGGACGCCGCAGCAGGTGCAGGCATTGGCCAGCGATTATGAACCGGGCAAGCGGCCGATTGTCAGTGCAGCGGTGAGTTATCAGGAGGCGATGAAATTGCTTGGGGTGTCGGCGAGCAGCGAGCCGGCGCAGATCAAGCGCGCTTACCGACGTTTGCTCAGTCGCCATCACCCGGACAAGATCGCCGGCAGCGGCGCGACCCCGGCGCAGGTGCGTGAGGCGACCGAACGTACGCGGGAATTGCACCATGCCTATACGTTGATTCGCGAGCGGCGGGATTTTCGCTAGGCATTGAAGATGTGGCGCCTGCAAGGGCCCCTTCGCGAGCAAGCCCGCTCCCACATTTAGCCGTGTTCTATCTGAAGGAACAGGGGTGAATGTGGGAGCGGGCTTGCTCGCGAATCAGGGCGACTCGGTGTGACAGTCAGTCAACAGCCTGAGGGTTCAACCAACCCCGCACCCGCCGAAACAGTTGTTCCTGCTCGGCCTTTTTGTCCGGCAACACCTTCAGCGCCACTTGGCTGAACGCCGAGGTCTTCAGGCGTTTGCTCGCCTGCATGCGCTCCAGCGCCGCATTGCGATCGAGCGCTTTGTCCATGTAGAAAATATCTACCGTGGGCAGCTTCAGTGTCGGTGTCAGTTCGGCGAGTGGCGGCAGGGCCTTGGCCGGTGCCTGCGCATCAACCATCACCAGTTTCTCCGCCTGCGGCGTCTGCCGCTCACTGAGAAAACGCGCTGCCCAATAGGCGCCTGTGCCGTGGCCGAGCACGACAATGCTGCGCGCGCTCTGCTGTTCGGCGTAGGCAATCGCCGCGTCGATCCGCCCGAAAATGCGATCGGCATCGGCCCTGGCTTGTTCTTCGCGGGTCTCGGCGACCACCTGCTCGGCAACTTCCGCTTCACCGCCAGCTGCTTGCTCGATCGGTTGCGCGGTGGTGGCGTCCTTGCTTGCGGTCTCCGCAGCTTTCGGCGCGGCGGTCGGTTCGATCACGCGCGGAGCAATGGCGTCGCCTTGCAGATCCGGCAGGGTGATACTCAGGCTGCTCCACTCGGCATCCGGCAATTTGCGTCGCAACGGGCCGACTGCCTGCGGCCAGTCGGCGGTTTCGCCGGCACCGGGAACGATGATCACCGCGCCTTTGGGGTCGGCGCTGTTGGCCGGTTTCCACAAGGCCAGGAAAGTGTCGCTGCCAGCCTGCAGTTGTTGCTGCTCTTGCGCCGGCAGTTTACGTTGCAGTGCGGCGGCCTCTTCCTGACTACGCTCAAGCAGTGGCTGGCGCTGCGCCGGTTGTTCTTCAGCGGGTTTATCCGTGGCGGCGGGCGCCGGGTCGGCGGCTTCGACGGAAAACGCACAAGGCAGGATCAGCGACAGGCACAATGCTGGCAGTGCCAGGCGGTAGACAGAGGGCATCGGTTATTCCAGGCCAGAAAGTATCCCGGCAGCCTAATGGGTTGGTCAGAATTTGTCAGTGTATGAGACTTCAATGAAGCGATTTTGCTGCCTGTGGGTTATCGGCTGTTTGTGGTTTCCCTTGATGGGCTGGGCGGCGCCTGCGCCATCGGCACATGTCGCACAGCTGACGCCGAGCCAGCATCAATGGCTGGCGCAGCACAATGAGTTGCGCGTCGGCCTGGTTCTGCAGGCGCCCTACGCGACCTACGATCGGCGCCTGCAGCGACTGTCCGGGGCCAACGTCGAGTTGATGAAACTGCTCGCCAAAACCCTGGGCGTTGAACTGAGCTGGCGCAACTTTCAGGATCTCGGTGCACTGGAAAATGCGTTGCGCGAGGGCGAGATCGACATCGCCCCGGGCCTGAGCCAGACCCCGAGCGCGCTGCGCCTGTGGCTGTTTTCCGACCCGTACATGCGCGTGCCGCAACTGGTGGTCAGCGACCAGAAAAGCAGCGGTGCGGTCGATCTGGAAAAGCTCGACAGCCAGACTCGCGTCGCCGTACGCATGCCGAGCAGCACCGCCGATTATCTGCGCAGCAACTATCCACACCTGAATCTGCAAGGCGTGCCGCTGGAGCGTCAGGCCTTGCAGTTGCTGCTGAGTCAGCAGGCCTCCTACGCGGTGATCGACGAAGCGCAGTTGGGCCGGCTGTCGGTGGAGCCGGAGTTCGCCGAACTGGTGGTGGTCGGCGATATCGGCCTGCCGCAATTGCTGCGCGTGGCCTCGCGGCGCGACTGGCCGGAACTGGCCGGCATCGTCCAGAGTGGCTTGCGCGCAATACCAGCCAAGGACCTGGAACAACTGCACAACCAATGGCTGCAGCCAAAATATCCGCGGCTGACCGAGTCGCCGGGGTTCTGGCAGAACCTCAGCCTGTTGTTCGCGGTGATGCTGCTCAGTTGCGCGGCGATCGTGTTCTGGCAGCGGCGCCAACAGCACAACCTTGAACAGCGTCTGCTCAGCGCCCGCGAAGACATCGCGATGCGCACGGCCAGTGAAGAAGCGCTGCGGCTGACGCAGTTTTCTATCGATCAAAGCACCGTCGGCATTCTCTGGGTCAATTGGGACAGCCATGTGCGCTACGCCAACCGCGCGGCGGAAAACATGCTCGGTTATCCCTCGGGCGGGCTGATTGAACGGCCGCTGATCGATTTCGAGCCCGGCCTGCACATGGACCGCTGGCTCAATCTGTGGAAGCGTGCACGGGCCAGTGAAGAGGGGCCGCTGAGTTTCGAAACCAGTTGCCTGCGCGCCGATGGCAGCGTGTTACCGGCGGACGTGTCTTTGAGTTTTCTGCGTTTTCGCGACAGTGAATATCTGGTGGTCTACCTCACCGACGTTACCGACCGCCGGCGCGCGCTCGCCGCTTTGCAGGAAAGCGAAGCACGCTTGCAAGGCATTGCCGCCAACGTTCCGGGCCTGGTGTTTCGGCTGGAGCGGGCGCCGGTCACCGGGCAGATCGATTTTGCCTACATCAGCGAGGGCAGCGAAACTCTGGTCGGTTACGCGCCGGCCGCCATCGCTCATCGCGACATGGGCCTGCGCAGTCTGGTACACCCCGACGACAAGGCCAGTTATCACCGCACCCAGGATCAGGCACTGGATACCGACAGCGACTGGTCTTGGCAGGGCCGCATCGTCACCCGCCAGGGCGAGCAGCGCTGGGCCGAGATCAAGGCGATCACCCGGCAACTGGAAGACGGCGCCTACGTGTGGGACGGCATTGTCTGGGACATCAGCGAAAGCAAGCGCATCGAGCTTGAACTGGCCGCCTCGCGCGAGCAATTGCGCGAACTGTCGGCGCACCTTGAAAGCGTGCGCGAAGAAGAGAAGGCGCGCATCGCCCGCGAAGTCCATGATGAGCTGGGGCAGATGCTCACCGTGCTGAAACTGGAAACTTCGATGTGCGAACTGGCTTATGCGCAACTCGATTCGGGTCTGCAGGAGCGGCTCAACAGCATGAAACGCCTGATCGCGCAGTTGTTTCAGTTGGTCCGTGATGTGGCGACGGCGTTGCGCCCGCCGATTCTTGATGCCGGCATTGCCTCGGCGATCGAGTGGCAGGCGCGACGCTTCGAGGCACGCACGCAGATACCGTGTCTGGTGCAGGTGCCGGATAACCTGCCGGCGCTCAGCGATGCCAAAGCGGTGGGGCTGTTCAGGATTTTGCAGGAGGCGCTGACCAACGTGATGCGTCATGCCCAGGCGCATACGGTGGAGTTGACGCTGGCGCTTGCGGGCGACGAATTGTGCCTGACGGTCAGCGATGATGGCGTAGGATTTGTCGCCGCCGAGGGTCGGCCGACGTCATTTGGCCTGGTCGGCATGCGTGAACGGGTGCTGATCATGGGCGGGCGGCTGGAGCTGGTGAGCGAGCCGGGGGAGGGCACCACTCTTAAGGTGTGGGTGCCTGTAGATCGCTAAAAGATCGCAGCCTTCGGCAGCTCCTGCACTGAGCGCATACCCCTGTAGGAGCTGCCGAAGGGTGCGATCTTTTCGCTTCATGCAAATATCGAGGAAATCCAAGTGATCCGAGTATTGGTAGCCGAAGACCACACCATCGTCCGCGAGGGCATCAAGCAATTGATCGGCCTGGCCAAGGATCTGCAAGTGGTGGGAGAGGCGAGCAATGGTGAGCAACTGCTCGAAACCCTGCGCAGCGTGCCGTGCGAGGTGGTGCTGCTGGACATCTCCATGCCCGGCGTCAACGGCCTGGAAGCGATCCCGCGTATCCGCGCGCTGAACAATCCGCCAGCGATTCTGGTGCTGTCGATGCACGACGAAGCGCAAATGGCTGCGCGCGCATTGAAGGTCGGCGCGGCCGGGTATGCGACCAAGGACAGCGATCCGGCGCTGCTGCTCACGGCGGTCCGCAAAGTTGCTGCGGGTGGTCGTTACATCGATCCGGAGCTGGCCGACCGCATGGTTTTCGAAGTTGGCCTGACCGATACCCGGCCGCTGCATTCGCTGTTGTCGGAGCGCGAATTCTCGGTGTTCGAGCGCCTGGCCCAGGGCGCCAACGTCAACGACATCGCTCAACAACTGGCCCTGAGCAGCAAGACCATCAGCACCCATAAAGCGCGGCTGATGCAGAAACTCAACATCACCTCGCTGGCCGAACTGGTGAAATATGCGATGGAGCACAAACTGCTCTAAAGATCACTGCGATCAAAACTGTGGGAGCGGGCTTGCTCGCGAATGCGGTGGGTCATTCAACTCATTCAGTACTGACACAACGCATTCGCGAGCAAGCCCGCTCCCACAAGGGATGTGCTTTCAGGCTGGCATCTTGGGCATATCTGTTAGCGACAGACGCTTTTGCCTGGACTTGCAGCTTGCAGCTCACCGCTTGGCACTGCTTTATCCATTAGCGCCATCCTTGTAGGGCGATCCCTACACCCAACCTTCCATTGCGCTTAAGCGATTCTCTCCTGCGCCCCGATTTGCGTGGCTGGCGCCAGCCACTAGGCTTGATGAACAAGCAGTCATCAACAACAAAGGTGTGGGTATGAGCCAGGTCGATACAAGCGCAGGGGCCGGTGATGTGCTGGTCAGCTTTCGTGGTGTGCAGAAGAGCTACGACGGCGAGAACCTGATCGTCAAAGACCTCAACCTGGACATTCGCAAAGGCGAATTCCTCACCCTGCTCGGGCCGTCCGGTTCCGGCAAGACCACCAGCCTGATGATGCTCGCCGGTTTTGAAACGCCGACCGCCGGCGAAATCCTCTTGGCCGGGCGTTCGATCAACAACGTGCCGCCGCACAAGCGCGACATCGGCATGGTGTTCCAGAACTACGCGTTGTTCCCGCACATGACCGTGGCGGAAAACCTCGCCTTCCCGCTGACCGTGCGTGGCTTGAACAAAAGCGACGTCAGTGAGCGGGTGAAGAAAGTCCTCAGCATGGTTCAGCTCGATGCCTTCGCTTCGCGCTATCCGGCGCAGTTGTCCGGTGGTCAGCAACAGCGTGTGGCATTGGCTCGCGCCTTGGTGTTCGAACCGCAACTGGTCCTGATGGACGAACCGTTGGGCGCCCTCGACAAGCAGTTGCGCGAACACATGCAGATGGAAATCAAGCACCTGCACCAGCGCCTCGGCGTGACGGTGGTCTACGTGACCCACGATCAGGGTGAAGCGCTGACCATGTCTGATCGTGTCGCCGTGTTCCATCAAGGCGAGATCCAGCAGATCGCGCCGCCGCGCACGCTTTACGAAGAGCCGAAAAACACCTTCGTCGCCAACTTCATCGGCGAGAACAACCGCCTCAACGGTCGTCTGCTCAGCCAGAGCGGCGAGCGCTGCGTGGTCGAGCTGGGCCGTGGCGAAAAGGTCGAGGCGCTGGCGGTCAATGTCGGCCAGACCGGCGAGCCAGTGACCCTCTCGATCCGTCCGGAGCGCGTCAGCCTCAACGGTTCGAGCGATCAATGCGTCAACCGCTTCTCAGGGAGGGTGGCGGAATTCATCTATCTGGGCGACCACGTCCGGGTGCGCCTGGAAGTCTGCGGCAAGACCGACTTCTTCGTGAAACAACCGATTGCCGAGCTTGATCCAGCGCTTAGCGTCGGCGACGTGGTACCGCTTGGCTGGCAGGTTGAGCACGTTCGTGCGCTCGATCCGCTTTTAGAGGCGCACTAAGCGCCCCGGCAATACCAACACCAACCCTGCACGTGGAGAGAACAATAAATGTTGAGATCCCTGAAGTTCACCGCCCTGACCCTGGGCCTGATGGGTGCGAGCGGCGCGATGGCTGCCGGCCCGGATTTGACCGTGGTGTCGTTTGGCGGGGCGAACAAGGCAGCGCAAGTCAAAGCCTTCTATGCACCGTGGGAAGCGGCGGGCAACGGCAAGATCGTTGCCGGTGAGTACAACGGCGAAATGGCCAAGGTCAAAGCCATGGTCGACACCAAGAGCGTGTCCTGGGATCTGGTCGAAGTGGAATCGCCAGAGCTGTCCCGTGGTTGCGACGAAGACATGTTCGAACAACTCGATCCGGCGCTGTTCGGCAAGACCGAAGACTACGTCAAAGGCGCCATTCAGCCATGCGGCGTGGGCTTCTTCGTCTGGTCGACCGTACTGGCGTACAACGCCGACAAACTGAAAACCGCACCCACAAGCTGGGCGGATTTCTGGGACACGAAGAAATTCCCCGGCAAACGTGGCCTGCGCAAAGGCGCCAAGTACACCCTCGAATTCGCGCTGATGGCCGATGGTGTGGCACCGAAAGATGTCTACAAAGAGCTGGCGAGCAAGGGCGGCCAGGATCGCGCCTTCAAGAAACTCGATGAGCTCAAGCCAAGCATTCAGTGGTGGGAAGCCGGCGCGCAGCCGCCGCAATACCTCGCTTCCGGTGACGTGGTCATGAGTTCGGCCTACAACGGTCGCATCGCTGCGGTGCAGAAAGAATCCAACCTGAAAGTCGTGTGGAACGGCGGCATCTACGACTTCGACGCCTGGGCCATCCCGAAAGGTCTGGACGCCAAGCGTGCCGAAGCGGCGAAGAAATTCATCGCCTACTCGGTGCAGCCGCAGCAGCAGAAGACCTACTCGGAAAACATCGCTTACGGCCCGGCCAACACTCAAGCCGTACCGCTGTTGGCCAAGGACGTCCTGAAGGACATGCCGACCACCCCGGAAAACATCGCCAACCAGGTGCAGATCGACGTCAGCTTCTGGGCTGACAACGGTGAGCAACTGGAACAGCGCTTCAATTCCTGGGCAGCCAAATAAGCCGAGGGCTCGCCCTCCTGTGGGAGCGGGCTTGCTCGCGAGAGCTTCAGTCCATTCAACCTTGATGTCGACTGAAACTTCGCCTTCGCGAGCAAGCCCGCTCCCACGTTTGGATCTGAGTGCATCAATCGATCGGGGTGGCTCGCCACCTCTGTAACGATCAAAGATTTGCGGAGTACGTCATGGCCATCGCCGTTCCCCTGAACGAGGGCGCCAGCCCCACCTTGAAGCAGAAGCTCAGGCACGCCGAGCGGGTCAACCGCTGGAAAGCTCAGGCGCTGATTGCGCCGCTGGTGCTGTTTCTGTTGCTGGTGTTTCTGGTGCCGATCGTGGCGCTGCTCTACAAAAGCGTCGGCAACCCCGAAGTGGTCGGCGGCATGCCGCGCACTGTCACGGCCATTGCGAGTTGGGACGGCCGTGGCCTGCCTGCCGAGCCGGTGTACAAGGCTGCCAGCGAAGACCTCGCCGAGGCGCGTAAAAACCAGACGCTGGGCGATCTGTCCAAGCGCTTGAACATGGAGTTGGCCGGCTATCGCAGCCTGCTGACCAAAACTGCCCGGGCGCTGCCGTTCGCCAGCGAACCGGCTTCTTATAAAGAAGCGCTGGAAGCGCTCGACGAACGCTGGGGCGATCCGGCTTATTGGCAAGCGGTGAAACGCAACACCAGCAGCATCACTCCTTATTACCTGCTGGCGGCGGTCGACCATCGTATCGACGACCTCGGCGAACTGGCCCCGGCTACGCCTGATCAGGCGATCTACCTCGACATCTTCGCTCGCACTTTCTGGATGGGCCTGGT
The DNA here is from genome assembly GCF_049897785.1 of Pseudomonas sp. TSRC2-2. NCBI lineage: Bacteria > Pseudomonadati > Pseudomonadota > Gammaproteobacteria > Pseudomonadales > Pseudomonadaceae > Pseudomonas > Pseudomonas sp. TSRC2-2. The sequence continues at coordinate 551,911 of NZ_JAFCWZ010000003.1, forward strand.
CATTACGGTGATCTGCCTGCTGCTTGCTTATCCATTGGCCTACCTGCTGGCGAATCTGCCGTCGCGGCAGAGCAATCTGCTGATGATTCTGGTGCTGCTGCCGTTCTGGACCTCGATTCTGGTGCGGGTGGCGGCATGGATCGTACTGCTGCAATCGGGCGGCTTGATCAACAGTGCGCTGTTGGCGATGGGCATCATCGATAAACCGCTGGAACTGGTGTTCAACCGCACCGGCGTGTACATCTCGATGGTGCACATTCTTTTGCCATTCATGATTTTGCCGATCTACAGCGTGATGAAAGGCATCTCGCCAACCTACATGCGCGCGGCGATTTCCCTCGGCTGCCACCCGTTCGCCAGTTTCTGGCGCGTGTACTTCCCGCAGACCTACGCCGGCGTCGGCGCCGGCTGCCTGTTGGTGTTCATCCTCGCCATTGGCTACTACATCACCCCGGCGCTGCTCGGCAGCCCGAACGACCAAATGGTCAGCTACTTCGTCGCCTTCTACACCAACACCAGCATCAACTGGGGCATGGCCACCGCGCTCGGCGGGCTGCTGTTGCTGGCGACCGTGGTGCTTTATCTGATCTACAGCTGGCTGGTCGGCGCCAGTCGCCTGCGCCTGAGCTAAGGGGAATTTGCGATGCTGAGTCCTTACATGTCGCCCATCGAACGGGTGTGGTTCTACAGCCTGCGGATCCTCTGCGGCCTGATCCTGTTGTTCCTGATCCTGCCGGTGCTGGTGATTATTCCGCTGTCGTTCAACTCGGGGAGTTTTCTGGTCTACCCGCTGCAGGGGTTCTCGCTGCAGTGGTATCACGACTTCTTCGCCTCGGCGGAGTGGATGCGCGCACTGAGGAACAGCATCATCGTCGCCCCGGCCGCGACGGTGCTGGCAATGATCTTCGGCACGCTGGCGGCGATCGGCCTGACCCGGGGCGACTTTCCCGGCAAATCGCTGGTGATGGCGCTGGTGATTTCGCCGATGGTGGTGCCGGTGGTGATCATCGGCGTGGCGAGTTATCTGTTCTTCGCGCCGCTGGGCCTGGGCAACAGCTTCTTTTCGCTGATCGTCGTGCACGCGGTGCTCGGTGTGCCGTTTGTAATCATCACCGTGTCGGCGACGTTGCAGGGCTTCAATCACAATCTGGTGCGCGCGGCTGCAAGTCTCGGTGCTTCGCCGCTGACCGCATTTCGCCGGGTGACCTTGCCGCTGATTGCGCCGGGGGTGATTTCCGGGGCGCTGTTTGCCTTTGCGACGTCGTTCGATGAAGTGGTGGTGACGCTGTTTCTCGCAGGCCCCGAGCAGGCGACGTTGCCTCGGCAGATGTTCAGCGGGATTCGCGAGAACCTCAGCCCGACGATCGCCGCTGCGGCGACGTTGCTGATTGCCTTCTCCGTCATCCTGCTGCTGACGCTGGAATGGCTACGCGGGCGTAGCGAGAAATTGCGTACCGCGCAGGTCTGAATCCGCACGCGCTCAAAAATGTGGGAGGGGGCTTGCTCCCGAAGGCGGTGGGTCAGGCAACATCTATTGCCAATGATCCACCGCTTTCGGGAGCAAGCCCCCTCCCACAATGGATTTATGTCGTGTGCAACGTTCTTGGTCATTCATGACCTGAATAGCAGACAACCTCAAATCCCCAGCTAATCTTGTGCCCAGCTCCCACATCTATAAGAGGCTGCGCACCATGAGTCTGTCCCAGTTCAAAATCGCTCATAAACTGATCACCGGCGCCGCAGCCATCGAACAACTGGCCGCCGAGCTCACCCGCCTCGATGTCGATAATCCACTAATCGTGACCGACGCCGCGCTGGTCCAGTCCGGTACCGTCGAGCTGGCGTTGGCGCAACTTGGCGGGCGTGACTACGAGATTTTCGACCGAGTGCTGCCCGACCCGGAAATCGCCATTGTCGAAGACTGCATGCGCGCCTACCGCGACGGCGGGCATGACGGTTTGATCGGCCTCGGCGGCGGCAGTGCCATCGACATCGCCAAGAGTGTCGCCGCTTACGCCGGTTACCACGGGGCACTGGAGGACCTGTTCGGCGTCGATCAGGTGCCACGCAAAGGCCCGCCGCTGATTGCCATTCCCACCACCGCCGGAACTGGTTCCGAAGTCACCAATGTGGCGATCCTCTCGGACAAGGTCGCGCAGTTGAAGAAAGGCATCGTCAGCGACTATCTGTTGCCGGACGTCGCTCTGGTCAGCCCGCAAATGACCCTGACCTGCCCGCGCAGCGTCACCGCCGCCAGCGGTGTCGATGCACTGGTGCACGCCATCGAATCCTATCTGTCGGTGAATGCCTCGCCGATCACCGACTCCCTTGCCATCGGTGCGATCAGGCTGATCGCCAGGGCGCTGCCCAAGGCCTACGCCAACGGTGCCAATCTGCAAGCGCGCGAAGACATGGCCACCGCCAGCCTGATGGCAGGCATGGCGTTCGGTAACGCTGGCGTGGGCGCGGTGCATGCGCTGGCGTATCCGCTGGGCGGGCGCTTCAACATTGCCCACGGCGTCAGCAACGCCTTGCTGCTGCCGTATGTGATGACCTGGAACAAGATGGCCTGCCTCGAACGGATGCAGGATATTGCCGAAGCCATGGGGCTGAAGACTGCGCATCTGAGTGCGGCCGAAGCGGCGGACAAAGCCGTGCAGGCGATGACCGATTTGTGTGCGGCGGTGGAAATCCCTGCCGGGCTGCGCAGTTTTGGTGTGCCGGAGGAAGCGATCCCGGCGATGGCCGTGGAGGCCGCCGGCATCGAGCGTCTGATGCGCAACAACCCGCGCCAGCTCAGCGCCGTCGACATCGAAAAGATCTACCGCGCAGCCTACTGAGCTAGGCTCGCTGAGCGCTCATGGCACAACCCAATCATCGCGGTCCCGGTGCGCGCGTGGAAACTTGAGGTATACAATGCGCGCCATCGTGATTTAGCTCAGCACAGGTGCGTCATGCAGCCCTTCGTAATTGCTCCGTCGATCCTCTCCGCCGACTTCGCCCGCCTCGGCGAGGAAGTGGACAACGTTCTCGCCGCCGGCGCCGACTTCGTTCATTTCGACGTCATGGACAACCACTACGTGCCGAACCTGACGATCGGCCCGACGGTCTGCGCAGCACTGCGCAAGTACGGCGTCACCGCGCCGATCGACGCGCACCTGATGGTCAGCCCGGTGGATCGCATCGTTGGCGACTTCATCGAAGCCGGCGCCACCTACATCACCTTCCACCCGGAAGCCACGTTGCACGTCGATCGCTCGCTGCAACTGATCCGTGAAGGCGGCTGCAAGTCCGGCCTGGTATTCAACCCGGCGACCCCGCTGGACGTGCTCAAGTATGTGATCGACAAGGTCGACATGGTCCTGCTGATGAGCGTCAACCCAGGCTTCGGCGGGCAGAAGTTCATTCCCGGTACCCTCGACAAACTGCGCGAAGCGCGGGCGATCATCGATGCGTCGGGGCGTGACATCCGCCTGGAGATCGATGGCGGCGTCAACGTCAACAACATCCGCGAAATCGCTGCTGCTGGTGCTGATACCTTTGTCGCCGGCTCGGCCATTTTCAACGCGCCGAACTATCAGGAAGTCATCGACAAGATGCGTTCCGAACTGGCACTGGCGCGCCCATGAGCGGTTTTGAGCAGTTGTTCCCGGGGCAACTGCCACGGTTGGTGATGTTCGATCTGGATGGCACGCTGATCGATTCGGTTCCCGACCTGGCAGCGGCCGTGGACACCATGCTGCTCTCTCTCGGCCGCCCGCCTGCGGGCATCGAAGCGGTGCGCGAGTGGGTCGGCAATGGCGCGCCAGTGCTGGTGCGTCGGGCCTTGGCCGGTAGCATCGATCATTCGGCGGTGGATGATGCCGAGGCCGAGCGCGCGCTGGAAATCTTTATGGAAGCGTACGGCGCCAGCCATGAGCTGACCGTGGTCTATCCCGGTGCGCGCGACACGCTCAAGTGGCTGCACAAGCAAGGCGTGGCCATGGCGCTGATCACCAACAAGCCGGAGCGTTTCGTCGCGCCGCTGCTCGATCAGATGAAGATCGGGCGCTACTTCAAATGGATCATTGGCGGCGATACCTTGCCGCAGAAGAAGCCTGACCCGGCGGCCCTGTTTTTCGTGATGAAAATGGCCAACATTCCGGCCTCGCAATCGTTGTTCGTCGGCGACTCGCGCAGCGATGTGCAGGCGGCAAAAGCGGCGGGGGTCAAATGTGTGGCGCTGAGCTACGGCTACAACCATGGCCGGCCGATTGCCGAGGAATCCCCAGCGCTGGTGATCGACGATTTGCGCAAACTAATTCCCGGTTGCCTGGATCTGGCCGGTGGGATAACGTTGCCCGACGCTGTTCAACCCCCTTCTGGAAACGCCATCGTGGTGGTCACCCGCAAACTCTGGATGAAAGTCATCAAGGCCCTGGCCCGCTGGCGTTGGCGCGCCTGACTGATTCTGGCCGGCCTGCCGGCGCGTTTGCCTACCTGACCGATTACACCTCATTCCACGAGGCACCTCATGATCCGCGAAGAATTCCTGCGTCTGGCCGCTGACGGCTATAACCGCATTCCACTGGCCTGTGAAACCCTGGCCGACTTCGACACGCCGCTGTCGATCTACCTGAAACTGGCCGACCAGCCCAACACCTACCTGCTCGAATCGGTGCAGGGCGGCGAGAAATGGGGCCGTTACTCGATGATCGGCCTGCCGTGCCGCACCGTTCTGCGTGTGCATGACCATCATGTCAGCATCACCGTTGACGGCATCGAAACCGAAAGCCACGACGTTGAAGATCCATTGGCCTTCGTCGAAACCTTCAAGGCGCGCTACAACGTGCCGACCATTGCCGGTCTGCCGCGTTTCAACGGTGGCCTGGTCGGTTACTTCGGTTACGACTGCGTGCGTTATGTCGAAAAACGTCTGGGCAAATGCCCGAATCCCGATCCGCTGGGCGTGCCGGACATTCTGCTGATGGTCTCCGACGCTGTTGTGGTGTTCGACAACCTCGCCAGCAAGATGCATGCGATCGTGCTGGCCGACCCGGCGCAGGCCGATGCCTTTGAACACGGTCAGGCGCGTTTGCAGGAACTGCTTGAGCAACTGCGCCAGCCGATCACCCCGCGTCGTGGCCTGGACTTCAGCAAACAGCAATCGGCCGATCCGGTGTTCCGCTCCAGTTTTACCCAGAACGATTACGAAAAAGCCGTCGACACCATCAAGGAATACATCCTTGCCGGCGACTGCATGCAGGTGGTGCCATCGCAGCGTATGTCGATCGACTTCAAGGCTGCGCCGATCGATCTGTACCGCGCGCTGCGCTGCTTCAACCCGACGCCGTACATGTATTTTTTCAACTTTGGTGATTTCCATGTCGTTGGCAGTTCGCCGGAAGTGCTGGTGCGCGTCGAAGACAACCTGATCACCGTACGCCCGATCGCCGGCACGCGCCCACGCGGCGCGACCGAAGAAGCCGATGCTGCGCTGGAGCAAGATCTGCTCTCGGATGACAAGGAGATCGCCGAGCACTTGATGCTGATCGATCTGGGCCGCAACGATACCGGGCGCGTCTCGGAAATCGGCTCGGTGAAGCTCACCGAAAAAATGGTCATCGAGCGTTATTCCAATGTCATGCACATTGTCTCCAACGTCACCGGCCAGTTGAAGGCGGGCCTGACCGCGATGGACGCGCTGCGGGCGATTCTGCCAGCGGGTACGTTGTCCGGGGCACCGAAGATTCGCGCGATGGAAATCATCGACGAGCTCGAGCCGGTCAAGCGCGGTGTGTACGGGGGCGCGGTCGGTTACTTTGCCTGGAACGGCAACATGGATACTGCCATTGCCATTCGTACGGCGGTGATCAAGAACGGCGAACTGCACGTGCAGGCCGGCGGCGGCATCGTCGCCGATTCGGTGCCGGCGCTGGAATGGGAAGAAACCCTGAACAAACGCCGCGCAATGTTCCGCGCCGTGGCCCTGGCCGAGCAAACCCCGGAAGCCTGAGCCCACAACCGACCCCTGTGGGAGCGGGCTTGCTCGCGAAAACGGTGGATCAGTCGACCTTTACATCAACTGACCGAATGCATTCGCGAGCAAGCCCGCTCCCTCATTCGATTTGTGTGTAGCCAAAAAAAGCGGCGCCCTGACAGGCGCCGCTTTTTTGCATCTACGACTCAAAAATCCAGCACAACCCCGACATTCAATCCCTGCTGCTTGAAGTCATCATCCTTACGGAACGTATAACCCCCACGCAACGCCAGATCCGCCGTCAGCTTGTGACTGACACCCAGGCTCAAGCGGTTCAGGTGACTGGCCGGCGTGTAGCCTTCAAGGGTGAAGTCATTGGCCGGCAGGGTATTGAGCGCGATATTGACCTTCTGCACGTCATCTTCGTACTCACGCTCGTGAGCGTATTCGCCGTAAACCTGAGTCTGCGCGGTGAAGTTGTACTTGCCCTGAATCCCCAGGCCCAGACGTTTCGAATCGCGGCTCTGGTCGTCGAAGGTCAGCGCCGTGGCGCGGTTGCTCTTTTCCGAGTAACCGTCGACATCGACACTGGCGTAATCGGCGCTTACAAACGGCGAAAGATGCCATTGGCTGCCCGGTTGCGCAATGTCATAACCCAGGCGCGTGCTGAACGCCCACAGGCTGCCGTCGGTATCGCCTTTCTCCGCACCCTCGCTGGCGCCGAGGTCGAACTTGCGCTTGAGGTTGTCGTAGTCGAGTTTGCCGCCGGTCAGCGCGGCGTCGGCCCACCAGCGGTTCTGCTGGAACTGGGCGAACGCGGTGGCCATGTAGCTGTTGAGTTTGTAATCAGAGTCGTTGTGGCCGGCCTCAAGATTCTGCCGGTACAAACCGGCCGCCACGCCCACGCGCCAGGCTTCGTTGAGACGATAGCTGCCACCGACGTTGAGGTTATAACCGCTGCCATCGGCACTGGCGGCGCTGTTTTGGCTGTCGACATCCAGACGCTGTCCGCCGGCCGAGACAATAGCGCGCCATTGGCCGACCGCCTGCCAGTTTTCCCAATCCGCCTGCCACTGGTTACGCAATTCATCCTGATGCGCGCGCACGGTGCCGTGAGCCATTTCCGGCAACAGGCTCAATTCCCATGGTGCTGCGAGCAGGGAGTAGGCGTAATCGGCGATCAGTTTTTGTCCGGATTCGGTCGGGTGCACGCCATCGTTGTAGATCAGTTTGGTCGGATCTGGCGTGGCGCTGTTGATTCCGTATCGGGCGTTCTCAGGGCAGCCGCCGCCGCTGAAACAGGTGGCGGTCAGGTTCTGGTCAGTCGCCAGACCGAAGCGCCCCGGGTCGGCGAAGACTTCCGAGAGCAGCACCGGAATGTTCAGCGGAATGACTTCGGCGTTGATGCCTTGCAGGCGCGTCACCAACTGGCTGTTGAACTGGTTGGCCAGGGTGCTGCTGAACGCTTGCAGCGGCGTGCCGTTGAGTGCCGGGGTCAGGCCCACGTCTGGCAGCAGCCAGACCATCACGTATTTCGCGCCGGCGGTCTGCAGCGTCTGCACGCTGTCGGCCAGGCGATCGGCTGCGGCGTTGGCCTGGGGCAGGCTCAAAATGCGGCCCTGGAGGAAATCGTTGCCACCACCGGAAATGTAGTACAGCGCATTCGGGTCGGCGCGAAAGCCGTTTGATGGCAGATAACCGGGGCGCGTGCGTTCGCCGGTGGCCGATTGGGTGGTGATCGAGTCGAGAATCTGGTCGGTGCGATAGCCGCCGACCGCCCAGTTGTTGCCGTCGGGCTGGCCGTTTTCCGCACGCACGGCGGAACTGGAAGAGGCTGTCTGGTCCGGCGAATAGCCCAGGCGCCCGCCAAGCAACTGTGTGGAATTCAATGAATACACTTCGCCGCTGCCGTCCTGATACACCGGCCCGGTGCGGTTGGTGTAGCGCTCGGTGGAACCCGCCGGGCCGCCTGTGTCGGCGAAGGTGCCGGCATCGTTGAGGCTATCGCCGAACACAATGAAACTGGAATAAGGATTGGGCGCTGCATTGGCCTGGGCGCACGCGAGTGCGAGCACGCAGCTGGCCAGCGGTACAAACAACGTCTGTCTGATCATGAGCAAGTCCGTTTATTTATTGTTGTAGGTGAACGAAACGACAGTACCAAAAACGTTCGGCATTTTGCCATCGGTCGCGAATCCTTCCGCCGTTTTATAACCCGCAGGCCCCGCCATATTGCACGCTCCGCCCAGCTAAGTTACTGTGCCGGAACGTATGAACGAGACCTTCCCCGTGTTGATCACCAGCAAACTTCTGGATCAAGTCATCAAGGCACACGCCCGCTGGCGTTGGCGCGCCTGAATCTTCTCTGCCGGCCTCGCCGGATCTGTATCGCTTTGCCTTCCTTGTCTGTTTGAAATGCCGCTGTGCTGGCGCCCTCTGCGCGTCCGACATCGCGCAGCGCCCTGCGGGCAAGTCATCTGAAGGCTGTCATCAAGTCAGAATTCAAGAGGTTCGAAACGCCATGTTGCTGATGATCGACAACTACGACTCCTTTACTTACAACGTTGTGCAATATCTCGGCGAGCTGGGTGCCGAGGTCAAAGTGGTGCGCAACGACGAACTGACCATCGCCGAAATCGAAGCGCTGAATCCCGAGCGCATCGTGGTTTCCCCTGGGCCGTGCACGCCCACCGAGGCGGGCATTTCCATCGACGCGATCAAACACTTCGCCGGCAAACTGCCGATTCTCGGCGTCTGCCTTGGCCACCAGTCCATCGGCCAGGCCTTCGGCGGCGACGTGGTCCGCGCCCGCCAGGTCATGCACGGTAAGACTAGCCCGGTATTCCACGAGGACAAGGGTGTGTTTGCCGGTCTCAATCATCCGCTCACCGTTACCCGTTATCACTCACTGATCGTCAAGCACGACAGCCTGCCCGATTGCCTGGAGCTGACCGCGTGGACCCAGCACGATGACGGCTCGATCGACGAGATCATGGGCCTGCGTCACAAGACCCTGAATATCGAGGGTGTGCAGTTCCACCCCGAGTCGATCCTCACCGAGCAGGGTCATGAACTGTTTGCCAATTTCCTCAAACAAACCGGCGGCACGCGCTAAGGACTTCCCATGAATATCAAGACAGCCCTGAGCCGTATCGTCGAACACCTCGACCTCAGCACCGATGAAATGCGCGATGTGATGCGCGAAATCATGACCGGGCAATGCACCGAAGCGCAGATCGGCGCGTTCATGATGGCCATGCGCATGAAGAGCGAGAGCATCGACGAGATCGTTGGCGCCGTGTCGGTGATGCGTGAGCTCGCCGATCAGGTCGAGCTGAAAACCCTCGACGGCGTAGTCGATGTCGTCGGTACTGGCGGTGACGGTGCGAACATCTTCAACGTATCGACTGCGTCCTCCTTTGTTGTCGCTGCGGCCGGTTGCACCGTCGCCAAGCACGGCAACCGCGCGGTGTCCGGCAAGAGCGGCAGCGCCGATCTGCTGGAGGCTGCTGGCATCTACTTGAACCTGACGCCGGTTCAGGTGGCGCGCTGCATCGACAGCGTCGGCATCGGGTTCATGTTCGCCCAGACTCACCACAAAGCGATGAAATACGCCGCCGGCCCGCGCCGCGAACTCGGCCTGCGCACGCTGTTCAACATGCTTGGCCCGCTTACGAATCCGGCCGGCGTGAAGCATCAAGTGGTGGGCGTGTTCACCCAGACGCTGTGCCGCCCATTGGCGGAGGTCTTGCAACGATTGGGCAGCAAACACGTGCTGGTGGTGCATTCGAAGGACGGTCTGGACGAATTCAGCCTGGCCGCGCCGACCTTTGTCGCCGAGCTGAAAAACAACCAGATCACTGAATATTGGGTCGAACCGGAAGATCTCGGCATGAAGAGCCAGAGCCTGCACGGTCTCTCGGTCGAAGGTCCGGAAGCGTCGCTGGCGCTGATCCGCGATGCCCTCGGCAAGCGCAAAACCGACAACGGCCAGAAAGCTGCCGAGATGATTGTGCTCAATGCCGGTGCGGCGCTGTATGCCGCCGACCTGGCAAGCAGTCTGAAACAAGGTGTGGAGCTGGCGCACGATGCGCTGCACACTGGCCTCGCTCGGGAAAAGCTCGAGGAGCTGGGTGCCTTTACCGCGGTATTCAAAGTGGAGAATGAAGGATGAGTGTACCGACGGTTCTGGAAAAGATTCTGGCGCGCAAGGTTGAAGAAGTCGCCGAGCGCAGCGCTCGGGTCAGCCTGAGCGAGCTGGAAGGTCTGGCCAAGGCGGCCGATGCACCCCGTGGTTTTGCCCAGGCATTGCTGGCGCAAGCGAAAAAGAAACAACCGGCCGTGATTGCCGAAATCAAAAAGGCTTCGCCGAGCAAAGGCGTGATTCGCGAAGACTTCGTACCAGCCGACATCGCCAAAAGCTACGAGAAGGGCGGGGCGACGTGTCTGTCGGTGCTGACCGACATCGATTACTTCCAGGGTGCCGACGCCTACCTGCAACAGGCGCGCGCTGCCTGCAAACTGCCGGTAATCCGCAAGGACTTCATGATTGATCCGTACCAGATCGTTGAAGCCCGCGCGCTGGGCGCCGATTGCGTCCTGCTGATCGTCTCCGCACTGGACGACGTGAAAATGGCCGAACTGGCCGCCGTGGCCAAAGGTGTCGGTCTCGACGTATTGGTCGAAGTGCACGACGGTGACGAACTGGAGCGCGCGTTGAAGACCCTCGACACGCCGCTGGTCGGCGTCAACAACCGCAACCTGCACACCTTTGACGTCAACTTGGAAACCACTCTCGACCTGCTGCCGCGCATCCCGCGCGATCGCCTGGTGATCACCGAAAGCGGCATCCTCAACCGGGCCGACGTCGAACTGATGGAAATCAGCGACGTGTATTCGTTCCTGGTCGGGGAAGCGTTCATGCGCGCCGAAAATCCGGGCATTGAATTGCAGCGCCTGTTCTTCCCGGAACGTGGCGGTCCGGTAATAAGCGGTTCGACCCTCGACTGATTCGCTCCAGACCGAGTCGACTCATTCGCGAGCAAGCCCGCTCCCACAGGGAAGTGCATTCCAAATGTGGGAGCGGGCTTGCTCGCGAAGAGACCCTCAAAACCCCCACAGATTGCAGATTTGCCGGAGCCCACCATGTCGCTGCCAACCCCGCTGACCATCGAATCCGGCCTGCAAGCCGAACAGGACTTGTTGGCCTCGGTCTGCGCCGGTGACGCCGAATTCGGCCTGCTGTTCTGGCAACCCACCGACCGCGCGCTAGTGATGCCGCGTCGCCTAAACCGACTCCCGCACTTCGACCACGCCTGCGAAGTCTCTGCTATGTCCGGCTGGCCGGTGCTGTTGCGCGAGACCGGCGGCGAACCTGTCCCGCAATCCGCTGCAACCATCAACATTGCCTTGGTGTATGCCCCGCCCCGCAGCGAAGGTGACCTGAACCGCATCGAAACCGGCTACCGCCGTCTGTGCGATCCGATCTGTCAGTTGTTGGATGAATTGGGTGGCGCCTCGTCGGTCGGCGAAATCGACGGCGCATTCTGTGACGGACGTTTCAACGTCAATCTCGACGGTCGCAAGATGGTCGGCACCGCCCAGCGCTGGCGCCAGAGTCAGGGCGGCCAACGTCCGGTGGGGTTGGTGCATGGTGCGATGCTGATGGATGACGAACGTGAAGCGATGGTCGCCGCGGTCAATCGCTTCAATGAAGCCTGCGACCTGGAGCAGCGGGTGCGGGCTCAAAGCCATATCGCCCTGCATGAAAAATTCAACGCGCCACAGGCGTTGTTGCGTCTCGATGAATTGTTTCGTTTGATGCTGGCGCAGATCTACAGCGCCTGATTGACGGGCTCAGCGCGTTCCGAAGACCACCATGGTCTTGCCTTTGACATCGACCAGGTTGCGTTCTTCAAGATCCTTGAGCACGCGGCCGACCATCTCTCGCGAGCAACCGACAATTCGACCGATCTCCTGACGGGTGACTTTGATCTGCATTCCATCCGGGTGAGTCATGGCGTCCGGCTGTTTACAGAGCTCCAGCAGGCAGCGGGCGACGCGGCCGGTGACGTCGAAGAACGCGAGGTCGCCGACTTTGCGCGTGGTGTTGCGCAGGCGCTGTGCGATTTGTCCGCTGAGCGCGTAAAGAATGTCTGGATCCTGCTGCGATAACTCGCGGAACTTGGCGTAACTGATTTCCGCAGTTTCACATTCGACCTTGGCCCGCACCCAGGCGCTGCGTTCCTGTTCGTGGCCGGCCTGTTCGAACAAACCCAGTTCGCCGAAGAAGTCGCCGGCGTTGAGGTAGGCAATGATCATCTCGCGACCATCGTCGTCTTCGATGAGGATGGTGACCGAGCCCTTGATGATGAAGAACAGCGTGTCCGAGCGATCGCCGGCGCAGATGATGTTGCTCTTGGCTGCGTGGCGGCGGCGCTGGCAATGCATCAACAGTTTGTCGATGTTCTTGATTTTGGGTGTGGGGGTAATAGCAACCATGGTTGTATCCCGAAAAGACTGCACGGTGATGTTTTTATGAGGCGCTGAAGGCGGTCGCTACAGGGCTGACGAATGAGCGCCAGCGAATTGGCGCCAGCTTACCAGACACTTCGTCGAAAATTCGAGAAATTACCTACAGCCAGAAAGCAACCTTCCTAGGACGTCGTTCCTGCCGGGACAAAGCGCTGTGCTAAGCTGGCGACCCTTTTTTTACAGTGGAGTCTGGGCGATGAAGGCACGCATCCAATGGGCTGGCGAAGCCATGTTCCTCGGCGAATCCGGCAGCGGTCATGTTGTGGTGATGGACGGCCCGCCGGACGCCGGTGGGCGTAATCTCGGGGTTCGCCCGATGGAAATGCTTTTGCTGGGTGTCGGCGGTTGCAGCAACTTCGACGTGGTCAGCATCCTGAAAAAGTCGCGTCAGGCCGTGGAAAGCTGCGAAGCCTTCCTTGACGCCGAGCGTGCGACTGAAGATCCCAAGGTCTTTACCAAGATCCACATGCACTTCGTGGTCAAGGGCCGGGGCCTGAAAGAAGCCCAGGTCAAGCGCGCCATCGAGCTGTCTGCCGAGAAGTATTGCTCGGCGTCGATCATGCTCGGCGCGGCTGGTGTGGCAATCACTCACGACTATGAAATCGTCGAACTCGGCTGATCCGACATTCAACTATCATAAAAGCAGTGCAGACTCTGGCGATCCCCCGCTGACGTCTGCATAATGCGCCACTTTTTTCAGGGCAGTGATCGGTCAGCCGACGGATCATCCGCCTGAACAGACAACCAAAATCGCCATCGCGAAGAGGTGTTAACCGTCCTACGCAGGTGCGTCGTTCGCACTTGACGGGCATGCTTGATCACGCGGCCGGGCCGCATACATAGAGAGTTTTTAACGGTGAAAAGCAAACTCAAGCTCCACGGGTTCAATAACCTGACAAAGACCTTGAGCTTCAACATCTATGACATCTGCTACGCGGAAACCCCGCAAGACCAGCAGGCTTACGTCGAGTACATCAATCAAGAGTACAACGCGAAACGCCTGACGCAGATTCTCACAGAAGTTGTCGAGATCATTGGTGCCAACATCCTGAACATCGCCAGTCAGGACTATGAACCCCAGGGCGCCAGCGTCACGATTCTGATTTCGGAAGAGCCGGTAACCCCGACTGACAGCCAGATCGAAGAGTCGCCGGGCCCCTTGCCGGAAATCATTCTGGCCCACCTCGACAAGAGCCACATCACGGTGCACACCTATCCGGAAATCCATCCGGACGATGGTATTGCGACGTTCCGTGTGGATATCGACGTGTCGACCTGTGGTGTCATTTCACCGCTCAAAGCGCTCAACTTCCTCATTCACCAGTTCGATTCGGACATCGTGACCGTGGATTACCGTGTGCGCGGCTTCACCCGTGACGTTGAAGGCAACAAGCACTTCATCGACCACGAAATCAACTCGATCCAGAACTACCTCTCCGAAGACACCCGCGACGCGTACCAGATGACCGACGTGAACGTGTACCAGGAAAACCTGTTCCACACCAAAATGCTGCTGAAGAACTTCGAACTGGACAACTACCTGTTCGGCGACGCCACCAGCAATCTTTCGCCCGAGCAACGTGCCCAGGTGACCGACCGTGTGAAACACGAAATGCTGGAAATCTTCTACGCGCGCAACATGCCGACCTGAGATTCTCGGGCACAAAAAAGGCGACCTCCTGGTCGCCTTTTTCTTGCTTTACACAAAACCCTGTGGGAGCTGGCTTGCCAGCGATAGGGCTATATCGGGCGATACATATCTCAGATCCGATAAGTACTTTTGGTCATCACCTTCGCCAACAAACTCATGCCGAACTTCACCGGCGCCGGAAAGCGAAACCCGCCGGCATCCAGGGCGCTCTCCGCATGATGTTCTTCATCAATGCGCATCTGCTCGAGAATCGCACGGGACTTTTCATCCTCGACCGGCAATTGCTCCAGATGCTCGTTCAGGTGCTTGCAAACCTGATGCTCGGTCGCCGCTACGAAACCAAGACTGACCTTGTCGCTGATCAGCCCGGCGACCGCGCCGATGCCGAACGACATGCCATAAAACAATGGATTCAACACGCTGGTGTGACTGCCCAATTGATGGATGCGCTGCTCACACCAGACCAGATGATCGATCTCTTCTTCAGCTGCGTGCTCCATCGCTTCGCGCACCTGCGGCAACTTGGCGGTCAGCGCCTGTCCTTGATACAGCGCCTGGGCGCAGACCTCGCCGGTGTGGTTGATGCGCATCAGGCCAGCGACGTGGCGGGTGTCCTCATCGCTCATTAGCGTGTCCGGCTGCAGAATCGCCGGCGATGGGCGGTACGGCTGGCCACTGAAGGGCAACAGGGTGCGCATCGCGGCATCGGCTTGCAGCAGCAGACGGTCTATGGGCGAGTAGTGACGTTGGGTAGTCATGCTGACCTCCGGGAAGAATCTCGGCGGCCAGTTTAACCGAATCGGCCGGCGAGGGTTTGCGCTGGGTCATTGGCCGCAGTGTTGCGGGTTATCGCTCCATGTCGCCGAAGGCTGCAAAATCAAAGGATCGCAGCCTTCGGCAAGCCGCAGTGAGTTTCAGCCCGGCGGCCAGTTCATCTGGCGCTGCCCCAGCACGTGCATATGGATGTGATAGACAGTCTGCCCACCAAGTTCATTGCAGTTCATCACCACGCGAAAGCCTTCTTCACAACCCAGTTCAAGCGCAAGACGCTGTGCGGTGAACAAAATGTGCCCGGCCAGTGCCTTGTCGTCTTCGGTCAGGTCGTTGAGCGTGCGCACCGGTTTCTTCGGAATCACCAGAAAGTGCACTGGGGCCTGCGGGGCGATGTCGTGGAAGGCCAGAACCTGGTCGTCCTCGTAAATGATATTGGCCGGGATTTCCCGGTTGATGATCTTGGTGAACAGAGTATCCACTGCTGTTTCTCCGTTGAGTTGGGCTGAATCAAGTGTACCGCTTGGAAGTCGCTTTCCTAGCGGGGGCAGTAAGCTTTGTTGACCATGCCGACAATCGTCCGGTTAAGCCAGCGCGAACCCAGTCGCGACAGGAACGCCAGCCAGCGGTTGCGTCGTCCCGGAATGATGATCGCGCGGTTTTTATCCAGCGCACGCACGGCATGCAGCGCCACTTCTTCCGGGCTCATCAGCGAGTTGCTGCTTTCGATCTTTTCGCTGCTCATCTGTGCGGTTCGGAAGAATGGTGTACGCGTCGGGCCGGGGCACAGGACCGAAACTTTCACGCCGCTTTGTTTGAGCTCCACGCGCAAGGCTTCGGAAAAATGCAGCACATACGCTTTACTGGCGTAGTAGGTGCTCATCCACGGGCCGGGACTGTAGGCGGCGACCGACGCGACGTTCAGAATCTGCCCGCCACCCAGCAGCGCCATGCTGTTGCCCACCGCGTGGCAGAGGCGGGTGAGGGCGAGAATGTTGACCTCGATGAGATCCTGCTCTGTCATCCAGTCCTGTGCAAGGAACGGCCCGCACGTGCCGATGCCGGCGCAATTGACCAGCAGATCGATCTGCCGGTCGCCTTCTTCCAGCTCCAGTAAAAAGCCTGACAGGCGCAACGGTTCGCCGAGGTCGCAGGCACGAAACAATACTTCGACATCGAAACGCTGGGTCAGCTCGATGGCGATACTCTCCAGCTGATCACGCTGTCGTGCCACCAGAATCAGGCTGCGGCCGCGCCGGGCCAGCGCTTCGGCCATGGCCAGGCCGATGCCGCTGGAAGCGCCAGTGATCAGAGCGTAACGGGTCATGCAATTCTCCATCGCAACAGCTCCGCGCCGGCGACGCGGTTGTCACGACGGGGAGCGCTGTTCATTCTTGCGCAGAGTCTACAGGGGCCTGCGCGGGTTCGGCTGCCTCGTCGGCGGAAATCGCTGGCGGTTCGACGACCTCAACGTCGTCGGTCGTCACCGAGCCGCTGTCATAGCTGCTCTCCAGATTGCTTTCATATTCTTCCTGCACAGCCGAGAAGCCGCCGAGTAGACCGCCGGCAAAAATCAGCGCGATGAACACGATCCATAAAGAGCACAACACCTTGACCGCCGTACTGTTGGGCGGTGGTGGCGGCCCATAGCGGTTGGCGCCGGCGTTGCCGGGAGCGAGCATGATCACCAGGGGGAAGAAGCTGCCCACGAAAGGCACCAGATTGAGCAACCACAGCCAGCCCGACCAGCCGATATCGTGCAGGCGCTGAACGCTGAACAGAATGCTGACGATCATGAAGCCAATGAACAGGAAGAGAGCCAGAATCCCGCCCAGGATCAGGCCGGTGGTCGAGTCTCCGCTGACCAGGCCCAAAGCAATCAGGGCGAACACGCCGACGATAGGCAAGGTCACCAGACTTAAGACCATGGTCCAGGCCAAAAAGCGCAGGCGACCGATCCGGCCCTCGACGCTGAATGGCTTGAGCGTAGCGAACGCTGGCAGGCTCTCTCCGACATTCGCGCGGGGCGGGGCGTAGGGTGTGTCCGGTTCGGTCGCCGCTGCCGGGTTATCGCGGACATCCGCCAGATTCAGCTCGATGGCGGTTTCCGCTTCGATCCGCGCATCGATCCCGGTTTTGCTCAACGCTTGCAGGTACGTCTGGGCATCATTGTGGGACAAGTCCCGTTTGAGGGCGACGGCGCGGCCACTGAAAAGGCGCTCGATGCCAGCCACATCACTTTTGAACAGATCCGCCAGATT
Source organism: Pseudomonas sp. TSRC2-2 (assembly GCF_049897785.1). Taxonomy (NCBI): domain Bacteria; kingdom Pseudomonadati; phylum Pseudomonadota; class Gammaproteobacteria; order Pseudomonadales; family Pseudomonadaceae; genus Pseudomonas; species Pseudomonas sp. TSRC2-2. Next base: position 569,087 of record NZ_JAFCWZ010000003.1, read on the forward strand.
CAGTTTGGCAGTAGTGAGGTCGACGCCGGGCTGCAGCGCGCCGTCGAAGACGATCTTGTAACGGGGTTCGCTCATGGCCGAGGCATCCTTGTCGCGATTGGTTTGCAGGTATTCGGTAAAAGGCCAGTCTGAAAGCGAATGGCCGGGTATCTCTCAGCGCGGCCAGCGTTCCGGCAGCTGTGCGGCGCGCGCCTGAGCCTGACGATATTCAGCATCGAGCCGTGCAACCAATTGATCCACGCTCGGCAAGTCATCGATCTGCCCGACACCTTGGCCCGCAGACCATACGGTCTTCCAGGCTTTGGCTTCGTCATTGATGGGCTTGAGCTTGTCGCCGAAGTTGACCTCGCCCTTGCCTTGCAGTGCTGCCATATCGAAACCGGCCGCCTCCAGGCTCTGGCGCATGAAACTGGCCGGCACTCCCGACACCGCTGGAGTATGAATGATGTCGGCAGCCTTGGCTGTCAGCAGCATGTCTTTGTAGGCGTCAGGCGCGTGACTTTCGGTGGTGCCGATAAATCGCGTACCGAAGTAGGCCAAATCTGCACCAAGCAGCTGTGCGGCAAGAATCTCATGACCGTGGTTCAAACATCCTGCAAGCAACAGCGTCTTGTCGAAAAACTCACGGATTTCTGCAATTAGCGCAAACGGACTCCAGGTACCGGCATGTCCGCCGGCGCCGGCCGCGACGGCAATCAGCCCGTCGACACCGGCTTCAGCGGCTTTCTCGGCATGGCGCCGCGTGGTGACGTCGTGGAACACCAGACCGCCATAGCTGTGCACCGCGTCGACCAGTTCCTTTACCGCGCCGAGGCTGGTGATAACGATCGGCACCTTGTGTTCGACGCAGATGTCCAGATCCGCCTGCAGGCGCGGGTTGCTGTGGTGAGCAATCAGGTTCACGGCATAAGGTGCCGGGTTGTGGAGCGTCGCCAGGCCCGCTTCGATCTGTTCCAGCCAGGCTTTGAACCCACTGCTTTCGCGCTGATTGAGCGCCGGAAAGCTGCCGACCACGCCATTGCGGCAACAGGCGAGCACCAGTTCCGGATTGGAGATCAGGAACATCGGCGCCGCTACCACGGGCAGACGCAGACGTTGTTCGAGCAGAACGGGCAGCGACATTGTGAACACCCCAAGGATCTGTATTGGTTGAAGTTAGAACGGCTTGACCACGACCAGAATTACGATAGCCAGCAATATCAGAACCGGCACCTCATTGAACCAGCGATAAAAGACATGGCTGCGGGTATTTTCGCCACGCGCAAAACGCTTTACCTGCGCGCCGCACATATGGTGGTAACCGATCAGCAGCACGACGAGGGTCAGTTTGGCGTGGATCCAGCCACCCTGGCTGAAGAGGCTGGGATTAAGGTAGATCAGCCAACCACCGAAGATCAGCGTGGCGATCATCGCCGGGCCCATGATGCCGCGATACAGCTTGCGCTCCATGACGCTGAAGCGTTCTTGGCTGATCGTGTCTGTGCTTTGTGCGTGGTAAACGAACAGGCGCGGCAAGTAGAACAGCCCGGCAAACCAGCAAACGATGCTGACGATGTGAAACGCTTTGAGCCATAGATAGAGCATTTTTGGTTATTCCCTCATTCACGGTAGCCAGATAGTAGAGGCTTGAGCGTCCGCGCGTCACCTTGGCGGTTGTCGCAGGCGCGCGCGGCCCCTATTATCGACGGCTTTCCAGTGGGTTCGTTGAGGGCAGGTTTATGGTCAAGGTCGGTATCGTCGGCGGCACGGGTTACACCGGTGTCGAACTGCTGCGTCTGTTGGCACAGCATCCGCAGGCAGAAGTGGTCGTCATCACTTCCCGATCCGAGGCCGGTCTGGCCGTGGCTGACATGTACCCGAACCTGCGCGGCCACTATGACGGGCTGGCGTTCAGCGTGCCAGACGTGAAAACCCTTGGCGCCTGCGATGTGGTGTTCTTCGCCACGCCACACGGTGTGGCTCACGCCTTGGCAGGCGAGCTGCTGGCGGCGGGCACCAAGGTCATCGATTTGTCCGCCGACTTCCGTCTGCAGGACGCTGACGAATGGGCCAAGTGGTACGGCCAGCCACACGGCGCACCGGAATTGCTGGACGAAGCGGTCTATGGTCTGCCGGAAGTCAATCGCGAGCAGATCAAGAAAGCGCGCCTGATCGCGGTGCCGGGTTGCTATCCGACCGCAACGCAATTGGGTTTCCTGCCGTTGCTGGAAGCAGGTCTGGCCGACGCATCGCGTTTGATCGCCGACTGCAAATCCGGTGTCAGTGGTGCCGGGCGTGGTGCGGCTGTAGGTTCTTTGTACTCCGAGACGTCGGAAAGCATGAAGGCCTATGCGGTAAAAGGTCATCGTCACCTGCCGGAAATTCGCCAGGGCCTGCGTCGGGCGGCGGGCAAGGATGTCGGCCTGACCTTCGTCCCGCATTTGACGCCGATGATTCGCGGTATTCACTCCACGCTCTACGCGACAGTAGCGGATCGCTCGGTTGATCTGCAGGCACTGTTCGAAAAGCGCTATGCCAACGAACCGTTCGTCGACGTAATGCCGGCCGGCAGCCATCCCGAAACCCGTAGCGTGCGTGGCGCCAACGTCTGCCGCATCGCGGTGCACCGCCCTCAGGATGGTGATCTGGTCGTGGTACTGTCGGTCATCGACAACCTTGTCAAAGGCGCGTCGGGGCAGGCGGTGCAGAACATGAACATCCTGTTTGGCCTGGACGAACGCTTCGGTTTGTCTCACGCCGGCATGCTGCCCTGACACTGCCGCAGCCTATCAGCGGCAAGCTTGAAGCTCACGGCTTGAAGCTTGCCGCTGCTCTCTAATAGTTGACCAATTTTCTAGGACAAGCGGATAATGCGCGTCATCACGCATTATGGCGGCGTAACGCCGGGAGATAGTCAGCATGAGCGTCGAATCCTTCACCCCCACGGCTTTGCAATTCACCCACGGTGCCGCGCACAAAGTGAAGAGCCTGGTCGATGAAGAGGGGAATGATCGCCTGAAGCTGCGCGTATTCGTTACGGGCGGCGGTTGTTCAGGGTTTCAATACGGTTTCACCTTCGATGAAGACGTGGCCGATGACGACACCATCGTCGAGCGCGAGGGCGTGAGCCTGGTGGTCGATCCGATGAGTTTCCAATACCTGGCCGGTGCCGAGGTTGATTATCAGGAAGGGCTGGAAGGTTCGCGCTTCGTGATCAAGAACCCGAATGCCACTACAACTTGTGGTTGCGGATCGTCGTTCTCGATCTGATCGCGCTTCACCGCACACGCAAAGCGCCGCAGAGCCTTTCGGTTCTGCGGCGTTTTTGTGTTTGAAGCTTATGCCGGATAGATGGCGCCGAGTACGCGCAGACCCCGAGCACCCGTGACGCTTGGCCGGTTAGCAGCAATCCCTTCCAGGCAGCAATGAGCGAGCCAAGCGAAGGCCATGGCTTCGACCCAATCCGGATCTATACCGTGAGTTGCGGTGCTGGCGACTTTGGTGTTTGGCAGTAGATCCGCCAGACGCTTCATCAGCGTCGCGTTATGGGCGCCACCGCCACAGACCAGCAGTTCTCGTGTGTCCGGCTGAGCACTTTGTAGCGACTCGACGATGGTCCGCGCCGTCAGCTCAAGTAGCGTGGCCTGAACGTCTTCGGCAGTGAAGGTCGGCAGGCGCGAAAGATGCTGCTCCAGCCATGGCAGATTGAAGACTTCCCGGCCCGTACTCTTCGGGCCTTTGGTGACGAAGAACGGGTCGCTGAGCAGTGCCTTGAGTAGCGTTGGTTCAACCTTGCCGGTCGCAGCCCATTGGCCGTCCCGGTCATAGTTTTCGCCGCGTTGACAATGAATCCAGGCATCCATCAGAACATTTCCCGGGCCACAGTCGAAGCCGGCTACAGGTGTGTTCGGCTCAATCAGACTCAGATTGCTGAATCCGCCTACATTCAAGACTGCCCGGTTACCGGTACGCTCTTCAAACAAGGCCTCATGAAAGGCTGGCACCAAAGGCGCACCTTGGCCGCCGGCAGCGACATCGCGGCTGCGGAAATCACTGACGACGGTAATACCGGTCAACTCAGTCAGCAGGGCAGGGTTACCGATCTGTACTGTGAAACCGCGCGCCGGTTCATGGCGAATAGTCTGGCCGTGGCTGCCGATGGCGCGGATGGCTTGGGGTTCGAGCTGTTGTCGGGTGAGGAGGGCGTGGATACCTGAAGCGGCAAGTTCGACCCAGCGTTGCTGAGCAATCGCCGAACGAGCGATCTCGTCGTCGCCGCTGGCACACAAGCCAAGCAGCTCGGCGCGCAGGGAGTCAGGCATTGGCAGGTAGTGGGTGGCGATCAAGTTGATCGCCGGGTTCTGCTCGATCAGGGCGATGTCCAGCCCGTCGAGACTGGTTCCGGACATCACACCGATATACAGGGCCATGGCCTAGCGCTTGCTCGAAGCCAGCATGGTGGCCTTCTCTTGATCCATGCGCGCCATCAATGGCTGGCTCTGCGACATGAAGCGCGCGCGTTCGGACTTGGCGATCGGATCGGCCATCGGCAGCTTCTGGCCCAGCGGATCGACGTGTACGCCATTGACCTGGAATTCATAGTGCAAATGCGGACCAGTCGACAGCCCCGTGGTGCCGATGTAGCCGATCACCTGACCTTGCTTGACGGTGCCGCCGGTTTTCACGCCTTTGGCGAAGCCCTGCATGTGGCCGTAAAGCGTGCGGTAAGTGTTGCCGTGCTGAATGATCACAGTGTTGCCGTAACCACCACGACGGCCGGCCAGCAACACTTTGCCGTCACCAGCAGCCTTGATCGGCGTGCCCCGTGGTGCGGCATAGTCAACGCCTTTGTGGGCGCGGATCTTGTTGAGAATCGGATGTTTGCGGCCCATGGAAAATTTCGAGCTGATGCGGGCGAAGTCAACCGGTGTCCGGATGAAAGCCTTGCGCATGCTGTTGCCATCGGCAGTGTAATAGCTGCTGTTGCCTTGTTTGTTTGTGTAGCGAACCGCGGTGTAAGTCTTGCCGCGGTTGGTGAAGCGTGCAGACAGGATCGGGCCGTTGCCGACGGCTTTGCCATTGATGACTTTCTGCTCGTAGATCACATCGAATTCGTCGCCTTGGCGAATGTCCTGTGCGAAATCGACGTCGTACCCGAAGACGCTCGCCATATCCATGGTCAGGCTGTGAGACAGGCCAGCCCGCGCAGCCGACTGCGACAGTGAGCTGTTGATAACGCCGTGTACGTAAGCGGTGCGAACGGTTGGCTTGGCGGTGACGCGATTGAACGAATAACCCTTGTCGTTTTTGGTCAGGGTGATGGTTTCAACATCGCTGACCTTGCTATGCAGGCTGGTCAACTGGCCTTCCGGACTCAGTTCGAATTCGAGTTTCTGACCACGCTTGAGCTGGCTGAACTGCTTGGCTTGCTTATCGCTCGCCAGTACTTCATGCACGGACGCCGCCGGCAGACCGACCTTTTCGAACAGGGTAGACAGTGTGTCGCCTTTGGCGACGACCACTTCCCGATGGCCTGGCTCTTTCGGCTTCTCTGCGAGCGCGACAGGCGCCGGGGCGGTTTCAGCGGTTTGCGCGGTGCTTTCGCGGCTGTTTTCGATTTGTGCAAACGGCGAAGCTGCCGGTTCGTTTGTGGCTTGAGCCGCGTCAGCGGCGTCTTGATCTTGTGTCAGTTGTTCGGCAGGGCTTTCCAGTTCGAGACTCAGAGTCGTCTTTTTGGCTTCAACGTCGCTGGACGGGAATACCAGCAACGCCAGACTGAGAAGGGCGGCGATTCCACTTGCGGCAAGCAGGTGGGTCTTAGGGTAAAGCGGGGGCGCTTTAGACGGTTCTGTGGTCATAGGTAATTTTTGACTTTGAATAGATGAATTGGAAAAGATGAATGACATGATGAAGATGAAATAACTGTATAAAATATAACCAAATCATCTGTGAAGCAAGTCTGCGGAGCCAAGGCCCGTGGATTGGTGTTCGTGCGCCGGGCAAAACTTGTAATTGGTGCGCGTTCTTGTATGGTTGGTTCCCTTTGAATCTGAGCCTTGCGGGTCTGTTATGAAGTCGGTTGAAGAGCAGCTAGCGCTGATTAAACGTGGTGCGGAAGAACTATTGGTCGAGTCCGAGCTGGTCGAGAAGCTCAAGCGCGGCCAACCGTTGCGTATCAAGGCTGGTTTCGATCCGACCGCTCCGGATCTGCATCTGGGTCATACCGTGCTTATTAATAAGCTGCGTCAGTTCCAGGAGCTGGGGCATCAGGTGATCTTCCTTATAGGTGACTTCACCGGGATGATCGGTGATCCGAGTGGCAAGAGCGCTACGCGTCCACCGCTGACGCGCGAGCAGGTTCTGGAGAATGCCGAGACCTACAAGACTCAGGTTTTCAAAATTCTTGATCCGGCGAAAACCGAAGTTGCCTTCAACTCCACCTGGATGGACAAGATGGGGCCTGCGGATTTCATTCGTCTGACTTCGCAGTACACCGTCGCTCGCATGCTCGAGCGCGACGACTTCGACAAGCGCTACACCACCAATCAACCGATCGCTATTCACGAGTTCCTCTATCCGCTGGTTCAGGGGTATGACTCGGTAGCGCTGCGCGCGGATGTGGAACTGGGCGGTACCGATCAGAAGTTCAACCTGCTGATGGGGCGCGAGTTGCAGCGTGGTTATGGCCAGGAAGCTCAGTGCATTCTGACCATGCCGCTGCTGGAAGGTCTGGATGGCGTTAAGAAGATGTCCAAGTCGCTGGGCAACTACGTCGGTATCCAGGAGGCGCCGGGCGTCATGTACAGCAAGCTGGTTTCGATCCCGGATGCGCTGATGTGGCGTTACTTCGAGTTGCTCAGCTTTCGGTCGATGGATGAAATCAACGCATTCCAGGTTGATGTAAAGGCGGGTGCGAATCCGCGTGACATCAAGATCAAGCTGGCTGAAGAGATCGTTGCGCGTTTCCATGGTGAGGAGGCGGCGGCAAATGCTCACCGTGGCGCTGGCAACCGGATGAAAGATGGCGAGCTTCCAGATGACTTGCCTGAGATCGAACTGGCTTCGGCTGAAGATATGCCGATCGCTGCTGTTCTTAACAAGGCGGGCCTGGTGAAAAACTCCGCAGCGGCGCGCGACCTGTTGGCAGCGGGCGGGGTCCGTGTCGATGGTGAAGTGGTTGATCGCTCCTTTATATATGCACTGGGCGCGACTCACGTTTGCCAGGCGGGTAAGAAGGCTTTTGCACGTATCACGTTGAAATCTGAATAAAGTTGGAATTAGGGGTTGACGGCGAATTTTAGAGGTCTATAATTCGCCCCACTTCCGGCGCAGTCGAAACGGAAAACTCCTTGAGATTCAAAGAGTTATGCAGTTTTCGGCAGCGGCTTGCTTCAGATCATCGAAGCCTGGAAGGAGTTGAAAGAGCAATGATGTGTAGCTCTTTTAACGGTTCGATCTTCTCGGTCGAAAGCGGAGAAAAAGAGGTGTTGACAGCAGCGATTAACGCTGTAGAATTCGCCTCCCGCTAACGAGAGATCGGAAGCGCA